>JAQBQE010000047.1 GCA_028287135.1 Myxococcales bacterium
GTCTCCGCGAGCGCTGCCACGTTGGCTCCGATCTCGCCGGCCTCGAGGACCGCTGGTGCTGATGACTCCGTGATCTTTCCGCGCAACCAGGCGATCGTCTTCTCGCTCATCGCGAGGTCGTATCCGAACCGGAGCTCCGAAGCAACGGAGGACGCATCGCGCGCTGTCCGAACGTCGGCGCGGGACTGCGACCGCTGCTTCGGACAAATCTCGGACACGTAGCTGCCGCGCGTTCCCGCTTGTTTCCGGATCCCTCCTCCCGCACCGGGGTTAGTTCCATAATTCGCTACGCGCTGACACGTGATCAAGCCACTTGCCGCGCCTCGACGCTCGATGCGGTCAGGCCCGCGCAGGCGCCGATCCACGCCGCGACGACGCGTGCGTTGCGCGCACACGTTCACCGCGGCGCGAAGGCCGCGGCATGCAGACGGTGTCAGCTGGCTGTCGGTGGTGGCTTCACGCGGACGTTGGCGAACCGCCTGAGCCAGTAGGTGCCGTACGGAAATTCGGCCGGTGTCCCAGCGCGCAAGTTTTGGTACGCCTCGCGGTACGCGACCTCCCACTCCTTGTTGCGCTGAAGCGCCGCGATTCGCTGCTCCTTGTCGCGCGCAGCAACTCGTGGTCGGAGGCCACGCCTCGGTTCGCGGCTCGTCGGGCTATCGCGCCACGACTGCCGCAAGATCCGGCGCCGCCCGATCACGCGGCGGCCGGTCCGCTGTCGCTCGAGGGCGTGCGCTTCCTCCACCTCGGTGATCCGCCGCCGCAGCTCGGCGAGGAAGTCCTGCTTGCATTCGACCTCGTCGGGCAGCCCCAGCACGAGCTCGATTTCAGCTGGCATCGGCCCGTCTTCACGGAAGAAGTGCTTGGGTCGGGTGGCCTTCATCGGCGTCCCGGTCATCAGCGCCTTGAGGAAGTTGGGTCCGGGCCAGTGGTGGACGTTCTCGACGAGTCCATCCTTCACCGGATTGGTCGCGATGTAGACCAGCTGCTCGAGCACATCCGCGAGGCTGATGACCTCGACATTGCAGGGCTCGACCGATGCCCACATGTTTTCCCACCGCCCGCGCAGGGCGTTCTGCGACTTGGCCATCATCTTGTGGAAGTGCTCGCGGAACTCCACGTGCCGACCCTGAGGGTCGACCAACATCGTGTGGTGATGGTTCCGTTCCATCTGCGACAGCACGATCTTCACGTCGAAGCGCTGCGCCGCTTCTCCCAGGCAGTAGACAAAGGCGTTGTTAGTCTCCTCGTCGGGGCGCAGCAGGAACCCTCGCTGCGTGCACCGACGGGTCGCGACGATGATGTGACCGGGAAACACCGGACGAGGCCTGGTCATCGCGCACACGACGAGCACGTTCTCTGCCAACGCGTAGATCCCCAACTTGACTCGCGCCGACCACGGATTCGTCCGCCCGTTGGACATCGTCCGGCCGATCACCGGACACGCATCGGACACATCGCGAGACCGGTTCCGCAGTGGCAAATCAACTCCGGTGCGGTCTCCGGGTGCGGTCGCCCCCCTACGGCGCGGTCGCCGGCGGCTTGTAGATGAACACGTCGGCGTCGACGCTCGTCACCAGAACCAGGACGTTGTGCCGCGGGCTGTAACGCAGGCGACCGAACAGGCCGTTCGTCAGCATGCCCGGCTGATCGCCGGTGGGCTTCAGCGCCGTCCACGTGTTGGTTTCGGGCGACAGCCAGTACATCGTGTCGCCACCGCCATACGCCACGAACCGATCGAGACTCTTCACATACTCGAAGCCGAGCTGACTCGGTAGCGGGGCGGCGAGACCCATCGACGCCACGGCGGTGCGAGGCGCACTCGCTTGCGTGAGGTCCCAGGTCTGGATCGTTGCGCCGGTCTCGGTGACCACGAGCTTGTTGCGCTTCATGTCGACGGCCGCCCCGGCCTGATACGACGCGGTCCCAGACCCGCCGGGCAAATCGGTCCACTCGTCGGTGGCAGGGTCGTAGCGTGAGACGCCGTTGTTGTACGTGTAATAGATCCGTCCGGCGGCGTCGGCCGCACTGGACCCGCCGATCTGGATGTGCAGGTTGTCGGCCTTACGAGCCCATTGGCCGGTGCTGACGTCGAAGGCCATCGTGCGCGGCGACGTGCTCTGACCCGAGACGTACAGGGCCGACGATCCCAGGTTGTAGAACAGGCCGCTCATCGGGCTGAAGGCGATGTTGCCGTAGGTATGCGTGCTGCGCGGCTGCTGCGGATCGAGCTGCGCGATGATGCTGGGATCGTCGCACTTGCCCGGCAACATGTAGCCCGAGCCCGTCAGGAAGCTGGGCGGGATGGAGAGCGTCGCCACGCTCGGATAGAGCCCGCAATTCTCGATGCGGATGTCGCGGAATGCCTCGGGGACGCCTTCTCCATCGGAGAGGTTGGCGACGGCGGCTGGGAGCTCGGAATCCCGGTGCCAGGTGGACTCGCCGAGATCGAACGTGAACACGTTGTTGTAGAACGAGTCGGCATGGCCGCCGCCGAACACGATCATCCGCTCGCGGAGCGTGTCGTAGGCACCGCCGCCCCAGGCATCGATCACGAACTTGCACGCGTAATGGTTCTGCGACGTCGGACACACATCGGCCATGTGCGTTCCCGGCAGCGCCTTCCACGAATTCGGCGGCATCGCGGCGATCACCGGATCGATCGCTGAGGGCGTCGCCGTGCCATCAGAGCCAGTGCCGCCGTCGGTCGCCGGCGTGCCCCCCTCGCAGGCGGCAAGCGCCCCGACGAGCACCGTAAGATACAGATAGTGCATGGCCGCCATTGTACGTGGTGGGCGAGCGCCGGCGCGCGCTGATGACCACGCATCCCGCAGGCGCACGCTGCCACCCGTGTAAATCAGGCTGCGTGCGAGCGCTCGCGTGACCACGCTATGCGTATGGAGCGCCGTCTCGTGGTTGTCGCCGTGCTCGCCACCGCATGCTCACCTGCACCGGCTCCGACCACGACGGTGGCTCGTGCGCAGACCGCAACGGTGGTGCGATCACTGACCGCTCCGGATGCCGAGGACTGGCCGATGTTCCGCGCCGACGTCGAGCGATCGGGGTTCGCCGCCGGCTCCGTGGTGGGAGCTCATGTCGATCACGTGTGGGAGATCCCGTCGTTCAACGTCACCCCGTATGACGCCGTCAAGGGCTCGCCCGTGGTCGCCGGCGACGTCGTGTTCTGCGGCACCGACACGGGCCGGGTCGTGGCCGCCCGCGCCAGCGACGGCAGCATCGTGTGGCACATCCAGATCGACCACGCCGCAAAAGGCATCCACGGCTCCCCCGCAGTGGTCGACGACACCGTGTACATCGGCGCCTACGACGGAACGCTGTATGCGCTCGAGCGCACCACGGGACATCAGCGATGGCGGCGGACGATCGGCTTTGCGGTTGGCTCGTCACCGGCGGTCGTACCCGCGTGGGCGACGGTGTTCAGCTCGCACGAGCTCCCCGACGGCTCGGGCTACGTGGTGGCGTTCGACGTACGCACCGGCGACGTGCGATGGCAGCAGCCGACCGCTGCGCATCCTCACTCGAGCGTTGCGATCGACGTTGCCCGCGCGCTCGTGTTCGTCGGCGATAACCTCGGTAACGTCTACGCGTTCGATGCTCGCACCGGCGCCACGCACTGGCGGCGCGCGCTGGATCGTGTCGAAGGCAAGGCAGAGATCAAGGGGACGCCTACCGTGATCCCCGAGCTGGGGCTAGTCGTTGTCGGCGCCTGGTCCGGCAAGCTGGTCGCCCTCGACGAGGAATCGGGTGCCGTCGTGTGGGAGCACACGACCGGCGGCAGGCTCATGGGCTCGACCGCCTATCTGCCGTCGACGCGCACGGTGTTCGCTGGCCTACCGAGCGGCCGACTGATCGCACTCGACGGGTCGACCGGTGAGCTCCGGTGGGACCACGCCGTGGGCGCCGCGATCCACAGCTCGCCGGCACTCTCGGGCGATGGTCGCACGGTCGTGTTCGGCGCGAGCGACGGTCGCGTGTACGCCCTCGCCACCTCCGATGGCCGCGAGATCTGGTCGACCTGGGTGGGAGGTCTCGTCACCGGATCGCCGGCCCTGGTCAAGGATCGCATCTACATCACCGCGCAGCACGGGAGCCTGTGGGCGCTCGAGACGCGCGACGAGTAGCGCCGAGCCCAGCGGTCGCCGGTGGATCAACCCTGACGCTGCCTTCATCGGTGTTAGCGGTCCACGACGACGTGGTCGCCACGCGCACCCGAGACCCTGGACCTAAAGCCCGGGTGCTGCCCGCAACCAGGTGTTCGCGGTGACGAAGAAGCCAAGCACGTGATCGGTCCGGTCGCCCGCTTGCGTGAGCAGGTGGAGGTAGCCCGCCTCGACGCGCAGCCCCTTGATGGCGGTGTCGACGCCGACGCCGGCGAACGCGCGGTTCTGATCGAAGCCCTGGAGCGCGAAGTCGGTGGTCTCGTTGAGACCGACGAACAGCTCGTCCCACACCACCAGCTGCAGCGGAACGCGGTCCGACGGCTGCCATTGCACACGACCAAGCCCGCGGAGGCGGAGGCCAACGCCCGAACCCGGGCCGAAGCGCTGCTCGACGCGCGCCCGCACCTGGTACTTCAGGTCCGGCCTCGCCGTCCCGTTGAACAGCGCCTGCTGCCAGACCCGGTGCTCGCTCGAGTACGTCCCATCATCAGGGGCGGTGGGGATCCACGCGTAGCCGACGTGGGCGAACAACGTCGGAGAGAACGCCCAGCCGAGCGCCGGTCGAGCGAGGTACTGCGTCGATCCGCCGCGCCGGCGTAGCTGGAGGTCGACCCACCCCGCAGGACCACCCGATTCGTCGAGCCGGGCCATCAACGTGATGACGTCCCAGGCCTGGATCTCGGCGTGCGCCGGCGCGACGGCGGCTACCGAGGCCAGCAGGATGATGATGGACTTCACGCAGCGACCTTAGAACACTCGGATCCAAAGGTGCGCCGTGCGCCCAGATGCAACGTAGCCCCCTGTCCCCTCGCAGATTCGCACTGCTGATGACGCTCCAGACGGATGGATCCCATCGCTGACGCCGTGTGTCCGAGCACCGGGCCCTCGCTTCGGACAAATCTCGGACAGCCTGGTCTGCCCCTTTCGCCCTGCCCGCATCAACCCCGGTGCGGGCGGTCCGGCGGTCCCGGTACGGGCGGTCCCGACCGCGACAGCCGCACTGTCGCTGGCTACCCGAGTGGCTGGTGCGCCGAGTTGTCGCGCTCTCCGCGACCGAGAACGCTGTTGTTCCCCGCATTCCCACCTGTTGACGCGGTACGTCGATTGCTCAGGGCGCAGGTCCTATGAAGTTGTTCTCCACTAGCTTGGTTCTGCTCGCTTCCCTCGCTGCCTGCGCCACCGAGAAGCCCGACCTCGACCCGTCCACGATCGACGCGATCGACATCAACGAGGGCAAGGAGGATTCGCTCCGGTTCCCGACCCTCAAGGCCACGCTCGGGATGGGCGAGGCGACGACCGGCCGGGTCACGCCGGCGAAGTCCTATCACGCGTACGACTTCACCTATGACGGACAGCCGGGCAAGGTCCGCCTCGACGCAACGTCCACCGCGGGTCGGGATCTCGTCCTTGCCGCGTATCGCCGGACCGGCTCCGCCTGGGTGCTCAAGGCCTGGAACGATGACTGCGGTGACGGCTCCCTGAACTCGTGCATCACGCTGCCGTCGACGGCGGGCCGGTACCGGTTCGTGGTCACCACGTACGAGGCGCTCGTCGGCTCGCCGACCACCGCCAACTACTCGTTCGCGATCAGCTGCAAGGACGGCGGCTGTCTGTCCCAGGGCTGCGGCGGACTCCAGGGTCTGCAGTGCGGCGCCGGTGAATACTGCGCGTACTCGCTCGACGCGATCTGCGGCGCGGCCGATCAGCTCGGCACCTGCGCACGGATGCCCGAGGTCTGCACCCAGCAGTACAATCCGGTCTGCGGCTGCGATGGTCAGACGTACGGCAATGCGTGCACGGCCGCTGCGGCGGGCGTCGCGGTCAGCGCAGAGGGTGCGTGTGAGGTTGCATGCGGCGCACGCGCCGGTGACACCTGCAGCGCGGATCAGTTCTGCCGGTTCGAGCGCGGAGCGATCTGCGGCCACGCGGATGGCCAGGGCGTATGTGAGTCGCGCCCCGACGGTTGCACCGCGAACTACGCGCCGGTCTGCGGTTGCGATGGCCAGACGTACAGCAACGAGTGTGTCGCGAGCGCCGCGGGCACCGGCGTGCTGCACGACGGCGTTTGCCCGTAACTTCGAGGCTGCAGCCCGCCGCGATTACCGCCTGTAGCGGTCCGCGAGGTTTGGATGCCCGTTTGGAAACAGCAGGGCGACTCTCCGCGTGAGCAGTTCCTGCTCCTCCTGGACCAGGTTCTCGATCATCGTGACGGTCTTGGTCGACACGCCGAGCGCGGCAGCGACGGCCATGACCGTGGTGTGCTCACCGACCGGGTACGTGCGATCGGCACTGGCTGCCCGGATCGCATCGTAGAGCAGGACGTTTGCCGCGAACCGCAGGATCGACTCGGACATGAGCCCGACGATCTCTTCGACCGGGAGCGCCTGCATGCTGTCGATGCTGTCGACCACCTCCTCGCCGAATCCCTTCGTGGCGAAATAGCCCTTCACCCACGCGCGCTCACGGGCGGTGATCTTGCCGTCGCCGTTGATGATGCTGAACACGGCCTTCGCCATGCTGGCGACGACCTCCGGGTTCGTTTTCGGCGGGGTGGACTCGAACCCGAAGTGGGTTCGATACATGAACTCTGCCGCGAGAGACGTGTGATCAGACATGGCGACGACCCTTCGGCTGCACCGTAGCCGGGCGTTCCCTACCGGGCTTGCTCGATGGCCATGCAAACGCCGTCATGTCCGACGATCGGCCGCTGCTTCGGACACATCTCGGACAGCTCGATCAGCCTGTTCGTCGCTCGCAGATCAACCCCGGTGCGGCCTGCGGACGCTCTCGTCGTACTTCGGCGCATCGTCGCTGGCGCTTCGATCGGCGCTCACATTCTCCCGGCGAGCGAGGAGGAGGAACGGCAAGCTGAAGAACGCGATGGCTCCCGAGACGACGTACGAGACCGCATACCCGGCGGTATCGGCGACGCGCCCGAGGATCGGCTGAAACACGACGCCGCCGGTCGAGCTCACCATCGAATCGAACGACAGCACGGTGGCCCGCTCGCGCGACGGAATGAGCGCGTTGATATAGGCCTGCCGGACCGGCGAGCTCGCCGAAAACGCCACGGCCCACAGCACCAGCATCGCGACCACGACGGCGAAGTTCTGGATGAGGCCCATCACCACCAGCGATGCCGTCGTCAACGCCGCGCAGGCAATCAGGATGTGCGTGCGACGGCGGAACAGCCGCCGGAGGTAGGGCACGGCGAAGCCACCCGCCACCTGCGTGCCCGCGATCCCTGCCGCAGCGATGCCCGCGACACCGATCGCCTGCTGGTCGCCGAACAGGTCGAGCAGGTACGGCTGCGCCGCGTAGAACCCGTAGATGCCGGTGCCCATGTAGAACGGCGCCGCGAGCATCACCCAGCGCACCGGCCGGTTCTTCAGGCCGTAGCGCCAGCCCGCGGCGACGAGCGTCGTGACCTGCTTGCCGAACCCCGTCGCGCGCTCGGGATGAAAGCCGAGGTCCTTCATCAGCACGAAGGCGACGAGGAAGCTCACGAGCTGGAGGCCGGCGCGGACCAGGTAGGGCGCGCCGAGCGCGGCGATCTGCGCGATGAACCCGCCGGCGATCGTTCCCACCAGCATCGCCACGCCGGTGACGATCTGATTCCTGGCGAAGATCGGATCGAGATCGCCGTCGTAGCCCGCGTGCTTGAGTGCATCGACCAACCACGCCTCGAGCGCGCCCGAGAAGAACGTGTAGCCAAAGCCAAGCAGCAGCGACGCCACCGCCCAGCCCCAGAAGGGTCCATGGGTGGACCACATCCAGAAATAGAGCAGATTCCCGACGAGCTGGATCGCGGCGCCGAGCAGGTACGACGTCCGCCGCCCCCAGGTGTCCGCGACCATCCCCGTCGGGATCTCGAACAGGACGAGCCCGAGCGTGTAGATCGCGTTGGCGGCAAACGCCTCGACGTTGGTGAGCCCGCCGTCGAGCAGGAACAGCGTGTTGACGCCGACGATCAGCGAGGTCGGCAGCCAGATGAACTGGCTGAGAACCAGGTAGCGGTTCCGGATCCTTCGGCTCTCCGCGTTCATACATCCGGACGTCAATGTCGCGCGGCGGCCTCGAGGGACAGGATCGGCTCGCGAAGGACCATGCCGTTACCGAACGTCACGATCCGAGCGTCGCCGTCGAGCTTCGTGTCGACCACGAACCCGGGAACCAGCCTGGTATGGAGTGCGCCGATGTCGCGGATCGCGTCCCACACGAGCTCGCAGGGCGCCGCGATCACGACTTCCTTGTGCAATGTGGTCATCGAGCTCTCCCGGCTGCTCACCGGAAACGAGTTGCAACGCATGCGCCAGCGCGGTCACGAACGAAGCTCCTGCGAAAAGCACTCCTGCTCCCGACGACAACCTCACGATTCGTGTGTGACCGACGAGCGGGTCACCGGTTCATGCGAGACGTCATGAACGAGCCGCGGAACTCATGACGATGGCTGCGTTCGTCGACGAATGCGCGAGCAGTTTCTCGACGATTCTGCGCAAGCGCGACCGATGCACGACATCCTGTTTCACGTGCATCACTTATCGTTTTTCGATAACTAGTTCTTGACGAACAGACACCGGTGCGGGTACTTACAATCCGTCTTCACAAGGAGCCCCCCATGGATCGAATTGCTCGTCTTAGCCGCGTCCTCCGCCTCTGCTTCGCGATCGCCCTCGCGACGCTGATCGTCCTATCAAGCTTCGTCATCGCGATCACGTATCAGGAAGCCGGGCGCTGGGCCGCGGTGAGCGTCGCCGCCGAGGTCATCCTCCAGGGCGCACTCCTCTTCCAGGGGGAGCGCCTCCTCGCGCTCTACCAGCGGGGGGTCCTCTTCGAGTCAGCGAACGCCCGTCGATTCCGGACCATCGCGCTCCTCGTCGTCGCCGCGGCGGTTCTTCCGCGAGTGCGCGGACCGGCAGGGTCCCTCGAGGTGACGTTTCAGGTCGACTTCAACGCGATCGTGGTCGGTCTCTTCATGCTCATCCTCTCATGGGTGATGTTCGAGGCGGCGAAGGCCGCCGACGAGCAGCGCCTCACGGTCTGAGCAACCGATGCCCATCATCGTGACCCTCGACGTCGAGCTCGCGAAGCGGAAGATGCGCGCGGGCGATCTCGCCGAGGCCATCGGCATCACGCCGCAGAACCTGTCGGTCCTGAAGGCCGGGCATGCGAAGGCGATTCGCTTCTCGACGCTCGAGGCCATCTGCAAGGTGCTCGGCTGCCAGCCGGGCGATCTCCTGCGCTTCGATCCCGATTGAACCCTACGGTGGTAGCGCTCCAGACCGGGGCATCACGCCCGGCGCCGCCGACGTAGCAGACCGAGCACCACCAGCGCGCCGAGTGCACCGACCCCGAAGGCCTGGACCTTCGGCGTGGTCGGCGTCGTCGGTGGTGCGATCTTGGGTGCGGGCCGCGCCTTCTTGAACCCGATCTCCCACAGATCGCGCCCGATCACCGACGCGAGCTGGAGCTTGCCGCGCGGTGCGTACTGCGCCTTGCTGGCGGCGATCACGTTGTTGACGCGCCCATCGGGCGGACCGCCCCACACGCCGCGCTTCGGATTCTTGCAGCTGATCTTGCCGGTCCACCAGTGGCGCAGCGCGTAGCGCGCCTGGAAGAAGTTCGCCGACGACGGCGACGCGCCGTACTCGAGTCCCTGCGCATTCCACACCTCGCGACCGCCGGTGATCGGAGTCGCCTCCTTGAACCGCAGGTCGTCCTTCATGTCCTTCTTGCGGTAGCGCGCGTGCAGCCGCGTCAGCACGTAGTTGCCGCGGTTGATCGGGCCGCCGATGATGTCGCCGCCGAGGGTGATCATGTCCGCGTCGTCGGGAATCACCTCGGGGCACGGATCGCACTTCATGCCACCACCGGCAATCATCATCGGTCGGCCGGGGCGACCGGGGCGACCGGGCTGCATCACCTGCTGTCGACCGCCGGTCGCCGTCCATGCGTACTCGGTGACCACGGCGCCGGGATTGCGCGCGATCGTCTTGTCGAACAGCGCCGCGTAGAACTCGGCGAACCGGGTCTTGACGGTGGGCTTGACGTCGAAGTTCGTCGGGATGGTGACGTTCTTGTAGTTCGTGACCTCGTAGCGCTTGTCGGGCGACAGGATGTTGACGATCAGGTCCTGCGTGCCTGGCGAGTTCGCCATCCCGAGCCGGATCGGCAGCGAGAACTCCTCGCTGTCGTAGTGGAAGCGCAGCGGCGACAGGCTCGCGTGACCGTCGACCATCTGCACCTTGGTCGGATCGACCTTCGCGACGAAGAACTTCGAGCCGGTCTCGACGTACGGCCTGAGCAGCGGCTCGGCATCCGCCGGGATCTTGTAGTTGTTGAGCGTCAACCACTTCTCGAGCCCTGTCGCTTCGGTCGCCGACAGGATCACGATCTGATACTCGGCGACGTCGTACTTGGCTTCGACCGTGACCGCGTTGATCGTGATCTTGCGCGACGCCTTTCCTGCCGAGTTCGCGCACGTCAGCGTGAACTCGGTCGTCTTGCTGATCGTGACCTTGCTCGCCCCGCCGTCGCTGACCCGACCCACGCCGTGATCGACCGTGCACGACGGCGTCGGCCACGGTTCGTTCGAGTACTGGAACGACCACATCACATCGGTCGCGACGGCCGAGGTGACCACCGACGGTGACGCGGAGAACGAGGCGAGGATCGGTGGCACCGCCATCCGCTGCGCCCCCTCCTCCTCGTCGAATGCAACGCTGGCGCGCCCCGCCGACGGCGCACTCGGTGCGCTCTCCATCGGCTCCATCTGCGCCTTCTTCGCCATCGCAGGCTTGGGTCGCCGCATCGGCTCGGGCGCCGGGCACGGGTCCTGCTCCCAGTACTCGACGAGCCGCGGCGAGCCGAGCGAGTCGACGCGGTCGAGCACGACCTTGGGCACGACCTTGACGTCGCCCTCCTTGAGCACGACCGGCACCGGAACCACCATCGCGAAGTCCTCGAGGGGACCGCGATAGTCGTTCTGCATCGACAGCACCGTCTTCGTGCCGTGCCGCATCAGCACGACGTTGGACGCGTCCGCGAACATCTTCTTGTTCGAGCCGCTGACGTAAAATCCGCAGAACGCATCGGCCTGCATGCCTCCGACGAGGCTCCCGGCCACGACCACGAGCGCGGTACTCGCTGCAATCAACGTCTTCATGTTCGCTCCCCCTGGTGACGACGTCGAGCCGGTCCCGATCTCGGGAGCAGCCCACCCAGGGTGAACGTACGCCAGATCCGCGGAGCGTCACGGTTCCATCGTGACGCTTTTGTAACGCGACGTTCACCATCGCCGAGACCGATGGTCGCGAACGGCCCTAACGCCGGCGATGGATCTCGGCGCGTGGCAATCCCGCGTGCCGCGTGCTGGTCTCGATCAACGTGGGGGTCACGAGCTGCTTCGTGCCGAGGTCGACGGGAACACCACGCTCGCTGAGCCGCTCGAGCAACAGGATGCCGTTCGGCAGGTGCTTGAGGCTGGCCGTCTGCCAGGGGAACGCCTTGTCGTGCTTCATGACCTGGAGTCGCGGGGGGTACTCGCGGAGGCGCACCACTTCGATCTGCGACCATGGCAAGAGTCCCACGCGTGCATGCCGGAGACCGTCGTCTTCGATCGTGAACGGCGGAAAGCTCGTCATGCCGGAGAACCGCGCGTGGAGCACGGCGAGGATCCTGGCGACGCCGCGATCCGCGCCGCGAAAGGCAGAGGAGATCTTGACCCGGCCGTTGTGACCATGAATCGCGATCGTGTGATGGCACTGGCTGACGCCGCCGTGCGGGCCGTCGATCTGACGCTCGATCCCGACGCCGCGGATCGTGGCGCGCACCGGTCCCGACCAGTACGTGTAATGGGTGACGTCGGACCACGGCATGGCTCGCTCCCCGAACAGGGTGCGGACGCGAATGCCTTTCTCATCGACGACGATTCGCCGCCGTGAGATCCCGAACGACGTACTGGCGAACCCGAGGCCGACCGCTCCGAGGACCAGCCACGCGCTGGACGCGGCGGCGACCGCGACGATCGGAGCGAGCAGCAAGCCGAGGCCGAGCCTCGAGACCAGCGTCGGTCGCAACACGACCGGTTTCGCAAGTGCGGTCACCTCGTCGGCCACGCGATCACGGTATCAGGCTGCACCGAAAGATGGCCGGGTGAAGGCGAAGCCAGGTCCCCCAGCGCTGCAGCACCCGACCCGAGGTGACCCGTGGCCGTTGAAACGCAGTCCTGTTCAGAGGCCGGCCGTCATCTACTGCCCGAGCGGCCGGCGTCGACCGGGCGTTCGTGCAGAAAGCCGAAGAGATTCTCCCCGAGCGCGCCGGTCACCGACTCCGTTCACAGAACGTAATGTTCCGGCAGCTGGCACGCGGCGGTAGACCTCGAGCGAGGAGCAATCGTCATGCGTCGCATCATCATCACGTCAGTGTTCGCGCTGATCGCATCGGGTGGCGTCGCCGCGGCAAATCCGCATTCCTACGGCCACATCGGATTCAACGGCGGCGGTGTCTCGATCGGATTCAGCGTGGGCGGCCACCCGTATGGCTCGGGCTACGCGCCCTATGCCGGCGGCTACTACCCATACGGTGGTTACTACCCGTATGCGTATCGCCCGTACGACGGGTATGCCGGGTACGGCTACCGCTACGCGCCGTACTACGGGTACCCGCGGCATGCCTACGGGTATCGGCCGTATTACCGGGCGTACCGTCCGTACTACCGGCCTTATTACCGGCCGTACTACCGATCCTACTACCGACCGTATTATCGGCATCACCGCTGGTAAGGCGGCGCGTGCCGTCGACTACTGGCACGGTCGCAACACGCCATAGAGACCGTGCGCCTCGTTCTCCGGGCCGGCGGCAAAGTACAGACCGTTCGGATCGGCTTGCGCGACCCCGTCCCCGAACGAGAGGCCCCACAACCCGTCGATGGTGATCGGGGCGGCGCTGGCATCTTCGAGCTGCCCGAGCTCTCGGCCTGTGAGCGCATCGACGGTCGAGATCCGACCATCACCGAAGTTTCCGACGAGCAGCGTGTTCGCCGGCAGGCCGGTGGTGGTCGGAGCGAGCACCATGCCCCACGGAGCATTGAGGAGCTGCGACGTCAGCGTCCATGCCCGAACGCCCGTGCGGTCGAACTTGGTCACGTAGCCGAGCCCCGCGCCGCGAACCTCGTCCTCCGCCGCCGCATCCTGCTGCGCATATGCGACGTAGACCGCGTCGCCGAGGACCGCGACGTTGAACGGAGCGAACCCCGCCGGAATCGTCGGATCCACGAACGCGAGCTGCGTGGAGAGCGTGAACGTCTCGTCAAACACGTCGACGCGTCCGTTGTGAAAGTCCGCGGCCAGGAGGTACATCACGTCTCGAGAGCTCAGGATGGCGACGCCCTTGTAGTTCGCGTCGAGGCTCGCTCGATTGACGACCACGGTGCTACGCGTCGTCGCATTGACGTCGTCGTTGATCGCGATCAACTCGCCGGTCTCCCTCGCAACGATCAACGCAGTGGGCGTCGGGCCTTCGGCGCATTGGATCACGAACGCGGTCGATGGGTTCGCCACGATCCCGGTGATGCCTGCTCCGAGATCGATCGGAGCGCCTGCGGTGCGCGCCGGTGCGCCGGTCGCGTCGAGCTCCGAGAGGCGTCCGGTGCCTGCATTGGCGATCCAGAACGCTCCCAGGGCGGGTGCGATACCCCATGCGTTGACCAGATCGGGGTCGACGCGCGCGGCCACGCCGGGCTGGTCGGACACCAGGTCGATGCGATCAAAGCATCTCGCGGAGACCCCGGGTTCAGGGGTGGAGCCGCCCCCGTCGGCCGGCGGCGGCGTGACGACGAAGTTGTCATCGTCGTCATCACATCCAACGATGAAAAGCGTCGAGGTGGCAGCGACCGCGATGGCGATCGCTCCGGTTCTGAAATTTCCTGTCATGACACCTGTCCTCCAGCAGTTCGATCCGGAGCGGGTTCACGTGTCGCGCCACGCGCAGATCGCCGTAAGCTGCGTCCCCCAGGGACGCGGGAGCCCCGGTGAGAGCGCCGCCATCTCCGTACCGGAGCACAGCGAGCGCGCAGTGGCCGATACGGCGTCGCGGTGGACCCGCCCACGTACGTCCCCGGGCGTAGACGTTCTCGACGGTATGCCCACAGGATGCGA
>JAQBQE010000051.1 GCA_028287135.1 Myxococcales bacterium
GTGTTCGATCGCACATTGATAGACGTCAAGCTTCTCGTAGTCGAGCATGCCGGACGTATCGGCCGTGCTTCAGCCCGGTTGCTACCGAGTCCGTGGACGTGGACGAGCACGTGACACGTGCACGTGCACGAGGACGGAACCCGCTAACTGACCAGCATTGGGTCTAGCGGACCGGAGCTCCCCATGTGCAACTCTCGTCCACCCCGATCGCTTAGCGGCCCTCGTACCTCGGAGGGCGGCCCTCGGCGAACGCCGCGAGGCCCTCGTCGCGGTCGTGACTGAACAGCGTCACGTCGTAGCACTCGCGTTCGATCTCGAGCGCGCGCTCGAGTGGCAGCCCGTAGCCGCGCTCGATCGCGGACTTCGCGTGGATGACCGAGAGTGGCGCGCATCCCGCGAGCTCCGCCAGCAAGCCCTCGACCGCCGCGCGCAGCTGGGCGCGCGGCACGACCTGGTGGACGAGCCCGATCTCGAGCGCGCGCGCGACCGGGATCCGACGTCCGAGCATGATCAGCTCCTTGGCCCGCGCCTCACCGACGAGGCGTGGCAGCCGCTGCGTACCACCGGCGCCCGGCATGATCCCGAGCCGGACCTCGGTCAACCCGAGCTCGCTGCCCTCGACGGCGATCCGGAAGTCGCACGCCATTGCGAGCTCGAGCCCGCCGCCATAGGCGGAGCCGTTCATCATCGCGATCGTCGGCTTGCGCATCGCACCGAGGTCGTTGATCGCGCTGCCGATCGCGTTGATGAACGATGCAGATTCCGTGGCGGGGATGCCCTTGCGTTCCTTGAGATCCGCGCCGGCGCAGAAGCACTTCTCGCCCGAGCCGGTGATCACGATCGCGCGGACTTCCTCGTCATGCTCGAGCTCGGACTCGAGCTCGGACAGCCGCATGTTGACCGCCAGCGACAGCGCGTTGAGCGCCTGCGGACGATGGAGGGTGACCCACGCGGTCGTTCCACGCTTCTCGACGAGGACATCGCTCATGCGAGCGACCGTATCACCGACCGCTACGAGGTGGAGCGCTCGGCCTGGCGGCGTGCGCGCGCCTGCTTGCCGAGGTGCGCCTTGAGATACTTCGACGGCAGCTCGTGCCCGACGAACGTCGCCGCGGTCCGCGATGCCTCGGTCAGCTTGTCGAGATCGATGCCGGTCTGGACGCCCATCGAGTGCAGCATCGCGACGACGTCCTCGGTCGCGAGGTTGCCGGACGCACCGGGAGCATAGGGGCAACCACCGAGCCCGCCGGCGGCCGCATCGATGGTGGTCACGCCCATCTGCAGACCGACCAGGCAGTTGGCGAGCGCCGTGCCCTGGGTGTCGTGGAAGTGCATCGCGACAGCCTCGGCCGGATGCTTGGCGAGCACGCGCCCGAGCACGTCCTCGACCTGACGCGGATTGGCCACGCCGATCGTGTCGCCGAGCGAGACCTGATAGACGCCCATGTCGCGGAGCTGACCGGTGAGCTCGACGGCGCGCTCCGGATCGACATCGCCCTCGTACGGGCAACCGTAGACCGTCGAGACATACGCCCGGACCGAGACGTTCGCGGCACGCGCGACCGGGATGACCTCGTCGAACGCCTTGAGCGTGTCGGCGATCGTCTTGTTCACGTTCTTCTTGTTGTGCGTCTCCGACGCCGACAGGAACACCGCGATCTCCTTCATCCCCGCAGCGAGGGCGGTATCGAGCCCACGGCGATTCGGGACCAGCGCGCTCATCCGGACCCCGGCGGGACGGTTCACGCCGCGCGCGACCTCCGAGGCGTCCGCGAGCTGCGGGATCCACTTCGGCGACACGAAGCTCGTGATCTCGATGTCACGGATGCCGGCTCCGACCAGCGCTTCGATGAACCGCAGCTTGTCCACCGTCGGGACCTGGCGCGCCTCGTTCTGCAGGCCGTCGCGGGGACCGACCTCGTAGATCGTGGCGTGGGCAGGGAGCTTCATGGCGGGGACCCCGAACCATAGTCCCGAGGGTCGATCGCGGCCAGCTCGTCGAGCAGGGAGGGGGTCAGCTGCTCGAGCGTGTCGATCACCCGGTGGGCCCCCGACTGGTCCCAACCTGCGAAGTTTCCTGCCCGGACGGCAACCACGACGCAGCCCGCGGCACGACCGGCGGCGATCCCGGCGACCGAATCCTCGATCACCAGGCACTCGAACGACGGGAGCCCGAGCCGGGCGATCGCCGCGAGGTAGCCATCCGGCGCGGGCTTGCTGCGGGGGACGTCCTCGGCCGCGAAGATGATGTCGAACACGGCGTGCTCGCTGATCAGCGGCAGGACCTGGGTGACCTCGACGCGCGAGCTCCCGGTGACCAGTGCCCGCGGGTGCGTGCGGGTCCACTCGAGGAGCGCGCGCGCGCCGGGCAGCACGGTGATCCCCAGCTCGGCGAACACCTCGTCGCGCAGCATCGCGGTGCGGGCGATCGTCTCGGTGCGGTTCCACGCGAGCTGCGGGTAGCGCTCCTTGAGGCTGTCGTAGATCGCGACCCACGAGCGGCCGACGATGTAGTCGCGATCGTATTGCTCGATCGCGATGCCCTGCCCGCGCAGCAGCGCGCGCGCCATCGCCTCCGCGGTCTCGCGCTCCGAATCGACGAGCGTGCCGTCGAGATCGAACAGAAAACCGCGGATCATGTCCGCGGCTGTATATCAGACTTCGGGGCAGCGAAAACACGCGGGTTCTGAAGGCTTGCGCTGGTTTGGCCCGGGGCGTAACCAGAACTGCAAACCGCGACACAGTGCTGGTGTCATGTTCACCATGGAGTCCCCGATGCGTTTGCTGAACAGATTGGTCGTTGGCGCCGTTCTCGCGATGACCGCGGCAGGGTGCGCGAACCGCGCGGGCCGCTCGGTCGCGCTCTACGAGGCCGGGGACTTCGCGGGCGCCGCGCGCGCCGCGGAGGAAGGGCTCGCGACGCATCCCGGCGATGACGGGCTGTGGCAGATGCGGATCCGCGCCGCTCTCGCCCAGGGTGACGCCGCAGCGGTCGCGAAGGCGTACGCCGCGTATCGCAGCCAGCGGGGCGACGACGATCGCGAGCTGCTCCGCGATCTGGCGGCCGCGACGCTCGGTCAGGCGCTGGCATCGCCGTCGGCAAAGCTCAAGATCTCCGCGATCGAGGCGATCCACGCCGCCGAGCTCGAGGTCCTCGCGGAGCAGGTCGCCGAGCGGATGACGGATGACGACGATCGCGTTGCCGCTGCCGCAGCGGTCGCGGTGCTGCGTAGCTACCCACAGGCGCCGCAGCTCGCGAGCGATCTGCTGCGCTCGGAGGATCCCGAGGCTCGCCGGATCGCGGTCGATGGGATCGCGAAGAAGGTCGGCAAGCTGGCGGCGGCGGATCTCCGGAAGGCCGCGACCGACGCCGATCCGCGCGTGCGCCGGACCGCCGTGCGCTGGCTCGGCATGATCAAGGATACCGATGCGGTCACGCTGCTGACGCGGCGGATGAAGGATCCGGACGAGGCGGTGCGCGCGGCCGCCGCGATCTCGCTGTCGCAGATCGGGATCGGCAACCTCGCTGCGTTCGGCACCCACGCCCTGAAGGATCGCGGGCTCGCGGTCCGGCTCGCCGGCATCGAGCTCCTCGAGGCCGCACGCCGCACCGATCTACTGGTGACGCTGGCGGAGACCGATCCCGATCCGATGGTCGCGACCGAGGCCGCGATCGCGGCGAAGCGGCCTGACCTCGCAGGCCGGGCGCTCGAGCGTGCACTCGCCGACGAGCGCTGGACGATCCGCGCCGGCGCGGCGAACCTCGTGGTCCGCGCCGTCGGCAAGGAGCAAGGCGTGGCGATCGCGCGGCGCCTCGTCACGGACAAGGAGCTCGGCGTTCGGCTCGCCGCAGCGCGCGTCCTCTCGCACGCCGGCGACAAGGCCGCCGCGGCGCAGGTGTTCGCCGAGGCGCTCACCACCGAGGACTTCGCGATCCAGGCTGCGACCGATCTCGCAGCGCAAGGCGATCCGCGCGGCCTCGAGGCGCTCGACGCGGCGGTCCGCGACCAGCAGCGCGGCGCCGATGTGCGCGCGGCTGCAGCCTCGGCCCACCGCGGTGCGCATCGCGTGACCCCGGGCCTGGTCGCCGCGCTCGCCGATCCGAGCGGCGTGGTCCGCGTCGAGGCCGCGGCCGTGCTCGTGATGCTCGCGAAATAGGGTCGTTGCCCTGCACCCGATGTGCGCATATCCTATGCGCATGCCCGCAGCGAGCACCCGCCGCAAGGCTCCGACCAACGTCTCGGTACGAGCCGATCTCGTGCGGCAGGCGAAGCTGTTGAAGCTGAACCTGTCCGAGCTGCTGGAGACTGCCCTGGAGAAGGCAATCCGCGATCACGAGCGCGAGACGTGGCTCGAGGCCAATCGCGAGGCGATCGCTGGCTACAACGCGCAGGTCGCCAAGCGCGGCGTGTTCAGTGACGACTGGCGGCGGTTCTAGTGGCTCAGTTCGACATCTACCGGAACCCGCGCGCCGGCACGTTCCCGCTCCTTCTCGATATCCAGGCTGACCTGCTCGCGTCCCTCGGGACGCGCGTCGTCGTTCCGATGGCCACGCCAAAGCAGTACGGAACCAAGCCGATCACGCGCCTCAACCCGACGGCGCGGGTGAAAGGGACCGAGTACGTGCTCGTGTTCCAGGAGCTCGCAGCCGTGCCGGCCAGCGCGCTCGGCGAACCGGTCGCCTCGCTGGTCACACGTCGGCAGGATCTGGTCGCCGCGATCGACCTCCTGTTCACCGGCATCTGATCAGGGTGATGGTGTGCAGGCGTTGGCGGCGGTCGGGCGACACAGTCCCATGTTGTTGCAGCTGACGGCGGCGCCGTTCTGCATCGGGCACGGCGTCCCCGCGCTGCAGGCCTGCGTGCAGACCTGGAAGCCCGCGCTGCCGAACGCGCGGCAGTTGCCCGACGTGCACTGAGCGTTGCTCGTGCAGGTGTCGTAGGCCTTGCCGGTGCACACGTTGCTCTGACCGCCATCGAGGGCGAGCGGGCTATCGATCATCGCACCACCGCCGTCGACACCCATCATCGACAGGGAGGCATCGGGCGTCGGCGGCTCCGAGCCACCACCGGTCGTGCAGGCGCCGAGGACGAGCAAGGTGCCGAGGAGCAAGCGCATCATGCAGGGGCTCTCGTGCAGCTGTCGTTCCAGCGCAGGTCGCCGCCCCGGGTCGAACAGGCGCGGCCTTCCATCGCGCCGTTTACACGGGTGTAACGAGCTGACTGGGGGTCGAGGTCGCGGTGGTGGTGGCAGCACCCCCGATCGCGATCGCCGGTGAACGCCATGCGTAACGCCGCTGTAACAGGCGCACGAGCCGCGTTACCCGTGTGTAACCACCCTGCACGCCGGTTGTTACAACCTGCATCCGCCGGGGGAGCGGCATCCGCATTGCTGATGCTCACCGACGGGAGGACCCATGACTCGCTTGCTGATGATCGCGGCGCTCGCGATCGCGATTCCACGCACCGTCGGCGCTGTGCCCTGCGATCAGGTGCCCGGGCTGAGCAACATCGTCTACCTCCAGGTCGGTGACACGCAGCTCAATCTGATGAAGCGGCTCGCACGAGCGATGCGCGACAACGCGGACCGCCCGGTCTCGATGGTGTTCCTGACCAGCGGCTCGTGCGCGAACATCGCGACCCTCTACAACAGCACACCGATCGCGGCGAACACGAACATGCAGTACGTGCCGTCGATGGCGGAGAACGCGGCGTGGACACCGGCGATGCCGACATTAACCTGCCAGGTGCCGGCCGGCACGGTCCCCGACATCGCGAACTCTGCGCTGTTCAACAGCGCGTGTACCCCCGACGCAGCACCCGCGACCGTCAAGCTCACGCAGGGTCCAGCGCAGGCGTACGTGCTCGCGGTCCCAGAGGCCTCGAGCCAGACCGCGATCACGTTCGAGGAGGCGTACTTCGTGTTCGGATTCGGCGCGCTGGGGATGATCGCGCCGTGGACCGTCGAGACCCAGATGTTCATCCGCACGGTCACCAAGAGCACGCTGCTCGCGTGGGCCGCGAACATCTCGGTCCCCGCCGACAAATGGAAGGGCGTGCGGCGCGACGGCTCGCCGATGGTGGTCGCGGATCTCACGGGCACCACCAGCGTCAACGAAGCGATCGGGATCCTCGGGGCGGAGGTCTATGACGGTCTCCGCGACCAGCTCAACGTGCTCGCGTTCCGCGCGAAGGGTCAGTACGCGGCGTACTTCCCGGACTCGACCTCGACCGCGCGCGACAAGAAGAACGTCCGCGACGGTCACTACACCGTGTGGTCACCGACGATCTGGATGGATCGGATCGACGGTAACCAGACCCCGCTCAAGCCCGACGCGCGCTACCTGGTCGATCTGATCGCGGGCAAGACGGTGACGCCGGCACCCGGGTTCGACATGATCGGCATGATCGCCGCCGTCGGCCTCGTCCCGGATTGCGCGATGGGCGTGAAGCGGAGCTTCGAGGGCGGCCCGCTCTCGTTGTATCGGCCAGCACAGAGCTGCGTGTGCAAGTACGAGAGCCTCGTCGGTGCGACGCCGTCGTGTGCTCCGTGCTCGGCGGCACAGCCCTCGTGCGCGATGGGCACCTGCCGCAACGACTTCTGCGAGGTGGACGAATGACAAGGCTGCGTTCTCTGGTGGTCGCTCTACCGCTGGCGCTGGCTGCGGCGTGCGGCGGCGATGGCAATGCTCCGAAGGATGGCCCGATCGGGGATGCCGGCGTCGACGGCCCGCCTGACGCGTCGTGCTTCACCAATCCCCAGACCCACGAGGAAATCATCAACGCGTGCACGACCGCGCAGAAGATCTACAAGGACTCGCATCCCCCGCTGCAACTGCCCGATGGTGGGCTGCCGGCGTTGCCGCCCTGATCCTCCTCGGTGCGGGGACGGCCACGGCAGATCCCGAGACGATCCAGCCCACCGTCACCCGCCGCGGCTGGCAGCTCGATCTCACCGGCTACGTGCAGGTCGATTCGATCGCGTGGAGTGAAGAGTCGGTCGACGAGGTCGATGCGACTGGCATGCCGCTGAACCGGGAGCGCTTCCTGATCCGGCGCGGTCGGCTGCGCGCGGAGGCACGCCTCGACGGGATCACGGGTGCGATCGAATTCGACGGCAACACGATCAATGGCGCGACGGCGCGGCTGCTCGCTGCGCAGGTCGGTTACGCGTATCCCGCGAACGGCGCTCCACTCGTCGCGATCATCGCAGGGCTGTTCAGGACGCCCTTCGGCGTCGAAGTGCCGATGAGCGAGCGCCTGAAGCCGTTCCTCGAGCCGCCCGCGTTCGCGCGCGCCTTGTTCCCGGGCAACTACGACGCGGGCGTGATGGCGAGCGGCGGCTACGGCCTCGCGCGGTGGTCGATCGCACTCGTCAACGGAGCGCCGGCCTTCGACGCGCAGTGGCGCGGCCGCGATCCGTCCTCGAGCTACGACCTCGTCGGACGCATCGGCGCCGTCGTCGAGGGGCCGCTGAGGCTGCGGGTCGAGGCCGGCGCATCTGCGCTTGCCGGCACGGGTCTGCACCCGGGGACGCCGGGGACCAAGGACGAGCTGCAGTGGGTCGACGAGAACCAGGACGGCATCGTGCAGACCACCGAGCTCCAGGTGATCTCCGGTGCATCTCCGACCGCTTCGGAGACGTTCGATCGGCAGGCGATCGGCATCGATCTCCAGCTTCACTGGTGCCTCTGTGCGCTCGGCACTGGCATGGCGTTCTTCGAGGGCGCCCTCGCGACCAACCTCGACCGCGGTCTGGTCTACGCCGATCCGATCGCCAGCGATCGCGACCTCAGGCACCTCGGGTTCGCGGTCGGATTCGTCCAGAACGTGACGCCGCACGCGCAGATCGGCGCGCGCTACGACCGCTACGATGCCGATCGCGACGCCGCCGAGCGCGAGGGCCTCGACATCGTCGGGATCGACAAGGTGTTCTCCACGCTCTCGGTGATGGCGACCGCGCGCTATCACGAGGCGCGGTTCGTCGTGCAGTACGACCACGAGCGCAATCCCTTCGGTCGCGGTGACAGCGGCATGCCGAGCACGCGCGAAGCAGATCGCGTGTCGCTGCGTGCGCAGGTCGGGTTCTGATGCGCGCGCCGGGCTACGCGCTCGCGCTGCTGGCACTCGCCGGGTGCGAGGCCGCGAGCTCCGATCCGGGGTACGCCGCGCTGCTCCAGGTCGCCGATGCGCAGTTCCGTCCCGGCGGGATGCCGCCCGACCGCGGAGGTCCCGCGGCACTCGTCGTCTCCACCCAGCACGCACGGATCCCCATCGGATCCGTCGACGAGCAGATTCGCGGTGTGCTCGACCCGAGCGCACGCGTCGCGGTGATCGGCATCGACGGCGTCGAAGGCACGTGGCTCGTGCCTGCCGGCGTCGCGGATCTCGATACGCCAGGACAACCGACGGCGAAGGCGCGGATCGGCGTGGCGCCGGAGTTTCCCCCCGGACCGTTCACGCTCGTGGTCACGGCGAGCGACGAGCACGGGCGGTTCGGCGCGCCGGCCACGGTCGAGCTGATCGCCGACGAGGTGCCGCCACCGACGGGCGAGCTCGTGATCGCGCTGGTCTGGGACGGCCCCGCGGATCTCGATCTCCATGTCGTCGAGCCCGACGGCGGCGAGGCATGGTCCGACAAGCCGAACACGATGCGACCGCCCGCTCCGGGAACGCCGGTCGATCCCGCCGAGTACCTGAAGCACGGGATCCTCGATCACGACGGCAACAAGGATTGCCACCGCGAGGGCATGCCGCGCGAGCACGTGATCTGGCAGATGCCGCCGCCCGGCGGAGAGTACCTCGTCCGCGTCGATACGCCGTCGCTGTGCGGCGCCGCGAGCGCTGCCTGGTATGTCGCCGTCTATCGCGCGGGTGATCCGGATCCGATCGCGGCCGCGCGTGGCATCTCGACGCCGGCGGATGTGCTCGAGCCGCGAGGTGCCGGCGCCGGCGTGCTCGCGCTGCGGTTCTCGCTGTGAGGTGGCTCGCCGGCGCGATCGTGCTCGTCGCGAGCACGGCCGCCGCGCAATCGGTCGCGACGCTGCGTGGCCGCGTGCTCGAACGTGCCACCCAGGAAGCGGTGGCCGGCGCGGTGATCACCGTTGGCAACGAGCTCGCAGCGACCGGCGACGACGGAACGTTCGTGCTCGAGCTGCCGCGCGGCAGCTACACGCTCGAGGTCAGCGCCCCGTGGCTCGTCACGTCACGCCATCCGCTCACGCTCGAGGCGGACACCTCCCTGGTGCTCGAGGTCGACGCGGCGGCCGAGACCGGCGGCGAGCGCATCGAGATCATCGACATCGCACCGACCGCACCCGGCGAAACCCGCGTTGACGCCAGGCTCGCGCGCGCCGTTCCCGGCGGTGGCGATGCCGGCAAGGTCGTGCAGTCGCTACCTGCCGTGGCGCGGCCGCCCGCAGGGTCGGCCGAGATCGTCGTGTGGGGCGCCGCACCTCGCGATACCCGGGTGTTCGTCGATGGCGTTCCAGTGCCTGCGCTCTATCACCTCGGCGGGTATCGCGCGGCCGTTGGCAACGATCTCGTCGGCGACATCCACCTGACCCCGGCCGCGTTCGGTGCCGACCGGGGACGCGCGATCGGAGGCGTGATCGAGATCGGCCTGGCAGATCCAGCGACCCGTGCGGCCTGGCGTGCGCAGGCAGACCTGCTCGACGCGAGCGTGTCGGGCCGCACCCGCATCGGCCCTGTGACGATCGCGGGCGCCGTGCGCCAGAGCTGGCTCGACCGCGCGATCGCGATCGTGGCAGATCCGCAGGAGCTCGCACCGAACGCGCCGTTGCCACGATGGACCGATGCGCAGCTCGTCGCCCGCGCCACGCTCGGAACCGACGTCGTCGCGACCGGCTGGGTGCTCGGCGCGCTGGACTCGCTGGAGCGAACGCTCGCGTCTGACGATCCGGCGACCGAGGTCACCGAGCGCGTCGATCAGCGATGGATCCGCGCACAGGTGACGTTGCGCCGCGATACCGCTCGCGGGTTCGAGGCCGCGACGCTGTGGGCGGGACGCGATCGCACGAGTGACGACTTCGCGTTCGGGATCACGCCCGCGAGTCACACCTCCGTCCAGTGGGTCGGCGGAGTCCGCGGCGTCCAGCAGACCCGCCTGTCCGAGCTCGCCACGCTGACCGTCGGCGCCGACATCGACGCCGAGCTCGCGACCCTGAGCCGCAGCGGCTCGCTCACGATCCCGGCGCGCGAGGGCGATCCTCACATCTTCGGTCAACCGCCGGGCGACGACGTCTCGGCAGACCGCTGGCGCGCGACGACGATCGATGCGGCAGGCCACGTCGCTGTCGATGTTCGGCGGGGGCGCGTGACCGCGACGGCAGGTGCACGCGTCGATGCGTGGCTGCTCGATGCAAGCCGCCTGACGCCACGGGTCGGCCGGACACCCGGCATCGGCACGCAGCAGATCGTCTACACCGAGGATCCGCGCGGCTCGGTCCAGCTGCGGATCACGGACGAGACGATCGTGAGGATCGACGGTGGGCGCTATCACCAGGCGCGCGCCGCGAGCGATGCGAGCGCCGTGTTCGGTACGCCCACGCTCGGTCTCGAGGAGGCATGGCACGTCACCGCCGGTGGGCAGTGGCGGCGCGCACCGTTCGCGATCGAAGCCGCTGCGTACGCGCGCTGGCTCGATGATCTGGTCGCCCGCGATCTCGCCGTGACGCCGCCGCTCGCAAAGACGCTGACCCAGGGCGGCACGGGCCGCGTGGTCGGCGTGCAGCTCACGGCGCGTGTCGTCGGCTGGCGTGGCATCTCGGGGTGGCTCAGCTACGCGCTCGGCAAGAGCACGCGGCGCGACGACACGATGCAAGCCGAGCGACTGTTCGACCACGATCAGACGCACGGGTTGATCGCAGTGGCGGGCTGGGAGCACGGCGGGTGGACGCTCGGTGGCCGCGTTCGCCTGTCGACCGGTGAGCCACGCACCGGCGTGCTCGGTGCGCTGTTCGACAGCCGGTCCGGAAGGTTCCAGCCGATCCGCGGTGCGCAGAACGGCGAGCGGCTCCCGGTGTTCTTCGCCGCCGACCTCCGCGCCGAGCGCAGGTTCCCGCTCGGGCCGACCCGCGGCGCGGCGTATCTCGAGGTGCAGAACCTGACCGGCCGCGCGAACGGGGAGGAGATCATCTACAGCGCCGACTTCGCGCAGCACAGCTACCTCACCGGCCTTCCGCTGCTCGCGATCGTCGGCCTCAGGATCGAGCGATGATGCGGCGCGCTGTCGTGGCGATGCTCGGCCTGAGCGCAGCGTGCGCCGATCCGCTCGACCAGCGTCTCGCGATCATCGATCAACCGCGCGTGCTCGCCGTGATCGCCGAGCCCGCCGAGGCCCGGCCCGGTGCGATGGTGGGGTACTCCGCGGTGATCGCCAGCACCGAGGGTCCGGTCACCGCTCCGCCGAGCTGGGCGTACTGCACCGCGCCCAAGCCGCCGACCGAGGACAACGCCGTGTCGACCGGGTGCATCGACGACGAAGCCCTGATCGTCCTCGGTACCGCTCCGACCGTGACCGGCGCGCTGCCCGCCGATGGCTGCATCCGGTTCGGCCCCGACGTGCCGCCCGGCGGATTCCGACCGCGCGCTGCGGACGCGAGTGGTGGCTACTACCAGCCGGTTCGCGTGATCGCGGACGCCCTGCTCGCCTTCGGTCTGTCGCGGATCACGTGCAAGCTACCGACGGCGCCCGGCGAGGTCGCGCTCGCATACGACCGCGGCTACGTCGCCAACGCCAACCCCGAGCTCGAGCCGGTGAGCCTCGACCGCGTCCCCGCCGAGACCGCCGTCAGCCTGACCGCGGCGTGGCCGGCGTCGTCGGTCGAGACGTACCTGTATTACGACCCGATGTCGCAGACGCTGATCGATCGGCGCGAGGCCATGCGCGTGTCGTGGTTCGCGACCGGCGGCACGATCGACGTCGACGCGAGTGCGGTCGGCGAGGACGACGACGCGACGACGGTGTCGACCACGTGGCACACCCCGGCCGCCGGAACCGCGTGGCTGTGGTTCGTGCTGCGCGACAGCCGCGGTGGGATCGCGGTCGAGGCGCGATCGATCACCGTCGAGTGAGTAGCGTCACCAGCTCGAGCCCGCGCCGCCGCCCGACGAGCGACCACCGCCGAAGCTCGATCCCCCCGACGAGCTCGAGAACGACGAGCCGCGGCTCGAGCTCGAGGTCGTCGACGGCCGCGTCCGCGCCGCGGTGGTGCGGGTGTAGCTGACGACATGGCTGCAGTTCGAGCAGCTCTCCGTCACCTGCACGCGCCCACCATGATCGTACGTCGCATGAACCAGCGTGGTCGATGTCGACTTCATCGTCTTGAACAGGCAACCGCTGCACCGGCTGTAGCCGGAGAACCACGTGCCGTGACGGAGCGTGCGCGTGAGCTGACAGCCCGGGCACACGACCACCTCGTAATCGACCGAGCCGACGCGCTCCTCGGCGATCTGTCCCGCCTCGAGGTGCTGGTCGTCCTCGATCTCGCTGAGCGGCAGCATGGTGCGAGCGGGCTCGCACGTGCTGCACGTGCGCTGCTTGCGACGGCGCCGCAGCATCAGCGCCGCGCCACCCCCACCGACCCCGAGCAGACCCAGACTGCCACCGACCAGCGCACCGGTCGAAGGTCCCGCGCCCGTGTCCGTGCCGTACTCCATGGGCGGTGACGTGTTCGTGGTCGTCGTGGCCGTGGTCGTCGAACGCGGCGAATCAGGCGTCGTGACCTCGCCGTTCGAGCGGTACTCGTGCGGCGCCTGGGTCGTCGTGCCCTCACCGGGCGCGGCCTTCACGTGAGCAGCGATCGCCTCGACGGCGGCCACGAGCCCGCCGCCGAAGTCCTTGTGCTTGAACCGCGGCACCATGCTGGAGGCCTGCATGTCCGCGAGCCACTGCGACGGCAACGCGGCGTCCATCCCATCGCCGGTCTCGATCTCGAGGCGGCGCTGGCTCATCACCAGGAGCACGAGGACACCGTTGTTGGTCGCCGCCGAGCCGATCTTCCAGTGGTTGAACAGCTCGGTCGCGAACTGCTTCGGCGTTCCCGGCACGCTGTCGACGGTGACCACCGCGAGCTCGATGCCGCGCAGCTGGTAGAGCTCGTTGGCGATCGCGTCGATCCGCGCCTCGCTGTCCGCGGAGACGACGCTCGCCTGATCGGTCACCCACCCGCCCGCGGCTCGCGGGTTCGCGACGTCGGTGACGGAGGCGACCTGGAGTGCGACGAGCAGCGCGGCGGCGAGCATCGTCGCAGGATAACGCGACCGCGGTCGCTGGACTTACTTGCCCGAGCGATACGTCGAGAACAGCGCGTCCATGCGCGTGTCCTGCGCCGGCGAGAACGTGTTCATGCAGTCGTCGTCGGTGTAGTCCATGAAGTTCTCGGTCGGATCGGCACCCGCGGAGCTGCAGGTATCGACGCTTCCCGGAGCCGGCTCACGATCGTTACGCCACCCCCGAAACGAAGAACGCCGGCACACGGCCGGCGTCCTCTCGATCGATCGAGCGAGCTAGATCAGCGGTTGCCCCAGCGACCCTCGACCCAGACGTAGTAGTTGCCCTGGAGCTCCCAGCGGCCCGGCAGCCAGACCGAGTTCGCCTTCTCGCGCTCCCAGTGACCGTCGACCCACGCCCAGTTCCCGTTGCGCCAGTCCCAGCGACCGTTGACGAACACGTAGCCACGGCGCTGCTGGACCTGCTCGGCGCGCGGCGGAGGCGGCGCGACCGTCGGATACATGCCGCCGCTCACGCTGACCGTCGCTCCGCCGCCATTGCGCGGGCCGGAGTCGGTGACAACGACGCCACCCGACGCGTTCGAGACATCGACGGCGGTGCTACCGCCCGCGAAGCCGCCGTGCTGGTGGCCCTGATGACCGCCGTCGTGACGCGGCCCCGAATCGGTGACCACCACGCCGCCGGACGCATTCGAGACGTCGACCGAACCGCTGGACGACGCCGACCACGTGCCGTCGATCCAGTGCCACGAGTTACCGCGGCGCTCCCAGCGACCCTCGGACCAGGCGTAGCCGGCGCGCTCGCGCTCCCAACGACCTCCGATCCAGGCCCACTGGCCGTTCTGCCAGTCCCAGCGACCGCGCACGAACACATAGCCCGGCCGCGACGAGACCTGCTCGACCTGCGGCTGCGGCGGCTCTTGATAGACGACCGGGGTCGTCGATGCCCCGACGTACCCGGAGCCACGAACGGTGCAACCCGGCGCGGCGATCCCCGCAGCGATCGCCAGTCCCAGCGCTAACAGATGACGTGAACGATTCATGGGAGTCTCCTTGGGGGATTGGACGGCCATGTCCCCGATTTCCTTCAAGCGCGGAGTATTTGCCAGCGCCCGGGGGGCTGTCAAACCACCACTCGCGCGTGAACGCCTCGGGAGACAGCTACTTACAGTCCCCAAAGGTGAGACGGCCCGCGCGCAGGCCGGTCAGTGAATCGCATCACGTTCCGGCCACGGACCGCCGGCACTTGAGGTCTGATGCTCCGGTGATGGGGCCCAGCCGAAGCGTCGTCGTCCTCGCGTTCGTGGTCGCGTGCGGAGGTGGCTCGGACACGCCCGATGCAGGTCCCGCCGATGCGGCCGCCGATGCGCCCACGCTTCCGGCGTTTCGCAACGCGGTGACGCTCCCCGACAACGAGCTCGCGCTCCAGTCCCTCCAGATCCTCGGCGCGGCGGTGCCCGGCACGCACACCGATTCGTGCAACGGCTGCCACGGGCTGACCAAGCAGCGCTTGCGCTACTGGCGCGCGCTCAGCGACACGTCGATGACGAGCTGCTTGACCGATCTGCAGGTCAGCTCCGCGCAGTCCGCGCAGACGATGCTCGACTGCATGCGCGAGATGCCGACCCTCGCGACCAGCGACTACCAGACCAAGAAGCTCGGCATCTACTCGACCGCCGCGCGGTTGCCGTGGTTTCAGTACGCGTTCTGGGTCGCGTATGGCGACGACACCACGCAGCTGACGACGTTCCAGAACCACGCCGGCATGCCCAAGGACGGGCTGCCCTCGCTGACCCAGTCGCAGTTCGACCTCGTCGCTGAATGGTTCGTGCGCGGCCTGCCGCTGCTCGACGAGACGCTGACCGGCGATCCGCCGCCCCAGGGCTGCGAGGCCGGCATCTCCTCGGACGTTCCGGCGCACGTCACTGCGATGGCGACGACCGGGTGGCGGGCGATCAACCGGCAGTCGTCGATGGCGATGTTCGGGTGCGGCAGCGCGACCGATCCGATACAGTGCCTGCAGGACATCCCGCTCGCGGTCGAGCAGCCCTTCGGCACGGGCTGGGATCTCCCGGGCCGCGGTCGGCTGCGCGTGCTGAAGGACGTCACCTACGTCAGCTCGTACTGGACGCGCAGCTCGGCGGACGGCCGGTTCGTCGGGCATGGCGTGTCCAACGTGATGGGCTCGTACATCATCGACCTCCAGCGCGACGTCACGATCCCGATCAACACCACCTACGACCCCGCATTCTTCCCCGATAACTCCGGGTTCGTATTCCAGGGTGGCCCGCGCAACACGTGCGCGATGAGCGTGCTGACCTCGAACCCGACGAGCGTCACCATGAACGAGACCGGCTGCCGCAAGATCGGGCAGATCGGTCTCTACCAGCACGTCGGTCAGCTGCTCGGCGGTGGCGACTACTTCGCGCTCGACAACGAGTTCGTGTCCGATGACGGTGGCAAGGACCCCACGCTGCAGGATCCCGACACGTCGTTTGGCGCGAACGCGTACTCCTCGTTCACGCCGATGCTGTTCAACGGGACGACGTACGTGCCCCGCACGACCGTGAACATCGACACGCCGTTCGAGGGCGACACCGTGCTCTCGCCGTCCGCGAAGCTCTCGATCGCGCGCGTCGCCGGCCCCAACGATCGCCAGGTCGGCTACGTGCTGCGCAAGGTCAATGCCACGTTCACCGGCACGACCTACACGATCGCGGCTCCCGAGATCGCGCGCTACTGCATGTCGGGTGGCAAGCCCGGCTTCTCGTACGACGAGCGCTGGATCGCGTTCCACCACTACGTGACCGCGGACGACGCCGTCGGCCTCGGCTTCACCGGCCCGTCCGATCCGGCGTTCCAGCCGTACCTCCAGAAGGGTGCCGCGAACCTCTACCTGATGGACCTCGCGACCGGCGTGCCCGTCCGGATCACGAACATGCAGGCCGGCCAGTACGCGCTGTTCCCGCACTTCCGGTCGGATGGGTGGATCTACGCGCAGGTGCGCGACGCCAACGCATCGCATGAGTACACGGTTGCGACCGACGCTGCGCTGCTCCTCGAATAGTGTACCCTGGTCGCCGGGCGGCTCTGGATGCGCTTCGTTCGTCCTGCACGATAGTGCATCCGCTCTCCGCCCACCTTTTCCCGCATGGACGCGATCCGCACGCTGCTCCTCGCGCGCACCCACGTCGTGGTCCTCGATGCGGATCTCGCCGCGAGCGCGGCCACTCGCCCGTCGCGTGATTCGGACCTCGATAAGTTCGAGGACGAGCTCGCGCAGCTCGGGTTCGTGATGAGCCTGGATCTCGCGATCACGATCCGGCGCCTGCCGCACCAGGCGATCCGCGAGCTCCGCACCTGGATGTTCGACACGCTCGCGAAGACCACCGGCGCGCAACATCCGCACGTGCCGCTGTTCCGCGCGTTCCCGCAGGGCACCCACGGCGACACCAGCGGGCTGTACCTGCGCCGGGTCCTGACCTGGCTCCTGACCCGCGCGGATCAACCGTGTCCGTGGTGCGCGCAGATCGAATCGGTGGGTGCCCTCGACCCGTGCGGTCACCTCGTGTGTCGGAGGTGCTGGGACGGCGGCAACTACGCGGGCTGTCCGATCTGTCATCGCCGCGTGACGCCGGGCCATCCGTTCGTGCGCCCGAGAGCGCCGAGCCAGGGCGAGCCGAGCACCGAGCTCGTGATCCGCCACGACGGCCAGCTCCGCCTGCTCCATCTCGCGTTCGATCTGGCGGGCACCGCGCGCGCGCGGTTCGAGCAGCTGATGTCGCGGGCGACCCCGCTGTCGCCCGAGGATCGCGCCGAGGTCGAGACCGTGATCGATACGCTCGGTCCCAGGGCCGCGAGCTGGCTACCGACGAACATCGCGGTCAAGGAGACGATGGCGGTCGCCGTCGCGCGGCTGTGGCTCGTGTCACCGGATCGGCAGGCGATGCTGCAGGCGACCGCGGGTCATCTGCGCACGGCGACCGACGTGCTTCGCGTCGCGACCGTGCTGATGGGCGGCAACGCGGGCCTCGTGATCGACAAGGCCGCACCGATCAAGCTCGCGTCGCTGCCGCGTGGGCTGCGGCGGGTCGTGCTCGAGGCGCTCGACCGCATCCCGGCGGACCAGCTCGTCGAGGACGTCCAGCGCCACCCGGCGATGTGGAAGCGGATCGGCGAGCGGCTTCACCCGTTCGAGCACGCGAAGCGGTTGCCGACCGCAGCGCTCGCGTTTGCCGTCGTTCGCGGCACGAAGGTGTCGGCGGTCTCGTTCGGCAGCGCGCTGCAGGCGCAGACGACCGCGATCCCGCGCGCGCGGATCGAGCGCGACCGCGTGCGCGTCACATCGTGGGGCGGCATGATCGAGGACGGTCTCCGCGCGGGCCGCGTGCTCGAGGTCGCCGAGCACCTCGCACAGCGCCCCGGCGAGCTGTTGCGCCGTGCGGACCACCTCGTGCGGAGGACGCAGGACCGACAGCCCGAGGCGCTGGGCGCCGTGCTCGACGCGATCCGGGCCGCAACGTCGCGCGGCGCGCCCGCGATGCTGTTGACGCTGGCGAGTCACGTCGCGCGGCGTGGCACCGGAGGGCACCGCCGTGTGTTCGTTCCGGACCGCGAGGTGCGCAAGGCGTGGAGCTGTGCCGATGATCGGATGCCGCTTCGCGCGGATGCGATCGGAGCGATCACGAGCTCGATCTCGAGCGAGCTCCTGCGCCGCGCGGAGAGCAAGCCACGGTTCGCGCGCGCGATGCTCGATCGCGGGCTCGTGGATCTGCTGGTTCCGCTCCGCGGCCACCGTGCGGCGCCGGCGCACACGGCCGCAGGACCGACGCTGTGGGACGTCGCCTGCATCCATGCGGCGTCGCGCGCCAACCTCGTCTACGTCCGCGAGCGCGATGGGTCGATCACGCAGTACCGGCGGCGCGAGGGCGAGACCACGGTCGCCCGGCTCGGTCGCCTCCACGGTGCGACCGACAACGAGGGCACGCTGCCCGCGATTCCCCCCGCGAATGCGCCGACCTGGTTCGCGCTGCTCGACGACACGCTCGCCTTGCCCACGGGGAGCGAGGGCTATTTCCTCGACGCGCGCACCGCGACCGGGGTCACCCGGCTCGCCGCCTCGGACCTGGTGGCGCAGCTCGCGCCCAGGCCCTGAGGCGACGAAGCTCGACGAAGATCTCGGACTGTCGCGCCGCGTCAGGAGGGCTAGCGCCTGCTAACGCGATGCGTTAGCTTCGAAGCTGGGCCCCTCTTTGACGACGTCACCCACGCTGTACCCACCGGGGATGGATCGCGACGCGTGCGGCGTCGGGTTTGTCGCCGACATCAAGGGCAATCGCACCCGCAGCATCATCGATGACGGGCTCGAGGTCCTGCGCCGGCTCTCGCATCGCGCGGCGTGCGGTGCCGATCCGGAGACCGGTGATGGCGCGGGGATCCTGATCCAGCTACCGGATCGGTTCTTCCGCGGCGAGGCCGCGCGGCTCGGGCTCGATCTCCCGCCGAGCCGGCGGTTCGCGGTGGGCCAGGTGTTCCTGCCTCCGGATCCGGTGCAACGCGCGGCGTGCGAGCAGCTGCTCGCGGATGTGATCAGCGAGGAAGGCCAGCGCGTCCTCGGCTGGCGCGACGTACCGGTGGACTCCTCGCACGTCGGTCAGGTCGCACGCGACGTGATGCCGGTGTTCCGCCAGATCTATGTGCGGATGCGGCGCGTCCCGCCGAGCGCGTGGGAGCGCACGCTCTACGTGATCCGCAAGCTCGCGGAGAATCGCGTGCGCGAGCGCGGCGTCGATCCGAGCGGCTACTTCCACGTCGCGAGCCTGTCGACCGAGACCATCGTCTACAAGGGCCTGCTCCTGCCGCGGCAGCTGCCGAAGTTCTTCCCCGATCTCCGCGCACCGGAGCTGGTCAGCGCGATCGCGGTCGTTCACTCGCGGTTCTCGACGAACACGTTCCCGACCTGGGACCTCGCGCAACCGTTCCGCTACATCGCGCACAACGGCGAGATCAACACGCTGCGCGGCAACGGCAACTGGATGCAGGCGCGGCGCAGTCAGCTCAAGAGCGCCAAGTTCCACGGCGGTCTCGAGCGCCTGTTCCCGATCATCGTCCCCGGCAAGAGTGACTCGGCGCAGTTCGACAACATGGTCGAGATGCTGACGCTCGGCGGCCGCACCCTGCCCCACGCGATGATGATGATGATCCCCGAGGCGTGGGAGGGCAACGCGGCCATGGACGAGGATCGCAAGGCGTTCTATCGCTATGCGGCGTCTCTCGTCGAGCCGTGGGATGGCCCGGCCGCGATCGTGTTCTCCGACGGTCAGCTCGTCGGCGCCACGCTCGATCGCAACGGGCTGCGCCCCGCACGCTGGACGATCACCACGGACGACCGGGTCATCCTCGCGTCCGAGACCGGCGTCATCGACGTGCCGCCCGAGCGCGTGCGCAGCAAGGGCCGGCTGCAGCCCGGCATGATGTTCGTGGTCGATACGGTCGAGGGCCGGATCGTCGACGACGCCGAGCTCAAGCGCGATGTCGCGGGCCGGTTCCCGTATCGCAAGTGGCTCGACAAGAACGTGTTCGAGATGAGCGAGCTCGACGACGGTCCCACGCCCGAGCTCCACGCCGGCGAGGATCTGTGGAAGCTCGCCCGCGCTCATGGCTTCACCGACGAGGACGTCAACCTCGTGCTCGAGCCGATGGCGACGACCGGCAAGGAGCCTGTCGGATCGATGGGCACCGATGCGCCGCTCGCGGTGCTCTCGGAGAAGGCGCCGAACCTGTCGGCGTACTTCCATCAGCTGTTCGCCCAGGTCACCAATCCGGCGATCGATCCGATCCGCGAGGCGCTCGTGATGTCGCTCGAGACCACGATGGGTCCCGACGGCAACACGTTCGACGAGACGCCCGAGCAGTGCCACCAGCTGCGCCTGCGGGGGCCGGTGATCGACAACGCGGACCTCGCGAAGATCCGCGCGGTGCACGAGGGCGTGTTCGAGCCGATCACGCTGTCGATGGTCTATCCCGTGGTCGATGGCGAGGACGGCCTCGCCGCCGCGATCGCCCGCCTGCGTCGCGCGGCCGAGATCGCGATCGATGACGGCCACAACGTGCTGATCCTGAGCGACCGCGGTGTCGACGCGGCGCACGTCGCGATCCCTGCCCTGCTCGCCCTGTCCGCGGTGCAGCAGCACCTCGTGCGAGAAGGCACGCGCATGCAGGCAGGCCTCGTCGTCGAGACCGCGGACATCCGCGAGGTCCATGACGTCGCGCTGCTGATCGGATACGGCGCCGCGGCGGTGAACCCGTACCTCGCGCTCGACCTCGTGCGCGATCTCGTCGCCAGCGGCCGTGTCCCCGGCCCCGTCGAGGCCGCGGTCGCACGCTACCTCCACGCGATCGAGGAGGGCCTGCTCAAGGTGATGTCGAAGATGGGCGTCTCGACGATCCAGAGCTATCGCGGCGCGCAGATGTTCGAGGCGGTCGGTCTCGACGGCGGCATGGTCGAGCGCCACTTCACGGGCACGCCGTCGCGGATCGGTGGCGTCGGTCTCGCCGAGCTCGGTCGCGAGGCCCTCGCACGCCACGATCGCGGATACGGCGGCGCGGCCCACGCGATCGCCGACCAGCTCCCGGTCGGTGGTCAGTATCAGTGGCGCCGGCGCGGCGAGCCGCACAAGTGGAATCCGTCGACGATCGCGACGCTCCAGGCCGCGGTCCGGCTCGCGGATCGCGATCGGTTCCGTGTCTACGAGCAGCTGTGCGACGACGAGGATGCCGCGCTGGTGACGCTGCGCGGGCTGTTCGACATCGATCTCGCGGCGACGCCAGTCGCGCTCGACGACGTCGAGCCCGCATCGTCGATCGTGAAGAGGTTCGTGACGGGCGCGATGTCGTTCGGATCGATCAGCGCCGAGGCCCACGAGACGCTCGCGATCGCGATGAACCGGCTCGGTGCGAAGTCGAACTCCGGCGAGGGTGGTGAGGAGCCGCATCGCTACGAGCGCGACGACAACGGCGATCTCCGGCGCAGCGCGATCAAGCAGATCGCGTCGGGCCGGTTCGGCGTCACGACTCACTACCTGGTCAATGCCGACGATCTGCAGATCAAGGTCGCCCAGGGCGCGAAGCCCGGTGAAGGCGGCCAGCTGCCCGGCAACAAGGTCGACGAGCGGATCGCACGCGTGCGCTGGTCGACGCCTGGCGTCACGTTGATCTCGCCGCCCCCGCACCACGACATCTACTCGATCGAGGATCTCGCGCAGCTGATCTACGACCTGTCCGCGGTCAACCCGACCGCCCGCGTCAGCGTCAAGCTCGTCAGCGAGGTCGGCATCGGCGCGATCGCCGCGGGCGTTGCCAAGGCGCGTGCGGGCGCCGTCGTGATCGCCGGCTACGAGGGCGGCACCGGCGCGGCGCCGCTGTCGAGCATCAAGCGAGCGGGCCTGCCGTGGGAGCTCGGGCTCGCCGAGACCCAGCAGGTCCTCGTCGCCAACCGGCTGCGCGATCGGATCCGCGTCCAGGTCGACGGAGGATTGCGCACGTCTCGCGACGTGATCATCGGCGCGCTGCTCGGCGCCGAGGAGTTCGGGATGGCGACCGCGTCGCTGATCGCGACCGGCTGCGTGATGCTGCGCAAGTGCCACCTCAACACGTGCTCGGTCGGCATCGCGACGCAGGATCCGGCACTGCGCGAGAAGTTCACCGGCACGCCCGAGGATGTCGTCAACTACTTCATGTTCGTCGCCGAGGGCGTGCGCGAGTGGCTCGCGAAGCTCGGCGTGCGCTCGCTCGACGAGATCGTCGGCGCGGTCGAGCGCCTTCGCGTCAAGCCCACGGACCACTGGAAGGCCAAGCTGATCGATCTGAGTGCCGTGCTCGCGGTGCCGAAGGCAGGACCGCGCCGGTTCGCGGCTGCGCAGCCGTGGGATCTCGCCGATCACGTCGACCACGATCTGATCCGTCGCGCAGAGACCGCGCTCGCCGGCGGCAAGGGTGTCGAGCTCGGATTACCGATCGACAACTCGCGGCGCGCCGTGGGCACACTGCTATCCGGCGAGATCGCACGTCGACACGGCGCGCGCGGCCTGACCGATGGCTCGATCACGGTGCGGCTGTCGGGCTCGGCGGGACAGAGCTTCGGTGCGTTCCTCGCGCCGGGCGTGACGCTCGAGCTGTGCGGCGATGCGAACGACTACATCGGCAAGGGCATGTCGGGTGGCCGGATCGTCGTCTACCCGCCGGCGACCGCGCGGTTCGCCGCGCACGAGAACGTGATCATCGGCAACGTCGCGCTGTACGGCGCGACCGCCGGCGATCTGTTCGCTTCCGGTCTCGGCGGCGAGCGGTTCGCGGTGCGCAACTCAGGTGCGCGTGCGGTGGTCGAGGGCGTCGGCGATCACGGCTGCGAGTACATGACCGGCGGGGTCGTCGTCGTGCTCGGTCCGGTCGGCCGCAACTTCGCGGCGGGCATGAGCGGTGGCGTCGCCTACGTGTTCGACCCCGCGCAGGCACTGCGCGCACGCTGCAACCTCGAGATGGTCGAGCTCGAGTCCGTGATCGACGAGAGCGACATGTGGCTCGTCAACGGTCTCGTCGAGGATCACGTGCGGTTCACCGGCAGCCCGCTCGGGCGCCGCGTGCTCGATAACTGGGAGCACCTCGTCGCTCGGTTCGTGAAGGTGATGCCGACGGATTACAAGCGCGTGCTGCAGGCGCGGCGAGCCGCATCACGCCGGCCGACCGGGTTGACGCTGATCGGCGGAGGCAAGCTGTAATGGGCAAGCCGACCGGGTTCATCGAGTGGACGCGCCTGCTGCCGCGGAAGCGCCCGGTCGCCGAGCGCGTGCGCGACTGGCACGAGGTCGAATCGCCCCACGGTCCGCTCGAGGAGGACGTGCTGCGCAGTCAGGCCGGGCGGTGCATGGACTGCGGGGTGCCGTTCTGCACGCAGGGCTGCCCGCTCGGGAATCCGATTCCCGACTTCGCGGATCTCGTGTTCAAGGACCGCTGGCACGACGCGCACAAGCGACTCGCCGCGACCAACGACTTCCCCGAGTTCACGGGCCGGCTGTGTCCTGCGCCATGCGAGGGCTCCTGCGTCCTCAACATTGACCAGTCGCCCGTCACGATCGAGGCGATCGAGAAGGCGATCGCCGAACGCGCGTTCGCCGAGGGCTGGGTCACGCCGATGCCGCCGCGCACGCGGACCGGCAAGCGGATCGCGATCGTCGGCTCCGGTCCCGCGGGTCTCGCGGCCGCGTCGCAGCTCAATCGCGCGGGCCACACCGCGATCGTCTTCGAGGCAGCGGCACGACCCGGAGGCCTGCTCCGGTACGGAATCCCGGATTTCAAGATGGAGAAGTCGGTGATCGATCGCAGGCTCGCGATCCTCGAGGCCGAGGGCGTCGAGATTCGCTGCGGCGTCACCGTGGGAGTCGACCCGACCTGGGCGCAGCTGCGCGCGACCCACGATGCGGTCGTGATCGCGATCGGCGCGGCACGGCCACGCGAGCTCGAGGTTCCGGGCCGCGATCTCGCCGGCGTCGTGCTCGCGATGGACTACCTGACCGAGCAGAACCAGGTCGTCAGCGGAGAACGCTCGACGGCCGTGCACGATGTGCACGGCAAGCGCGTGGTGATCCTCGGCGGTGGCGACACGGGCTCCGATTGCCTCGGCACCGCGCACCGCCAGGGAGCCGCCGAGGTCACGCAGATCGAGCTGATGCCCGCGCCGCCCGAAGCGCGCGGGGTCGCGAACCCGTGGCCCGCGTGGCCTCTCGTGTTCCGCACGTCGACCTCGCAGGAAGAAGGCGGGACGCGCACGTTCGCGTTCCGTACGACACGGCTCGAAGGCGTGGAGGGGAAGCTGACGACGCTCGTCGGCGTTCGCGTCGACGAGCCCACCACCGAGATCCGGCTCCCCGTCGACACGCTGATCCTCGCCCTCGGGTTTGTCGGGCCGGCAACCACATCGCTCGTCGATCAGCTCGGGCTCACGCTCGATGCGCGCGGCGCGGTTGCTGTCGATGCCCACTACCGGTCGTCGCTCCCAGGGGTCTACGCGGCGGGCGACGCACACCGCGGTGCGTCGCTGATCGTGTGGGCGATCGCGGAGGGTCGCGAGCTGGCGCGTCATCTCGATGCCGAGCTCCGCGCCGCACCGTCGATCCTGCCCGTGCGTGGTCAGGACCAGCCGTTCCGATAGCGGGCGCTCGCCGGCCGGTGGCCGTGTACGATGAAGGCATGCGGCGGTTCGCAGTGCTCGGGCTGGTGGTGGGCTGCTACAGCCCCACGATCACGCCCGGCGCACGCAGCCAGGACGGCAGCTGTCCGACGGGGCTGACCTGTGATGACGGACGCTGCGTCGAGCCGGGCACCTCGGATGCCCGGGCCCATGGTCCGCTCGTGATCGACGGTGCGATCGATGGCCTCGCGCTCGACACATCACCGCGCCCGGCTGGACGCATCCGGCCAGCACACTCACCACGAGCGCACGCGTGAACGCAGCGGGCTTCATCGTCGAGCCTATCCTCGCGCGCGTGGCGTGATCTTGATCCGGACGCCGCTCTTTGGCAGCGGCCCGAGCCCACCGCCACCCGGCGTCGATTCCTGCGTCGGGAACTCCAGATCGTAGTGACGCGTGAACCAGCCGAGGAATGCCGGCATCACGAGCTGGATCAACGTCTCGCCCGGGCAGCGGTGTCCGTCCGGAGGACCACCGCCCTGCGGCACGAATGCATTGTTCGGCAGCGCTCCGATCGCGGCATCGCCGAGCCGGTCACCCTGGAACGCGGTCGGATCGGTGAACGTCGCGCCGTCCTGCAGCGTCGCCCAGATCGCGCCCGCACCCTTCCAGCCCTCGCGGATCGTGTAGCCGTCGAGCTCGAGATCCTTCTTCGCGACGCCGAGGAACGTGGTCGGTGCGATCGGATATGCACGCAGGACCTCGCGCGACACCGAGCGCGCCTGGTCGAGCGAGCGGACCTGCTTCAGGCTCGGTGCTCCTTCGCCGAGCTGAGCATCCGCTTCGGCACGGACCCGGTTCGCGAGCTCCGGGTGCTGCCCGATGACGACGAGCAGCCACGCGATCGCCGCGGTCAGCCCACCGTGGGCGGCGAAGAAGAAGTGCAGCAGCTCGATCTCGAGCTCGGTCGCAGACAGCTGCTCGCCACCGGGACCGCGCGCCGCCTTGAGCACGCCGAGCGCGGTGCCCTTGCCATCCTGCTCGGCGACCTGCGCCTGGATGTACCTGCGCAGCCGATCGCGCGCCTTGACCGCCTTGCCGTACGAGGTGAACGGCAGGTTGATCGGCGGAGCGAACGTCCCCTTGATCAACGTCGAGAAGTCGTTGGCCATGGTGACGTTGCTGGTCGCCGGATCGCTCGCCGCGAACAGCATGTCGGCGATGTCGAACCCGAGCTGCGAGAGGTCGGGCCCTACCACCGTCTCGCCCTCCGCCACCCACTTGCTGACGAACCGCTCGAAGATCGCGAACATGTTCGGCAGGTAGCTATCCATGGCCGTGTCCGTGAACGCGGACATCAGGAGTCGCTTGCGATTCTTGTGACGGTCACCGTCGAGGAATGGCACCGCATCGGGGTGCAGCAGCTCCTGCATGAATTTCGGCGAGCCCGACTGCCGCGTGAAGTTCTCCGGGTTCATGAAGAACGAGAACGCCTTCGGCCCGGCGAAGAACACGACGGTGTCGCCGAGGATCTTCGTCTTCCAGATGTTCCCGTGCTGCTTGGTCCGGGACAGCGTGAAGCTGAACGGATCCTTGAGGAACTGCAGCGCCTCGCCGACATACGGCGCACCCATCGACCCCGGTGGAAGTTGGCTCATCGCGAGCCATGGTGGCACGAATCTCAGGGCTCCAGAACGACCTTGCCGAACGCTTCGCGGCGCTCGAGGATCTGATGCGCATCGGCCGCCTTCGCGAGCGGGAGCACCGCATGGACGACAGGCTCGAGCCGTCCTGCCTCGACGTGACCGAGGACCGCGAGCAGGTCGGCCTTGCTGCCCATCGTCGAGCCCAGGATCTCGATCTGGCGGAAGAAGATGTGCCGCAGATCGATCTGTGGATGGAAGCCGGCGGTCGCACCACACGTCACGATCCGTCCGCCCGTCCTGACCGCCTTGATGCTCGCCGTGAACGTCTCGCCACCGACATGCTCGATCACGGCATCGACGCCGCGCTTGCCCGTCAGTGCGCGGGCCTCGACCGCGAAGTCACCCGTCGTGTAGTTGATCGTCTCGTCGGCACCGAGCGCCCTGGCGCGCACCAGCTTGTCATCGGTTCCCGCGGTCGCGATCACGCGGGCACCATGGAGCTTCGCGATCTGGATCGCAGCCACGCCGATGCCCGAGCCCGCACCATGGATGAGCACGACATCACCCGGTGCGACGCGCGCCTTGCGGACCACCATCTGCCACGCGGTGAGAAACGGCAGGATCGCCGACGCCGCCTGCGGGAACGACAGCCGCTCGGGATACGGCGCGAGATTGACCTCGGGCACCACGATGTACTCCGCGTAGCCGCCCGTCGTGTGCTCGCCGAGGATCTTGTAGAACCGGCACAGGTTGTCGTGCCCGTCGAGGCACTGGGCGCAGCGGCCACAGGACAATCCCGGCTGAACGACCACCTTGGTGCCGACCGTCGCCGTGGCACCTGCGCCGACCGCATCGATCGTGCCCGCGATGTCGGCGCCGAGGATGTGTGGGTAGTGAAGCTTGAAGGCCGGCCCACCCTTGCGGACCCACAGGTCGAGGTGATTGAGCCCGACCGCACGGATCCGTACGCGCACCTCACGAGGGCCTGGCTCGGGGATCGGGAGTTGTTCGTGCCGCAGGACCTCGGGTCCGCCGTGCTCGCGGAGAACGACCGCATGCATCGTCATGGTCTGCACGGTATCGCCGCCCCGGATCAAACGCGATAGAACGCATGCATGCATGTCGTCGCCGTACCGTGCCTCCAGGACAACTACGCCTACCTCGTGATCGAGGAGGGGCGGGCAGCCGTCGTCGATCCGAGCGAGGCGGCACCGATCGAGGCCGCGCTCGCCCGCGAGGGAGTGACGCTCGCCGCGATCTGGGCGACCCATCACCACCACGACCACGTGGGTGGCATCAAGGGTCTGGTCGCCGCACATCCCGGCATCGACGTGATCGCGAGCACCACGGACGCGGCGAAGGTCCCGCACGTCACGCGTACGGTGAACGATGGCGACGAGGTCGCGTTCGGCAACCTCCGCGCGAAGATCATCCACAACCCGGCGCATACACTCGGCGGGATCACGTTCCTGATCGAGGGCTGCGCGTTCACCGGCGACACGCTGTTCGGCGCCGGATGCGGCCGTCTGTTCGAGGGTGACGCGGCCATGATGCACGCATCTCTGTCCAAGCTCGCCGCGCTCCCCGCCGATACGCGCGTGTACTTCGGGCACGAGTACACCGCCTCCAACCTTCGGTTCGCGGCCGCGGTCGAGCCCGATAACGCTGCGGTCGCGCGCCGCGCTCGCGAGCTGACCACGCCGTCGACGCCGTCGACGCTCCGCGACGAGCACGCAACCAATCCATTCCTTCGATCGACCGAGCCCGCCGTGATCGCCGCGGCCCGTGCCCACGGTGCGACGTCCGACGACCCCGTGAGCGTGTTCGCTGCGATCCGCGCGTGGAAGGACAGCTTCAAATGATCGCGAGCACTCAGGCCCGGGCGATCGCCGCCCCCGCGTCCTGAGCGCTCAGCGGATGCGCGAAGTAGAAGCCCTGCACGTGCTCGCACTCGAGCTGCCGCAACCGTTCGAGCTGCTCCGCGGTCTCCACGCCCTCGGCGGTCACATCCATGCCGAGGTTGTGAGCGAGCGAGACGATCGAACGAACGATCTCCGGACGTTCGTTCGAGACGCCGATCCGCTGGACGAAGGACCGATCGACCTTGAGCGTGGTCACCGGTAGCTCGTGCAGGTAGCTCAGGCACGAGTATCCGGTCCCGAAGTCATCGATGCACAGCCCGATCCCCTGCGCGTGTAGCTTGGACAGGATCTGATCGGCGGTCTCGACCCGCGCCATCATCGTGCCCTCGGTGATCTCGAGCTTGAGCCGCGCGGGATCGATCCGGGTGGTGCCAAGGATGTTCGCGATGTCGGTGGCGAGCTCGGAGTGGGCGAGCTGCTGGGCCGAGACGTTGACGTTCATCGTCAGCCGACAGTTCCACGCGGCGAGCTGCCGGCATGCTTCGCCGAGGACCCAGCGTCCGATCGGACGGATCAACCCGGTCTCTTCCGCCGTTGGAATGAAGTCCGCGGGCATCACGACGCCACGCTCGGGATGACGCCAGCGCAGCAGTGCCTCGAAGCCGACGATCTGTCGGTCGTGGAGCGCAAAGATCGGCTGGTACACGAGATAGAGCTCCTCGCGGTCGAGCGCACGCGACAGGTCCGCCTCGACATGGAGCTGCTCCATCACCGAGGTGTGCATCTCCTGGTCGAACACCTGGCTGCGCGCCCGGCCCGCGTCCTTGGCGCGGTACATCGCTGCATCTGCATCTCGAAGCAGCTCCTCGGGGCGCTCGTAGCGCGGATCCATCATCGCGATCCCGATGCTCGCGGAGGTGAACACCTCCTTGCCATCGACATCGAACGCAGCGGTCAACCGCTTCTGGATCCGGTCGGCGAGTCGGGTCACATCCTTCAGATCATCGATCCCGTCGACCAGCACGGCGAACTCGTCGCCGCCGAGGCGCGCCGCCGTGTCGACCTCGCGCAGACAGCTCTGGAGTCGGTGTGCCGCGTCGGTCAACAGCCGGTCGCCCGCGAGGTGGCCGAGGCTGTCGTTGACGACCTTGAACCGATCGAGATCGAGCAGCATCACGGCGAAGCTCGGTCGAGCGCGACGACGCGAGCGCGCGAAGGCGCGGGACAGATGCTCGAGGAGCAGCGCGCGATTCGCGAGACCTGTCAGGTTGTCGTGGTGAGCCTGATCGATCAGCTGCTGCTCCATCCCTTTGCGCTCACGGATCTCGTGCTCGAGCGCGAGGTTCGCAGCAGCGAGCTCCGCGGTCCGCTCGGCCACCCGGCGCTCGAGATCGGCATGGGCGGCGACCAGCGCGAGCTCGTTCTGTCGCAGCGCGACGAACACCGACACCTTCGATCGCAACGCCGCGGGATCGAACGGCTTGAGGATGTAATCGACGGCTCCTGACTCGTAGCTCTGCAGGCGGTTGGCGTCCTCGGTGTACGCGCTGAGGAAGATGATCGGGATGTGCCGCGATCGCTCGATCTGCTTGAGCAGCGCGCTCGTCTCGAACCCATCCATCCCGGGCATCCGGACATCCATCAGGATCACGGCGAACTGCGTCTGGAGCACCGCGCGCAGAGCAGCTTCTCCGGAGTCCGCCCGCACGATGTCCTGCCCGAGGGGCTCGAGGCTCGCCTCGAGCGCGAGCAAGTTCTCGGGCCTGTCGTCCACCACGAGGATACTCACGCGCGGTAGGGGTTGATGCATCCGGTCCATCCTGCGCGCTGACCACGTAGTTCACCGTCACCACAACGGTGACCTCACGATGTGCTCGCGCAGGTTGTGGCGTGACCGCTCGATCGGTGCCGCGAACGCACGGTCACCTGTCGGTGTGTCTGCTACGCCGCGCCTCTGCCGCGAAGCCCCAGCTCGTCGATCTTCGCATGCACGTGTGCACGCAACTCCGGCGGCAGGAACGGCTTGTCGATGACCAGGTTCTGCGTTGCAGCAAGGAACTCGATCGATCGCGCGCTGAACGCACCACCCGTCAGGAACACCACGCGGCGCGCTTGATCCACGTCGATCTCGAGCAACGTCTCATAGACGTCCATCCCGGTGACGTCAGGCATCATCAGGTCGCACAGGATCAGATCGAAGCGGTCCCCACCCCGGATCTGCTCGAGCGCAGCAATCGCCGTCGCTGGCGTTGTGACCTCGTGGTCGCGCCCGAGCGTTCGCTGGAGGCTCATCCGCAAGGCGGGCTCATCGTCGATCACGAGGACGCGGCCTCTCGGCCCGCTGACGAGTGGCGGATCCACCGGCGCTGGCCGGGTCTCGGCAATCGGCACGGTGATCCGGAATGTCGTCCCCGTGCCGACCGCGCTCTCGACCGTGATCGTGCCGTCGACCGACGTGATGATGCCGTGACAGATCGCGAGGCCGAGCCCGCTTCCACTCCCCGGCTGCTTCGTGGTGAAGAATGGATCGAAGATCCGGGCCTTGATGTCGTTGGGGATGCCTGCCCCGGTGTCCGTCACATCGATCCAGATCCGCTGATCGTCGTGGTGCGTGGTGATCGTCACCGAGTTGCGCGAGGAGTTTCCGGGCTCGATCGCGTGCGCCGCATTGATCAACAGATTGACCAGCACCTGCCCGAGCCGGCTCTCGTCGATCCGGCACGCCGGCACGGGTGCAAGCCTCGTTACGAGCTCCGCGCGTCCCCTGAGCTGGTGGCGGGTCATCTCGACCGCCTGCTGGATCGCGCGGTGGCTGTCGGCATGCGCGCGGATCTCGCTCGCCGGCCGCGAGAACACGGTCATGTCGGCGACGATCTCCTTGACCCGGAGCCCACCGGTGATCGCGTCGCCGAGTGCGGACGTGACGTCGTCGATCCATGGCTGGCTCGGCTGGTCACGGAGTACCTCGAGCGACGCATCGAGGTTCGCGAGGATGTAGGTGAGCGGGTTGTTGATCTCGTGCGCGACGCCGGCCGCCATCGTCCCGAGCGACGCGAGTCGGTCCGAGAGCTCGAGCTGCCGCCGAAGCCGGCGCTCCTCGGTGACGTCACTGAAGACCAGGACACCACCGAGAACCTGCCCCTGATCGTCGATGATCGGAGCCGCGGAGTCCGAGATCGAGCGCTCGGTGCCCTGGCGCGAGGTCATGCTCGCCGAGACCTTGACCACCTTGCCCGAGCGCAGCGCACGCGCGATCGGATTCTCGACGTTGCTCTTCGTCAGCTCGTCCACGAGCTGGAGCACGCTGCCCAGTGTCTGTCCCCTGGCATCCTCCGAGCGCCACCCCGTCAGGGTCTCGGCCATGGGATTCATGAACGTCACGACTCCCGTCGCATCGGTCGAGATCACGGCGTCCCCGAGCGATCGCAGGGTGGTCGAGAACCAGTGCTCGCGCTCGCGGAGCTGCCGGCTCATCTCGTGCTTGTACAGCGCGATCTCGACCGCGCTCTTCAGCTCGCCCGGCTTGAGCGGCTTCAATAAATATCCGAGCGGCCCGGTCTCCTTCGCACGTGCGATCGTCGCGTCATCGCTATGTGCGGTGAGATAGACCACCGGCACGTCAAAGCGCCGGCGCAGGATCTCCGCGGTCTCGATGCCATCGCGCTCGCCGCGAATGCGGATATCCATCAGCGCCAGATCGGGGCAATGCTCGGACGCGCTGCGGATGGCGTCCTCCGCGCTCGCGACCGTGGTCGGTACGTCATAGCCAAGGTCGCGGAGCCGGAGCTGGAGCTCGCGCGCGACGATCCGCTCGTCCTCGACCACCAGGATTCGTTTAGCTACTTGCATCATCCGTCTCCTCGAACTTGATCACAAAGGTCGTCCCGGGACTCCGACGGAGCTCGACCGAGGCTCCGATCTGCTCGGCGAATGTGTAGACGAGCTCGAGGCCGAGCGTCGTCGAGCTCCGCGGGTCGAGGCCGGCCGGCAGGCCGATGCCATTGTCCGCGACGCGCAGCTCGATGTAGCCATCGCGCCGCTCGGCGACGATCTCGATGTGACCACCTTGCCGGTCGTGGAACGCGTGCTTGAGCGCGTTCGTCACGAGCTCGCTGATCATCAGCCCGCACGCGATGGCCGCATCGATGCCGAGTGGCACGTCTCCGATCGAGATCCGGACCTCCACGCCACGGGTCGTTGCGTCGAGAACTTCGGAGAGGTTGCGGACCAGAGAAGCCACGTAGGACGAGAAGTCGACGCGCGACAGATTCTTCGAGCGGTAGAGCTGTTCGTGGACGAGCGCGATCGAACGAACGCGTGCCTGACTCTGCTCGAGCTGCTCACGCGCAACGGCATCGCTGACGGTCCGCGACTGGAGGTAGAGCATGCTCGAGACGACCTGAAGGTTGTTCTTCACGCGATGGTGGATCTCCTTCACCATCACTTCCTTCTCGCGCACCGATGCCTTCAGCTCCTGATCGGCCTCGCGCTTCGCGGTGATGTTGCGAAGCATGACCACGATGGCTGGGCCGCCGTCGTAGTCGACGAGCACACCAATGGCGTCCGACCAGACGATCGATCCGTTCGCGTGCAGGAACCGCAGCTCGACGGCGAGGTTCTCGAGTCGTTCCTGGAGCCGCTGGATGCGGTCGTACACGAGCAGGTGGTCCTCGGGATGGACGAGGTCCAGCGACATCCGGCCGAGCAGCGCCGCTGGCTGATAGGCGAGCATCGCGCACAGCGCTGAATTGACGTACGCGATCCTGTTGTCCTGGTGGACCAGGATGCCCAGCGGAGACGTCTCGATGATCGCGCGGAAGTTCGACTCCGAGAGCGAGATCACGCGATGGGCTGCGTCGAGCTCGTCGGTGCGCGCCTGGACCCGCTTTTCAAGCCCTGCGGTCAGCTCTTGCAGCTCCTCGAGCAGCGTCGTCTTGCGCGCTTCACTCTCCCGCAGCTGCGCCACCGCGTTCACCCGCTCCGTGATGTCCGTCAGAAACCCGATCGAACCGAGATGTCGACCGTCCGGTGCCACCGATGGCGAGCTCGAGATCAAGGTCCAGATCAGGCTGCCATCCGCGCGCCGCAACGGGAACTCGTACGTCTGGACGACGCCGAGACGCCTGCTCGCGCGGAGCCTCGCGACCGTGTCGAGCTCCGCCTTCACGACATAGGCGTCCGACGATTTTCCGATCATTGCCTCGGGGGTGGTGCCGAGCATCTCGGCCATCCGGGCGTTCACGTACAGGGTGATCCCGTCGGGATCGGCCTCCCAGATTCCCTCGTGCGCGTGCTCGACGATCCGCCGGTACCGCGCCTCGCTCTCCCGGAGTGCCTGCACGGATCGCTGGCGCTCGATCAGCAGCCACGCTCGCTCCCCCACGCTGGCCACCAGCGCGGCCTCCTGCAACGTCCATTTCCGCGGCGTGCGGGCCCCCACCGTGAACGCGCCGATCGGAACCCCATCCCGGATCAAGGGCGCCGAGATCAGCGCCGCGATCTGCGCGGGCCCGTAGAACGCGTCGTAGAACTCTGCCGTGCGCTCGTTCGTCCGGGTGTCCTCGTTGGTGATCACCCGCACCTGCTCGAGCTGGAAGCGACTCCCATCGTGCACGCGTCCGAGGACCCGCGTTCCGACGAGCGACGGCAGGCCGTCTGCGAAATCGCCGATCACCGTCACACCGGTGATGAAGTCGATGGCCATGAACATGCAGCGCGACGCGCCGAGGTGGCGCGCGAGTCGCTCCGTCACGACGCGCATCACTTCCTCGGCGGTCTCGAGCCTGGCCGTCAGGCTCATCAGCTCGAGGATCAACCCGTGGTCACGCATTGGATGTTACTGGCAACTCCGTCAAGGCACGATGGCTCGCCTCTCGGAAAAGCCGAGGACACGGGATAGCCTAGCCCGTGGGCCGTCAGCCGGTCTTGAACGGGGCTGCTGTGCGCTTGAACAGACTTGCTGTCAGCGTTCGCGCCGGCGAAACACGCCCGGCGTCACGCCGAAGCGGATCTTGAACAGGCGGGACATGTGCGCCTGATCGCAGAACCCAGACCATGCCGCCGCATCCGCGATCGTCTTGCCGGCAGCGAGCAGACGCCACGCTCGCTCGAGGCGGCGCTCCATGACGAACGCATGTGGCGAGGTGCCGGTCGCACGCTTGAACTCGCGCGCAAAGTGAGCCGGCGACAGACCCACGTGGTCCGCCAGTTCGCCGACCGAGAGCTGTTGACCGAGTGCGTCCTCGATGTACTCGTTGACCGACCGGAGCCGCTCCGGCCCGAGCGTGGCGCCACACGACCGCGGCACTCGCGTGGCGTGGTTGTTCGCGAGCCTTGCGGCGATCGCGATCGCGAGACCCTCCGCGTAGAGCGGTCCCGAAGCGCCGCCGATCGAGATCTCGTGCAGAACGGCACGCAGCGCGCAAGCAAGCGGTTCGTCGATGACGCCGTATCCGGGGCGGATGTCGAGATCGTGGCCCAGGACGCGTCGGGTTCGCTGTCGGGAGATCTCGATGGCGCCCCATTGCGAACGGCCATTGCGCTGCGTGAACGGCATATCGGCCGGCATGATCCAGAAGCTGCCCGGCGCCAGCGTCCTGGTCTGAAACCCCCTCGCACCCTTGATCTCGATGATCAGTGGCTCGCGGGCGAGGTTCATGGCGACGTAGTGACCGGTCATCGCCACACCCTCCGGCTCGAAGCAGCGGCTACGACCGCACTCGGCGATCATACCGTCCCATCCCAGATCGCGACTGGTGGCAAGAACCAGCGACTCGGCGAACACTCCGGCCGGCTGATGAACACCTGTCTCCGTGTCGAAGAAATCAAGCGCGGTCGAGCGTCCTCCCACCCCGAGAGCATACCTCTGCTCCGGCGAACCTCGCCGACGAGATCAGACCAGGCTCACGGTGATGCCGCGCACGTTGGGCCGACCTCGGGCCGCGATCAGGCCGATATACCTCACGCCGGCCTCGTCGCTGCGCGGGATGCTCGCGTAGCCGATGGGCCTAGTTCGAGGAGGCGAAGACGATCGCCGGCGCCACGTTCCTCGCCCAGGGCACGCTGTATCCCGACGTGATCGAGAGCGTCTCGTTCAAGGGACCGTCGGCGGTGATCAAGAGCCATCACAACGTCGGTGGCTTGCCCGTGAGCTTTCCGCACCGGGGTTGAGTCCCGCACGTTCGGATCACACTCCCAATCCGTCGTCCGAGGGCTGGACATCTGCTTCGGACAAATCTCGGACGTCCTGCTAACGCGCCGTGCCGCGCGAAAATCAACCCCGGTCGGGATCCCTCGCGCATGCACCTGCGCACGCAACTCCGGCGGCACGAACGGCTCGTCAATGACCAGGTTCTTCGTCGCAGCGAGGAACTCGATCGACGCGCGCTGAACGCACCACCCGTCAGGAACACCACGCGGCGCGCTTGATCGACGTCGATCTCGAGCAACGACTCGTAGACGTCGATCCCGGTGAGGTCGGGCATCATCAGGTCGCACAGGATCAGATCGAAACGGTCCCCGCCCCGGATCTGCTCGAGTGCGGCAATCGCCATGGCCGCCGTTGTGACCTCGTGGTCGCGTGGTGCGTGGAGATCGTCACCGCGTATCGCGACGCGTTTCCGGGCTCGATCGCGTGCGCCGCTGCGCCCGTATCCCGATTTCGACGTCCCGTTCTGTGAACTAGGGCCTGCTTCCAATGGCAGGCATCGTCATTCGTCACCGGGTCATGGCCTATGCGCCCGGGTGATGGGGGGCCCCCAAGCTGGTCGCCGGACGGAAATGCCGCATTGTTTCACCTATGCGCTGTTCGAGGAGCGCCAGCCTCAGCTGTAGACTCCCTCTCCATGAAGTGCTCGCGTATCAGTCTGTTCTTGTTGATGGCTCACTCCTTGTCGCTCGGCTGCAATACCGAAGATGCTGGCAGCCCCGGCGACGGTCCCGTCATCTCGATGGACTGCACTGGGATCGTGCGCTCACAAGGGATCAGCCAGCCCTGCTGTCTCGCGTTCGGGATCGACGCGTGCGGGGCCAATCTTTTCTGTGCCGCCTTCGACGGACGCACCCAGCCAACCTGCTACGCAGAGCACAGCCGCCAAGGCCTCGAGAGCTGCACCGAAGACCGGCAGTGTGCCAGCGACGGTTGCAACACCACCTCGGGCCAGTGCCAGAGCCTTCCTGGAGCTACTTGTGATTCGAGCGTTGGGTGCAACGACCGCGTCAGCTCCAACTACTACGTCTGCTTCGACAACCAGTGCGAGGAGTCCCTGCCCTGCTCAGAGGTCTTCTATTGGCTCAAAGCGGGTCAATGCACCCCCCTCACGTATTGCTACCGTGCGCTTAACAACAACCCGGTGTTCCGGCAGGCGATGGCCTGCGGTCAAGATCACTGCGTCACCGCTGGGAAATGCGTCAATGACGCGAACATGTTGGTTGATCCGCCGACAGTATCGATGGGCACGTGTGACCGGTGCCTCGATAATTCTCTCGCGAAGGTCTTCGGAACGACTTGCAACGGCACCACAGATTGCAACCCGACCGAATGCACATCCGTCTATGATGCCTGCCTCGCCGACGAATAAATCTCCCGACCGCGACGGCTGTCAGCGTCACCTCGCGGTGAGGACGGCGCTCAGCCCTCGCGTCCGATCTTCTTGATTGGCGGCGGCTCCCAGGGCCGCCTCCTTCGGCCAGTGCGCAGGAGGAGCTGGAACTTCGCCTTCGGAGCGGGGAGCCAGTTCGAGGCGAGCTCGCCCTCGGGCTGGTCGGCCTGGATGAGGTCGAGCGAGCCGTCGGGGTTGCGCGTGAGCTCGTCGCGGCTTCCGATGGCGTAGCGACCGATCGGGTTCGCGACGAGATAGTTGTCGGTGTTGTACATGGTGAACGACCAGAAGGCGTTCACCGGTGTCTCCTCCCCCGCAGCGAAGTGAACGCTCGAGATCAAGGTCCAGATCAGGGCACCATCGGCGCGCCGCAACGGGAACTCGTACGTCTCGACGAGGCCTAGACGCCGGCTCTCGAGGAGCGTGGCGACGGTGTCGAGCTCCGCGTTCATGACATAGGCGTTCGCCGATGTCCCGATCATCGCCTCGGGGGTAGTGCCGAGCATCTCGGCCATCCCCGCGTTCACGTACAAGGTGATCCCGTCGGGGTCGGCCTCCCAGATCCCCTCGTGCGCGTGCTCGACGATCCGCCGGTACCGCGCCTCGCTCTCGCGGAGTGCCTGTATCGATCGCTGGCGCTCGATCAGCAGCCACGCTCGTTCACCCACGCTGGCGACCAGCGCAGCCTCGTGTACGGTCCATTGCCGCGGCGTGCGCGACGCCACCGTGAACGCGCCGATCGGAACCCCGTCCCGGATCAAGGGCGCCGAGATCAGCGCTGCGATGTTCGCGGGGCCGTAAAACGCGTCGTAGAACTCTGCCGTGCGCTCGTTCGTCCGGGTGTCCTCGTTGGTGATCACCCGCACCTGCTCGAGCTGCGCGCGACTCGCGGTCAAGGCGTACGCTCGTGCCTCGGGAGTGCCGAGGAGACGCCTAGCCTAGGCGCGAGCCGTCAGCCGGTCTTGGACGGGGGTGCTGTGCGCTTGAACAGACCTGCTGTCAGCGGAGGCGGCGGCGAAACACGCCCGGCGTCACGCCGTAGCGGATCTTGAACAGGCGGGACAGGTGCGCCTGATCGCAGAAGCCCGACTGTGAAGCGACGTCCGCGAGCGCCTTTCCGGCGACGAGCAATCGCCACGCCCGCGCGAGGCGGCGCTGCATGATGTACGCGTGCGGGGAGGTGCCGGTCGCGCGCTTGAACTCGCGTGTGAAGTGAGCCGGCGACAGACCCCCTCGCACCCTTGATCTCCATGATCAGTGGCTCGCGGGCGAGGTTGATGGCGACGTAATGACCGGTCATCGCCACACCCTCCGGCTGCGAAGCAGCGGCTACGACCGCACTCGGCGATCATGCCGTCCCATTCCAGATCGCGACTGGTGGCGAGAATCAGCGACTCGGCGAATACCTCGGCGGGTCGATGAACACCTGTCTCCATGTCGAAGAAATCGAGCGCGGTCGAGCATCCTCCCACCCCGAGAGCATACCTCTGCTCCGGCGAACCTCGTCGTTGCATGGCACTCCGTGCGGATGCAGGCAGGGACGCGATCAGAACAGGCTCACGGTGATGCCGCGCACATTGGGCCGACCTCGGGCCGCGATCAGGCCGACATCAGGCGCAGCACGAACACCGCGCCACCACGCGCTGCGGCGCGGTACTCGAGCTCGCCGCCCATCGCACGCGCGAGCGATTGCGACAGCGCGAGGCCGAGCCCGAGGCCCGCGGGGCCATCGGCGGACACACCGCGCGCGAACGGCCGGAACAGCTTCGCGCGCACGTGCTGCCCGATCCCCGGGCCGTGATCCGCGATCGTCACCTCGACCGCGTCGCCGCTCTGCCGGGCGGACAGCTCGATCGTGCGGTCCTCCGCATCGCGACCGTACTTCTCCGCGTTGTCGAGGAGATTGCCCACGATCCGTGCGAGCGCGTCGCGATCGAACTTCGCGCGCAGCTCGCTCGAGACCTCGAGGGACAGCGCCGCACCCGCGCGGTCGAGCGCAGGTTGTGCGCGCTCCGCGAGCCGTCGCAGCTCCTCGTCGAGGCGCGCGACCTCCGGCTCGACACTGAGGTTGCCGCGCTCGAGCTGCGAGAACCCGAGCACGTTCGACACCACGCGCCCGAGCCGCGACGCCTCCTCGCTCATCCGGCGGGCGTAGTCGCGCTGCTTCGCCGGATCGCCAAGGCCATCGGCGAGCATGTCGCCATAGAGCTGCAGCCCCGCCAGCGGCGTGCGCAGCTCGTGCGCAGCAGCCGCGGCGAACTGGCTGCGTTCGCGAGCCAGCCGCTCCGAGCGCGCGACGAGCAGCACGACGAACCCCGCCGCGAGTGCAGCGATGATCCCGATCAAGATGAACCGCGCGAGGAAGCTCGATGCGAGCTGTGCAGCATCGACGGTTGCCTTCGCGAGCGCGCGCGGGTGCGCGCTGACACCGAGGTGCCAGCCCGGAGCAATCTCGGGTCCACTCGCTGCGCTGTCCACTGCGCGGAGCTCGACGATCGCGTCCCCCGCATTCCTCGCGAGCCAGCTCGTCAGGGTCGCGCGATCGATGACGAAGCCCTGCACGAGTCCACCATCAGGAGTGTCGACGTCGCGGACGGCGACCAGCGCGGGCACGCCGGCGAACGGCAACGTGCGCCACTCGAACGGTGACACGATGATCGTGACCGGATCGTCGGGCTCGTCGTTCGTCACCGGCGGCTCCGGGATGGCGGGTGCCACGCGCGGGGCAGCACGCCGCGGCGGCGTGACGCGCGGCACTGGCAGCTCGGGGGCCGTCACCGGCGGTGGTGGCTCGGGGGGTGATGGCGCGGGATCCACGGTGGGTGCGGGCACCCGCGACCGCGTCTGCGCGCGCGGCGTCACGGCGCGCTGCTGCTGCATCTGCTGCGGCGTGTTCTCCTGGTAGATCTGGTTCGAGAGGCTGTTCTGCGCGTAGCTGCTGCGATCGATCGTGATCACCTGCGCGTCCTGCTGCCGCGTGACCTGTTGCTCTGCGACCTGCTGCGGTGTGATCGGATCGGCCTGCGGGGCGACCTGCTGCTGGGTCACCGGGCGCGAGGGCCGCGGCGCGGGCTCGAGGGTCTGGGCGACCGCCACCGGCCGCCGGAGCGAAGAACCCGCGCGTGGCCTGGCCGGTACAGGGTCTGCCGCCGCGACGACGATCGCGCTCGGTGGTGGAGCGAGCTTCGACGACAGGCTGCGGATCACCTCGCCCCGAAACGCGAGATTGCTCGCGATCTGCCGTGGCTCCGACAGCTCCGGCACGTCGTCGTTGATCGTCGGGGTCGTCGCGCGTCCCTTCGCATCGAGCTGGAAGTACCCCATGACGAGCGAGTCGGCGGGTCCGCTCGCGAGCGGTGACGGCGTCACGCCCGTGCCTCGCGAGGCTCGCGGATCGCGAAACAGGTTCTGATAATGGAAGTACGGGCGATCGATCTCACGTGCGAGCAGGCCCGTCAGCTCACCGCGAAGATCCTGCGCGAGCTCGACCGCGCGCGCCTCGGCCGCCTTGATCGGTGCCGTGCGCTCCGCCATCTGGCGCGCCCGGACGTCGGCCCATCCGGCGAAGAACCATGCGACGAGCAGCACGGCGAGGGCGACCGACAGCAGCCCCGCGGCATACAGCGCCTTTCTCATCGCGCCAGCCTCCACGCGTAGCCCGCACCCTTCACCGAGATGATCAGCGCCGGGTTGGCGGGGTCGAGCTCGACCTTCTTGCGGAGCACGGCGATCGCCATGTCGACCGCGCGGGTCTGCAGATCGCCGCGCTGGCCGAACACCTGCTCGAGCAGCTCGGCCCGGGTGACGACGCGATCCTGGTGACGGTACAGCCAGCGCACGATGCCGACCTCGCGCGGCGTCAACGTCGTGCGCGTGTCACCACGGACCACGACCATGCGCGCGAGATCGATCAGCGCTCCGTCGACATGGACCTCGTCGAGCGATTCCCCGGTGGGCGCGCGTCGTCCGAGCACCCGCACGCGGGCGAGCAGCTCGCGCGCCGAGAACGGCTTGGTCACGTAGTCGTCCGCACCTTCCATCAAGCCGCGCACCTTGTCGTCCTCGGAGCCCCGCGCGGTCAGCATCAGGATCGGCATGCCCGGGCGTGCGGCGCGAAGCCGCCGGCAGACCTCCATGCCATCGAGCCGCGGCAACATCAGATCGAGCACGACGAGATCGAACGCATCACGCAGCCCGGCTTCCACGCCCGCAACTCCGTCCCCGACGGCCGTCAGCACGTGGCCATCCGCGGTCAGCAGGTCGACGATGCCCTCGCGCAGGCTCGCCTCGTCTTCGACCACCAGGATCCGCACCGTGCAAGTCTACTCTGCGCCGTGTAAGGCGGATGTAAGGGTAGCCGTTACGGACACCTGACATCGCGCGCAGCGAGCCCGCCGCACGATGGTGACATGACCACCCTGCGCTTCTCGTTGCCCGTCAGCCTCGCCGCCGGATGCGTGGCTGCCCTCGCCCTGCCCACCCACGTCCCCGCCGCGGTCCCGGCCCCGCAGCCCGTGCTCACCCGCGACCCCGCAACGCTCGACACCCTGCTCGCGCGCTACGACCGGATGCCGCCGGGGCCCGAGCGCGACGCACTCGCGCTCGTGATCGACAAGCACGCGGGCCAGCGCTACGCGACGGTGTCTCGCCTCTACTGGTACACCGATCTCGACGCCGCCGAGGCCGCAGCCAAGGCGAGCCATAAACCGATCCTCGCGCTGAAGATGCTCGGTCGGCTCGACGAGGATCTGTCCTGCGCGAACAGCCGGATGTTCCGGACGACGCTGTACGCGAACGAGACCGTCTCGAAGTTCTTGCGCAGCAACTTCGTCCTCTACTGGTCGAGCGAGCGCCCGGTGCCGCGCGTGACGATCGACTTCGGCGATGGCCGGAGGATCGAGAGCACGACCACCGGCAACAGCGCACACTACGTTCTCGACGAGACAGGCGTCGTGCTCGACGTCCTGCCCGGGCTCTATGCGCCACCTGCTTTCACAGCGGAGCTGACCGAGAGCCTCGCGCTCGCGAAGCAGGTCGCGCCCCTCGCACCCGAGCAGCGCGCAGCGGACATCCGCCGCTACCACGCCGCGGCCGGCCAGCAGATCGCACGCGACTGGAACGCCATCGCTGGCGCCCCGTATCTCCCGGCCTCGCGCCAGCTGCTGACGCAGGCGGAGGTCGACACCGTGCTCGCACGCGCGCAGCGGGCGACGATGGCCAAGGCGTTCATCGAGGTCCCGCAGCTTCGCGCGATCACCGCGGGCACCGATCCGGGCCAGATCTCCGAGAGTGAGCTCGCGCTGTGGGCCTCCGCAGGTCAGAAGACCTGGAACATCGGGGACCCGATCGTCGCGAGCGCGTCGATCTGGAAGGCCGCGGTCGCGCCGCCGAAGCCGACGCGGGCTACGAAGGATGTCCTCGATGCCCGCAGCCGCGCTCTGATCGCACAGCTCCACAACGCGGGTGCCACCAAGGCGACCGAGTCAGCGACCGCCACCATGATCGCGCGCCTCGAGCAGCACATCGTCGCCGATAGCGCGATCAACCAGTACAAGCTGCGCCGCCAGATCCACGCCCGGCTCGCGACCGAGACCGCGCCGGCGACCTTCGCGGACCTCAACACCTGGATCTACGCCGTGGTGTTCCACACCCCGCGCACCGATGCCTGGCTCGGGCTCCTGCCGCGCACCGACTTCACGGGCCTGCCGGGAGACGGCGCACTGGTGCCTTGACCGGCTGACACTGGCGTATACTGCCGCGCGATGCATCGAGTTGGTTGGATCGCGCTCGTCACGGTCGCGAGCGCGGCGTCGACCGCCGCCGCAGAGCCGACGCAACTCGGCGCGTTCTTCGGACCGCGCGTGTACAGCACGGACAGCCGGCTCGGCTACATCGAGGACGCCGAGGGCCATCCCTCCGTCGACAACGCGATCCAGATCGGCGGTCGTGTCGCGCGGCCGGTGTTTCCGTGGTTGATCCCGGAGCTCGAGCTGTCGTTCGCTCCCACCGATACCAAGCCGTCGCCGCGCGGCGAGGCGTCGGTCAGCCTGCTGTGGCTCGAGCCGCGCATGCACCTGCGGTTCGAGGTGCTCCCCGGCCGCCGGCTGCAGCCGTTCATCCTGTTCGGTGGTGGAGCCCCGATCCTGGTGTCGTCGGCGCGCAAGACGCTCGACTCGGGCATCACCGGCGAAGGCTACGTCGGCGGCGGCGTGCGGTTCGATGCCCTGCGCGGCTTCACGTTCAGGTTCGATGCGCGGATCACGATCCTGCCGGGCGTCGAGCGCTACGTCGCGCCCGAATTCGATATCTCGTTCGGCGTCGAGCTCCAGATCGGCAAGCGACCGCCGCGCAAGGCGACCGAGACGCCCCCGCTCGATCTCGCGCTGGACAAGGATCAGGACGGCATCACCGGTTCCAACGATCGCTGCCCGGATCGCCCCGAGGACGCCGACGGCTTTGACGATCTCGACGGGTGCCCGGATATCGACAACGATCTCGATCGCGTCCTCGACATCGCGGACCGGTGCTCGACGGTGGCCGAGACCTACAACGGCTACGACGACGATGACGGCTGCCCCGACACCGTGCCGCTCGAGGTCGACAACCTGCGCGGCACCGTCGAGGGCTTGCTGTATGCGGAGGGCGAGACCGTGGTTCGTGACTCCGCGATCCCGAACATCCAGAAGATCGCCAAGACGATGGCCGCGCATCCGACGATCAAGGTCGTGCTGATCGGTCACACCGACGATCGTGAAGCGAACCAGTTCGCGACCCCCGTCGAGGGTGCCACCGAGCCGCCCGACCTCGCGCAGCTCGCGATCGATCTCTCGCACGCTCGCGCCGAGGCCGTGAAGCAGGCGCTGGTCAGCGCGGGTGTCGCCGCGCCGCGCGTCGAGGTCGTCGGTCGTGGCGCCGAGGAGCCGGTCAGCGACAACGACAAGCCCAAGGGCCGGCTCGCGAACCGCCGCGTCGAGATCAAGCTGTACGTTCCGCCGCGCTGAAGCGTCGGTCGATCGACGCTAGCGCTTCTTGCCGAACAGGCCGCGCTTCTCGGCCTTCACATCTTCGCCGAGCTCGGTCGCGAGCTGACGCAGCAGTTCTTCCTGCTTCTGCGACAGCTTCTTCGGAATCTCGACCTTGAACTGGATCACCTGATCGCCACGACCCGCCTCGCCGACGCGAGGCACGCCCTGCCCGCGGCGCACCATCACGTCACCCGGCTGCGTGCCGGGCTCGAGCTTGATGGTCGCGGTCCCGTTGCAGTTCTCGTCGAGCGTGTAGACGTCGATCTCGCCACCGAGCGCGGCCTTGACGAAGCTGACCGGCATCTCGGTCAGGATGTCGTCGCCCTCACGCCGGAACCGCTCGTCGCCCTGGACGTGCAGCACGACGTAGAGGTGGCCGGTCGTTCCGCCCGGTGCGGTCTCGCCCTTGTTCGCGAGCCGCAACGTCTGCCCGTCATCGACGCCCGACGGTACCGTCACGCTGAGCGTCGTGCTCTCGGGCTTGGTGCCGCGACCGCGACAGTCCTCGCACGGATCCTTGATCGCCTTGCCGGCACCGCGACAGTGCGGACACACGGTCTGCACCATGAAGAAGCCCTGCGAGTGCACGACCTGGCCCTTGCCGCCGCAGGTCTGACAGGTCTCGGGCTTGCTGCCGGGCTTCGCACCGGTCGCGCTGCACGTCGTGCATCCGACCTGCCGCGTGACCTTGACCTCCTTGGTCGTGCCCCACACGGCTTCCGGAAACGTCAGGCTGAGATCGACGCGCAGGTCCGCGCCGCGTGGCTGACCGCGACGACCGCTCGAGCGGCCGCCGAAGAAGTCACCGAACAGATCACCGAACGCGGAGAAGATGTCCTCGACGTTCGAGAACCCGCCGCCACCGGCGCCGCCATTCCCACGCAGGCCTTCGAAGCCGAAGCGATCGTATGCGGAGCGCTGATCCTCGTCGCACAGGATCTGGTACGCGTTCGACGCTTCCTTGAACTTGTCCTCCGCCGCCTTGTCGTTCGGGTTGTGATCGGGGTGGTATTGCTTCGCGAGGCGGTAATACGCCTTCTTGAGATCGGAGGCGGTCGCTTGACGATCGACTCCCAGGACTTCGTACAGGTCACGCATCGTTAAAATTCAACGCCTTGGGTAAGACGGGACCCGCGAGCTGTCAAGGTATGGTGGCGTCGTGCTGAAGGCCGGCGGATCTCGCATGCGGCGCCCCCGAGGCGCCACGCGCTCCGTCGAGCGGAGCGCCTCGGGCGCAAACGGGCCTGGATCTCGCCAGGTTGGCGCCGACGCGCGCCGATGCCGCACGCACCGTGCATGCGCGCCCTGGCCGGTCAGGCAGCTCCGACGATCGTCCGCTTTGTGACGTCACGATCCTCGCCAGGTGGTCAGGATCGCGGAGACCGCCGTATCTCGGTCGGGAGAAACCGCGCGAGGTCCTCGTGGCGGGTGTCAGCGGTGCGATCGCGAGCGAGCCGGTCCGACGCGGCGCGCGGGAGCACGTGCTCGGGCTCGCTGCGTTTCCCGATCCACGGAACGAGGCAGCCATGCGCGACGGATCGAATGCGAGCTCGGACGTCCACACGATCTCGAGATCGGCGTCGCGCACTCGGCGAGCTCGACGGGCGCGTGCGGAGGTCGGGATTCCCCGACGGCGGCGCGCTGGGCGAGCGCGTGGAGCGATGGCAGCATGACATCACAGGCGCATACCTACGTCCGCTCGGTGCGTAGAACCGTGCGCACTGCGCACCGCGTCAGACTGTGCTGATGGCACCCAGCGCGATCTGCTGAACCGTCGGTGCCGTGCTCCTTGTGATCGTCGCCGTGCGTTGGTACGAAGCGGGATATGGGCATCAAGAAGCTCGACACGATCTGGATGGACGGCTCGCTGATCCCCTGGGATTCGGCGACTGATCACCTGCTCGCGCACACGATGCATTATGGCGTCGGCGCGTTCGAGGGCATCCGGGCGTACCAGCGCGCCGATGGTCGCACCGCGATCTTCCGGCTGCGCGAGCACATCGAGCGTCTGCTGGATTCGGCTCACATCTGCACGATGGAGGTCCCCTACACGGTGGACCAGCTGATGAAGGCGTGCGCCGAGGTCGTCAAGTCGAACAAGATGACCTCGTGTTATCTGCGTCCGCTGATCTATCTCGGGTACGGCGCGCTCGGCCTCGGCTCGTTCGAGCCGCCCGTGCGCACGATGGTCGCCTGCTACGAGTGGGGCGCGTACCTCGGTGACGACGGCCTGAAGAAGGGGATCAAGTGCATGATCTCCGGCTTCACCCGGTCGAACGGCAACGCGGTGATGAACAAGGGCAAGATCTGCGGCCAGTACGTGACGTCGGTGCTCGCGAAGCGCATGGCGATCAAGTGCGGGTTCGAAGAGGCGCTGATGCTCGATCCGCAGGGCATGGTCGCCGAGGGCACGGGCGAGAACATCTTCGTCGTGAAGAAGGACGTCGTCCGCACGCCGCCGACCTCCGCTGCGATCCTCGCCGGCATCACGCGTGACACCACGATCCAGCTGCTGCGCGAGCAGGGCGTCCAGGTCCTCGAGGAGCCGATCGCGCGCGACGAGCTGTACGTCGCCGACGAGGTGTTCCTGACGGGCACCGCCGCGGAGATCACGCCGGTGCGCGACATCGATCACCGCAAGATCGGTCGCGGCGAGGCAGGTCCGGTTACCCGCCGCCTCCAGGAAGCGTACTTCTCCGTGGTCAAGGGCGCCGACACCAAGCACGACCACTGGTTGACCCACGTATGACCCGGGTGCTGCTCACGGTCGGCCTCGCTGCGGCGCTGGCGACCGGATGCAGCAAGGAGCGCATCGCGGAGTGCGATGACTTCGTGACGACCGCGGAGAAGGCGGCGCTGTGCACGACGATCGCCTCCGACAAGCGGGGCCAGTTCGCGGTTGCCGCGAAGCAGATCAAGGACGCGCTGCAGAAGCTCGACGACGCTGGCGGCGCCGACAAGGCTCCGGAGGCGACGGTCGAGGACATGCGCCGGACCTGCAAATCGCAGAACACACTGGTGGTCGATGAGTTGCAGAAGACTTCCGCGGATTGCCTGAAGTAACCTGCTAAGATCGCAGGCGTGCAGTTAGCCCCCGGCACGATCCTGCTGGGCAAGTACCGGATCGACGACGTGATCGGTACGGGCGGCATGGGCCGCGTGGTGCGTGCGTCGCACCTCTATCTGCAGCAAGCCGTCGCGATCAAGATCCTGCTGCAGGAGATGGCCGCGAGCCCGTCGACGGTCGCCCGGTTTCTCCGCGAGGCGCAGGCGACGGTCCGGCTCAAGAGCGAGCACATCGCGCGCGTGATCGACGTCGGCACGATGCCCGACGGCATCCCGTTCATGGTGATGGAGTACCTGGAGGGGAACGACCTCAACCAGATCCTCCGGCATCACGGACCGCAGCTCCCCGAGGTCGTGTGCGACCTGATGCTGCAGGCGTGCGAGGGCATGGCCGAGGCGCACGCGATGGGCATCGTCCATCGCGACATCAAGCCGTCGAACTTCTACATCACACAGCGTCCGGACGGCTCGATGCTCCTCAAGATCCTCGACTTCGGCATCTCGAAGACGCCGGTCGGCTACGAGGATCTCACCGGCACGCAGACCGTGATCGGCACGCCGACGTACATGTCTCCCGAGCAGATGAAGAGCGGCCGCGACACCGATGCGCGCAGCGACATCTGGTCGATGGGCGTCGTGATCTATCAGCTGCTGCAGGGTCAACCGCCGTTCTCCGGCGAGAGCTACGCGGAGCTCGTGATCAAGGTCGGCACCGAGCCACCGTCTCCGATCCACGTCCAGCTCCCGGCGGGGCTCGGCGAGGTGATCCTGCGCTGCCTCGAGAAGGATCCGCGCAATCGCCTGCAGAACGTCGGCGAGCTCGCGCGCATGCTCGCTCCGTTCGCGAGTGATCCGACGACCGGGGCCCAGATCGCAGCGCGCACCACGCGGATCCTGGCGGCGCGCCACAACCAGCCGAACGATGGCCGTCCCTCGTTCGGAGCGATGAGCTTTGGCCAGCAGGGCTCGCCACTCTCCGCGGGCGGTGGCCTCGCGGCACCGGTGCCGCTATCGCCCGCGCACCTCACGCCGCGGACCTGGCCACCGTCGACGAGCACGTCACAGGGCCGCGGGCAGATGACGCAGCAGACCCGCGGCAGCAAGGGCTGGCTGGTCGCGGGCGCCCTCAGCCTCGTGATTCTCGCGAGTGCGGGCGGGTACATCGCGAACAACCTGATGAAGGACAGCGACCGCCGCGAGGGCGCGGTGGTCGAAGCGCCACCACCGGCCCCGGTCGCAGCGATCACGCCCGATCCGACGCCGCCGGCACCGACGCCGCCCGTACCGACGTCGCCGGAAGCAGCCACCGGATCGGCGACCCCAACCCTCGCCACGGGATCCGCGACCACGCCGGCCATCGCCTCGGCCACGCCATCGACGGCAACGGGGTCGGCGACACCGCCGCCCCCGACGTCGTGGAAGCCCACCGTCCCGCAGCCGACGATCGCACCGAAGATCGATCCGCCGCCGGTGACCGCGAAGCCGGTGCCCAAGCCGACGCCGAAGCCCGCGATCAAGGCCACCCCGAAGCCGGTGACGAAGCCGACCGTCAAGCCCAAGCCCAAGCCGGTGACGAAGCCGACGACCACGACGCCGCCGAAGAAGAAGAAGGGCGATCTGTTCGATCGCCGCGACTGACGCGTCGGTCGTGCAAGAACGACAGATCCGGCTGCGGTTTCGGCAGCTGAATTTGCGCTCGTGGTCGCGCGTCGAGCGCCCATGATGCGAACGGGTCTGATCGTCGCCGCGCTCGTCACCGCGGCATCACCTTGCTCTCGCCGATCACGAGCGGATGCTCGTGATTGCCGGTGAGCCGGATCGTCGCCGGCGGAGCTTCGCGGAACGCGAGATCGCTGGCAGGCGGTGCCAGCGCCACATCGCGCATCATCGCGCCGCTCACCGCGATCGTCATCCCGGGCTCGAGCACGACCTCCGTGAACGAGCCGCCGCTTACCGGCCCCTGCGAGCTGTAGCCGTGGCGCGCCAGGAAGCTGCGCTTTCGTTCGGCGTCGGCTGCGGTCAGCTCGAGCGGCTTCAGATCGAACCGTGCTTGATCTCCGTCGACGATCACCGTTCCCTCGGCACCGCGATCGATCAAAAATGGCGCAATCAACAGCGACTCGGCCTTGGGGCTCAGCGCCAACGGCGGCGCCCCGTGCGGGCGCGGGGACACGGTGACGCTCACCCGCGACCGGTACGCGACGCAGGTCCGCCCAGAGATCGGAGCCACGAGTGTCTGTTCGAACGCACGGACCACTCCGACGACGCGCACGCGCTCACCTTCGGTCGAGGTCGCGGTCAGCAGCGGATGACGCCGCAGCGCCCGTCGCGCGCGTCGGCGCTCTGTCAGCTGGGGCGCGATGCCGAGCGCACTCGCGGCAGCAGCAGCCACGGCAACCGCGAGGAGGATCGACATGGCGCGCAGTGTACAGGGTGTTGTGACGTTCTTCGCATGTCACACGGCGGCCCGCGACGAGCTCAAAGCCCTCGTCCAGATCGGACTGCTGTTCGGCGGTCGCTGAGCCACGTCCTCACGTCAGCGCAAGAACCACCTTGCTCTCGCCGATCACGAGCGGATGCTCGTGATTGCCGGTGAGCCGGATCGTCGGCGGCGGACCTTCGCGGAACGCGATCTCGCTTGTGGCAGGAGCGAGCGCCACATCGCGCATCATCACGCCGCTCACCGCGATCGTCATCCCGGGCTCGATCACGACCTCGGCGAACGAACCACTGGACTGCCCCTGCGAGCTGTACCCGTGGCGCGCGAGGAAGCTGAGCTTCCGTTCCGCATCCGCAGCGGTCAGCTTGATCGCCTTCACATCGAACCGCGCGTGCTCGCCATCGACGATCACCAGTCCCTCGGCACCGCGATCGAGGAGGAACGGCGCGATCAACAGGGTCTCTGCCTTGGGGCTCTGCACGGAGGTGCGCGCGGTTCCGGACGAGTACCGGGCCAGGTTCGCGCTCACCCGCGACCGGTAGGCCACGCACGTCCGCGCGGACAGCGGAGCCACCAGTGTCTGTTCGAACGCGCGCACCACACCGACGACGCGCACGCGCTCACCTTCGTTCGAGCTCGCCGTCAGCCGCGGATCACGCCCGAGCTCCCGACGCGTACGTCGACGCTCCGTGAGCTGCGGCGCGAGCCCGAGCGCACCCGCGGCGGCGGCGGCCAGGGCGATCGCCGATGTCCTCGAGCGTTCAGAGCCGGCCTGCCGCCAGCTCGCGGCGCGGGGACGCGATCACGTCCGAGACGAACGCCCCCGGTTCGAGCCCACCCAGGAAGCGGAAGATCGGCTGATCGGCGCGTTCGCGACCGCGATGATGAGCGGGGACGTCGACGCACTCGCGTCGATCCTCGCCGAGGACGCCGTCCTCTACACCGACGGTGGCGGCAAGCGGCTGGCGGCGCTCAACCCGATCTTTGGCCGCGCCAAGATCATGCGGTTCATCGAGGGCACCAAGACCAAGCGAGCGCTGCCGAGCGCCGAGACCGCGAGACCCGCGCGGATCAACGGCCTGCCCGGCTTCGTGCTGCGCGGAGACGAGGGCGTCGAGACGATCGCGATCGAGACCAGTGGCGAGCGGATCGTGGCGCTCTATATCGTTCGCAACCCCGACAAGCTCCGGCACCTGTCGAGCTAGCGGAGTGGCTAGTAACGGCCGCCGAACACGAGGCCGCCGCCATCGGGACCGACGGTCGGCGTCAGGTACAGCGCATTCTCCGTGCTCTCCGCCGCGCGCGGCGCGATCAGATAGAGCACGACACCACCGAGGATCGCCGCACCGCCACCGATCGAGATGATCGTGGCGAGGTTCGCGCGGCTGCGTGCATCACCGGTGATCTGCAGGCCCTGGTCATCACACATCGAGGTCGAGCCCATGCAGTGGGCATCGATCGCGTCCTTGTACTTGCTGCGCGCGCCAAGCGTCAGCGCGACGGCGACACCGACCGCGATTCCACCCGTCGCGGCCAGCGACGCTCCCACGATCCGCTGCGTCCGTCCCGGTGTGGCGGGCTCGTCGGGCTCCTCGGGCTCGCCGGTCGGCGGCTTGGCGGGCATGCCGGGCCTCGGCTTCGGCCTGCCGTCGTCCTTCGGGATGTCGAGCGAGATCTCCGAGCTGCCACCTCGCTCGACCGGCGCCATCTTCCGCTTCTTCTTCCCGTCGAGCGTGAACTCGATGAGGTGCGGCCCCGGATCGACGCGCTGCTCGATCCCGACCTGGTTCGCCGGGAACGGCTTGCCGTCGAGCGTTACCGTCGCGACGATCGCGGGGTCCGCGTCGGCCGGCACCTTGATCGTGACGCGCGGGACGTTGGTATCGAGCTCCTCGGCGAGCTCCTTGATCTTCGCGGCGCGGTCATCCTTGGACTCGGCCGCCATCTTCTCGGCATCCGAGTACCAGCGATATGCGACCGCCAGTCGGCCCCACTCCTCGAAGCAGCGCGCGACGTTGAGCTTCGCGCCGATGCCCGGATCGAGCTTGTCGACCTGCTCGAACGCCTCGCACGCATCCGCGTACTTCTTCTCGCCGAGGAGCTTCTTGCCCTTCTTGAACAGCTTGTCGGCCTTGGTCTCCGCACCCACGGGTGTGGTGGCCAACGTCACGAGCGCTAGCCCGACGAGGATCCTCATGGCAGCACCGAGAACACACCGCTATCCAGGAAGCCGACCGAGAGCGGCAACGTCCGGGTCGACAGATCACCGTCGGCGATGTTGGCGTAGCCACCGGCCATCGCGCTCGCGCGGATCGTGTAGAGCTTGCCCGGCACGAACACCTCCGGCGGCAACATGAGATCCTTCGTGGTGCTCGTCGCGTCGATCACGAACTGGTACTCGAGCGCGGTGTTCGCCATGTTCGGCACGAGCTCGAACAGCTGCACCTGATACATCGTGTCGGTTCCGGCGGCGCTCATGCTGATCTTCGCGGAGCGGGTCGGCCGCGGGATCATCAGGTGGTCCGTGGACAGCGGCATGCCATCGAACGTGATCAGCTCGGGCAGTCCCACCGGCAGCGTCAGCATCATGCCGGCCGTCGGCTCGGTGTACGTGAACAGCTCCGCGCGCAGCGTCACCGGCAGCGTCCCGGTGGGTGGTGTCGTCGTGCGGGTGGCCGAGGTCGCCCACAGGAGCACGGTGCGCCAGCCCCTGGCCTCGAACGGATTGCCGTAGGTCGCCGTCAAGGCGCCCGGAGCCGTCGCCGCGACCGAACCGGCGTGCAGCTGGATGCCGAGGGTCGCCGACACATCGACACCCGGTGCCGCCGCCAGGTTCCAGCTGCGGTTGACGGGGCCCATCGTGGGACGTAGCGGCACGTAGCGAGCGGCGACCGCGTCGGGCGCGATCGTGACGTCGAGCGTCCTGTCCGCCGGGACCTCCGTCAGCGCTCCCATCACCGTGTCGGTGCCGGTCTGGTCGAACGGGTCCGCTTGCATCACGCCGCTCAGCCGGTTCGCGAGGTAGCGCAGCACGAACACCGCGTCGGCGGTCGTGATCTTCTCGTGCGGCCGCCCGGTGATCTTCGACGTGCTGCTGAACGGAAACGTCGTCGGACCGAGCACGGTCGCGTTCCCCACCGGCAGCTCGGTGCCGGTGAACCCGCGCGCATTCCAGGTGCCGGCGCTGAAGAACGTGAACGCCTCACCTGCCACGTACGGAGTCGGCAGCGTCGCACCGACCGTCAGCGACGCCATGTCGGGAGCGGGCGTCGGGTTCGGATGCTCGTAGACGCTGTAGCCGAGCGAGAACGTGCGGCTCGGCAGCTCCCACACATGCTGCCTGGGCGTCGGGAAGTCCGGCAGGTCGAACTGCACCGGCGGTGTCCCGGTCGCGATCGGTGCGGTCCACACGTTCACGTCCGCGAGATCCGCCGGCACGCGCGTGAAGCCCTCGACCGCGGCCTCGTCTTCGACCAGGAAGCTCGCCGAGCTCGCAGACAGATCCTGCGGTGCCCGGGACACCGTGGCCCCGATCGAGATCCGCTCGACCGTCAGGCTCACGAGATCGGGATCGGTGCTCGACGTCTGGTCGATCCCGGCGAGCTGCGCGCAGCCTGCAAGTCCGACGAGCGCAGCGGCGAAATACAGAAGCCCTCGGCGGGCCAGCCTACCCATCCCGCAAATGGTAGCACCGGGGTCGAGGGCAACGCGCGTTACTTGTCGCCCGTGTCGCCGCCGTCACCCTCGCCGCCCGCCCCGTCACGCCGCCAGAACCGCAGCCGCGAGCGACTGTCGCGCCCGGCCTCTGCCCCGTCGTCCTTGTCGGTGGTCTCGGGCCTGTCGGGGCGCTCGGTCTTTTCGGACTTCTCGGTCCGGTCGCTCTTCTCCGCACGGTCGTTGCGCTTGAGCCGGACCGAGGCCTTCACATCGGGCTCGGCGCCGGTCAATCGCTCGCTGTTCGGGATGAACCGGATCTCGGTCTTGATCTCGAACGACAGCGTCGTGAGGATCTTCGCGATCTCGTCGGTCAGGTTCAGGTTCGAGAGGAACTCGCGCGTCTCGCGAGCGATCACCTCGAACACCTTGTCCTTGGCGCCATCCGCGGACGACGCGATGTAGCCGGCGACCTCGGGGATGTTCTCGCGCGCGAGCTTGCGGATGCCCTCCTCGGTCGAGAATACCGCGCCCATGCCGGCGGCAAACGTCTTCTTGACGAGCTCGGGGACGAGGCTCTCCAGGCGCTGGCGCAGGGTCTCGGGCAGCCCGTCGTCGTCATCGCGACGCTGCTCCCGCCTGGGCGCGTCATCGCGACGCGGCTCCTCGCGCCCGGCAGGAGGCTCGGACCGTGCCCGCTCGCGCTCGGGTCGTGCTGGAGCGTCTCCCCCGTCGTCGTCGATCGACATCTCCTTGGGGTACCCCCGATCCGCGTCGGGATCAACTCGCCTAACCCTGGTATCCTGCGCACATGGCGGAGCCGGCGCGCAGGGAGGAGGACGACGCTCGTCCGCCGCCCGTACGTGACACGCCGATACCGGGCGTGTCGGCCGGCGACTCCGTGAGCACACTCGCGCACGAGTCGCGACGCTATCGCGACACCAAGCAATCGCGCCGACCGCCGCTACGGATCCGGAGCTGGCGCGCGTACTGGACGACGTTCCGCGTGATCGGTAGCTACCTGTGGCTCAAGCTGCGGGCGCGGTTCCATTCGCCAACGTGGGTCGAGCACACGCTGCGGCAGGTCAACCTCCGCAACGCGCGCCGGATCGAGCGCACGATCATCGAGCTGCAGGGCCTGTTCATCAAGGTCGGCCAGCTGATCAGCATCATGACGAACTTCCTCCCCGAGGAGTTTCGCAAGGAGCTCGAGGGACTCCAGGACGCGGTACCGCCACGACCGTACGCGGACATCGAGGCGCGCCTGCGCGAGGAGCACGGCCGTCCCCCGTCGGAGGTGTTCGCCCAGTTCGAACAGCGGCCGATCGCGTCGGCGTCGATTGGTCAGGTCCACATCGCGCGGCTCGAGAACGGACAGAAGGTCGCGGTCAAGGTCCAGTACCCCGACATCGAGGAGATCGTCCGCCGCGACCTGCTGACGCTGCGCCGGATCTTCCGGATCATCGGCTGGTTCATCCCGTACCAGGGGCTCGAGGAGCTGTATCGCGAGATCCGATCGATCGTGCTCGAGGAGCTCGACTACCGCGCCGAGGCCGAGAACACGCGGACGATCGCCGCGAACTTCGAGGGCCGCACGGACGTCGCGTTCCCGCACGTCGTCGAGGAGCTGTCGACCGCGCGCGTGCTCGTCACGCACTTCGAGGCGGGCTGCAAGATCACCGACAAGAAGCTCGTCAAGCAGCTCGGCCTCGACCGCGGGCAGCTCGCGCGTCAGGTCGTCGAGATCTACTGCCAGCAGATCTTCACCGACGGCATCTATCACGCCGATCCGCACCCCGGGAACCTGCTCGTCCGTCCGACCGAGGAGGGCAAGCCGCCGCAGATCGTGTTCCTCGATTTCGGTGCGGTCGCCGAGATCCCGAGCAACGTACGCGCGGGCATCGTCGAGCTGTTGCAGGGCGCGCTGACGCGCGACACGCGGCGGATCGTCACCGCGATGAAGACGATGGGGTTCGTCGCACGCGGCGCGAACGAGGCGATGTTCGAGCAGGTGATCGAGTACTTCCACGAGCGGTTCCAGGAGAACATCTCGCTCGACTCGCTGAACCTGAAGGACATCAAATTCGATCCACAGAAGGGCCTCGAGAGCGTCGCGGATCTTCGCCGGATGGACATCTCGCTGCGCGAGCTCAGCGCGAACTTCCACGTCCCCAAGGAGATCATCGTCCTCGAGCGCACGCTGCTGCTCCTGATGGGGCTGTGCACCGAGCTCGATCCGACGCTCAATCCGATGACCGTGATCCGGCCGTACCTCGAGCGGTTCGTGCTCGGCGAGGAGGGCGACTGGTCGCAGCTGCTGGTCGAGACGTCGAAGGATCTCGTGATGTCGGTGACGGCACTGCCGGCCGAGATCCGCAAGTTCATGCGCGCCGCTCACTCGGGCGAGCTGCAGCTCAAGCTCAAGAACCTCGATGCGCCGACGCAGCTGATGTACCGGCTCGGGCACCAGATCATCTTCGCGGGCGTCGGCATCTCGGGTGCCGGGATCGCGGTGGTCCTCGAGGGTCGCGGCGAGCTCGAGCGTGCGGACTGGGGCTGGTGGACCGCGCGGGTCGCCGGCGTGCTGCTGCTGTGGAGCTGGTGGTCGTCGCGGAACCTGCTCCGCAAGAAGTGATCAGCCGATCTGCGCGCTCGTCGAGGCTGCATGGACTCCCTCCGGTGACGGCTCGGGGTCGACCGGACGCCGCACCAGCAGCACGAGGGCGACGATCACGGCGATCAGCGCGGCGATGGCTAGCGCGACGCGCGCGACCCTGGCCCAGTCGATCGGCGAGCTCCCGAACACGACCTCGGGCCGCTGCCCGTGGACGATCGCGCGGTAGGTCGAGCCGCGAAACCTGTACGCGAGCACCCACGCCGGTAGCGCGACGCGCTCGGTCGTTTGGCCCTCGAGCAGGCATGCGACGTGAACATTGCGATACCGGCGCCCGGGGATCGATGGTTCGACCCGCGTCCGTGCGGTCGCATCGATCGCGCGCTGGACGATGTGGCGCGCCGCCGACCGCTGCGCGTCGAAGCTCTCGATCATCGCCGGCAGCTCGCCTGCGATCGACGGCTGCTCGACCGGCACCGCCTTGCGCAGGTCGTAGTACGGCACGAGCAGGCGGCACTCGTCCGCATCGAGCCCGCGCGAGGCGGGGACGACGATCGCATCGAACCGGAGCGGAACCTGGCCCGCGTGCGGCGCCCACGACGAGCGACGCGCACCGGCATCGGAGTCCGCGGTCCACGCCACGGTCGCCTGCGCACTGACGAGCCAGCCCGCCCAGCACAGCGGGGTCAGCGACTCGAGCACGGCCTCGTCGCGCAAGGTCCTCGGCGCGAAGTACCCGCGGTTACCGAGCCACCCGCGCAGCGATGCTTCGGCCTGCTCGCGCTCGACGAGGAACGGGACCCGCACCCGCGCGCTCTCGATCGGATCGACGGGCTGCTCGATCACCATCGTCGCGCTGCAGAATCCACAGCGCGGCGCACGCGCCTCCGCATCGAACGCGACCGCGGCATTGCACTCGGTGCAGCGAAGGATCTGCGCGTACGCGCTGCGCTCGCCGCTGGGTGCCGCCGGTACGGGCAACGCGCAGATCGCACAGCGCAGGTCGCCGTCCTCGAGCTCGGTCTTGCAGCGCGTACAGCCGGTCATGGCGCGGGCCTGTGCTGGGTGACGAGGAAGATCACCGCCGCGATCACCGCGAGCAAGAGCACGATCCCGAGGGTGATCTTCCACCACGACAGCGGCACCTTGCCCGCGATCGCTCCGGTCTGTCCGTTGATCACGACCCGCAGCGGCGGCCGGTCGTCGCGATAGCGCACCGCGAACACCCACACCGGCACGAGGATCGGATCGAACGACTCCCACTCCACGGTCGTCCGCCACGCCAGATCGCTGTAGCTGTCACCGGGCATGAACGCGCGCAGCTTGTCGCCGACCGCATCGATCGCCTCGCTGCGCGATGCTCGGCGGCAGTCGTCGGCGTCGCGCGAGAACTCCTCGTGGATCCAGCCGGAGACCAGCGCGGGCGAGAACCGCCGCAGCTGCCGGAGATCGAACGGCTCGACCGCGCCGAGCGTGCGGTGGTCGAGCCCGGCCGACGCGCTGACGATCACGTCGGTGATGTACCCGACGTGCTGCCCCGCGAGCGGGCGGTACTCGGTGCGGGTGACCGTGCGGGTCTCGGTCTTCTCGTTCCCCTGGGCATCCTTCGTCGTGTAGGTCTCGGTCTCGGTGTAGTGCTCTCCGATCGACGCCGTGTAGTCGGAGCGCGCGACCGCTGAATACAGATACGCCGGCAGGTAGATCCCCCGGAGGTCCTCGAGCCGGGCGCGGCGCAGCGCGGGATCGGCATACAGCGTCCGTCCGCCGAGCCAGCCCTCGAGCCGCCGCCGGGCCCACACCGCGTCGCCGGTGAACGCCACGGCGAAGGCGGGATCTGGCTGACCCGCGCTCGGGGGCCGCTCGACGAAGTTCGGGCTCGCGCAGTAGGGGCACGTCGTCGTTCGCACACCTTCGAACGCGAGGCCCGCGCCGCACTGGTTGCACGAGAACGTCACCATCCCACGACGAGGATACCCGGGAGTGGTGGCTGAAATTGGACTCGGAGGCCGCGGGGCGCGATCATGACATCTGGAACAAGCGGCCTTCCCACCGCGTTCGTTCCAGTGAGAGGTCGTACATGCTCGCTGTCATCGGAAACGTGCTTGCTGGTCTTGGATGTGTCGGACTGTTCACGGCGACGTTGCGCCTGACAAAACCTACCAAGCGAGCATAGACTCGGTGGGTGGTCAGTACCGTCCTGCCGCGGGTCGCTCGGACACCCGGGACCGATGAGCTCACGCTCGCGGACCTCGAGGGCATCCGCCTCCTCCTGCGCGGTGACTCGGTCATTGACTGGCACCGGCTGAACTACGCCGACCACTCCGAGGTCGACCGGTTCCTGCGCCTGAACGAGTTCGACCCCGAATCCGACGAGGAGATGGGGTGGCTCGAGGACGTCCGCGCCGAAGCGGTCGACTACCTGGCGCGCGCCTACGCGATGGCGATCCCGGACGAGGTCGCCGCCGACCTGCCCGCCCGCGACCTGTTCCTCGTTGCCTCGAGCCACGGCCCCCACCAGAAGTGGGCGTGCGTCGTGCTCAAGGTGATGCACATCATCCATCACATCAACGGCCGCAAGTCGCTGCTGAAGATGTCGGTCTCCGACGAGATCATCTTCCGCGAGATCGAGCTGAAGGTGATGCAGGTCGTCGAGCAGCTCCGGGCCGCCGGCGCGCCGCTGACCGAGTGGGAGTGGAGCCGAAAGCCGGTCGACTCGCAGATCACCAAGCTGCTGGCCAAGCGCTCGACCCTGGCTGCCAGCATCTACGACAAGCTCCGGTTCCGGCTGATCGTCCCGTCTCCCGAGGACCTGGTGCCGATGCTGGCGACGCTGACCCGGCAGCTGATCCCGTTCAACTATGTGGTCCCCGGCGAGAGCGTCAACCAGCTCGTCGACCTCAACGCGCTGCTGCGCGCCCAGGAAGAGCGAGCGGAGGGCCACCCGTCGGAGCCCGGCTCGGGCCGGACCCGGCTCCCCACGGCGATGCCCTACAACGAGTTTTCCGGCCCCGAGTATCGGATCGTGAACTTCGTCGCCGATCTCCCCCTGCGCATCGAGCGGATGATCCCGCGCAGCGACCGGCCGGCCGACATCGGCCACGTCGTGTTCGTGCTCACCGAGTTCCAGATCGCCGACAAGGCGACGGCCCAGCGCAACGAGTCTGGCGCATCGAGTCATGAGGCGTACAAGGCGCGCCAGCACGAGCGCGTGCGGATGCGCCTGTTCCGCGACAAGGAAGACCCGCTCCCCCCGGGCTGAGTCCGAATTTGGCCAGGTAGCTCACGGGCGATCACGATCGGCCAGCCGTTGCGGCGCCGTGCTCGAGGCGATGGCAAGCGCATGGATTCGGTCCCACTCGAGCGCGCTCCGAGCTCGTGTCTCTCGGTTCTGACGGTATCCTCTACGTCAGCTGATGACCTCGATCTCGCGAGGGTGCGGTTCCGCGCCGGCTCCCGCAGCGGATCTATGCGCTCGAGCCGGTCATGGGACAGCTCGAGATCTTCGTCGTGTCGGTCGGACCTGACGCGGTCGGGATGCGCTACGACGCCGTGTTCTCGTGACTCACTTGTTCATCAGCAAGTACGCACCGGCGCTGATGCCCGCGAGCAGCAGGATGAGGAGCAGGATCCGATCCCAGCGCAGCTTCTTCTGAGGCGCGTTTGCCATGACGTGAACCTATCACCGCTGGGTCGCCCACCGGCGCGGGCTCGTCGGCAGCAGGTGGTTCATGTGCCACTTCTGGATGTACAGGGTGCGCTTCGCTTGCTTGGCGGCACCGTGCATGCGGATCGCGATCAACCCGACGATCGAGACGAACGCGATGTTCGAGAAGAACAGCAGCGTGTCGCCGACGCGCCCCGACATGGCGAACATCTCCGAGTGACTGATGATCGCGGTCTGGGTGACGTCCCAGCTCGGCAGGAACAGCCCGGCGGACTCGAGCAGTGCGGGCGTGACGAACGCGGCGACCGTGTACACCACCACGATCCATCGCCGGTTGATCACCCAGCTCGTCGAGGTCAGACCGAGCAACACGCCACACACGAGCACCGGGGTCAGCACGAAGATTCCCGCGATCCGCGTCCACAGCAGGCCGAGCACGAAGTTGGCCGTCAGCGCGACCGGCAGGTTGTAGAGGCCGGTCTGCCACGACCGCCACATGCGGTAGCAGAGGAACGAGATCACCGCGTAGAACGCGAGCACCCACGTCCAGTCCTTGACCCCGGCGAACGGGATCAACGGCCAGAACGCGAACAGCGATGCGTACGCATAGAACCCGGCGCGATTGCGCTCCTTGGTGACCGCGCGCTCCTGGACTGCGAGCTCGGCGATCAGCTCCGGCGGTAGCACCGGTGGTGGCTCGACGATCAGGGACGTCACGAGATCGGCGGCTTCCGTCGACTCGGGATCGAGCGCGAGAGCCCTGCCCGCTCGACGGATCGCGGTGGCGCGCGCATCGGAGCCGCCCTGCTTCAGAGCGTCCTGCGCGAGCGCCAGCTGTTCCGCGGCGAGCTTGCGTCGACGATCAAGATCGCGATCGCCATCGAGGTACGCTTGCACCCGATCCGCGAGCTCGCGTGCACTCGGTCGGAGCTCGGGATCCTCCGACAGCGCGGCGACGCACACCGCATCGAGCTCCGGGGGCACGGAGCGATCGCTCCGCCGGCGTGCGGGCGCATCCGTCGGCGACGACAGCGTGCTCGAGATCGCGGCGGAGCCACGCGGGTGAAGCGACTCTCCCGCGAGGATCTCGAACAGGATCGCCCCGAGCGCGTAGACGTCCGCGGGTTGCATGGCCGGGACGCCCTTGATCTGCTCCGGGGACATGAACCCGGGGGTGCCGAGCAGGGCACCGGTCTGGGTGCCTTCGTCGAGGGTTCCGATGTCGCTCTCGCTCGGTGCGCGCGTCTTGTCGGTCAACACCCGCGCGACGCCCCAGTCGAGCACGTAGACCTCGCCGAAGTCGCCCATCATGATGTTCGCCGGCTTGAGATCGCGATGGATCACCGCACGCGAGTGCGCGAGCTCGATCGCGAGGCAGACATCGATGAACGCGCGCAGCAGCGTCTGCTGGGTGGCGCCGGCCGCCATGCGCTCCCCGAGCGTGCGTCCGGAGACTCGCTTCATCGTGAAGAACGGGCGGCCTGCCTCGTCGGTGCTCATCTCGTGGACCGGGACGATCGCCGGGTGATCGAGCCGCGCCTGGATCCGTGCCTCGCGGAGGAACCGCGCGAGCTGTTCGCCGTCGGGATGAGCCGCGCGCATGCGCTTGATGGCGACCTCGCGTCCGATCCGCTGATCGTGCGCCGCGATCACCTCGCCCATGCCACCGCGGCCGATCAGCTCGCCGAGCTGGTAGCCCGGTGGCGGCAGCTCGAGAGCGGTGGACATCCCGGGCAGCGCCGTGACCATCGTGGCCTGGGTCGGTGACGCGGTCGCTCCGGGCTCGGTCGTCGCTTGCGGCGGCTCGCCTTGATAGGTGGGCGCGCCCGGAAGCGCACGGTGGGACTTCCGGGGGGGAGGATCATCGACCATCCCCCCGATGGTACGGTACTCAGCGCGGGCTGTGCGTCGGCAGGATCTGGCGGAGGTGCCAGGTCTGCAGCTCGAGCGCACGCCTTGCGCGACGCTGGCGCAAGGCCATCCCACGCGTCAGCAGCGCGACCACCACGACGAGGGCGACCAGGAGCACCGCGAACGCGGCCTGGACGGGGACCTCGGAGAACGTCAGGACCGGCGAGGACAGGATCAGCTCGCCGTCCACGAACCGGTAGGTGGACTGGAGCACGCCGAGGACCTCGAGCGCCCACGGGATCAGGACCCCGGAGCTCAGGATCACAGCGACGATCCGGATCGAGCCGAGCGCCGGGTGTGCCGCGTACGCGATCAACGTGGTGGTCACGAGCGTCGGCGCGATGATGAACGGACCGACCATCCGGCACACGAGCCCGATCAGCACCGCGTTGATGCACGCATTGAGGTAGATGCCGCGTCGCGAGATGTGATCGCTGTTCGAGAGCACCCAGACCTGGATGCCACTCGCCGCGGCGAGCGCGGCGAACGCGGCGACGAGCTCGTAGCTACGCACACCGGTCCAGATCAGCAGCGGGATGAACGCGAGATAGCCGATCATCGAGGATGCCGCGAGCCGCCCTTGCATGCGTGCGGTCGCGTGATCTTGCCGCACGATCTCGGTCTCGACCTCGGGCGGTGTCTCCGTGGGCGGTTCGAGCATCAGGCGGGTGACCAGCTCGCCGGCCTCGGCGGCCGTCGGATCGAGCGCAAGAGCGCGACCGGCGGCCTGCATCGCATCCCGCCGGCTGCTCGGATCATCCCCGCGGGCGAGTGCAGCGTGCGCGACGGCGATGTGATGCACCGCGAGCTCGCGGCGGACCGCGAGATCTCGATCGCCATCGAGGAATGCCTGCACCGCATTGCCGAGGGCACGCGCCGACGAGAACCGCTCTGCCGGATCGAGCCGGGTCGCGTGCTCGCAGATCGCATCGAGCTCCGGCGGCGAGTCCGGCCGGATCCGCGACGGCCGGGCGTCGAGCGGCTTCAGGATCGCGGTCAGGCTGCGGCGCCCGCCGTGCAGCACCTCGCCACACGCGATCTCGTAGAGCATGCAGCCGAGCGCGTAGATGTCCGCAGCGGGACCGGCACGCTCGCCGGCGAGCTGCTCGGGGGCCATGTACGCGGGCGTGCCGAGCACGGTGCCGGCGCGGGTCTCGCCGCTGTCGAGCTCGAGCCCGAGATCCTTGGGCTTGATCGCACCGCTGTCATCCGCCTCGGTCACCGCACGTGCGACGCCCCAGTCGAGGACGTAGACCTCGCCGAAGTCGCCGAGCATCACGTTCGCCGGCTTGAGGTCGCGATGGATGATCCCCGCGCTGTGAGCGAACTCGATCGCGAGACAGACGTCGGCGAACGCGCGCAGCAGGCGCCGCCGGGTCGCGGCGACATCGATGTCACCGCCCGCGCGGAGCTTGGCCAGGAGCTCGCCGACGGTCGTACCCGACAGCCGCTTCATCACGAAGTACGGCTTGCCGTCCTTGTCGAACGCGAGGTCGTGGACCGGCACCACCGCGGGGTGCTGCAGGCGGCCCTGGACCCGCGCCTCGCGAACGAACCGCGACAGCTCCTCGCCCGAGGGGGAGCCCGATCGGATGCGCTTGACGGCGACCTCCCGGCCGATCTGCTCGTCGAACGCGAGCACGACCTCCCCCATGCCGCCCTGCCCGAGCAGCGAGCCGAGCGTGTAGCGGGAGCTATCGAGCACCGTCAGCGTGGCACCACCTGCGCTGCGCATGCCGAGCGGCGGGGTCGCGACCTCCGCGATGCCCGCCGCCGATCCAGCGGCGAGGGTCGCATCGAGCCCCGGTGTGTTGCTCGGCGCGGCTACGGTCGGCGCCGAACCTGCCGGCTGTTGCACGGTCTCGTCGGAGGAGTTTCGATCGTCGACCATCGCCCCATCGTAGCGCGGCTCAGCGAGGCTGGGTCGCCCACGGTCGCCTGGAGCTCGGCAGGAGCTGGCGAAGATGCCACGCCTGGACAAACAGCTGCTGCTGGCCGATGCGACGACGGCGGCTGATCCCCAGCGCGAACATCCCGAGGACGAGGGTGAACAGCAAGCTGGCAAAGATCAGCGACAGCTCGTCGACGAGCCCGGTGGTCCGGACCACGTCGGAGATGATCGTCATCCGCCCACCGGCGATCTCCCAGGTCTTCGGCAGGATGCCGGTCCATTCGAGGACGATCGGCGTCATCACGGCGACCACCGTCCACGCGATGATCACCCACGTCCGCTGGTTGATCCACGGAATCGAGGTCAGCGCGACGATCGTGCAACACACCATCAAGGGCGTCAGCACGAACGGTCCCGCGATCCGGGTAAACAGGACCGCGATCATGAGGTTGACGAGCAACACGACGGGGACCGCCGGGCGTCCGCTCCGCGCGAACTGTGCGGACGCGAGCGCGGCAACTCCGAGCGTCCCGAAGAAGCCGATCACCATCGGCCAGTTCTTGATCTCCATGATCAGCGCGAAGGGAAGCATCGCGAACACCGAGAGGTAGACCCACATCGACTTGCGCGACCGATCGCGGTTGATCGCCAGCTCCTGCTCCTCGAGACCTGCGGCGAGATCGGGTGGCAGCATCGGCGGAGGTGCGAGCAGCAGCGAGCTGACCAGCGCGGCCGCGTCTTCGGACTGCGGGTCGAGAGCGAGCGCGCGTCCTGCGCTGCGCATCGCCGTCGCCCGCGCCTCGGGATCATTGCTCGCGAGCACCTCGCGTGCGGACGCGAGCTGCTGGGCTGCGATCTGGCGGCGCCGCTCGACGTCCCGATCGCCATCGAGGTAGTCCTGGACACCCTCGGCGAGCGCGTGCGCGGTCGGCCGCGCCTCGGGCGTCTCGGCGAGTGCCGCCACGCACAGCGCGTCGAGCTCGGGGGGGATCGGTCGATCCGGGGTGCGCTGGGCCGGTGACTGCGTCGGGTTGGCGAGCGTGGACGCGAGGCCTGCCTGCCCCCGTCGATGCAGGAGCTCGCCGCACAGTAGCTCGAACAGGATCGAGCCGAGCGCATAGACATCGGCGGGCGGCGTCGCCCGCTGGCCACGGATCTGCTCGGGGGCCATGTAACCCGGGGTTCCGAGCAGCGACCCTTCCTTGGTGTGCTCGTCGAGCGTGCCGATATCGGCGTTATCGGAGACCTTCTCGGGCTCGTCGGTGAGCACCCGCGCGATGCCCCAGTCGATGACGTAGACCTCGCCAAAGTCGCCCGTCATGATGTTCGTCGGCTTGAGGTCGCGGTGCACGACGCCACGCGAGTGAGCAAACTCGATCGCGCGACAGACCTCGACGAATGCGCGCAGCAAGCGGTTGAGCGTCATCCCGTCGACCTGGCGCTGGCCGAGCGTGCTGCCGACGAGCCGCTTCATGGTGAAGTACGGACGTCCCTGCTCGTCCACGCCGAGCTCGTGCACCGGGACGATCGAAGGGTGCTCGAGCCGCGCCTGGATCCGCGCCTCGCGGAGAAACCGCGCGATCTGTTCGTCGTCAGGGGCCTCGGACGTCATCCGCTTGACCGCGACTTCGCGCCCGATCCGCGTGTCCTGGGCTGCGAGCACCTCGCCCATGCCACCCTTGCCGATGCTGAGGCCGAGCAGGTAACCGGCCGGCGGCAGAACGATCACGCCCTTCGCGGTCCGCGTCCCGGGTACGAGCGTCGGTGCCTCGGAGACACGCCCGACGTCGGTGTCCCCGATCCCGGCGACCGTCGTCGCGGACGCCTCCGCCAGCGCCGGCCTGGGCGTCCCGAGTGCCTTGGGTGGTTCGGCCATCGGGCGATGATACCGCAGCGGTGCTAGCGGCAATGCCACTCGGTTAAGGTCGTTCGTGCACGTGCACGTGCCACGTGCTCGTTCACGTCCACGATCATCGACAGCTTCCGCGATGTTCAACGGCACCGACATCGCGGCTCGCCGCCACTGATCGAGCAGCGCCGAGTCCCCACGCGGCAGGTTTGGGATGGACCTGAACTCGAACGCCAAGTGTTCGATCGCACATGGATAGACGTCAAGCTTCTCGTAGTCGAGCATGCCGGACGTATCGGCCGTGCTTCAGCCCGGTTGCTACCGAGTCCGTGGACGTGGACGAGCACGTGACACGTGCACGTGTACGACGACGGAACCCGCTAACTGACCAGCATTCGTCCTAGCGCGGTCGAGGTTGGACGGCGAATCACGTAGACGCACGTTCCCTCAGGCGTCGACGACGCAGTTGCGCGTCGGTCGCGCCTGGCACGCCAGGATCAAGCCGTTGGCCTTGTCGCTCGCGGTGAGCGCATCCTGGACGTCCATCGTGACGCGGCCGGAGACCAGCTTGGTCTTGCACTGCCCGCAGATCCCCGACCGGCACTCGAACGGGATCGAGACCCCTGCGTCCTCGGCGGACTCGAGCACCGTGAGACCGGCGGTCAGCTCGGCGGTCCGGTTCGCGCGCTGGAACTCGACGGTCGGAGCGCTCTCAGCGACGGCGTCATCGGCGACCTCCGCGATCGCTGCAACGTTCGCATCGCTGGCGGTTGGCGTCGGCGGCGACACGAACGCCTCCTCGAGGACTTCGGCATCGGGCACGCCGATCCCGACGAACAGGGTACGCATCGCGGTCATCATCGGCGCGGGCCCGCACACCAGCACCGGGCCGCGACGCAGCTCGGGAACGAAGCCCTCCACGAGCTCTCGCGTGATGTGACCGCGCGCGCCGGTCCACGCTGCGTCCGGATCGCCCGACAGCGCGATGCACACGTGAAGGTTTGGAAACCGCGCCTGCAGCTGATCCAGCTCGTGCTCGAACACGATGTCGGTCTTCTTGCGGACCGAGAACAGCAGGTAGATCTCGCCGGTCCAGCACCGATCGGTGAGGCTGCGGACGACCGAAATCATCGGCGTGATGCCCACGCCACCCGCGACGAGGACCACGCGGTTGGCTTCATCGCCGGCGAACACGAACCGGCCGGCGGGCGCCGAGATGTCGATCCGGTCGCCTTCCTTCACCGTGTCGTGGAGATGGTGCGAGGCGTAGCCATCGGCGACGCGCTTGACCGAGATCTCGCAGTAGCCGCTGCGCGCCGGTGACGAGGCGATCGTGTACGAACGGCGGACGCGCACGCCCCCGATCAAGAGCGTGATGTTGAGGTACTGGCCCGCCGTGTGCTCGAACGGCAGCGCACGGCGCTCGGGGGTCACGAACCGGAACGTCTTGACGTCGGGCGTCTCCTGGAAAATCCGCGCGACCTCGAGCTGTCCCGACCAGAACTTCCTCTTCGCAACGCCCGACGACGTCCGCGCGATGAGGAGCCTGGCGTGCGCGCGGGTGACCTCGCCGCGAAGATCGACGTAGTGGCCGACGAGCCGATAGACCATCAGGCCGCCGAACAGTCCCGCGAAGATCAGGGGCATCGTGACGTCGGCCTTGACCAGCAGGTAGTAGTGGATCACTCCGCCGAGGACCACGAGGTACGCGGTGCGATGGAGCAGCTTCCAGCGCTTCGCCCCGATGCGAGTGACCATCGCGTTCGTCGACGTGAACGCGAGCGGGATCATCAGCACCAGCGCACCGGTACCGAACCACAGGTAGACGCGCTCGGTGATCTCCTCGAGCGTGCTGGTCACGCTCATGTCGCGGTCGTAGAAGAAGAAGATCGCGAAGTGCGCGGCGATGTACACGAAGCCGAACACGCCGAGGTTGCGGCGCACGGAGATCAGGGTGGTCCAGCCGGTCAGCCGGCGCAGCGGTGTGATCACCAGTGACAGGGTCAGGAACACGAGGCCGAGCAGGCCGGTCGTGCGGATCGCGAAGTTGACGTCGTTGACGCCGAGCTGGCCGCGATAAGCATCCCACAGCAGCAAGATGCCGGGGACGAGACCGCACGCGATCACGAACCTCTTGGCGAAGGGTCCGTCGACGATCGGGGCAGGCCTCACGCTCGGCACGGCGCGGCTAGTAGTGGACATGTAGATCCATCCCGGCGTAGAGGCTCGCGACCTGCTCGCCGTAGCCGTTGAACGGCAGCGTCTTGCGCCGGCCGCCTTCGCCGATCCGCCGCTCGGTCGCCTGCGACCACCGGGGATGGGGATGGTCGGGATTCACGTTGGCGAAGAAGCCGTACTCGCTCGCCGCGTACATGTTCCAGCTCGTCGGCGGTTGCGTGGCGACGAGCGAGATCCTGACGATCGACTTGATGCCCTTGAAGCCGTACTTCCAGGGAATGATCATCCGCACCGGCGCGCCATCCTGCGGAGGGAGCTCGCGGCCGTAGAGGCCCGTGGTCAGGAGCGTGAGCGGGTGCATCGCCTCGTCCATGCGCAGACCTTCGCGATACGGCCACTCGAGGATGTCGTTGCTCTGCCCGGGCATCCGCTCGACGTCGTGCAACGTCTCGAACGCGACGTACTTCGCGCTGCCCTGCGGCTCGACCAGGGACAGCAGCTTGCTGAGCGAGAAGCCGGCCCACGGAATGACCATCGACCACGCCTCGACGCAGCGCATGCGATAGATGCGCTCCTCGGGCGGGCTGATCGCGCGCAGCGCATCCATGTCGAACACGCGCGGCTTGTTGCACAGCCCATCGACCGTGATCTTCCAGCCGTCGGTGGTGAACCCGGCAGCGGCCTTGGCGACGCCGTCCTTGTTGGTCGTGAACTCGTAGAAGTTGTTGTAGTTGATGATCTGCTCGCGCGCGGTGAGCGCCTCGGCCGCGACCTGGAAGGTCGGATCGCTGGGCGTGACGAGACCTGCGAGCGGAGCCGACTCGGTCGTCGCGAGCTCGACCCCGTTGAGCTTGCGATACAGCCAGGCGGTCGCGAGCGCGCCGGCAGCGATGATCCCGCCGCGCATCACCGTGCGGCGGTTGGCATAGAGCTCCGGGGGCGTGATCTCGCGGGCGGGAATCTTGTCGTCTGTGCTCATGCGGCCGGCCCTCGACCTGCATACGCACTATCGCATGCCCGGTTACACGGTTCCTGGCCCAGACAATTGAACAATCTCGCGAGGATCGTCGAGCGAACAACGGAGACGAGCTGCTTGTTGTACAAGAGGCGGATGTCGTTCCTGGGCCGTATCCGACGTCGCTGGCTGTATGCCGGTGCGGCGGTGGTCAGCCTGGTGGCGCTGGTCGTGATCGCGCTGATCGGCGTCTATCCGAGGCTCGGCGCGCGGATGGTGCGGAGCAAGGTGACCGCCCGGCTCGGGGACAAGCTCGGGCGCGAGGTCCGGATCGGGACGATCGACGTCTCCCTCGGCCACGCGGTCCTCCGCGATCTCGAGATCCGCGGTCCGGTGGATGGCGATACGCCGCTCGTGCATGTCGACCGCATCGATGTCGAGTTCGACGCCTGGCGCTCGCTGGTCGGCACGGTGCAGCTCGGCTCGGTGAAGGTCGATGGCGTGGTCGTCACCATGCGCCGCGACGATACGGGCCGCGACAACGTGCGCGACATCATCGACCGCCTGCAGACGGAGCGCAGCGAATCCGCGACGTCGACCGGTGGTGGCGGGATGCGGCCGACCTCGGTCGTGGTGACCCGGATCAAGCTTCTCGGTGACGATGCGATCACCGGCACGACCGCGCTGATCGCGGACGGTGGCGCGACCTGGAAGCCCGGCGAGTTGACCGCGCAAGCTCGCGACATCAGTGCGACGACGACCAATGCACCGCGTGCGACGGCGTCGCTGATCGAGATCCGCAAGGTGTCGGGACACGCTCCGGAGATTCACGTCGAGGGAGGGGAGATCGCGGTGTGGCCCAAGCTCGCGCTGTCGGGCATCGGCGGCACGATCATGGCGAACCCGAACCAGGCCGGCGAGTACACGATCGATCTCGCCGGCGGGTACGGTGGCGTGCCCGGCAAGCTGTGGACCGCGAAGGGCGGCATCGATCCGCGGGCGCAGAGTGGGTCGATCGATCTCGTCGCCGACAAGTTCCAGCTCGATCGCCTCGCGCCCCTGCTCGCGCAGTCGCCGGTCGTCGATTACGCGTCGACCTCCGTCGATACCAAGCTCCACGTCGAGCTCGCGGGCACGTTCGCGAAGTTCAGCGGCTACTTCAGCCTGCGTGGCCTCAACGTCGGCCATCCGCTGATCGCGGAGAAGGAGGTCCATGATCTCGATCTCTCGGCCCAGGTCGCCGGCACGTTCGATCGCAAGGAGCGCAAGCTCGAGATCACGCGCGGAGACTTCGTCGCACGCGAGCTACCGTTCTCGATCACGGGATCCGCATCGCGGGCCACGCGCGCCGAGATCGTGACCACCACGACGACACCGGCTGCCCCCGAGGCACCCAAGCGCCTCGGCCCAGGTGCGCTGACCAAGCTGCAGCTCAGGCTCGTGATTCCACCGATCGATTGTCAGCGCGTGCTCGCCGCCATTCCGACCGAGATGGCGCCGTACATGGCGGGTTACAAGCTGCGCGGCGTGTTCGATACCGACGTCCATGTCGAGATCGACTGGTCGGATCTCCAGGCGACCAAGCTCGGCGGTCACGTCGGCATCAAGCACTGCCGGGTGAAGGAAGAGCCCGCCGACTCGCCCAAGCGCCTGCTCAAGGAGTTCGAGCACTACGTCGAGGTCGAGAAGGGTCAGTGGATCTCGTTCGTGGTCGGGCCCGAGAACGACGACTTCGTGCCGCTCGAGGACATCTCGCCGTACCTGATCCGCTCGATCATGAGCACCGAGGACTCGGCGTTCTTCCAGCACCACGGGTTCATCACCAGCGAGTTCCGCACCGCGCTGGTCAAGAACCTCGAGGCCGGTCGGTTCAAGTACGGCGCGTCGTCGATCACGATGCAGTTCGTCAAGAACGTGCTGCTCTATCGGGACAAGACGCTCGCCCGGAAGCTCCAGGAGCTGTTCCTGACCTGGCACGTCGAGAACACGCTGACCAAGGATCGGATCCTCGAGATCTACTTCAACGTGATCGAGTACGGCCCCGGTCTCTACGGCATCGGGCCCGCGAGCTGGCACTACTTCAGCAAGGCCCCCAAGGACCTGAACCCGGTCGAAGCGGCGTTCTTCTCCTCGATCCTGCCGTCGCCCAAGGAGCGCTACAAGCAGTACTGCGCGGGCACGCTGACCAAGTGGACCACGAGCAAGATCACGCGAATCCTCGGCATCATGAAGAAGCGTGATCGCCTCACCGAGGCCGAGTACCAGCAGGCGCTGGTGACGCCGCTGCTGTTCGCCAAGGACGACAGCGAGACCGAGGACCAGTGCATGCAGCGGGTCAAGAAGGCGATCAAGAACGCGCGCCCGACCAACCCGCTCAAGCGCTAGGGACGCTTTCCACTCTCTCCACTCTCGATCCGCAACCTCGCGACATCACAGGCCCCACCGGGGACGGTGTCCACTCTCTGCGACAATGCTGCGCGGGTAGCCATGCGGCCTGCGTGGTATGAGGCGGCATGCGCAGCCTCGTGATCTCGATCGCCGTCGCCCTCGGTCTGGGCCTCGCTGCGCCCGCGAGCGCGAAGCCGCCGATGACCCACCAGGTCATCTACACGAAGCCGTCCGGGTTCTGGACCAATCCCAACCCCGCGGTCGGCGGCTCCTATCGCTGGCGCCTGCTCGGCATCGGCGTGGTCCTGCTCGGCATCACGGGCTACGGGATGATGCGGCTCGTGCGCAAGGCCGCAGCCGAGCGCGCCGCACGCTTCCAGTAGCGCCGTAAAACTTGTCCCCGTCCGACGGGGGCGCGACCCTCCGGGACGTGCGCATCTCGTCGGCCCTGATCGCGATCCTCGTCGCGTCCGCGTGGCCCGCTGTGGCCGCCGCCGAGCGCGACGCGATCACCGCCGGCGTCGCCGTGGGCGCGGGCGGGCAGGGCACCACGACGTACGGAGCCCTCGAGCTGCGGCTCGATGCGATGTGGCGCGGGATCCGGATCGGGCTCGGCGCGCGCGGCGTGTGGGACGGCGGCGTGTTCCGTCGCAGCGACTGGTCGCGCGCCGCCGATGCGGTGACGCTCGTGCGCCAGCTCGAGGCGAGCCTGCCGCTCGGCGAGGATGCCCAGGGCCACGCGACCGGGCAGGTCGGAATCGCCGCCGGCGCACTGGCCCCGAGCCGGGTCGCGCGCGTCACCGACGGCTATCGCGCCACGCTCGACGATCGGCAGCGCACCGGCGCTCGCGCGGCGCTCGTGACTCCCTCGCTGTCGGTCGGGCTCGAGATCGACGACGTGATCGATCCCGCGCTGATCGGCGGCGAGCTCGGCTGGCAGCTGGCAACCCCGTGGGGCTTTCACATCGCAGCGGCGATCGATCCTTCCGCACCGGGCAGCGTGGCGATGACCGACGGGATGCGTGGCGCGGGTACCCACGTCGCATCCTCGATCGAGGCCGGGGTCACGCGCCGGTGGGACGCCGAGCAACGCCGGCTGCAGATCGGAGGCTCGCTGATCGGCGAGCCGCGCGAGGGCCTGAGCGTCGTCGCGTTCGGCAGCCTCGCGCTCGATCGCGGTGGTGCGCGGTGGACCGCGAGCGCCGATCTGCGCGGTGGCAACGGCACGACGGGCGCGATGTTCGGTGCGCTGTATCGCGTCGAGCGTCTCGGACCGATCGAGCGCGCGGGCGGTGGCGTTGGTGGAGGTCTCGCTCTTGGTGTGACTGCACCGGCAGGATCGCTCTCGCTCGGCGCTCGCGCGCGGCCGGGGCTCGGTGCGCTCGCGACGCTCGGGGCCACCGCGCCGATGGGACGCTGGGTGCAGGCCGGTGGCTGGGTCGCTGCATCGCGCGGTGCGAGCGCGGGTGCGGCGGAGCTCCGCGTTGCGTGGGCCCGGCGGCTGTCGAGTGCGCTGCAGGTCGCGCGGATGTACGCGACCGACGATCCGATGGCGATCACGCCCGCGTGGAGCGTCACCGCGTGGTTCGGCGCGTCGACGGACTGAGCGTCAGCCCGCGCACTGCGTGAACGTGCACGCCCAGTGACCCACCTGCGGCAAGAACGAGCACGCGCCGATCTCACCGTCACGTTCGCAGTCGACGTCGGCACCACAGGTGTCCTCGGCCGTGCGGCACTCGAAGCTCTGGATTCCGAAGAACGCATTGCCGCAGCTACCGACGCTCGGTGAGCACAGGCCACCGTTGCCACAGTCCGCGTCGATCTTGCAGCCGGCGCTGACGCACAGGTTCCGGGTCTCGAGCCCATGCTCGAACGTGGTTCCTGCGCAGGCGCACGCCTGGTCCGTGCCGCAGTCCGCGTCCACCAGGCACTGGTCGGCGCCGTTCATGTTCCCCGCGGTCGCGGGACACGCCACCGCTGTCTCGCGGTGCTCCACGACGGCGCTGATCGGATCGGACGAGGTGCAGCTGGCAAGGACGAGCAACGCGAGTGTGATGGTCTTCATGGGTGTTCTCACAGGGCTTCGAGATAGGCGACGATCGCGGCGCGATCAGGAGCAGGGAGATCGGAGCCGAACGGGTGGCCGGGTGTGGTGCGCGCCGGATCGAGCAGCGCCTCGAGCGAGTCGACCGAGCCGTCGTGCAGCAGAAGCGCGCGATCGCCCACACCGCGAAGCGACGGCACGCGATACGTCCCAGTGCCACGGTCGGTGGATTGCCCGACCACGGGATCGGTACCCACCACGTGGAGCGGAACCGGGGCGCCCGTGAGGCCATCGCCCGCGTGACAGCCGGCGCACTCGCGCAGGAACGGCTCGGGCGGCGGAGCAGGCGGCTCCTCGGTCGAGAGCGACCACAGGTACGTCGCGAGGGCGAGCGTGACGGCGCGCGGGGGCCGCACCACCTCGGCGTGCGAGGTGATGATCAACGTCTCGATCCTGATCGCGAGCGCGACGACGTCAGGCTGCCGCACCGTCGCAGCAGCGTGGAGGTGCGTCAGCCAGCGAATCGGCCGAAGATCGGGGATCCGGACCGGTTCGCGACCGTCGAGTGTGCTGACGTCGAGCCGTCCGGGGCCCCAGCCGAGATCGAGCGCTGCGTTGGCGAGACCGACGACCAGCGCGCCATCGCGAGGCGTCGCGTGGCAGGTCGCGCAGGTCGCTGCCGGGTACGAGCCGGTGGCGAGCTCCGCGCGCACGAGGCCGCGGCCCCGGATCGGATCCGACCACAGTCCCGGTGGCTCGCCCGGCCACAGCTGCACCGGGTAACGAAAGAACGCCTGCTCGCCGAGCGTGAGGAGATCGTCCTCGAGCGCGAGCGGTACGGCTGGCTCGCCCCCGATCGCGACCGGCGGGTTCCACGCCGGCAACGCGTCCCACCCGCCCTCGACCGCATAGCGGGCGAGCCGCAGGCGCGAGTAGTGATTGGTCGGGTCGACCAGCCCGGCGACCAGCGCCTCCCTGCGAAACGCGCGATCGTCGAGATAGCGCGTGTCGTCGACGGACTGCGAGCACGCACCGACCAGGAGAATCCCGACGACCCGGCGCACGTCGGCTCGCGCTGCGACTGGCGTGCCATCGGAGTCGAGCCTCGGAAGCACCGCTCCGTGTGCGTGGCCCGGATCGCATGTGCGAAGGCTGCGCACTCGTGCGACATCGATGTCGCTCGATCCGCGGCGGGTCACATCGCGAGCAGCAGGACCGCTCCGCCGACGCACGCAGTCGTCGCCGCGATCATGGCGATCATCGTGCCGCGGCCGCGCTTGAGCTCGCCGACCAGCGTGGTGACCGGGACCGAAGGCTCGGGGGACGTCACGTCGAGGCGCGGAACCAGCGTGGTCTGGCCGGTGCGCAGGCTGAGCTGCGCACGATCCTCGGAGGTCAACGATGCGTCGTCGAGGTAGCGGTCCTCGAGGGGGAGGAGCTGGGCGGAAGGTCGCTCGGCGTCACTGCCTGCGGCGGCCGCTGCGGCCACCTCGTCGCGCAGGCCTACCTTGAACCACAGCGTCTCGCGGAAGCTCGGCATGCCCTGTGGGTCGGCCGGCTCTGCGAGATGTTGAGGGGATCACGTGCTCTTGTCGACCCGTTCGGGCTTCTGCACGGGCTTCTGCGCCGCCGCCTCGAGGATCACGGCCGCGACCTCGCGGGGCCTGGTGATCATCGCGAGATGGCCCGAGGACACGTTGGAGGTCCTGGCGTTCATCCGCCGGGCCATCGTCGCCTGGGCAGCGGGATCGATGAACTTGTCCTTGGACGCGCGCGCGTACCAGGTGGGCTTGGTGTGCCACGCAGCGGTGGTCACCTTGTCGTCGAGCGTCCGCCGGTGCGTCCAGCCCTGCTTCGCCGCGATCACGCGCGCGTCGCTACGCGGCACGTCTGCTGCGAAGTATTCGAGGACGGACGTGTCCGGCAAGTAGCCGAAGCCGCCTTCGTCGAACTTCACCGTGGGCAGCCAGGCGGGCTCGGGCCCTTCCTTGCCGAGCTCCATGATCGACTCGTTGGCATCCGGTGCAAACGCTGCGACGTAGACCAGGCCCTTCACCTTGTCCTCGTTGCCGGCCTCGCTGATCACGACGCCACCGTACGAATGACCGACGAGGATCACGTCGCCAGGCTGCTGGTGGATCACGCGCTTGGTCGCGGCGACATCATCCGCGAGCGAGCTCAGCGGCTGGTGCACCGCGACCACGTGATAGCCCTTCGCCTGCAGGAGTGGCACGACCTTGTCCCATGACGATCCGTCGGCGAAGGCACCGTGCACGAGGACGATCGACGGCTTCCCCGCTGCGGGCGTCTGCGCTTGCGTCTGCGGCGGTGGCGTCCGTGTCGGTGGCTGCGGCTGCGGGGTACCGCTCGGTTGGGCCCACGCCGTCATCGACAGTACGCTCGCCACCAGGCCGAGACCGAACATCGAGAGCTGCTTCGTCATGGTTCCTCCGCCCCACGTCGGTTGCACGCGATGTGCCTCCGTCGCGAGCCAGAAGCTATCCGAGACCGAGGAAGCTCAGGATCTTCTTCGTCAGCCGCGACAACCGGACCCTCTTGTCGAACCAGTCATCGACCCGCGCAAACCCCGCCGCGACCTCGAGCCGGCGCAGCCAGTTGGCCGCGCGTGCAGCGTTGCGGATCCCGAGCATCTCGAACGCATGCCGGCGACCCTTGCTGTACAGCCACGCATCGAGCTTCTTCGCCCGGCGGAACTGGGGCGGCTCGATCAACGGCCATACGCTCGCGTGCTGAGCGGTGGATCCCGAGCGCTGGAGGATCACGTTGGCGGCGCGGCGCCCAGCTTCACTCGCACCCTCCATGGACGCGAGATCGGTGTGGGTACGGACGTAGTCCGACGCGAGCACGAGGTTCGGGATCCGGGTCCCGGCCTCGGGGCGCACGTCCCATGACCCGGGTGGGTGCACGAGCAGCCGCGAGTTGTTGACCGGTGAGCCCGACGAGAAATCGAGATCCGAGTCGAGGTGCCACGAGTGGAGCATCGCGTCGATCAGCGTTTCCTCGCCGGCGCTGGGGCCGTTGAGCCCGGCCTTGAGCTGTTGCCAGACCTCCTGCGCGATCTCGGCGGCGGTGCACTGCTTCGCGGTCTTGTGGATGAACACACCCGGCGTGTCCCAGTCGGAGATATCGACCGAGATCAAACCGCCGACATCACCGGCGCCGTAGCGCGTGCGGAAGATCCCGAGCTCACGCCAGAACTGCGGTTGCGAGATCGTGGTCAGCGCCCACGGCGAGTCCGGGAAGAACGTGTGTCCGCGCACGAGCGGCACGTCCTCGTAGAGGAAGTACTGGATGCCGACCATCCACGACACCAGATCATCCGTGTTCGCCAGCCGCAGTCGCTCGAGCGCCGGATCGAGGGCGCCCATCGCCGGGGTCACCATCTGGATCGCCACGTCGAGGGGAACCGCGAGGACATAGTGATCGGCGGTCGCGGTCGTGCCATCGGACAGCGTCACGCCGCTGATCGCGCCTGCGGCGACCTCGATCGAGGTGACCGTGACCCCGGTCTGGAGATGCGCGCCGAGGGTCGCGAGGTGCGCGATCCATGGGTCGAACCACATCTCGCTCGTGGGTCCGCCCATCGTGCGGTCATTCGAAACACCGGTGTCGGCGTAGTCGAGGATCAGCTGCATCGAGACCGAGCCGACGCTGCGCGCCGATCCGCGGCGTGGATCCATGGCCACCATCGTGCGTGGCACCGCGCGCAGCTGGCGCTGGAAGTTCTCCGAGTACAGATCGCCCTCGAGGAACTCCCACCAGGACATCTGCTCGTACTCGCCGAACCTGCGTTCGTCACTGGTCGTGAGGAACTCGAGGATCTTTGCGGTGAACAGGCCGATGTCGCGGTTGTCGAAGTCGAGCTCCTGGAAGAACAGCTCGAGCGCGGCGATCACCTCGAACGGGCGCGTCACCGGGCGGCGATAGAACCGGTACCAGGTGCCGCGGTCGACGAGCGCGATCGCACTCTCGGTCGTCGGCTTGAGGTGATCGAAGACGTGGCCTCCGAACGGGCTCGGGATCCGCTTCATCGTGTCGATCACGTGCGTGTAGAACCGCGGATAGAACCGGAACCCGTGCTCGCCCGGCAGATCGAGCCGACCGCCCGTCCCGGATCCGGGGACCGGCTGCGAGCGTGCCTTGCCACCCCAGTCAGGGCGGGACTCGAGCACGCGAACGTCGAACCCGCGGTCGACGAGCTCGTGGGCCGCAGTGAGCCCGCCGACGCCGCCACCGATCACGATTACTGAAGGTGCCATCCGTACTCCCCATCGATCATGCCGCCGGTGCTCCACGCGACCGCGGATCCAAGCAGACCTGGTGTGATCGTCTCGCCGGCGAGCGCACGCACGGCGAGGCGGTCGACCTTGCCACCGCGATCGCTGGCGATCGCCGCTGCGCGCGCGAGCAGCGCGAGACTCTCCGCGCGGTTGCCGAGCAGGTGGGCGGACTGCGACCTCAACCGGAGCGCGGTCGCCGCGTAGAACGACGAGCTGCCGCGCCGGTAGAGCCGGCGTGCGATCGTGCGAGCCTCGCGTGCAGCGCTCCGGCGTGCGCGCTGGTCGGTGGCGGAGCTCGCCGCCGTGCCGATCGCTGCGGTCGCCGCGACCACGTCGATCATCGCGGAGATCGCGGGCATCGTCGACAACCATTGCGCGCGTGCGGAGCTCGCGAGCTCGGACGCGATCGCCTGTGCACGCGACCAGTCATGCTCGGCCAGCGCGAGCTCGCCGAGGAAGACCTGGCGATAGATCGATGACATGCCCTGGAGCGCGGCCGGCGCACGAGCGAGCTCGCGTGCGACGGTGCGCGCTGCCGTGAGGTCGCCGGCGAGCACGAGCACGCGGCCCCGGCACGACCCGAGCATCGCGCGCGTCCACAGATCCTCGCTGGTCTCCATCAGCGGGCCGAGGAGCTCGAGCGCGCGGGCCGGCTCGCCGGCGTAGAACTCGCCGAGCGCCCAGTAGGTCCGGAGGAACGACGCCTCCCACGACCGCTCGAGGCCGAGTCGCTTGCACACGCGCTCCGCATCCTCGTGTGCCGCGCGCATTCCGCTCCAGTTGCCGCGCAGCGTGGCCAGCATGCCGAGGGCACCGGCGGAGACCATCGCGGGATACGGCGCACCACTCTGGATCGACAGCCGCTGCGCGTTCGCGATCGCGCGATCACCGAATCTCCCCAGCGAGCCGGTGGCGACGTACGCCGACAGCATCGCCATGCCCATCGCATGGGCCGCGCGATCCCCGCTGCGATCGGCGTGAGCCACACCGCGGAGGACGTACTCGAGCGATTCGATCGGATACGGCGTCGACAGAAAGCTCGCGATCACGCGATACGCCGCGGGCAGGACACCATCGTCGATGCGCGCGGACCCACGCACAGGTGACAGCCAGCACGCGGTGACGCTGACGGCGCGAGCGACCGAGATCGCACGGTTGTGCGTGCGGGGTGCGCCGCGCCGCGCGAGCACGCCGTCGAGGACCCGGAGCCCGCGCTCGAGCTCACCGAGCTTGAGGTAGGCCTCCGCGGCGCGCACGCGCCAGCGATCACCGCCCGCCGCCACCGGCGCGGGATGGCCGGACTCTCCGTCGGCGTGGTTCGCGAGCGCGAGGAATTCATCCGCGGCGGCGGCGAGCTTGCCACCGAGGAACAGCGCATTGGCGAGCTTCTCGCGCACCGAGAGCTGCCCGGCCCCCGCGCCGAGATCGAGCGCCCGTGCGTACCAGTCTGCCGCGACGCCCCACGCCAGCTGTGCGCGCGCGGCATCGCCGGCGACGATCGCCCAGTACGCCGCATGGGCTGCGTGACCCGCTGCCTGCCAGTGGTACGCGAGCTGGCCCGGATCGGGCAGTGTCTGTTCGAACCAGGTGGCGAAGCGCTCGTGGAGCTTGCGACGCACGTCGTCCGTCATCGCGGCACTCGCCGTCTCGCGCAGTCGCTGGTGATAGAACACGTAGACGGGGTCGCCGACCGTCGCCGGGGTGGCGCGCACGATCCTCGCGTCCTCGAGGCCACGCAGCACGGATTGCAAGCGCTCCGAGGGAAGCTCGGCGAGCGCCCTCAGCTGCTCGAAGCTCGCGGTGCCGCCGGCGAGCGCGGCGATCTGCGCGACCGTGCGCTCGTCGGGGGGCAGCCGATCGAGCCGACGGATCTCGGCATCCTTGGGATCGGAGGCGCCGGCCTCGCCGAGCTCGCGGCCGATCAGCTCCGCGAGGTACGGGCTGCCCGCGCTGAGGAGCGCCGCCGCCGCGACGCGCGCGAGCGGAATGGCCGGCGCGAGTCCCGCGATCAGCTGTTCGAGATCGATCGGAGCCATCTGGGGGACATCCAGGATCTCGGCGGACGCGCCGAGGCGGTCGAGCACCGCGCGCGGTGGTTCGCTGATCGGAGCGTGGGTCGTCCACGTCGCGATCACCGTCAGCGGTCGCCCGATCCGTTCGACGAGGACCGACAGCAGCTCGAGGCTGTCCTCGTCGGCCCACTGCAGGTCATCGATCACGATCACCGCACGAGCACCGACGATCAGCTGCGCGAACATCTGCGTCAGTGCGATCAATGCTCGCTCGCGCTCGACTCGCGGATCCGCCGCCGCCGGGTCCGCGGCGCGCTCTTGATCGACGAGCGGGGCGAGCACGGGGAACACGCTGGCGAGCGCGGCGGCGTGGTCGACCTCCCTGGCGAGTCGCGGATCTCCCGCCAGCTCGGTCGCCAGATCGTCGACGATCAGGTCGAATGCGCGATAGGGCACGCGCTCGCGCTCGTGACAGCGGCCACGCCAGATCATCGTCCGATCGCTGCGAGCCTGGCTGATCGCCTCGTCGATCAGCGCCGTCTTGCCGGCCCCCGATGCGCCGGTGATCAGGAGCAGGCGACCGTGCTCGCCGGGATCCGTGATCCGCGCCTCGATCTGCGCGAGCTCGGCCGTGCGACCGATGAAGCTGACCTCGCGACGTGCCCGCGGTTGCGACAGCGTTCCCGTCAGCGCGTTCGCAACCTCGAGCGCTGTCGGTCGTTCCGCCGGATCCTGGGCGAGCATCTTCTCGAACAGATCGTCGAGGTCGGCGGGGATCTCGGGATTCGTCTCGCTGACCCGCGGGATCCGGATCGTCCGTTGCATCCGCGACAGCAAGTGGAGCGTGCCGCCGAACGGAGGCTGGCCGGTGCACAGCTCGAACGCGAGGACACCGAGGGCGTAGACATCGATCGCGGGCCCGACGACCAGCCGATCGAGGTACTCGGGCGCGAGGTACGCGGCGGTCCCGACGATCCGCGATTCGCGCGCGAGCTCGTCGTCCTGGCGGCTGCGATCGATCGCGAGCCCGAAGTCGAGCAGCTTCACGACACCACCGACGACGATCGCGTTGGACGGCTTGATGTCCCGGTGGATCACGCCGCGCGCATGGAGGAACGCGACGCCCTCCGCGAGCTGGGTCAGTAAACTTCGGATCCGGCCGAAGTCGACGACTGGCACCGCACGGCCGAACACGCTCGACGGCGGCGTCATCAGCGGCACCCCGGACGTGGCGGTGTCGGAGATCTGCAGCGGCACCGCGCTGCGCGTCGTCTGATCGCCTGCGCTCGGATCGTGGACCGGCATCGAGACCGGCGTGCGCCGCTCGACCCAGCGCCTGGGATCGACCCCGTGCAGGTATTCCATCGTGAAGTAGCAGGACCGGTCATGCGCGACCAGCTCGTAGAGCTCGACCAGGTTCGGGTGGCGCAGCGATGCCACGGCGCGGAACTCGCGCTTGAGCCACAGCGTCGCGTCGGTGTGGGTGATGCCGCGGAACTTGATCGCGACGTCCATGTCGAGGCGCAGATCGCGGCCGAGATAGACCACGCCCATGCCGCCGCGACCGAGCTCGCGCACGATGTGATAGCGGTCCCCCACGAACCGCCCAGGGGCACCCTCGTTCACGTCAGACTCACGGTATCGTGCCGCCCGTGTCCGACGCAATCGACCGCGTGATCGAGCGCCACGGTGCTGACGCGATCTGCACCACCCTGGCGACGATGATGACGCCCGAACGGATCGCGCGGATCGACACCGTGCTCGCGCAGCGACTCGGATCGGTGGTGACGATCGTCGAGGACACCTACGATCCGCACAACGCGGCCGCGACGATCCGGACGACCGAGGCGATCGGCCTGCAGGAGCTCCATGTGATCGAGCCCGGGGATCGGTTCACGGCCTCGGGCGGCGTGACCATGGGATCGCACAAGTGGATCGAGCTCCAGCGCTGGAAGGATCCGGTCGCGGCGATCCGCGCGTTACAGGCCCGCTCGTTCAAGGTCTACGCAACGCTCCCCGGCGCGCCGCACACGATCGAGGACGTCGATGTCACCACGCCGATCGCGGTGGCGTTCGGCAACGAGCACGCCGGCCTGTCCGAGACGGCGATCGCCGCGTGCGACGGCTCGCTCGGCGTCCCGATGTACGGGTTCACGGAGAGCTACAACCTGAGCGTCACGGTCGCGCTGGCGATGACCCGGATCGCGACCCGGCGGCGCGCCGCGATCGGTTCGGTCGGGGATCTCGCAGAGGAGCGCCGGCATCGGCTGCGCGCCCGCTGGTTCGCGCTCAGCGTCCGCAACGTCATCCCGATCCTCGCCCGCACGCTCGGCTGACCAGGGGCCACGCTCCGTGTCTCGACGGACACGCGCGATGTGGCAAACAGGACGCAACCAGGGGAGAATCACCACACCGGAGGCTCCTCTCCGGACCGCGGGCGGTCTCTCGCTTGCACACCCCACGGGGATGCCTCCGGGCTCGACGATGAAGATGTGGACACCGTCCCAACAGACGCAGCAGCCCGGCCAGCGGCCGGGGCAGAAGCCCGGCCATCGATCAGGGCCCGGGCCGAGGCCCGGGTCGAAGCCGCCCAGGCTGCACAAGGCCGCGGCCGGCCCGCGCCGGACCTGGCTGACCGTCCTCAAGTGGGGGCTGATCGTCGCGTTCTCCGGCCTGGTGCTGCTGGTCGCGACCGCAGCGTTCGTGTTCTGGACGTTCGGTCGCGATCCGAATCTGCCGGACTTCAAGAAGCTGAGCGACTATCAGCCGCGCCAGGTCACGACGATCCTCGACGCCAACGACCGCCGGATCGGTGAGATCTACGGTGACACGCGAACGCCCGAGCGCCGCACCTATGTGCCCTACGACAAGGTGCCGCCGATCGTGTTCGCGTCGTTCATCGCGGCCGAGGACAACAAGTTCTGGACCCACGCCGGTGTCGACTACTGGGGCATGTTCCGCGCCTTCATCGCGAACATCCGCGCGGGCAAGAAGACCCAGGGCGCGTCGACGATCACCCAGCAGGTCGTGAAGACCTTCCTGCTGACACCTGAGAAGTCGTTCAAGCGGAAGATCCAGGAGATCATCCTGGCGCGCCGGCTCGAAAAGTCGCTGACGAAGCAGGAGATCCTGACGCTCTACGTGAACCAGATCTACTTCGGTCACGGGCGCTACGGGATCCAGGAAGCGGCGCGCTACTTCTTCGGCAAGGACGTCGGCCAGCTCAACGCGGGCGAGGCCGCCGTGCTCGCGAGCATGCCGAAGAAGCCAGAGATCCTCGCGAACGCGCTGCATGGTCTGCACGGTCAGAAGCCGCAGGACGTGAAGGATCGCCAGGTCTACGTGCTGAACCAGCTCGCCGAGGCTGGCAAGCTGACGAAGCAGGAGGCGCAGAAGTGGATCGATGCGCCGATCCAGATCGTCAAGAACCCGTTCCCCGAGATGAACACGGCACCCGAATGGGTGAAGCTGGCCGAGGACGAGCTCGCGAAGACGATCGGCAAGGACGCGGTCGTCACGCTCGGTGGCAAGGTCCGGACCACGCTCGATCCGAGCATGCAGACGGTCGCGCAGAACGCGCTGCAGAAGGGCCTGCGCGCCGTCGACAAGCGGCAGAAGATCGGTCGCCCGCGACGCACGCTCAAGGCCGAGAAGGTCTCCGAGGAGGTCGCGCGGCTCGCGAAGAAGCTGCCCAGGGGCGGTCCGCAGGCCAAGGAGATCTACGAATCCGTGGTCACCGCGGTGTTCGACGAGGATCACGAGGTGGTCGTCGACCTCGGGGACTGGAAGGCCGCCCTCGTACTCGACACCCCCGAGGACGCGCGGTTCAACCCGCCCGAGGACGGGGTGACCAAGAAGCCGAGCGAGCGGTTCAAGCCGGGCGATGTCGTCGAGGTCACCATCGGGCACGACGATCTCGTCGCGGCGGGAACCGGCGACGAGGGCGACGGCAAGGCGAAGGCCAAGGCGTCGGGGGCACCGAAGCACGCGAGTCATCGGGTCGCGTTCCCCGCGCCGCCCGAGGGCGCCGTCGTGATCATCGAGACCAAGACCCGCAAGGTTCGCGCCCTGGTCGGCGGCTATGCGTCGAAGGTCAAGGGACTCAACCGCGCGTTCGCGCTGCGCCAGCCGGGCAGCTCGTTCAAGCCGTTCGTGTACGCGGCGGCGATCGACTCCGGTCGCTACACGCCGGCGACCACGGTCAACGATGCGCCCGAGCAGTTCGACCTGTGGAAGCCGAAGAACTACGAGACCGGCAAGTTCGACGGCCCGGTTCTCCTGCGCTACGCACTCGCGAAGTCGATCAACACCGTCGCGATCCGCGTGACCTACGACATGAAGCCAGCGACCATCGCCGCGCTCGCGAAGCGCATGGGGATCGTGCGCAAGCCGCTGCCCGAGGAGATGTCGATCGCGCTCGGCTCGGGTGAGGTCACGCCGCTCGACATGACCAACGCGATCGCGACGCTCGCCGCGGGTGGACTTGCTGCGCCGCCGCGGTTCGTCGATGCGATCGACGGCAAGGCCACCCCGCCGTCGAAGACCGAGCAGGTGCTGCGTCCCGAGGTCGCGTATGTCGTGACCGATATGATGCGATCGGTGGTCGACGAGGGCACCGGGCATCTCGCCAAGTCGCTGAAGATTCCGGTCGCGGGCAAGACCGGCACGTCGAACGAGGCGCGTGACGTCTGGTTCATGGGGATGACGCCCGACTACGTGATCGGCGTGTGGATCGGGTACGACGAGCCGCGCACGCTCGGTCGGTCGGAGACCGGCGGCACGACGGCGGTGCCGGTGTTCGTCGACATCGCGAAGGGCATGGCGCTGCCGGCGAAGCAGTTCCCGCGCCCGGCGCACGTCGTCGAGGCGACGATCGACAAGGCGAGCGGCCTGCTGTCTCCCGAAGGTGCACCGAAGGGCTCGATGCGGACCGAGGTGTTCCTCGAGGGCACGGCCCCGACGGAGTACGCGGCCAAGCCCGGTGACGTCACCGACGACAACGTCGTCACGGGCGAGTACCCGGACTGAGCCGGAGCTCCATGGACCGCGTGTTGGCCCGCGCAGCGCTGGGCGCCGTTCTCGTGCTGGCTGCGCCCGCGCTCGCGGAACCGCGTGCCGACTATTTCTCGCGCCTCGCCGCGGCTGTTCGCTCGGGCCTCGAGGAAGCGGTGGTCGCCCGCGCCCCCAGGCTCGTGCCGCCGACGCCGATCAAGGTCACGTGGAAGGCGGTGCGCGTCGGTTCGCTCGATCTCGGAGCACCGCTCGTCGCGCTGACCGCCGGCGATCTCGATCGCGATGGCAAGAGCGAGCTCTACGCGGTGACGTCGCGCGAGGTGATCGCGTTCGCGCTCGACCAGCGCAAGATCAAGGAGCTCGGACGCGTCGCATTTGGCGGTGATCGCGCGGCCCTGTCGCCACGCGAGGTGATCGGGACCGCGGTCGTCGATGGCAGCGAGCTCGTCGCAGGCGTCTCGTCGTGGGCGAAGGAGCTGCGCGTCGGCTGGCAGGGCAAGGTGCTGGTCGCGCAGCCGGGCGGCGCTGGCTTCCTCCAGTGCCCCGGAGAACGCGCGGCGCTGTCGCCGGGACGCAATCACTTCGGCGACCCGCTGGCGCCGGTCCATGGCGTGCGCTGCCGCGATGACCTGTTCGATGCAGAGGGGCATCCGCTGCGCGTGCGTGCCGCGCTCGCCGGGACCAGGCTCGCGATCACGGTCGCGCGCTGCTCCGTCGCGGGTGCGTGCGAGCCGGCGGGAACCTACGAGTACAAGGACTACGGTGTCGCGTTCGAGCTCGCGGATCTCGACCGTAACGGAACGCCCGAGCTGATCGTCTCCGGTGCGGGAGCCCCCGGTGATCCGGATGCGATCAAGGTGATCGGGCTCGGCGGTGAGGACAAGAAGGGCCTGTTCCGCCACCGCTTCAACGGCGGCGTCGCCGGCCTCGCCGTGCTTGACAGCGACGGCGATGGCGCGATGGAGCTGGTCGCGGCGGTGCGCCTCGTCGGCGCCACGCGCGTCGACCTGTGGAGATTCAATTGAGGCGCGCGCTGCTCGCGCTGCTCGCGTGCACCACGCTCGTCCACGCGGAGAGCCGGCCGCGCTACGGCGGTGCGGTCGAGGGCGCACTGCTCGGCGCACCGGTCACGCTCGATCCTGCGATCGCGCAGGTCCACGCCGAGCTCACCGCGATCGATCTGATCTACGACACGCTGTACCGGATCGGACCCGACGGCATCGTGCAGCCGCACCTCGCGCTCGCCGCGCCGGTCCTCGACGCAGGGCGAGCGCGCATCACGATCCGCAGCGGCGTGAAGTTCCACGACGGGTCAGATCTGACGGCGGCCGATGTGGCAGCGACGCTCGAGCGGGTGCGCGTGACCCCGGCGAACCGGTGGATCGTCTCCCCGATCAGCGCGATCCGCGTCGACGGTGACGTCGTCGAGCTCACGCTCAAGGGCCCGGTCGCCGAGCTGACGACGCTGCTCGCGCTGCCGGCGACCGCGATCACGCGGAGCGGGAAGCCTCCCGGCGAGCGTCCCGTCGGGTCCGGCCCGTTCAAGGTCGACGCGTTCGATCGCAAGGCCAGACGGCTGATGCTCGCCGCGTTCGACGGCCACTTCGCGGGGCGGCCGTACCTCGATCAGCTCAGCCTGCGCTGGTACGACACCCCCGACGCTGAAGCCCGTCAGTTCGAGCGCGGTACGGCACACCTGTCCGCGCGCGGAGTCGCCGCGTTCACCGGCGCGCAACCGAAGTACCGGGCCGAGGACGTCGAGGGTCCGGCGGCGCTGCTCGTGTTCGTCGGGTTCGGGCGTGCGCACATGGACGTCACTGCCGATCGCAACTTCCGCCGCGCGCTCGATCTCTCGCTGTCCCGCGGCGCGCTGGTCTCCGTCGGCTCGGGCGAGCGGGTGACGCCGTCGCGCCTGCCGGTTCCCGTCGAGGCCGGTGCCAGCGTGCTCGATGTGGCGGGGCGCGCCGACGACCTCGTCCGCGCCAGGGCGGCGCTCACCGCGGCGGCCGCGACGGTCAAGGCGCTCGATCCATCGCGGCTGGCTGCGCTCAAGCTCGAGATCCTCATCGAGGACACCCGGCCTGACGATCGCGAGGTCGCCGAGCGGGTGGCGTATGCGCTCACCAAGCTCGGCATCGCGTCCGCGATCACGGCCGTGCCGGCCGCCACCCTGCGCGATCGCGTGAAGAAGGGCGACTGCGACCTGTGGATCGGTCAGCTCGCTGCTCCGGTCAGCGCCGCCACGGCATGGTGGGGCGCGGCGTTCTCGATCGCGAACGATCCGTGGGCCGAGCAGCAGCTCGCGACCGGAACGCTCGATCGCGCCGCCGCGGCGAAGGTGTTCGCCGAGCGTCTCCCGATCGTGCCGCTCGTGTTTCGCGCGGTCCGGATCTGGCATCGCAGTGACGTGCGCGGGCTCGGCTTCGACGCCAGCGGGCGGCCGAGCTACGCCGACCTGTTCCTGTTCGGCGATCCGACCCGGTCCAAGGGCAAGCCATGAAGCTGCGCGGCCGGTTCACGCTGACGCTCGCGCTCGCCGCGCTCGTCCCGATCTCGGTCGCGGCGGTGGTCACCCGCGAGGTGATCGCGTCGAGCTACCGCAGCGATTACGAGGACAATCGCCGGATCGCCGAGGCATCGGTGCACCGCGAGGTCGCACGCCTGAGCTCGCAGGTGTCCGAAGCATCCTCCTCGCTGGCGGACGATCACTATCCGTTCGTCGGCGTGCTGCTCGGCGAGCTCGCGAAGGGCACGCTGCGCGACGGCCGCGTGCTGAAGGGCCTGCGCGAGCAGGGCGGGCAGGTGATGCGCGGGCTCTCGATGCACGTCCTCACCGTGACCGGCCCCGACGACGTCGTGCTGATCACGCCGCACTACCGGGATGCGACGGACGACGTCAATGCGCAGGTTCGTCAACGCGCGATCAAGACCGGCGGCGCCCCGTACTTCGTCAACGATCAGGTCCGCGTCGGCCCGACGGTCGAGACCGTGCTCGTCGCGCAGTCCGCGCACCTCGCGCGCAAGGATGGCTACACCGTCGCGCTATGGGCCGGCCGCAAGGTCACCGCGGATCTGCTCGACACCGTCCGGCGACCCGGCGTCGATGCGCGGGTCGTCGATCCGACCGGTCGCACCATCCTTCCCCCGGTCGGCAAGGACTGGGCGAGCCTGACCAAGGATCCCCCGCTGCGCATCGGCCTCCCCGGGCCCGACGGTGTGGACGTCGCGCTGATCGAGGTCGCGGTCTCGGACCGGAATCTCGATCAGGTGTTGCGCAAGCTGACGTTGACGTCCGCGGGGCTCGCGCTCGGAGCGCTCGGCGCCGTGGTGTTGATCGGCCTGCTCGTCGCCCGCCGGACGGCTCGTGATCTCGACCGCCTCGTCGAGGGCTCGCTCGCCGCCGCCCGTGGCGATCTCGATCACCGCGTGCCGGTCCGCAGCAAGGACGAGATCGGCGCCGTGGCGAACGCGTTCAACTTCATGATGGAGGATCTGCGGGCCTCCAAGGAGCGCCTCGTCATCGCGGAGCGGATCGCGGCGTGGCAGGAGATCGCGCGCCGGCTCGCGCACGAGATCAAGAATCCGCTGACGCCGATCCAGATGGCGATGGATACGCTGCGCAAGACCTGGAAGAAGCAGCACCCCGACTTCTCCGAGATCCTCGAGGAATCGACGACCACCGTGCTGCAGGAGGCAGATCGCCTGAAGCACATCGTCTCCGAGTTCTCGGACTTCGCGCGGATGCCCAAGCCCGAGTTCGGCCGGATCGACCTCAACGACGTGATCCGCTCGGCGGTGGGCCTCTACACCGGGGCCGCGCCGGTCGAGATGAAGCTCGCCGACACGTTGCCCGAGCTCGACGCCGACAAGAACCAGGTCAACCAGGTCGTCCTGAACCTCGTCGAGAACGCCCGGGATGCGATCAGCAAGCGGGAGGGCGGTCAGATCATGGTCAGCACGAAGCTTGGCGAGGCCGGGGACCGTGCGCGGCTCGTGGTCGAGGACAACGGGCCAGGCGTCCCGGGCGAGCTCAAGGACAAGGTGTTCGCTCCGTACTTCACGACGAAGCACGCGAAGGGCGGCACCGGCCTCGGACTCGCGATCGTCCATCGCATCGTGTCGGATCACGGCGGCCGGATCATCGTCACCGATGCGAAGGGTGGGGGAGCACGGTTCACGATCGAGCTGCCGCTGCGCAACGGCGCGGCCCTGCTCGCCTCGAGGATCTGAGCATGTAAACCAACGTGTCAGGCAGGCCGCGGTCCTCGGGAGCGGCTAGAGTGCGGCGCATGAAGAAGCTGTTGTTCGCGTCCCTGCTATCGATGTCCGTGGTCACGACGGCCTGCAAGAAGGAAGAGTCCGCGCCGAAGGCGGATCCAGCACCGACCACGCCGACCGCGCCGGTCGCGCCCGTCACGCCGACCGTCGACGCCGGACCGACGGATACCGAGAAGGTCGCCGCCGCCATGAAGAAGGCGGATGACGAGGCGGCCGCGGAGAAGACGCGGTGGACGCCCGAGCTCGAGAAGCAGGCCGTGGCGCTCCGCGATGCCAAGTACCCGGATGCGAAGGCCGCGCTGACCGCGATGCTCGCGAGCCCGCACCGGATGCCGGCGCACAAGGATCGCGATGCGGCTCGTCACCCGGTCGAGACGCTGACGTTCTTCGGGATGACCCCGACGTCCACCGTCGTCGAGCTCGGTGCCGGTGGCGGCTGGTACACGGAGCTGCTCGCGCCTGTGCTCGCGCCCAAGGGCAAGCTGATCGTTGCGGGGCCGGCCACCGAGGGGCCCGCGGACAAGATGTCCACCGTCTATGGCAAGCGCCTCGATCAGTTCCTCGCGAAGTCGCCGGAGCTGTTCGGCAAGGTCGAGCGCATGTCGATTCCGGAGACCGGCGAGATCAAGATCGCCCCGGATGCCAGCGCTGACCTCGTGCTGTCGATCCGCGAGATGCATAACTGGCAGCGCAACGGCAAGGTCGACGCGTACCTCGCCGCGGTTCACGCAGCGCTCAAGGACGGCGGGACGTTCGGCCTGGTGGCGCATCGCGCAAAGCCCGGGACCAAGGGCGAGGACACCGTGAAGAGCGGCTACCTCGCCGAGGACTGGGTGATCGAGCGGGTCAAGGCGGCGGGCTTCGAGCTCGTCGAGAAGTCCGAGGTCAACGCGAACCCGAAGGACACCAAGGACTACGAGAACGGCGTGTGGACGCTGCCGCCGAACCTGCGCGAAGGCGACAAGGATCGCGCGAAGTACCAGGCGATCGGCGAGAGCGATCGGATGACGCTGAAGTTCAAGAAGATCGCGAAGAAGTAGCCCAGCGCGAGCGCCACAGCGCGAGGGCGCCGGCGGCGATCTCGATCACGGCGGCGGGCAACCAGAACGCCGTGTCGTAGCCGGCGACCCCGAGACTGGCGGCGGGGACGTAGCCCGGCCCGGAGCCATGGGATCCCGCGCACATGCGTCCGAATGCCTTCACACCGACGAGCGTTACAGGTATGAGGACGTAAGCAGAGGGGATCCATGGCGAAGCTCGCAGCGATCGAAGGTTGTCTCACCGCGATTGTCACCCCGTTCCGCGACGGCAAGGTCGACTTCGAGGGGCTCGCGACGCTCGTCGACTGGCAGATCGAGCAGGGCGTCGATGGCATCGTCGCGGTCGGCACGACCGGCGAATCGGCGACGCTCGATGTCGACGAGCACGTCGCGGTGATCGCGGCGGCGGTCAAGGCCGCGCGCGGGCGGGTCCCCGTCGTCGCTGGCGCCGGCGGCAACGCGACGAGCGAGGCCCTCCAGCTCACGCGCGCCTCCGAGGATGCGGGTGCCGACGCCCTGCTGCACGTCACGCCTTACTACAACCGGCCAAGCCAGGAGGGCCTGTTCCGCCACTTCGAGGCGATCGCGAAGGCGACCAAGCTCCCGATCATCCTCTACAACGTGCCGACGCGGACCGGGTGCGATCTGCTGACCGACACGGTCGTGCGCCTCGCCGACTTCGACAACATCATCGGCATCAAGGACGCGACGGGTAACCTCGTGCGTGGCAGCGAGCTGGTGGCGAAGGTCGGCGACAGGTTGACGATCCTGTCCGGCGACGACGGCACGTCGTTCCCGCTCTACGCGTGTGGCGCACGTGGCGTGATCTCGGTCGTCTCCAACGTCGCGCCCCGCGCGATGAGTGACATGTGGGACGCGGTGAAGGCGGGCGACTGGGAGCGCGCGAAGAAGCGCCACTTCGAGATGCGCGTGCTGAGCCAGATGCTGTTCGCGGAGCCGAGTCCCGCACCGACGAAGGCTGCACTGTCGATCCTCGGCCGCTGCGCGACGGAGGTCCGCCTGCCGCTGGTCTCGGCGAGCGCGGGACTCGTCGAGCAGCTGCGGGCCGAGCTCCGCGTCCAGGGCATGCTGTGAGCGCACGCGTGTGCGTCCTTGGCCCGTCGGGCCGGATGGGACGCGCGCTGATCGAGGCTGCCGCGGGTCGCGCCGACGTGCAGATCCGTGCGGCGGTCGATCGGCCCGATGCCGCCGGTCTCGGTGCGCAGGTGGTCGACGGCGTGATCGCGAGCGCGGATCTCGGCGCGGGTCTCGACGCGTGCGACGTCTACATCGACTTCACGTCGCCGGGGGCCACGCGTACGGCCGCGGAAGCTGCGCGCGCGCACACCAAGCCCGCGGTGATCGGGACGACCGGCCTCGGGCCTTCCGACGAGGAAGCCGTGGCCAGGCTCGCCGAGGTGGCCCCGATCGTCGTCGCCGCGAACTTCTCGCTCGGCGTCAACCTGGTGCTCGGTCTCGTGCAGCAGGCAGCGCGCATCCTCGGTCCCGACTGGGATGCCGAGGTGGTCGAGGCGCACCACCGCGCCAAGCGCGATGCGCCGTCGGGAACCGCGCTGATGATCGGGCGCGCGATCGCTGCGGGTCACGGCGTCGACTACGACACGGTCAAGCGCCACACGCGCGATGGCGATGTCGGACCGCGGCCGCGCGGCGAGATCGGGATGTCGTCGGTGCGCGGTGGCGACGTGGTCGGCGAGCACACGGCGACGTTCTTCGGCGCCGCCGAGCGCATCGAGATCGGGCATCGCGCGACCTCGCGCTCGATCTTCGCCGCGGGCGCGCTGCGGGCCGCTGCGTGGGTGGTCGGCAAGCCGCCTGGCCGCTACGACATGCTCGATGTCCTCGGCCTCAAGTGATGCTAGGGTCTACCCGCCGATGACCGCGACCGAGCGCATCACGATGGTCGTCCTCAACGACGACGGCTCACGCGACAAGTTCACGCTGAGCTCGTGGGTCGGGATTCCTCGCAAGCACGAGCTGATGTGGATCGGCGACGACCCGTACATGATCATCGAGGTCGAGTACGCGGTCTCCGAGGGATTCTTCGGAGCGCGCTCGATCGATGCCGCCGGCGTCTACGTCCGCCGCCTGACCAAGGACGAGCAGGACGCGGTCGCGCGCCGGCTCGCCAATCCGGTCCGCGGCAAAGACGAACAGCCGTTCCGCCCGTAGCGCCGCGCACGGCTAGTGGGCGACGACCACGTCGTAGGCCTGGTTGCCACCGCGGTAGTACTTCCACTGGCGGTCGAAGGTCACGGCACCGAACAGGTTGACCACGATCCCGACGACGATCAACGCCTTCGCGAACCCGCGCAGCGGACGACCTCCGATCGCGAGCAGCATGACGAGGAACACCAGGTAGTCGAGGCTGAACCGATAGCCGAACTGGAACCAGCCGCTGTTCTGGTACAGCAGCGTCGGGATCGCGATCGCGGCGACGGTGATCCACAGGGCGCGGTGGATCGCATTCTTGTCGCGCGGCCACAGGACGTAGAGCAGCAGCGGAGTGGTGACCCACATCGCGAGGCCGTGCCCGCCGATCTGGACCCACGGTGCCTTCGGCAGGAGGTCCGGAAGCAGGGTGAACGCGACCGCGAGGTTGCGCGACAGGTAGTGGTAGCTCGCGAGCCCGTGCTGCTCGATCTGGACCTGCTGGCGCACGTCGAGGTAGCTGTGGCCGAACTCCGTCGGCGAGCCGAACCGGATGTAGTTGAAGATCATCCCGAGGATCGCGAAGCCGACGATCGGCGCCGCGAACTGGAGGAGCGGGTGCACGAGACGGCGGCGAATCGCGATCTTGCCGGCGCGCAGGTTGAGGCTGCCCGACGCGCTCGCCTCGGGGGTCGAGCCTTCTCCCTCGGCAGCCACCACACGTGCGGCCATGCGCCATGCCTCGAGCACGAACAGCGGGAACATGAACGCCATCGGCGTCCTGGTCAGCGCTGCGGCGCCGAGCGCGAGTCCCGCGATCACGGGGTGCTTCGCCTCGATCGAGGCCCAGGCATAGACCAGCGCGAGCGCCACGCCGATCACGTGGGCCGAGTACCAGACCTTGCCCTGGACCGCCGAGAAGAACAGGACGCTGCCGAACGCGAGCACGGCCACCAGCCAGAGGTCGTCGCGCACCGAGCGCGTCGACAGCCCCGCCGCGGCGAGCCGGCGCAGGACGAGCAGCGCGAGCGGGAGGATCAGCGCCGCGATCAGGAGCGTCGGGATCACGTCGTTGCCGTTGCGCCCGGAGAGGATCGCCGACGGCAGCATCACCACCGCAGGGAACGGGGGAAACGACGCGTACCCGGTCACCCGCTTGCTCTGCGCGATCCGCTGGATCGGGATCTCGAGGCCCGCGAGGGTCTTGAACATCGGGCGGGTCTTGAGCCGCCGGCCCGAGACCTCGGTTCCGTCATCGAGCGCGACGGTCTCGACCTTGGCCCAGTCGTCCCCCTTGAGGGGCGGCTCGATCGAGGCCTTGCCGTGGAGCCAGGCATCCGCCTGGAACACGAAGTGGGGCGCCGCCGATTGCTTGCCGATCCGATCCCACGCGACGGCGCCGTAGACGGCGAGGCCGATCACGAACAGGGCGGCATACAGGCGCACCCCGCGACGTTAGAACGCCCCGGGGCCGCGTGGTAGTTTGAGCGCGCTCTCGTGGAATCACCCGACGAAGCCGGGCAGGGCGAACCCGCTGGCGCGCCCCCCGTGCCCGCTGCGAGCAGTCCCGCGCCTGCCGCGAGGATCCCGCGCGGTCTCCAGATCCTCCCGGCACTGCTGCTGGTCGTGATCGCGGTGTGGGAGATCGTGGCGACGCGCCATGACGCCACGTCGGTTCCCGACGACACCTCATGGGCCAGGGCCGCGGACCTTGTCCGCGCCGGCTACCGGCCCGGCGACCTGATCGTGTTCGCGCCCGAGTGGATCGATCCGGTCGGGCGTCTCCATCTCGGTGACCTGATCCCGATCGATGCCGCCGCCCGCATGGACGCTGCGCGGTTTCCGCGAATCTGGGAGGTCGCGATCCGCGACGCGCGTGCGGCCGACACCACCGGGCTGACGCCGGCGGGCACCGAGGATCGGGATGGCATCGCGATCCGGTGGTACGACCAGACGCCGGCCAAGGTCCTCGCGGACCTTCGCGACCGACTGTCGACGGTGCGCACCGACGGCGGCTCGACCCCGATCCTCGAGCTCGCCGAGGTCGGCTTCCGCCCGCACCGCTGCGTCCAGGTCGCGCCGGGTGCGAAGGGTGCGATCCGGCTGACCTTCCCGGGCGTCCCGCTCGGCTCGCAGCTCGTCGGTTACGTCGGGATCGCAGACGTGTTCACCCGACGGGACAACCGCGCACCGGCCACGCTCGACATCGAGATCGGCGGCCGGGTCGTCGCGAGCGCGACCGCCGGTGTCGACGACGGCTGGGTCAGGTTCGCGGCAACGACGACGCCCGGGCCTGCCGACGTCACGGTGATCGCGCGATCGGCCATGGGGGCACGGCTGATCTGCTTCGCGGCGGAGGCACGCCAGTGACCACCCAGCGGATCGTCGGATGGGCGCTCGCGCTGCTGACCACGCTGCTCGTCCTCGCCAATCAGCAGGAGGTTGGCGTCGCTCGCGACGAGGTCGTCTACATGCAGAACGGCTCGCGCTACGCGGACTGGTGGATCGGGCTCGCCACGTTCGAGCATGGGATCGGCAAGGAGACCGTGACCAGGACGTTCGGCGGGCCGGGCCCGACGGACAACAATCGCGAGCATCCACCGCTGATGAAGACGCTGTTCGGGCTGTCGGAGAAGCTGCTCCACGACAAGCTCGGCGTCGACGAGATCACCGCATACCGCGCGCCGACCGCGATCTTCCACGGCCTGTGCGTGCTGCTCGTCTACCTGATGGCGCTCTCGGTGTGGGGCTTCGCAGAAGCGATCGTCAGCGCGCTGCTGCTGATGCTGCTACCGCGCGCGCTGTTCCACGCCGGCCTCGCCGCGTTCGATGCACCGATCATGACGCTGTGGTTCGCCACCATCGTCGCCTACTGGCGCTGTCTCGACGGCCGCAGCATCCCGTGGCTCGCCGGCGTCGTGTTCGGCCTCGCGCTCGCGACCAAGCACAACGCCTTCCTGCTGCCGTTCGCCATCGGGCTCCACTACCTGATCGTGGGCGTGCGCCAGCGGAAAGCGGCGCAACCGTGGCACGCGATCCTGTTCCACCGCTGGCGCGTGCTGCTCTCGCTCGCCGTCCTCGGTCCGCTGACGCTGATCCTCGTCTGGCCGTGGCTGTGGTTCGACACGTTCGCTCACCTGCGCGGCTGGATCACGTTCCACACGACGCACGTCCACTACAACTTCGAGTATCTCGGCGACAACTGGAACGCGCCGCGGTTTCCCTGGCACACGGCGCTCGTCACCACGCTGTTCACCGTGCCGGTCGTGACGCTCGCGGCGGCTGCGATCGGGACCGGTGCATGGATCGCGCGGCGCAAGGAGATCCTCGATCGCGCGCGTGCACCCGGCCTCCTGCTCGCGCTATCCGCCGCGGCCTCGATCGGGCCGTTCTTCCTCGGCACCACGCCGATCTTCGGGGCCGAGAAGCACTGGATGCCTGCGCTGCCGTCGATCTGTATCGCCGCCGGCGTCGGCGTGGTGTGGGCCGCACGTGCGGCGGTCGCCGCGATCGAGACCCGTCGTCCGCTCCCTGCGCGCGCCCGCCCCGCGATCCTCGGGCTGCTCGCGATGCTCGTGATCGCGGCGTCCGCCGTCGAGACCGTCACGGCGCAGCCCTATGCGCTGACCTGGTACAACGCGCTCGCCGGCGGCGCACCCGGCGGCGCCGACCACGGAATGAACCGTCAGTTCTGGGGCGTGGCAGCGCGTGGCGTGCTGCCGGTCGTCGCGGCAGAAGCACCGGCGCCGGGCGCACCGACGAAGTCGGTCTACACGCACGATGCATCGCCCGCGTGGGGCATCTATCGCCGGCTCGGCCTGGTGCCGGCTTCGATGCCGGATGCCGGGTGGGAGCAGAGCGGGATCGAGCGCAGCCAGCTCGCGATCGTCGTCCACGAGAAGCACTTCAACCGCCACGACTATCTGATCTGGAAGTCCTACGGATCGGTGCAGCCGATGTTCGTCCTGCGCGCCGCGGGCGTGCCGATCGTCACCGTCTACCGCCGCGCGCCGAAGCCGTGACCTAGGGCGTCAGCCAGACGTCGTCGACGTCGAGGTGACCCGCGGATGAATCGTCGACGAGGACGAGCTTCCCCATCCGTCCGCGCACGCCGCTCGTATCGAGGGTCACCGGCCGCAAGGTCTCGCCGCCGGTGCCAGGCACGCTCGCCGTTCCGACGATCGCAGTCCCGACCCACAGCTCGACGCGCAGCTTCGTCGCATCGGTACCCCCGGCGAGGGACATCGTGAGCATCCCCTCGAGCGGGAACTCGAGTGACGTCAGCCGTCCGATCGCCGCATCGCCCCCGTGCATGCTCGTCGCGAACCGCCGCCCGGTCGCGCCGATCAGCAGGCCGTGACCCGCGAGCTCGGCCTCGGGTCGCGCACCCCATGCGGGTCCCGTTCGCGTCCAGCCGGTCCACTCCGTCAGCTCGAAGTCGAACATCACGCGCGTGGCGGGAGGAGGTTGCACCACGACAGCGGGCAACCAGATCGAATCCGGGATCACCTTGGCGCCGGTGAACATGCGAGGCCGTTCGTCGGCGGGAATCTTCAGTGCGGCGCGGTAGCTCAGCGCGATCGGTGCGGCCGCCGGCGTCTCGCGGTGGACGTCGTTCTCGTCGAGCACGAGCGCGGCGAATGCATGGTTGCGCAGCACCTCGTCCAGGCCGTCGACCGTTCGCGTCTGCCGCCACGTGACGTCCTTGATCCCCATGCGGTGGACGCGTGGCGTCTTTCCGGCGAGCTCGAGATACCAGGGGTGCGACGGCATCCAGACGTCGCCGTCGATCGCGCGGATGCGCGCGATCAGCTTGTCCCCGGCTGTCACGTCGCGAGCGGTCGGGATGTAGCGCTTCGGCTCCCAGCGGTTCGTGTAGCAGGCGTAGGCAAGGGGGAGAGCCGCGGCGAGTGCGACCACGTGCGAGACGAGCTCGCCGTGCTTGCGCTCGCCGACGAGCACGCGCGTGCACGCGAAGATCGCAGGGATCGCCGCGCCGGCCGCGAGCGCACCGTGGAGGAACGCGGGCATGTACGCATTGAAGTGCGCGAACTCGGTGCCCCAGCCGACGGCACCGACGAGCGTCGACACCGCGAACGTCGCCGCCCACAGCAGCAGCGGTCGCGCGGGTCGCGGCAGGATCCCGCGCACGACCCGGGTCACCAGCACCACCACGAGGCCCACACCGACGATGATCGACAGCGCCGGGAAGTGCCACAGGATGTTCTCGAACGACTTCCAGAACCGGTCCATGTTGAAGTCGTGCGCCGCGTGGATCTCGCGGATGTACGTCCAGAACCAGCCCTGCGTCGTCTTCTGGAGCAGCCACGTCCCACCGAGACCGATCAGGCCGGCCAGCGCGATGTACGCGAACACCCGGCGCCACGCGACGACGAGGACGATCAGGCCGCCGAACGCGACGTACAGGATGCCGGTCTGCTTGCAGAAGAACGCGAGGGCGAGCAGCGCCGCTCCGGCGGCGACGCGCGCATGGCCCTGGAGCCCGTGCCCGGTCGTCGCCCAGCGCGGGAGACCCGCGATGCCTGCCGTGATCATGAGCAGGAACAACGTGTCGGCGCGAACGAGGTCGTACCAGCCCTCCATGAACGGATACGCGGCCGAGAACAATCCGAGGGCGAGCACGACGCCAGCCCACGCCGGACCGCGACGCGGATGTTCGTGACGGGGACCTGCGATCGAGGCGGCCGCGACGCCCGCGATCCCGACGAGGGAGATCACCGAGAACGCACGTCCGAGCGTGTAGCTGATCCCGAAGCCGCTGCCGAACAGCGCGAGCACGGCGGGATACAGCGGCGTGTAGAGGTAGGGGATGAACTCGATCGAGGGTGGCACGTAGATGCCGAGACCCTCGTGAATCCGCTGCGCGTGGTGGAGCATCCCGCCCTCCATCCACTCGAGGTCGTACGGATACGTCACGCGGCCAGCGATCGCGGTCGCCAGCAGGAACACCTGGAACAGGGCAGGCGTGGCGATCGCGATCCACGGCAGCACGCGTGCGATCCGCGCGGGCCAGCCATCACTCGCGACCGCGCGACTGCCCGCGCGATCGTCGACGGCCAGCGTCGTCGGATCGATCATGGGACCACCTGGATCTTCGCGACGGCGACGGCGTTGTCCTTGAGCTGCGCCTGCGGGGCCTTCGCCGGCGCACGCTTGCTGCCCTTGAACATGCCCGCCCACACGGTGAGCTCGGCGGTCGGGGTGTTGCGCGGCACCATGAGCGTCGTCGTGTACCGGATCAGCTGACCTGCGCGCCACCATTCGAACGGCCGGGTCGGGCGATGGTCGCCGGAGAAGAAGAACGTTCCGGGGCCCTCGACGTGGACAAACATCTTCCAGCCCGCGCCGACGGTGCCCCGCGCCTCGAACGTCCAGGTCAGCGTGATCGGCTCTCCACGCTTCGCGGTGGCAGGGGCCTCGACTCCGAGCAGCCGGACGGCAGAACCGAGGTCGGCATCGAGAGGGTTGGCGATCGCCGGCCGCGTCGTCAGCAGGGCCTCGGCGGCGCCAGCGGGGACCTGCTCGTTGTCGTACCAGCGCTCGACCGCGTGTCGGGTCTCGGCGCACGCGTCGGGATCGCCCGCCAGGTCGGTCGTCTCGTCCGGATCGCGGTCGACGCGATAGACCTCCCAGCTGGTGTCGGGGCTGACGTTGTAGATCACGTGACAGTCGCGGCTGACGACGGCACGCATCTCGTGGTTGCCCTCGTACGAGAGCTGCTGCCGAACGATCCGATCGGCATCGGTTCCCTGCAATGCGCCGAGCATCGACTGGCCCATCATCTCGGTGGTCGCCGGAACACCGGCGAGGTTCGCGAGCGTCGGCAGGATGTCGACGTGGCCGGCGGGGGTCGTGGATCGCCGTGGGCCGAGACCGGGGACCCGCATGATCAGGGGGACCCGCGTCTGCGGCGCATACAGGTGGTAGCCGTGGAGATCGATGCCGTGCTCGCCGAAGCCCTCACCGTGGTCGCCGGTCACGACGACGATCGTCTTGTCGTAGAGCCCCTTCGCTCGCAGGTCGTCGAGCAGCCGGCCGATCTGGAGGTCGGTGAACGCGATCTCGCCATCGTACAGCGCCTCGCGATCGACGCCGAACGGCGGCACCTCGGGGTGCGGCTCGTAGGCATAGTGAGGATCGTAGTAGTGGACCCACAGAAACCAGCGCTGCCCGAGGTGCCGCTGGACGAACGCGATCGACTTGTCGGTCTGCTGTTGCGACGAGCTGCCCTTGGTCTGTTCGGGCCCCGCGTTGGTCACGCTCGAATGCCGTGACGCGTTCTCGTTGTCGTACTCGGCAAAGCCCTGGTCCATGTGGCGAACGCGGTCGAAGTACCAGTAGTTCGTGATCGCACCGGTCGTGAGGCCCGCGGTCGCGAGGGTCTCGGCGATCGTCGTCGCCTTCGGCAACAGGCCGGGCCACCCCTCGATCGAGGTGTCGTAATGGACGTCGAGCGGCAACCGGCCGGTCAGGATCGCAGGAATCGAGTAGCGCGTCGAGGGTGCGTGCGCCCAGCCGTGCTCGAACACCGTGCCGTCCGCGGCGAGCTTGTCGAGGTGTGGGGTCGTCTTGCGCGGGTAGCCGTACATGCTGAAGTGATCGGCGCGCACGGTGTCGATCGTGATCAGCAGGATGTTGAAGTCGGGCGGTACGCTCGCCGGTACCGGCACAAACCCCGTGGACTCGGCAGGCCGCACGACGCTCGGATCGCCGCCGACGCAGTTCTGATCGATCCCGTCGTCGGGGATCTCCGAGGCACCCGGATGCACGCTGGCGTCGCCGTCGTCGCAGTCTCCGCCATGGAGGAAGCGCGCGAACCCGTCGCGATCCCAGTCGAAGGCGCGGCGCAGGGTCCGCGCGATCAGCCCGCCAAGCCCCGTGTACGAGGAGCTCGCTTTGATCACGCCCGACGACCCGCCGGTGCCGAGGACGAGGCCGAGCAGCAGGGCCGGAACCAGGACCCAGGCGGTGCGGCGGATCGCCGGCTTGAACGGGCTCGCGATCTCGATCGCGCGCCGGCCGCGTCGCCACGCCGGGATCGCGAACAGGATGCCGAGCACGGCGACCAGCGGTCCGCGTAACGGCAGGACCCGTGCGGTCTCCCACGAGCGTGACGCCCACACCGCGAGGGCAAGGCCGACGATCCCGAGCGCGACCACGATCGGTGCGTACGGGCTGGAGACCGCACGGACCCGCGGCGCGAGCTTGCGGAGACCGGCCTCGATCCCGCGCCCGATCAGGAACGCGATCGGGATCGCGATCGCGATCGCGGCGAGCCCGGCGATCATCGCGACGATCACCACGAGGTCCGGGGCCTTGCGGCCAGCGACGAACCGGCCCGTGATCCGGAACGCCGCGTAGAGGGCGACCGCGATGCAGGGCAGGGTGGCGATCGCCAGGGCGAGCCCGGCCACCGCCTCCCGCGGGTCGCGAGCCCGCGCGGCCACGTGCTGGCGCCACCCGAACCGCGCGAGGTCGCCGAGCCGGCTGCCCCGGGACAGCGTGAGCAGGGCGACCGCCACGAGGAGTCCGATCACCGCACCCGCGGCCGCATGGCTGAGCCCGGTGAACGCGACGAACCGGATTCGGGCCAGGATCCCGGGGACGAACTGCGCGGCCGGTCCCCACGACCACAGCGCGTCGATCGCGCCGGCGGCCAGACCGGCGATCGCACCGGTCAAGACGCCTGTGCCCAGCACGTCGGTCGCGGGCTCCAAGACCGGATCACCGACGGGCTCCATCAGTCCTCAACAGGCTACTATGTTTCCGCCCATGTCGTCCGATCGCGCGCGCTGGCTGCTCCTCGCCGTCGCGGCGGTCGCACTGGTCGGGCACTCGCTCGCGTTCAACTTCGTCACCGACGACGCCTATATCTCGTTCGTGTTCTCGCGGAACTTCGCGGAGCACGGCGAGCTGACCTTCAACCTCGGGGAGCCGGTCGAGGGCTATACGAGCTTCCTGTGGACCGCCCTGCTCGGGGTCGGGATGCTCGCCGGGATCCCGCCGGAATGGTCCTCACGCGTGCTCGCGACGGTGTGCGCGGTGCTGACCCTGCTCGTCGTGTTCAAGCTCACCGAGCGCGCCCTCGGCCGCAAGACGCCGTGGGCGGCCGTGCCGGCGCTCCTGCTCGCCGCGTCATCGGGGTTCGCGTGCTGGACCTCCGGGGGGCTCGAGACCCAGCTGTTCACGCTCCTCGTCACCCTCGCGATCGATGGCGTCGTCGACGCCGTCCAGCGTCCCGGCGCGATCCGGAGAGCCGGGCTCGTGCTCGCGTTCGCTGCGATGACCCGCCCCGAAGGCCTGCTCGTCGCCGGCGTGCTCGGCATCGTCCACCTGACGACGATCGGCTTCACGGCCCGCGCGTACCGGCGGATGCCGAACATCCGCAACGAGCTCGTCGCGATCGTCCTGTTCCTCGTGCTGTGGGTGCCGTGGTTCGCGTGGCGCTACTGGTACTACGGCCATGCGTTCCCCAACACGTTCTACGTCAAGGCGAGCGGTCGCTGGATCGACCCGCGGTTCGAGCTCCAGATGTACAAGCTCGGCGCTCACTACCTCTGGGTCTGGCTGACCCAGACCAAGCTGCTCTATGCGCTGCCGATCGCGGCGCTCGGCCTCGTCGTCGGTCCGCCACGGTCGCCGCGGTTCGTGCTCGCACTGTCATGCACGCTGATCGCGACGGCATACCTCTGCTACGCCGCGACCGTCGGTGGTGACTTCATGGGCCTCCACCGGTTCATCATGCCGGTGTTCGTGCTCGCCGCGATCGCGGTGACGCTCGGGCTCGAGTGGCTCGTCGGGTTCGCGCCGAATCCGCCACGCCTCGGCGCGATCGCTGCGGCACTTCTCGTCGGCGCGTTCGCCTTCACCCAGGTCGGGCTGACCCGTGCCTCGACGCGGTGGGGCAACTGGAAGCAGGACCGGGGCATCGATACCCCCGCGTTCCTGATCGTCTACACCGAGGACCGCGCCGCGATCGGTCGCGCGATGGAGCGCTGCTTCGCGCCGGATGACTTCAGCATCGTCGGGGGCGCGGGTGCGCAGCCGTATTACGGCAGGATGCGCGCGATCGATGTGTTCGGTCTGGTCTCCGAGAGGATCGCCCACGAGGAGCCACGGGTCCGGGCGCGTGCAGGTCACACGAAGTTTGGCTCCGACGCCGTGCTCGCCGACTACGATCCGACGTTCGTGTTCTCTTGCTACGAGATCCACGCGAAGCCCGACCAGCCGCGCCTCCCGTGCGCAGGGTTCTGGCTGGCGCGTGGCTACGAGCAGGTGACGATGCGGATCCCGGGCATGCGTCAGCTGGGCACGTACTACACGTTCCTCGCGAAGAAGGCGCGCAACTTCCAGTGTCCCGGCCGCGTTCACTGATCCGGTGGTGGGGCGCCGTCCCGCTCACGCTGGTGATCGGATTGTTTGCGCTTCGCGCGTGCATCCACGTCGAGCCACGCGCCCGGTTGCGCGTGGTCGCGCCGGCGGTCAGCGATCCGCCCGGAGCGATCGCGCAGGCTGGCTCTCTCGCGATCGCGCGCGGTGGGCCCGTCATCATCGGCTTTCTCAGCGAGCAGCCCGCCGAGCTCACGGTCGCCGGCCGTGTGCTGCGTGGCGCCGGGGTGGTCAAGGAGCGGGTCGTCGTGCCCGCCGGCCCGATCGCGATCCGGTTCGCGGCACCGCCGGGGGCGCGGCTCGTGTGGAGCCCGGTCGGGCGCCGCGGTGATCCCGAGTACGTCCCGACGAGCTCGGTGTCCCCCGAGGATCCCGATCGCGCGACGTTCGACGGCGCGGGTGCTGCGGTGGGCGACGGCCTGATCGCGCTGTGCCTGCTGCTCACGCTGGTCGCGACGATCCTGATGCTCGCGCGCCACCGCCTCGCGAAGGTCCCACGCGAGACCTGGATCGCCCTCGCCGCGGTGTTCGTGCTCGCGTTGATCGTGCGCCTGATCGATCTCGGTGGGTTCGGCGCGACCTGGGACGAGGACGTCAACTGGGCGTCGGGCCGCAACTACGTCACGAACCTCCTCTCGCTCGATTTCTCGGTCTCGGCGTGGCGCTGGAATTACGAGCACCCGCCGGTGATGAAGTTGCTCGACGGGATCGGTGCGCAGCTCGCCGACGGCTACGGCCCGGCGCGCGCGATGTCTGCGATCTGGATCTCGCTCGGCTGCGCGCTCCTCATCCCGATCGGGAAGCGGCTATACAACCTCCGCGTCGGCGTCCTCGCGGCCACCATCGCGGCACTGCTGCCGCCGCTCGTCGCGCACGGCCAGATCGTCGGCCACGAATCCCCGACGGTGCTGTGGTTCTCGCTCGGCACGCTGCTCGCGCTGTGCGTCCACGACGATCTCGCGGAGGCAGCGAACCCGCGGCGAACCCTGTACACGCGGCTCGCCGTGGTCGGACTCGTGATCGGGATCGCGATCGCGTCGCGCTTCGTCAGTGGCCTGCTCGGACCGCTGTGCGTCGTGATCGTGGTGGTCAACGCCCCCCCGGCGTGGCGCCGCGCGACCGTCGTCGGCATCCCCCTGATGGTGGTCGCCACCGTGCTCACGTTCTATGCGGTGTGGCCCCGGCTGTGGGCGCATCCGTTCGAGGCGATGTCGTCGTCGCTCGCCAGGCTCTCCACGCCACATGCGACCGAGCCGTTCCTCGGCGCGATCACGAATCGTCCGCCGAGCTACTACTTCGTCGTCTACCTGTTCGCGACGCTGCCGATCGGTGTCCTCGCCGCCGTGCTCGTCGGCATGGTGCGGTCGTTCCTCGCGAGCCACCGCAGCGCGCTGATCCTGGCGGCGTGGTTCGTGATCCCCCTCGTCGTGGCGGCCTCTCCCGTGCGCCAGGACGGCGTGCGCTACGTGATGCCGTGCCTCACCGCACTCGCGATGTGCGCCGCGCTGGGCCTCGACGCGATCGCGCTCCGGCTCGAGCGGCGGGCCCCCAGGTTCCGTCGCACGTTCCTCGCGCTGTCCGCCGCGATCGGGATCTACCTCGCGGTCACGCTGGTGCGCGTGCACCCGTACTACCTCGACTACTTCGGCGAGCAGGTCGGCGGCGCGGGCACCGTCGCCCAGCGCAAGTGGTTCGAGACGGCGTGGTGGGGCGAGGGCGTCGACCGCGCCGTCGCGTACGTGAACGAGCATGCGGCCCTCGGCGCGAAGCTCCATCGCGAGTGCATCGAGGTCGCCCACCTGACGTGGTTCCGTGAGGACCTGTGGAGCTCCACGGTCAAGCGTCCGCAGGATGCAGCGTGGATCGTCGTGTACGCGCCGATGCTGCGGTCGTGCCCGGTGCCCCCGGATGCACGAAAGGTGTTCGAGGTCACCGTCGACGGCGCGGTGCTCGCCGCCGTGTACGCCCGGCCCTAGTTACTGCAGGATCGACGGGAGCAGGAGCGAGAGCTCGTCGGTCGACTGCTTCTTCGGTGCCGGCTTCTCCGGCTTCGCGCTCGGATCCGCCTTGATGCCGACGACGTTCCACGACTGCGAGCACAGCGCCTTGCCGCCCGTCGTGTACTCGCCGACCATCACCAGCGCGAGCATGCCCTCGGGCGTGACCTTGCCGGCGACCGAGAACACGCCATCCATGCCGTCCAGCGAGGTCTTGCCCTGCTTGGACTTCGCGCTGAACTTGCCGCCCTTCGCGACCGAGCCCTGCATCAGCGGCGTCCGCGAGATGTCGACCGTGACGCTGTTGCCCTTGACCTTCACGTCGAGCTTGCCGGCCGGGTACTTCAGAGGCGACGTGCAGTTCGTCGAGACCTCCTCGTACTTCACGTCGTAGCTACCCGCGACGTCCGCCCAGGCGGACGACGTCATCAGCACGAGGGTGAGACCCAGGACTGAGGCGAGGTTGGTGGTGCTCATGGTCACGGATCTCAGACGCCACCCAGGGCGCGCGGATTCATTCCGTATTCTGCCAGAGCTGCGGGCAGTTGTACGGAGTTCCGATGTAGGTGCGACGCCCCTGCGCCGCGTCACGGCTTCTGAGCGGTCCGCGGCGGGTCGCGGTAGACGAACATCGTCTTCACCGACCGCACCTCGGAGCTCGAGCGCGCCACCACGGTGACCATGTTCGAGCCCGGCCACAGCGGCAGGTCGGTCGCGAAGTCGAGCAGCTTGGCGTCCTTGCCGCCACGGTTCGAGCGGTAGAACACCTTGCGGCTGTCGATCTTCGCGCGCTGGTTCGACACGAAGATGTAGACGTCCTCGACGTGCTGCTCGTCGGAGACCGCGCCCGAGAGGCGGTAGGTCTCGGCGCTCGTCTCGAGGCCCTTCATCGCGAGCGAGATCACGGGCGGCGTGGAGTTCCACACCGAGATGAACGAGCCCGAGCCCGAGCCACCCGCGGCGAGCAACGCGGTCGGGAGGAACCCGATCTTGGTGCCGCCGGCGGTCAGCTTCACCTTGGTGTACGGACCGAACGTGTTGACAGCGATGTAGCTCGCGCCCTTCGGTGCAGTGCCGACGACGCCGGTGTCATCCGCCGCACCAGCCCGGATCGGAGTCGCCGCCTTGACCGTGACCTCGCCGCGCGCCGGCTGCGGTGCCACCGAGGGAGAGATGCGGAACTTGATCTTCTGGGTGGCCTGGACGTCGAGCGCCGAGTCGTACGCCATCAGCTCGACGATCATCTCGTCGCCCTTGAGCGTTGCATCGGTCGCGAGCGGGAACTCGATGTCCTTGATCGCGTTTGGCGCGAGCGTGTCCTTGAGCTCGAACCGTGACTTCGACAGCGTCACGCCGTCACCGGTCGCATTGCGGAGCAGCACGGTCGCATCGTGCGTCGGGCCGGCACCCGCATTCTTGACCGAGACGAGGAGGCGGAACTTCTCGCCCTTCTGGACCAGGCCATCGCCATTGCCGTCGTCGACCAGCTGGTACGCGTACGCGAACACCGGGCGCGGGGCGGCTTCGACCCGGACCTCGGCTGCCGACACGCGAGCCGGCGCGTTGCGAGCTTCCTTGACCTCGAGGCCGAGGCGGTTGACGCGATCGAGCGCGTCCTTGGGGACCTGCATCTTCGCGGTGAACGTCCGGGTCTCACCGGCGGCAACCTTGCCGATCGGCAGCTCGGTGTCCTCGAACACCGGGTCATCGCCCTGCACGCGCGCGAGCACGCGGTAGGCCGCGCCGGTGCCGGTGTTCTTCACGGTGGCGGTCATGCTTACGATGTCGCCGGCCTTGAGGTTGGCGCTCGGCGTGGTCGACAGCGATACATCGAGGTTCGCGGCACCGGGCTCCTGCGCCGCGACACCGGCCCAGTCGATGCCGATCTTCGAGAGCTCGGCGATGAGCTTCTTCTCCTCGTCGGCACGGACCTTGGTCACGAGCTTGGCCGCCGCGGCGACCAGCTTGGGACGCGAGGTGGTCTGCACGCTCGACACGAGGTCCTTCGCGAACTTCATCTCGAAGTCCTCGACGATCTCGTCGGCATCGGGCTCGTCCTCGTCCTCGAGGGGCGGCGCGGTCGGCGCATCGCCGGTTCCCGGGGCCGGCTTCTTGCGGTCGACGATGAACCCGACCTCGTAGGTCGGCTTGTCGGTGTCCTTCGCGTAGGTCGACACGAGGTGCGCGTCAAGGTCCTTCTCGCCATACGAGCGCGACGGTGCGAGCAGGCGAACGAAGTCCTGCGGCGAGTCGTTCTTCTCGGGGACGTACATCCGCTGGAGCTGGATGTCCGGGACGATGCCGAGGTTCTGGATCGAGCGATCGCCCGGGGTCAGGTACTGCGCGATCGTGAGCTTCAGCTTGCTGCGGTCCTCGTTGTCGTAGAGCTCCTGCACCGAGCCCTTGCCGAACGTGCGCGTGCCGACGATCGCCGCGCGATCGAGGTTCTTGAGCGCGCCCGCGACGATCTCCGAGGCCGACGCCGAGCCACCGTTGACGAGCACGACGAGCGACGACGAGGTGTCGCCAAACCCATGCTCGGCGCGGCGCGCCTCGCGATCGCGGCCCGAGACCGTGGTCACGACCGTGCCGCTGTCGACGAACAGATCGGAGAGCTGCACGGCTTCCTCGAGCAGACCGCCCGGGTTGTACCGGAGGTCGAGGATCCACGACGTGGCGCCCTTGCCCGACATCTCGCGCATGGCGTCGGCGACGTCGCCGGCGATGCCCTTCGAGAACTGCTTGACCTTGATGTAGCCGACGCCCTTGTCGAGCAGCTTGTGCTCGACCTGCGAGACGCGAATGATGTCCCGGATCAGGTCGAAGCGGAGGAGGTTCGGATCATCCTTGCGCTCGACCCACAGCGTGACGCCGGTCTTCGGGTCACCACGCATGCGGTCGACGGCCTCGTTCGACGTCAGGTTCTCGGTCGGCTCGTTGTTGATCCGGACGATGTGATCGCCGGCCTTGATGCCCTTGCGCGATGCCGGGGTGTCCTTCATCGGCTTCACGACGGTGAGCTTCCGCTCGATCATCCGGATCACGATCCCGAGGCCACCGAACTTGCCGCTCGTCGACACGTCCATGTCGCGGGCTGCTTCGGGGTCCATCAGCACCGAGTGCGGATCGAGCGTCGACAGCATGCCGTTGACCGCCGCGTACTCGACCTTCGCGAGGTCGCCACCGGCGTTCATGTTGGTCTCGATGAAGCGGAAGACCTTCTTCAGCTTGATCGTCATCCGCCACGGCGAGTCGACGTCGCTGGTGTCGAACACCTCGCGCTTGTCGTTGACCGCGACGGTGATCTTGTTGCGCGCTGCATCCGGCTCGATCAACACCTCGGGGACGTTGAACTGCACCGAGTCGAGCGCGGCGTAGAGCATCTTCTTCGGGTCGACGCGCGCCGGATCGACATAGCGATCCTTGATGCGCAGCAGCGTCTTGTTGAAGATCGAGAGCGACGAGAGATCGTGACGTTGGACCCGCGGCTCTCCCGGAGCGGCGCGGACCTCCTGCATATCTAGCTCGAGGGAGACGACACCCTCGGGCGACTGGCGAATGACAGTGAGGACAAGAGCAAGGGCTCCCGCGACCCCCACCAGGGCCAGGTTCAACCGGCTGCGCATCCGCCGATTATAGGGCGCAATGCGTAACGTGCCAGGACGATGAGCACTGCGACGCTGCGACGCGGAGTGGTCGCATGTAGTATGGTCATCTCGCGATGGCCGACCGTAGTTCGAAGGGCAAAGGCCGCGCCCCGAAGAAGGGCATCATCGACGTCGGCGAGCAGCCGGCTGAGAAGGATCCCGAGGCAGAGGACGAGGCCGCTGAAGAAAAGGACGCCGATGGCGATCCCGAGGTCGATCCGGATGTGGTCGAGGCCGAGGCGGCTGCGGCCGCGATCGACGCGAACGAGTCGTCGTCAGAGGACGATCTAGAAGACCCGCCGATCCTGAAGGCCACACCGACCCGGGGCTCGATCGCGCGTCGCGATCCGATGTCCGTGTACATGAGCGAGGTCCGGCGCTACCCGCTGCTGACGCCCGAGGAAGAGAAGTCCCTGGCGACCCGGCTCGTCGAGCACGGCGACACGCAGGCCGCGCGCAAGCTGATCGAGGCGAACCTCCGGCTGGTCGTCAAGATCGCGTACGAGTACCGCCGCGCACACAAGAACCTCCTCGACCTCGTGCAGGAGGGCAACATCGGCCTCATCCAGGCGGTCGGGAAGTTCGATCCGTATCGCGGCGTGAAGCTCTCGAGCTACGCGGCGTTCTGGATCCGCGCCTACATCCTCAAGTTCATCCTCAACAACTGGCGCCTCGTGAAGATCGGCACCACGCAGGCGCAGCGCAAGTTGTTCTTCAACCTGCGCAAGGAGCGCGAGAAGCTCGAGCAGCTCGGGTTCCAGCCGAGCTCCAAGCTGCTCGCCGAGAAGCTCGACGTCACCGAGAAGGACGTCATCGAGATGGAGCGCCGGCTGTCCGCACCGGAAGCCTCGCTCGATGCACCGATCGGGGGCGGCGAGGACGAGGGCACGCGCACGCGGATGGACTATCTGCCGAGCGAGGACCGTCCGGATCACAACGTCGCGCAGAGCGAGTTCAGCCAGCTGCTCAAGGGCAAGCTCGAGGCGTTCGCGCAGACGCTCGAGGGCCGCGAGCAGACGATCTTCCGCGAGCGCTGGCTGACCGAGGAGCCGCTGACGCTCCAGGAGATCGGCGATCGCTATCAGGTCAGCCGCGAGCGCGCGCGCCAGCTCGAGAAGCGGATGCTCGATCGATTGAAGAAGTACCTCGAGGCCGAGCTCGGCACGGCCGTCGACATCGGTGCGATGACACGTGACTGAGCCAAACGCGCCAAACGCGCCGCGCGGCACGCTCTACGTGGTCGGGACGCCGATCGGCAACCTCGAGGACCTGTCGCTGCGCGCCGCGCGGATCCTCCGCGAGGCCGACGTGATCGCCGCCGAGGACACGCGGTCCGCGAAGTTCCTCCTCTCGCACGCCGATGCGATGGGGCAGGGTAACACCCACCGCCGGATCGTCTCGCTGTTCGAGGGCAACGAAGCCGAGCGCTCGCAGGAGCTCGTCGTCGCGCTCGAGGCCGGGCTCCGGGTCGCCGTGATCAGCGAGGCAGGCATGCCCGGCGTCTCCGATCCGGGTGCGCGCGCGGTGGCCGCCGCGGTGACGTCGGGTGCGAGAATCGAGGTGATCCCCGGACCGTCGGCGTGCCTCGCAGCGCTCGTGGGCTCCGGCCTGCCGTCGGACCGGTTCACGTTCCTCGGGTTTCCGCCGCGCGAGACGGGCGCGCGCCAGGCGCTGTTCGGCACGCTACGCAATGAAGTCGGAACGATGATCTTCTACGAGGCCCCCGATCGCGTCGGGCCGACGCTCGCCGATCTCGCGGCCGCGCTCGGCGATGACCGGCGCGCGAGCCTGGGCCGGGAGCTGACGAAGCTCCACGAGGAGCACGTCCGCGGCACGCTCCGCGAGCTCGCACAGCGCTACGCGACCACGCCGCCGCGCGGCGAGTGCACGCTCGTCGTCGAGGGCGGCTCGGTCCACCGGCCCGATGTCGACGTCGAGGCCGAGCTCCGTCGCCTGCTCGCCGAGGGGCTGGGGCCGCGCGATGCGGCAGCCCGCCTCGTCGTGGTCACCGGCAAGCCGCGCCGCCAGCTCTATCAGCTCGCGCTGTCGCTGACCCGCACGCGCGATGCCGAGCCCGAGGACCCCGAGGAGCCCGAGAAGTCATGATCGACGCGATCCGGTTCGACGGCGACCTGCCGCGACTCGGCGTCCACCGGCGCATCCTGCCGTGCGGGCTCGAGGTGATCGTTCACCCCGACCCGTCGGTACCGCAGATCTGCACGAGCGTCTGGTATCGCGTCGGCAGCTCCGACGAGCGACCCGATCGCACCGGCTTCGCGCACCTGTTCGAGCACCTGTTCAAGGCGTCGCCCGCGCGGCTCGGTGGCTATCACCACTACGATGTCCTGAAGCGCGCGGGCTCGAGCGAGGCCAACGCATCGACCAGCGCCGATCGCACCGCGTATCACGAGGTCCTGCCCTCGCATCAGCTCGAGCTCGCGCTCTGGCTCGAGAGCGATCGCATGGGCTACTTCGCGCCTGGCTTCGACGTCGAGCGATTGATCACGCAGCAAGCCGTGGTTCGTGCGGAGCGCCGCCAGCGCTACGAGAACGTGCCGTACGGCGCCGAGCGCTTCGCCGTCGGGCTCGCGCTGTATCCAGAGCATCACCCGCTGCGTCACCTGACGATCGGCCGTCACGACGACATCCAGGCCGCGACGTTCGACGATGTGATCGCGTTCTATCGGACCTGGTACGTGCCGGCGAATGCGACGCTCGTGATCGCGGGCGATGTCCCCGACGATGTCGACGCGCTGGTCGACAAGTACTTCGGGACGTTCCCTCGCTCGACCCGACCGATCCGGCCCGCGATCGTCGTGCCGCCGCCAGCGCCGGTGCGCACGCAGATCGTCGATCCGTTCGCGGCATTGCGCCGGATCCATCGCGCGTGGCTCGGCCCCGTCGCAAATCATCCGCAGGAGGCCGAGCTCGACGTGCTGACCGCCGCGTGGTCGAGCGTCGGCACCGGGGCACTGTGGCGTCGCCTGGTCTACGACGCACCGCTCGCGCAGCGCGTCTCGGCGTGGACCGTGAACGGTCGCCTCGGCGGCGAGACCCACGTCGTCGTCGATCTGCGCACCGGAGCGGATCCCGAGGCCGTGCGGGCGATCCTCGACGAGGAGTGCGCGCGTGGTGTCACGCCGCTCGCGATCGAGCGCGCCGTCACGCGACGCGAAGCCTCGACGATCTGGGGCCTGACCAGCCTGACCCGCCGCGTCAGCTTGCTCCAGCGCGGCATGCTGTACGGCGAGGAGCCCGATCAGCTCGCCGCCGAGCTCGTGCGCTATCGCGGTGTCACGGCGCCCGGCATCGAGGCCGCGATCGCAACGTGGCTTCAGCCGTCGCAGATGATCGAGGTCGAGACGGTCCCTGTCCCCAAGGCGGCCACCGCCGTGATCCTCAAGGACCCGGCGTCGGCTGCTTGACGATCTTGAGCGTGCTCTCGATCGCCTTCGTCATGTGGATCGTGTTCGCCGCGTCGACCCACACGACCTCGAAGTCCGTCAGCTTCTCGCGCTTGATCAGCGCAAGTGATTCCTTCCAGCCGAGGATGAACAGCACCTTGCTCCAGGCATCCGCGGTGAACGCATCCTTGGCGCGGATCGTCACCGACCGCGACGCCTGCGCCGGCTGACCGGTACGTGGATCGAGGATGTGATGGTAGCGCACGCCATCCTTGACGAAGCCACGCTCGTAATCGCCTGACGTCGAGAACGAGTGATCGACAACCGGCGCAAGCGCGAACATCGAATCCGGCGCGCCGCGTGGATCGCGGATCCCGACGACCCACGGATCGACGCCCTTGGTGCCGGCGATGTACATGTCGCCGCCCGCCTGGATCATGAAGCTCACGAAGCCCCGGCGGTGCAGGAGCTCGACGCACTTGTCGACTGCGTAGCCCTTCGCGATCCCGCCGAGCGTGATCGACATGCCCTTCTTGGCGATGAAGACGGTCCTCTTCTTCCTGTCGAGCTTGAGGTGCTTGTAGCCGATGTTCGCGAGCCGCTTCTTGACGTCCGCGGGATCCGGCAGCGTGCCGTCCATGTCCTGATCGAACTTCCACAGGCCCTTGAACGCGCCGACGGTGATGTCGAACACGCCGCCGGACTTCTTCGAGATCTCGACCGCGCGCTCGATCACGGCGAACGTCTCGGCGGAGACGGCGACGGGCTTGATGCCCGCGGCGGTGTTGATCTGCGAGACCTCCGAGTCCGGGGTCCACGTCGTCATCACCGCGTCGAGCCGCTTCATCTCCTCGAACACGGCCGCGGCGCCCGTGGCGGCCTTGGCCTCGTCGTCGGTCCACAGGAACACGCTGATCACCGTGCCCATCGCCTGGCCGGTGTAGACGAACTTCTTGTCGGGATCGGCGCGCCGGCTCGCGGGAGCTTCGGCGGTCGCCACGGTCGGCCCGATCGCGACTCCGCTCGCCGCGATCGCTGCGGCCGCGATCCACGCCGCGCGGCGCACTATGCGACCCAGGAGACGATGCGCAGCACGATCAGGACTGCGCCGACCGCGAGCGAGACGACGACGGCGGCGACGCTCATCGCGAGCGTGCCCTGCGTCTCCTGCTGGATCCCCTTCCACATGCCGAAGCACGCGGGACCCGCACCTGATGCCGCGATGATGCCGCCGGCGATCGAGCCGTGCGTGATGCCCTGTGCCGCCGCGATCGCGATCCCGATCGCGACCAGCACGAACGCGATGATCGCGGGTGTCTTGCTGTCAGGCACCGGATTCCCCATGCCCGAAAGCTAGCACGCGTCAGCTTTCCGAATACATCCGGATCTGTTCGCGCATGACGTCATCCGTCAAGGCGGTCTGAACCGGCTCGAGCAGGCAATCCGCGAGGACGAGCATCATGTCCTCGACCTTCTTCTCGGCGACCAGCTTCGCGAGCAGCTGCTTGACGTCCCGGCTGTCATCCCCTGCGAGAAGCTCTCGCACCTTCCCCACCGTCAGATCACCCTGGAAGTCGATCATGATGTGTTGTCGGAGGTACTCGATGAGGCGATTCACGGCACGTAGTTAGCGCAGCCCTCGAGCCGGATCAAGACAACGACCCGCGCTTGTCGTCGGCCCTTGCACCTCCTCACGAGTTGCCCGACGATTGCCCCATGCCGCGCGTGCTGCTGACCGGGTTTGCCTCGGTGCCCGGCCCTCGGCGGTCCGGTGTCCAGCTCCGCCACGTCATCCGCTCGCTGACGCCGCTGCACACGGTCGACCTGCTCGTCGTGCGTGAGGGTGAACAGGCGTACGTCGAACGGCAGGGCGCGGTCCGCGTGCTGCGCGTGCCCACGCAGGAGGCCGATCTCCGATCGCAGATCCAGGCCTTCCAGCGCGCGCTCAAGCGCCAGCTCGATGGTGCCGACTACGACGTCGTGCACTGCCGCGACAGCTGGAGCGGGATCCCGGTGCTCGAGGCGCGCGCGCGACTCGGCTACGCGGTGGTCTACGACCTGACGCGCTCGCCGCTCGGCGAGACCACGTTCGACGCGGATCTCGACGCGCAGTACGGGCGCGATGAAGAGGCGTGCATCCTCGCGGCGGACCTCGTGCTCGCGCCGACCCCCGCCGCGGTCAAGGCGCTGCAGGGCCGGGGCAGACCGGAGCGCGTCATGCTGTCGCCTCCCGGGGTCGACGTCGATCGGTTCGACTGGGACGACCTCCCGCGCTCCGGCCCGCCGCGGATCCTCTACGTCGGTTCGATCGATCCGGGACGCGGCGTGCGCGTGCTCGTGCGTGCGATGGCGTCGATCGTTCGCGAGGTCGATGCGCGCCTCGTGCTCGCGGGCTCGATGGCCCCGAAGTACGATCAGGCGCTGCGCGACGGGATCCGCGAGCTCGGCCTCCAGGACAAGATCGACGTGCTCGGGCCGGTCGATCACGACCAGCTGCCGACGCTGCTCGCGACGGCCACGGTGTGCGTCGTTCCTGCCGCCTCGGACCTGACGCCGAATCCGACGGTCGTGTATCCGACCAAGCTCCTCGAGTACATGGCGTGCCGGTGCGCGATCGTCGCGCCGCGCCGCGACACGGTCGCGCAGGTCGTCGAGCACAACCGCGAGGCCCTGCTGTTCGAGCCCGGCGACGCCGTCGATCTCGCGCGTCAGGTGCTCCGGCTGCTCGGCGAGCCCGCACTGCGCGACCACCTCGCACAGAACGCCTACGAACGCGTGCGCAAGGACTTCACCGCGAGCGCAGCGCGCCGTCACCTGCGAGCCGCGTACAATATCCTCTCCGAGCGGTTCGCGGACCGGCTGTCCGAGGAATCGCCCGACGAATCGCCGAAGATCGAGATCCTCGCCGACGATGACTTCGAGCCGACGGTGTTCGAGGAGGCGCCGGCGCCACCCGCCGTGGATACCGCGCTCAACAAGCTGAACCCTCTCGACGAGGCGCTGTCGTCGCTCGACGACGGCAACGGCAGTGCGAGCGGCGAGTCGGTCGCGGCGCCACCACCGCCCCGCGAAGCCGACCAGACGATGGAGCGCGCACCCGTCAGGCCCTCCGCGCCCAAGCTGGGTCCGTGGTCCGCCTCGACGCCTGCGACGGGATCGGGCCAGCCCCCTCGGCCCGACGAGTGGATCGTCACCAGCGTGGCGCAGGCCGTTCGTGGCAGTGATCCGGATGATGACGACGAGGCCAGTCGCGAGATCTCGAACGGGGACGACGGCACGCCGATCGAGGGCGTGAGCGCCGTCGCGCCGCCGCTCGGCGGGATGTCCGAGGGCAACTTCGTCGCGGGCGAGATCGACGTGCCGACGCCGCCGCCCGAGCGCGAGCTGATCGACTTCACGGCCGCGAGCTCGCTCCTCGGTCAGCCCGAGCCGCCGGATCCCGACACCGGCTCACGAACGCCGCCGCTCGAGCGCCGCTGATCCGAAATGGGGTCAGGCCACCATTTCTGCACATGGCACCGGGCTGCGCTCCGCGAAGAGCCGGGTCTCTGATCTGGGCACCCGCCCCAGCGCGGAGCCACTCGATTCGATCTTGCACGTGCACGTGACACCTGGACGCGGACGAGGAGGGGAACCCCTCGTGTTACCGTGCGCGGCAGGAGCTGCCCCATTCCGGTCGTCGCCCTAGTGAATCTGCTGTTCGGGATCGGGTTCGCGCTGCTCGCTCGCGAGCGGATCCGTGCCGATGGCCCGTTCGCCGCGCCGGCCTTCCACCTCGTCGTGCTCCACGCCGGCGCCGTCGTCGCCCCGGTCGCGCTCTACTTCTATGCCGTGCACCCCGCCTGGAGCTGGATGTACTGGCTCGACCCCCGCAAGCTCTCCGGCATCGCCGTCCTGCCCTTGATGGTCGGCCATGCCGGGCTGGTGATCGGCGGCTGGTATGTCGCGGCGCTGATGCTGCGCCGTGGCCACCTCAACACGGTCCTCTACAGCGGTGGGGCGATCAGCCTGACGCTGCTCGTCCTCGTCGTCTCGGGCAGCCGCCGGCTGTCGACCGCCGCGGACTACCTCGGCTGGCAGGCCAAGCGCGGGGTCTCCCTGTTCAACGTCCAGCTCGGCTGGGCCTTCGTCGTCTCCCTGCTCGCGCTGTTCGGATCGGCGATCTACATCGCGATCGAGCTGGGGCGCGATGGCCGCCGCGTGCGGTCACGGTGATAAGGTAGAGCCTGTCGATGGGTCGGATGCTCGCACTCGCGCTGATCGTGGTGGCTACCACCGCTTGCGGTCCCATTGCGTATGTCAACGAAGTCACGCGCCGCGCGGCGACGGCCGTCGATGCCGCGCACGACGCGCAGGCGGACAAGTACGCGCCCTACTACTGGACGCGCGCGACGCAGTATCTCCACCAGGCGCGGGTCAAGGCAGCCGCCGCGGACTTCGAGGGAGCCAACCGGTTCGGCCGGCTCGCGACCGAGGCCGCCGAGAAGGCGGTGGTCGAGGCCGTGGTCGCCGAGAAGGATCCCTCCAGGCGCCCACTCGAACGCCCGAAGGCAAAGGGCATCGCGCCGGCCAAGGGCGAGATCGCCCCGGCGAAGGACGAGCCATGAGGTCGTCGTTCCGCCTCGTCGTCGTCCTCGGCATCTCGCTCGTCGCTGCGTGCGCCGGGTCGAACATCCGCAGCCAGACCGGCACCACCGACGGGCTGATCGTCACCGCCCGCAGCCAGGGTGCGCAGCGCTGCGCGCCCGTCGAGTTCGCGATGGCCGAGTCGAACAACGACTTCGCGCAGCACGAGCTCGACGAGGGCAACTATCACGATGCTCGCCGGCTCGCGTCGATCGCCGAGACCAACGCGCGTCTCGCGATCGAGAAGAGCCCCAAGGACCAGTGCACCGACAAGGTGTTCGTCCCTGCGCCGGGTCCAGGTGACATCGATGGCGATGGCCTGCTCGATGACGTCGACAAGTGTCCACGCGTCCCCGAGGACATGGACGGCTTTGCCGATGACGACGGCTGTCCCGAGGAGGACAACGACGCCGACGGGATTGCCGACAAGGTCGACAACTGCCCGAACGACGCCGAGGATCGCGACAACTTCGAGGACGACGACGGCTGCCCCGACCCCGACAACGACAAGGACGGCATCGGCGACAGGATCGATGCGTGCCCGAACGAGGCCGAGGACAAGGACAGCTTCGAGGACGACGACGGCTGCCCGGATCCGGACAACGACAAGGACGGCATCCCCGACACCACCGACAAGTGCCCGCTCGAGCCCGGCGCGCCGCCCGATGGCTGCCCGAAGAAGTACACGAACGTCGTGATCACGGCGACCAACATCGAGATCAAGCAGACGGTCTACTTCGACACCAACAAGGCGACGATCAAGAAGGTCTCGTTCGGCCTCCTCAACGAGGTCGCGCAGGCGCTCAAGGACAACCCGAAGATCAACGTCGAGGTCGGCGGTCATACGGACAGCCAGGGCAACGACAAGGCGAACCTCAAGCTGTCGCAAAACCGTGCGAACAGCGTCCGGGCGTACTTGATCAAGCAGGGCGTGGCGGCCGACCGGATGACCGCGAGGGGCTACGGCGAGAACGTGATGATCGCCGACAACCGGACCGCCGACGGCCGGGCGCAGAACCGCCGCGTCGAGTTCGTGATCACGGCCAAGTAGGCCCGAGGCCGGCGGAATCGCCTTCGGGCAGGGGCCCGTCGGGACGGGAGGCGAAACCGCTCGCAGAACGGTTCGGCGCCGCGGTATAGAACCGGGCATGGGAACGCGCAGTCTCGCGTGGGTAGTCGCCGTCATCGCCGTCGTCGCTGTCGGCCGGGTCACACCGGCGTCCGCCGATCCGAAGGGCGACATCGCTGCGAAGAGCAAAGAGGCGATGGAGAGCTACGACATGATGGACTACGACGCGGCCAAGAAAGCGCTCAACCAGGCGCTGTCGGTCGCGAAGAAGGCCAAGCTCGACAAGGATCCGGTGACCGCGAAGGTCTACCTCGACCTCGGCATCGCCGCGTTCGCGGCCGGTGACACCGAGGCAGCGCGCGTCGCGTTCCTGTCGGCGGTGCAGATCGACGCGAAGATCCAGATCAGCGCGGCGTACAAGTCGCCCGAGCTGCAGAAGCTCCTCGACGAGGCGAAGGCCGGCGACGGTGGCGGCGCTTCCGAGGACCCGATCGCGGAGCCCGGTCTCGACTGCGGCGCGGTCAAGGGACTGCAGCACACGATCATCGACACCGCGCCGGGCGGCGGACCGCTCGCGATCGAGGCGCTAGTCGGCGGAGACATCACGCCGGCGAAGGTCGCCGTCATGTACCGCATCGAGGGCGCGACCGACTTTGCCGAGAGCAAGCTGACCAAGCAGGGCGACTGCAAGTACACGGGCGCGATCCCCGGCAGCGCGATGCGCGGCGAGCTGATCCACTACTACGTCGGTGCGTTCGACGGAAACAACAAGGTGATCGCGGCGAAGGGCTCGTCGGGCTCGCCGAACATCCTCGAGATCTCGGGCAAGGTCGCGCTCAAGAGCGACGAGGAAGATCCGATCAATGGCGGGACGACCACGGTCGGGACGATCGGCGGCGGCGAGATCACCGGTGGCGTGATCGCAGGCGGCAAGCCGCCCAAGATCATGATCTCCGTCGGTGGCGGCACCGGCTTTGGCTACGTCAGCGGGAACACCGAAGGCGGCAACATGGTCGAGACCTGCTGCGTCGGCAACAGCCTCGTGGTCGGCACCCTCGAGCTCGCCTACATGGTCAACCGCAAGCTCGCGATCGGCGTCGCGGCGCGCCTCGGCGTTCCGGTCGGCGCCAACGTCAATGCCGAGGGCGCCGAGGGTCACTCCACGATCGCTCCCGCCGGTCTGCTCCGCGTTCGCTACACGCTCTCGGAGTCCGGCGAGGGACTTCGCGTGATGGGCCAGGTGGGCGCAGGCGTGATGCGCAACACGATCAAGCTCGACACCGGGATGTCGGGGATGGACACCGATATCGTCGCCCAGGGACCGCTGCTCGTCGGCGCGGGCATCGGCTACATCAAGAAGCTCGGCGGTAACTTCGCGTTCGTGGCCGATCTCTCGGCACTCGCAGGGATCGCGATCGGCGACAAGGTCGGGACCACCCGGGTCAACTCGGGCATCGGTGCGGACCTGTCGCTCGGCCTCGCCGTCGGCTTTTAGGCGTCCGCTCCCCGACGTGGGGTAGAATCGATCGCGGATGCGGTCGGTATGGCTTCTCGGGGCACTCGCCGGCTGTGGCGAGAAGGCCATCGAGGTCACCGTCCAGCTGCCGACGATGGCCGTCTCCGCGGAGTACGACACGTCGTGCGTGCGCGCCGTGAAGATCGATCTCCACGGCTCGACGTTCGAGGACAACCCCGAGGATCAGCTCACGCGCTGCGTCGATATCGATCCACCGGCGGCGACGTTTGCCGAGGTCAAGAGCCGGCTCGAGGGCCAGGTCGAGATCACGATGCCCTCGACCGGGCTGTCGGGGATCGCGATGTACGGCTACAGCGGCGGCTGCGAGTCGCCCGGCTTCCAGTATGACTTCGACCTGACATTCTTTGCCGGCACGCCGTACATCGGCGGCGACGAGATGACGCTGTCGCTCACGCCCAACCTCAGCTGCGCGACCGAGGACGTCACGTTCAAGCCGGTCGACGTGCTGAAGCTCGTCAAGAACGGCTGTGCGATGGCGACCTGGCCCGACGGCGACAAGCTCTCGCTGTCGACGCTGACCACCGATCCGTTCTTCGGGTACACGCAGTGGTGGGGCGGCACGCGAAGCGCGATCTCCGGTGGCGTTGCCGTGGTGCGGGGTGGCACGAAAGTGGGACCGAAGACCTGCCTCGCCGTCGGCCTCTACGACGAGGTCCAGTATCACGTGACCTGCGTGCCGCCTGCGGACCAGCGCGTGTGCGCGACCGGTACCCAGCTCGAGGCGCCGTTCGTCCACTTCGGCGTGTGGGATCGAACGATCGACGACGCGCTCTACAACCAGCTCGGCTCGCTGATGATCGGCGCGGTCTATGGCACCGCACCCGTCGCGGGCGCGCAGGTCACCATCGACCCGGCGTATCAGGATCGGGCGGCCGTCGTGTACTTCGACATGCCGGCGGGCGTCGAGACGGGGACCGGTCAGCTCACGGTTCGCCCAGGAACAACGACAGGACCGAGCGGCCTGTTCGGGATCTACACGGAATCGATGATCAAGATCAGCGTGACTGCCAATGGCAAGACCGTCCAGCGCACCGTCGCTGGCAACCTCGAGGGTGAGTCCACCGTGCTCGTGAAGATCTGATGATGCGCCGCTCCCTCTGGATCATCGCCGTGCTCGCCGCGTGCGGTGGTGATGCTCCGCCACCCGTCGAGGTTGCCAAGGGCCGGCTCATCGCGCGGATCTCGTCGGAGCCCGCGCAGATCACGTTGCTGCTCGACGGCGCCGAGGTGTGGTCGACGCGGGCGGGTGGTCAGGCGGGCAAGGACAAGCACGAGCCACCGCATGGCTTCGCGGCGATCGGATCGCGAGCGACCACCGTCGAGATGATGTTCGGCGCGTTCCGGTTCACCGAGAACAAGAGCGCGGAGGTCTGGCGACCGATCGATCAGCTCGCGGACGTCACCGAGACCGCCGAGGGTGCGAGCTTCACGCTGCTCTCCGATGGTGACTCGGTCGGTACCGGACGCCTCGTGTTCGGTTCGATTCCGCTCCACGTCCAGATCGAGCTCGAGACCGACGCGCAGCGGGTGCAGATCACGACGCCGTGCCCCGGCGACGAGCACCTCGTCGGGCTCGGTGGACAGTCGTTCGACGTCGATCACCGCGGTGAGACCGTGCCGCTGTTCGTGCAGGAAGACGGCATCGGGAAGTTCCCCGACCCCGACGATATCTACGCCGGGCTGTGGTTCCTCACCGGTCGCAAGCACACGACGCACACGCCGATGCCAATGGTGCTGTCGTCGCGTGGCTACGCGCTCGCCGTCAAGACCGATGCCCGTGCGGTGTTCGCGCTCGGCTCCGACCGCCCCGACACCGCGCGGTTCGAAGCGTGGGACGGCACGCTCGATCTCAACGTGTTCATCGGCGATCAGGGAAGTGCGCCCGATGCGCTCGGTCACATGGTCGAGTGGGTCGGCAAGCCCGAGCGTCCACCGCTCTCGATCTTCGCGCCGTGGGTCGACGCGATCTACGGCTCGGCCAACGTTCGCCGGATCGCACAGAAGCTGCGGTCGTCGGGCATCCCGGCGTCCGCGATCTGGACCGAGGACTGGCGAGGTGGCGAGGACACTGCGACCGGCTATGCCCTCGACGAGGACTGGCGTGCCGACCCTGTGACCTATCCCGACTTCGATCAGCTCGCGTCAGATCTCCACGGCATGGGCTTCGCGTTCCTGACCTACCACAACACGTTCATCGACGATAAATCCGACGTGCTCACCGAGGCGATCGCCGGTGGCTACGCGATCAAGGACGCCAACGGCGCGCCGTACACGTTCACCGGCATCACGTTCGGCGGCTCGAAGCTGCTCGATCTCGCGAACCCCGCCGCGGTGACGTGGGCAAAGGGCGTGATGGGGGAGGCGTACACGCGCGGCTCCGACGGCTGGATGGCCGACTTCGCCGAGTGGCAGCCCACCGATGCCGTCCTCGCGTCCGGAGAAGACGCACTCGCGGTCCACAACCGGTACCCGGTCGACTGGCTCAAGATGACGTCGGAGATCCTCACCCCGCGCGCGGGCCGGTTCACGCCGATCCACTTCGCGCGCTCGGCATGGGTCGGATCGCAGAAGTACGTGCAGGTGATCTGGCCCGGCGATCAGCAGACCGATTTCTCCGACGGTGACGGCCTGCCGTCGGTGATCCCGATGGGCATCAACCTCGGCCTCGCGGGGTTCCCGTACTTCGGCAGCGACATCGCCGGCTACATGAGCCAGGGCACGGACCCGACCTCGGAGGAGCTGTTCTACCGGTGGACCTCGTTCGGCGCGTTCAACCCCGTCATGCGCACGCATCACGGCCGCAGCGCACGCCAGAATTTTCAGTGGGAGAACGACGCCGCGGCGACCGCGCACTTCCGCCGCTGGGCGCGCCTGCACATGCAGCTCGCCGCGTATCTCTGGGGCTCCTCCGGCAGCTTCGATCGCGATGGCCTTCCGCTGATGCGGATGATCGCGCTCGAGTATCCCGACGAGCCGTGGGCGTGGACCACCATCGACGAGTACCTCCTCGGCGACCGCCTCCTCGTCGCACCGATCCAGGCCAAGGGCGCCACCTCTCGCTCGATCACGCTCCCCGCGGGCCGCTGGTTCCCGCTGTTGACCGGCACCGCTGTGATGGGCGGCGAGATCACCGCGACCGCCGCCAAGACCGAGATCCCGGTCTACGTCCCCGAGGGCTCGCTCCTCGTCCTCTACCCCGACGGCGTCGACACGCCGCTCCCGGCCTCGCAGCTCGCCTCCGCCGTCACCACCGACGAGATCGGCGGCAACCGCGAGGTCTGGCTGTACCCGGGCACCGCCGCCAACCCCGAGCACACGACCTGGAACGACGACGACGGCCCCGCGGCCCCCGCCCAGTGGACGTGGACCGGTCGGTCGGCCACCGCCGCCCTCCCGACCACCGCCACGTTCAAGGGCGCGAGCACCCCCGTGACGATGGTCGGCGGTCAGGCCCAGGTCACCGTCACCGGAGATGGCACCCTCGTGTTCGGCAACGGCGGCACCCTCACGATCAACCGCGGTGACTCCACCGCGCAGGTCCGCGTCCGCCTCCGCGGCCCCTGATCACCATCACCACGTCCGAAGGGACGCTTTCCACTCTCTCAACTCTCGTCTCGCAACCATCGAGAACCAAAGGGGGGCCGAGGGACGGTGTCCACTGTCTCGGCCGCACCTCATCCAGACGCAGCTGGACAGCTTGATCTTGGCCTGCAACGAGAGAGTGGACACCGTCCCCCGCCACCCCTGTCAAATCGCGCGATTACAGAGCGAGAGTTGAGAGAGTGGAAAGCGTCCCTAGCTCTGGAGCGCGCGCAGGGGGTGCAGGACGAGGTGGACCTCCCCGGCGGTGACCTCGGCGGCACTCGGCGCGGCCGACAGGACGATCGCGGCCTCGACGACGCGGTCACCACCTTCGTTGAGGTAGATGACGCGCTTGATCGGGCGGCGCTTGAGCGCGACCTCCTGGAGATCCTCGAACAGGGTCGGATAGACCTCGGGGAGGGCGGAGTCGCGGAGCTGCAGGCCGCCTGCGTCTCCGGCGGCACCGAGGAACTCGAGGAAGGCCTGGTTCGCGGCGCGCACGCGGCCGGTCGCATCGCAGGAGGCCATCGGGATCGCGACCGAGCCGAACACCTCGGCGGCGGCCTTGACCCGGTGGTCCATCTCGCGACGCTCGCGTGCCGCTTCCGGCGCCATTGCCCGGCGGCGGTTGGCGGATTGATCCATGCCGAGCATCGTCATCAGCGCGCGGAGCTCGTACATGAACGCGGCGAGATCGGGGTGGCGCTTGGTCGGGTCCTTGGCGGTCGCGCGTGCGATCAGCTCGTCGGCGCGCTCGTCGAGCGGTTCCTCGATCACCTTCGAGGGTGCGGGGACCGGGACCTCGCGCTGCTGGCGGAGGACCTCCTGGAGATCGCCGGAGAACGGGAGCTTTCCGGTCAGCAGCTCGAAGAACACGATCCCGAGCGCGTAGATGTCACTCGCCTGGGACGACGGCGCTCCATCGATCCGCTCGGGGGCGATGTACTCCGGCGTGCCGTCCATGCCCTCGGTGCGGCCGAGGTCGGGGCGCGCGAGACCGAAGTCGAGCAGCTTGATCAGACGGCGCTGCATCGTGGTCTTCACGATGAAGATGTTCTCGGTCTTGATGTCGCCGTGCAGGATCGCGCGGCTGTGGATGAAGCGCACCGCATCCGCGACCTGCCACATCACGTCGCACGCGACCTTGGGCGACAGCTTGCCGCTCTGCTTCAGCTTGTGGTGGACGGTCTGCCCGTCGAGCAGCTCCATCACCATGAACAGGCCGTAGTTCTCGTCCTGGCCGAAGTCGACGATCGAGCAAATGTTGTCGTGGGTCAGCGCCGAGGCGAGCCGGGCCTCGCGATAGAACATCTCGCGGATCTTCGGGTTCGTCGCGATCTTGCTCTTGATCACCTTGAGCGCGAACGCCTTGCCGAGCGCCTGGTGCCGCACCCGGAGCACGCGACCCATGCCGCCGCGGCCGAGCTGACCCTCGACGGTGTAGCGACCGCCGATCACGTCGCCGCCCTTGGCTCCGCGACCGCGCCCGTCCCACGAATCATCACCGAGCGCGGTCGGATCGACGGTGGCATCGCTCGCGACGAAGCTCTTCGCGGACAGCACCGAGCGCGTCACCGACGGGAGCAGCGTCTCGTGACCCTCTCGCTCGACCGGCTCGCCGAGGTCGGCTTCGCTGTCGGTCAGACGCGTGGGCATCGGAAGCCATCGTACCAAATCGTGGTATGAGGCGCGCATGGACGAGGCGGACTTCGATCGTGTTGCACGCGACGAGCTGAATGCCCTCGAGGATGCCTTTGCGGACATCGATCCCGATGACGTCGAGGTCTCGGTCAGCGACGGCGTGCTTCGCCTCGACCTCCGCGACGGGACCCGGGTCGTGATCAACAGCCACCGCGCTGCGCGTCAGATCTGGATGGCCGCGGTCTCGACCGCCTGGCACTTCGACCCCGCCGAGAACGGCGCGTGGCGGACCCCCAAGACCGGCGAGGAGCTTCGCCCGACCCTGACCCGTCTGATCCAGCAGCACACCGGTGTAAAGCCCCCGTTGTAGTATCGTTGGCCCATGGCCGAGTCGCAGATCTTGAGTGTGATCAGGATGTGGGCCGCGATCGCATGGGCGGATGGCGTCCTCGCGGAAGCGGAAGCGGAAGGATTGCGCAGGCTGATTCGCACGGCGGACCTCACCGCCGAGGAGCGGATGGCGGCATCGCGGCTCCTCGAGGAGAACACGACCCTGCCCGAGACCTACCTGACCAGCATGTCGCCCGAGTCGCGCCGCGGCGTGTATCGCGCAGCCTGCCGGATGGCGATCGTCGATCACGTGTTCTCGCAGACCGAGCGCGCCACGCTCGCGAGGCTCCGCGAGCTCCTCGCCATCCCCGAGGACATCGCTCACGAGATCGAGGCCGACGTTCCCGGCCTCGCGACGAGCTAGCCATGCAGCGTCGTCATTCGGTTCGCCATCTGATCTGGCGGGGCGGGGTGGCGGCAGTCTCGCAGGCGATGATGCTCACCGGGTTCTACCCGCTCGTGCCTCACGCGCTGCGCGTGATCCAGCGCGGCGACCTCGGCGAACGACCGGTGCGGGCCGCGATCGCCGAGTGGGCGATGTCCGCCGCGGTCTCGGCCGCACGCCCGGCCGGGTTCTTCGCGCTCCCCGGCTCGCGCACGCAGGGCCCACGCCCGGTGATCGTCGTCCACGGCTACGCGATGAACCGCGCGAACTTCGTGCCCCTCGCATTTCGCCTGTCGCGCGCGGGGCTCGGGCCGATCCTCGGCTTCGAGTACTGGACGCTCGGGCGCACGGCGGCCGCAGCACGTCAGCTCGGGTGGTTCGTCGATCAGGTCTGCGCCGCGACGCGCTCGCCGGAGGTCGATCTGATCGGTCACTCGATGGGCGGCGTGGTCGCTCGCTACTACGTGACGTTCCTCGGCGGCGACGGTGTGGCGAAGAACCTGGTGACGATCGGCTCACCGCACGGCGGAACCGATCTCTCGCGGGTCGGCGTCGGCCACGCCACGCGCGAGCTGTTGATCGGCTCGCAGCTGGTGACCCGGCTCGGCGCCGCATCACCGCCGAAGCACACGCGCGTGACGGCGATCTGGTCGCGTGCGGATGCGCTGGTCCCGGGGGCACGCCAGAAGCCGATCCCCGGCGCTGACGTCATCATGTACGACGACCTCGGGCACGTGACGCTGCTCGGTTCGCGCCGCGTCGCACGCGAGATCATCGAGCGGTTGAAGCGGTAGCGATCAGCCGCCGAACAGCGTCGCCATCGTCGCGCGCGAGATCGTGACATCGACGAGCTCGCCGACCGATCCAAGTCCGCTCGGCAGGATCACCGTCTTGAAGCCGTCGGTGCGTCCCATCAGCTGGCTCGCATCGCGCTTGCTCGGTCCATGCACGAGCACGCGCTCGCGCCGGCCGACATGCGCCGCGAACACCTCGGCCGACACCTTCTCCTGGACCGCGATGATCTCCTGGAGCCGGCGCTTCTTCGTGGCCTCGTCGATGTCGTCCGCCAGCTTCTTCGCGGCGAACGTCAGGTCGCGCTCGGAGTACGCGAACATGAATGCGCTGTCGAACCGGATCTCGTGCATCAGCGCGATCGTCTGCGCGTGGTCGTCCTCGGTCTCGCCCGAGAACCCGGTCAGGATGTCGGTCGACAGCGCGATCTCCGGCACCGCATGGCGCAGGGCCGCGACGATCGCGCGGTAATCGGCGACGGTGTACCCGCGCTTCATCCGCTCGAGCACGACGTCCGACCCCGACTGCACCGGCAGGTGGACGTACTTGCAGATCTTCGGTTCCTCCGCGATCGCGGCGATCACGTCGGCGGTGAAGTCGACGGGGTAGGGCGACGTGAACCGAACGCGCTCGATGCCCTCGACGGTGCACACCGCACGAAGCAGCTGCGCGAACGTCGTCTCGTCCCAGACGTACGAGTTCACGGTCTGCCCGAGCAGCACGACCTCGCGATAGCCCGCCGCTGCGAGCTCGCGAACCTGGCGCAGCACCTCGCGCGGCGGCGTTCCGCGCTCGCGTCCGCGGGTGAACGGCACCACGCAGAACGTGCAGAACTTGTCGCAGCCGCGCTGGATCGTGACAAACCCCGAGATGCCGTCGCCACCCATCGCGCCCGACAGCCCCTCGTACGTCTCGGCCTTGTCGAGCTTGATGTCGACGATCGGCTGGGTGTGCACGCTGCGCGCAGCGGTCAGCAGCTCGGGCAACCGGCGGTAGCTGTCGGGCCCGGCGATCACGTCGACCGAGGGCGCGCGATCCGCGAGGCCTTCCTTGAGGTGCTCGGCCATGCAGCCGACGATCGCGAGGACGACGCCCGGGCGCTTGCGCTTGAGGGCGCCGAGCTCGGCGGCCCGAGCGGTCACCCGCTCCTCGGCCTTCTCGCGGACCGCGCACGTGTTGACGAGCAGCACGTCGGCATCCTCGGCACGTGTGGTCGTGGCGTAGCCGGCATCGGCGAGGACGCTGCCGATCAGGTCGGAGTCCGCGACGTTCATCTGGCAGCCATAGGTCTCGACGTAGACCCGCAGCGCATCGGCGGCGGGCACGGGTCGCGGGCGCGCCTCGGGCGTGCGCTTACCGAGCGGGACCAGCCGTTCCGACATAGGCACGGTCCTTACCACGGCCCCGGGCAGCGCTCCAGGCTATCCTGTGGCCGTGGCCGCGCAGAACGTCGCCCGTGCCGTGGGCTGGAGCTGCGGCTGCGTGCTCGCACCGGTCCTGCTCGGAGCGATGTTCGGGCCGCGCTGGATCGCCGTCGGCGCGCTGATCTCGCTGGCTGCGACGATGTGGCTGATCCTGTGGCTGCCCCGCAGCGCGCATGCCGCGTTCCAGGAGGGGCGCTACCCGCGCGCGGGCCGTCGCTACGCCCTGATCGCGAGCATGTCGTTCACGAGCGCCCGCGAGCGCATGGCGGTGCTGTCGCGAAGCGGATGCGAGGTCGCCGCCGGCCGGAGTGCACGCGCCGAGGCCCTGCTCGCCGGCTTCGAGCCAGGCTCCCTCGACACCGCGGAGCGTGTGGTCTGGCTCAACAACCGTGCGTGCGCGGCGCTCGATGGAGGTCGCGACGCCGCCGCTGCACTGGCGCTGGTCGACGAAGCGATCGCGCTTCGCCCGGACGTGCCCGCGGTCCAGCACACGCGCGCTCGTGCGCTGCTCGCGGTCGGCCGGATCGACGACGCGATCGCGGTGCTCGATTCGATGCGGGCTGGCGGTGAGCTCGCGCCTCGGCTCGAGGCCGATCGCTGCAAGGAGCTTGCGGCCGCCTGGGAGACCAAGGGGCAGGCCGAGTACGCCGATGACTATCGCGAGCGGGCGCGGCTCGTCGCGACCCGCTAGCGTGCGTGACTCAGCGCCAGTTCTGGCCGAGCTCGGCTTCCATGATGTCGCTGGCGAGCGACACGCACTCGTCACACAGGGCCACGCCGCCGCGCCCGAGCAGCTTCTTGACCTGGCTCTCCAGCTTGCCGCACCACGAGCACACGGCGACCGTGTTCGGGCGGTGCATCGGCGCTGCGGCCTCGCCCTCGGTCGCCGAGAACAGCTCGGCCGCCGTCGGGACCCGGAACTCGCCGGTCGCGTTGACGCTGAGCCCGCCGCCGAGCGCCTTGTGGCATGGGTTGCACACCATCACCAGCTCCCCGCCCTCGAGGGCCTGCGCGCAGATCGGGCAGTTCACGGACCTAGCCTATCCCAAGGTCAGGTCCGAGGGAGCCGGACCACCATCTTCGTACCCTTGCCGACCACGCTCTCGACGTCGATCCGCCCGCTGTGCTCGGCGACGATCGCGTGGCACGTCGCGAGGCCCAGCCCGGTGCCGTGATACTTGGTCGTGAAGAACGGATCGAAGATCCGCGCGATGTGGTCGCGTTCGATCCCTGGGCCATCGTCGGCGATGGTGACGACGGCGCCTGCCGCGTCACTGCGTCCGGTCACGGTGACGTGCTTGCCGCCAGTGGCCGCCGCATCGGCCGCATTGCGCAGCAGGTTCCACAGCACCTGACGCAGCTTCGCGGGATCGGCGTGGATCGGCAGTGGCTTGGTGACCTCGCTGGTGACCTCGACGTCGGCGAACGCCTGGTCCCCGCGTGCGACCTGCAAGGTCTCGTCGATCAGGATCCCGAGATCGATGTCGACCGGCTGGCGAGGCCGCGGGTTCGCGTAGTCGAGGAGGTCACCGATCAGCACGTTGAGCCGCGTGATCTCGCGGTGGACGATCGTCATCAGCGTGCGGTCATCCTCCGAGGCCTGGGGCGCCTGCTTGAGCAGCTCGATCGATCCCGAGATCGAGGCGAGCGGATTGCGGATCTCGTGGGCGATGCCGGCGGCGAGCTGACCGACGGTGACCAGCCGCTCGGAGCGCCGGTTGGCCTGCTCGAGGCGGCGCAGCTCGGTCAGGTCCTGGAAGTTCACCACGCGGCCGATGATCTGATCGCGGACGTCGCGCAAGGCGGAGACGGTGACTCCGATCGTGAGGTCCTGCGCGCCCGCCTTGATCGTGAGGTCCGCGCGCTCGATCGGTGACGCGGCGTCGAGGCCCGGCATCAGGACCTCGATCTTCTCGCTGATCATCTCGGTCGCCGGCCTGCGCAGGATGGCGCCTGCCGCCGAGTTGGCGGTCAGCACCGTGCCGTCCGGTGAGATCGTGATCAGGCCCGATGCGAGGGAGCGGACGATGTCCTGGTGCAGCGTGTACAGATCCGCCACGGCCTGGCGCGTGGTCGCGAGCGTCTCGGCACCGCGCTGGAGCTGATCGCCGAAGATGAACGACAGCGCACCCACGCCGATCAGCGCGGCGTAGTTGATGCCAAGCGTGCGGACGAAGTCGAGCTTGCCCTGGTCCCAGGGATGCGCCTGCGCCGACATCGGCAGGTCGAGGACGTCGGTCCACGCGAGCAGCGAGATCATCGTCATCGCGAGCAGCGACGCCACGGTGACCACGACCGCGCCGCGGCGGTAGGACAGCGCACCCGCCGAGACGATCGAGAGCGCGTAGAGGAACGTGTACGGGCTCTGTGCGCCAGCGGTGACGTAGACGAGCAGCGACGTGATCACGAGGTCGCTGGCCTGCATCGGCCGCGTCAACTTGCGCGGTGCGTAGCCTCGGCGGATCAGCAGGCCGAACACGATCGACGTCAGGTACGTCGTCGCGATCAGCCCCGACTGGAGCCACACCGCGCCACGCGGGTGCTCGTCGCCGGTCATCAGCAGCCACAGCGATAGCGCGAGCACGACGGTGACGACCAGCGTGCGGAGGAGCAGCAGCCGGGTGACGCGGCGAGCGAGGTCGCTCGTCGGTGCCGGTGTCGGAGGGCCGACGAGCGAATCTCCCGGCGACGGTGTCACCGGATCGCGGCGCACCGTCGGAATCGGGACGGTCGCCATCGCGCGGCTAGCCGCTGATGTTGCCGGCGAGATTGAAGATCGGCAGGTACATCGCGATGATCAGGCCACCGACGACGACACCGAGGAACGCCATCATGATCGGCTCGATCAACGACGTCATCGCGGTCACGGCAGCGTCGACTTCCTCTTCGTAGAAGTCGGCGATCTTCTGGAGCATCTGATCCATGGCGCCGGTCTGTTCACCAACGCCGATCATCTGGACGACCATGGTCGGGAACACGCGCGACTCGGCCAGCGGGCCGGCCATGTCGTGACCTTCTGCGATCTTCGCGCGGGCGCGTTCGATGCCCTGCTGCACGACCTTGTTACCGGACGTGCGTGCGCAGATGTCGAGAGCGTCGAGGATCGGGACGCCGGAGGCGAGCAGGGTGCCGAGCGTGCGCGTGAACCGGGCGACGACGATCTTGCGCAGCACGGGGCCCATCACCGGCAGTCGCAGCAGAATGCGATCGAGGATGATCCGGCCCTGCGGATTGCGGCCCATCGCGCCGATGATCACGAACAGCGCGATGATCGAGCCGACGTACATGTACCACTGGTTCATGAACGAGTGCGAGATCCCGATCACGACACGCGTCGGAGCCGGGAGCTGCGCGTTGCCCATGTTCTTGTACATGTCCTCGAAGGTCGGGATGACCTTGATCAGCATCACCGCGATCACGCCGATCGCGACGACGAGGATGCCGATCGGGTAGAACATCGCGCTCTTGATCTGCCCCTTGAGCTTCACCGCCTTCTCGATGTAGACGGCGAGCCGATTCAAGATCGTGTCGAGGATGCCGCCGATCTCGCCGGCTGCGACGAGGTTGACGTAGAGATCGTCGAATACCTTGGGGTGTCGCTTGAGCGCGTCCGAGAACGTCGAGCCCTGCTCGACGGATGCCTTCACCTGGCCAAGGATGCGCGCGAAGATCTTGTTCGGGGTCTGGTTCGAGAGGATGTCGAGACACTGCACGAGTGGCAGACCTGCATCGATCATCGTCGCGAGCTGGCGCGTGAAGATCTGGAGATCCTTCTGCGGCACGCCCGAGCCGAACGTGATGACGATCTGCTTGGGCTCCTTCTTGACCCGCTGGATCGTCATGCCGTCGTTGCGCAGGCGGTTCTCGACGATCTCCGCCGTCTCCGCCTCCATGTTGCCCTTGCGCTTCTCGCCGGCGCGGGTCGTTGCTTCCCAATTGAACTTGGCCATGCGGCTCTCCTGGGGCTGTTAGCGCCGACCGGGTTGAACAGGGGCAGGGGCGGCTCCGAGCGAACCGCCACCGTTGATGATCATCGTCTTCAGCTCGTCGATCTCGCTCGAGTGCCCGATCGCCTCGTCGAGCGTGATCACCTTGCGCAGGTAGAGATCCACGAGTGATTGATTCATCGTCTGCATGCCGAACTTGCTCTGGCCGATCTGCATCTGCGAGTAGATCTGGTGGAGCTTGTCCTCGCGGATCAGGTTTCTGATCGCGGCGTTCGGGACCATCACCTCCGCGCACAGCGCGCGACCCGAGCCGGTGGCATTCGGGATCAGCTGCTGGGTGACGACACCCTCGAGCACGAACGACAGCACCGCGCGGACCTGGCTCTGCGCGTGCGACGGGAACACGTCGATGATTCGGTTGATCGACTGGATCGCGCTGTTGGTGTGCAGCGTGGCAAACGCGAGGTGACCGGTCTCCGCGATCGTCAGCGCCGCCTCGACGGTCTCGAGGTCACGCATCTCACCGATCAAGACGACGTCGGGATCCTGGCGCAGGATGTACTTGAGCGCGCGCTTGAACGAGGTCGAGTCGCGACCGATCTCTCGCTGGTTGACGAGGCAGCTCTTGTGAGAGTGCTGGAACTCGATCGGGTCCTCGACCGTGATGATGTGACCCTTGGTCCGCGTGTTGATCCGGTCGATCATCGACGCGAGCGTGGTCGACTTGCCCGAGCCCGTCGGACCGGTGACGAGGACGAGGCCTCGCGGCTTGTCACACAGGTCGGTGACCACCTGCGGCAGACCGAGGTTCTCGAGCGGGATGATGTTGTACGGAACGACCCGGAACGCGCCGCCGACACATGCCTGCTGCATGTAGACGTTGGCGCGGAACCGGGCCATGCCGCGGATGCCGAACGAGAAGTCGATCTCGAGGTCTTCCTCGAATCGCAGCTTCTGCGCGTCGTTCATCACCGAGTAGCACAGCGTCTTGGTGTCGACCGGCGTCAGGGCTTCCGTCTGGAGCTTGACCAGGTCGCCGTCGATCCGCAGTCGCGGTGGGGATCCGGCGGTGACGTGGAGGTCCGAGGCCCCCTTGTCCGTCATCGCCTTGAGCAGTGCCTGGAGATTGAGAGCCACTAGTCGTCCACCGTGGTGCGCAGGATCTCTTCGGGCGTGGTCACGCCGTCCAGGATCTTCCCGATCCCGGCCATGCGCAAACTCTGGACGCCGCCGCGGATCATCTCGGTCTTGATCTCGGCTGCCGACGCGCCCTGGAGCACGAGCTCCTTCAGCGGATCGGTGAACGGCATGACCTCGTAGAGTGCAACGCGGCCCTTGTAGCCGGTGTTGTTGCAGGTCTGGCAGCCCTTGCCCTTCATGATCTTCGCGGTCCGGATCTGCTCCTCGGTCATCCCCATCTTCGCGAGCGCCTCGGGGTACTTCTCGTCGGGGATCTTGCAGTCGACGCAGATCCGGCGCGACAGCCGTTGCGCGAGCACGAGGTTGACGGACGCGGTGACGAGGAACGGCTCGATGCCCATGTTGAGGAGGCGCGAGACGGTCGAGGGTGCGTCGTTGGTGTGGAGCGTCGACAGCACGAGGTGGCCCGTCAGCGCGGCCTTGACCCCGATCTCGGCGGTCTCGAAGTCGCGAATCTCGCCGACCATGATGATGTTCGGGTCCTGGCGGAGGAATGCGCGCAGGGCGGTCGCGAAGTTGAGGCCGATGTCCTCGTGCATCTGCACCTGGTTGATGCCAGGCAAGTTGAACTCGACCGGATCCTCGGCGGTCGAGATGTTGCGATCGATCGTGTTGAGCTCGGACATCGCCGAGTACAGCGTCGTCGTCTTGCCCGATCCGGTGGGGCCCGTGACGAGCACCATGCCGTACGGCTTCTTGATCGCGTACTTGAAGTCCTCGAGCGGCTTCACGTCGAAGCCGAGCTTCGTCATGTCGAGCTGCAGCGTGCTCTTGTCGAGGAGTCGCATGACGATCTTCTCGCCGTAGAGCGTCGGCAGCACGGAGACGCGGAAGTCCATCTCCTTGTTGGTGCCGATCTTCAGCTTGATGCGACCGTCCTGCGGGAGCCGGCGCTCGGCGATGTCGAGCGACGCCATGATCTTGAGACGCGACGTGATCGCGTTGCGGAGCTTGAGCGGTGGCCGCATCTCCTCCTGGAGGATGCCGTCGATCCGGAACCGGACGCGGAAGCTCTTCTCGTAGGGCTCGACGTGGATATCCGAGGCCTTCTTCTTGATCGCCGACAGCAGGATCGCGTTGCACAGCTTGACGACCGGCGCCTCGCCGGCCTGGTTCTCGAGATCGACGACGTTGACCGCGTCATCCGAGGCCGACGCGTAGTCGACGTTGTCGACGTCGAACTCGCCCATCATCTGGTCGAGGTCGGGGCCCTTGTCGTAGTAGCGGGACAGCGCCTGCTCGAGCGCGCTCTCGGATGCGACGACCGGCTCGATGTTGTACTGCGTAAGGAACTTCAGCTCGTCGATCGCGTAGATGTTCGATGGATCGGCCATCGCGACGATCAGGGTCGGGCCGTTGCGACGGACCGGGATGACCTGATGCTTCTCGCAGATCTCGCGAGGGACCAGCTTCAGCACCGTGGGCTCGATCTCGATCTCGGCCAGGTTGATCGACGGCAGGCTGTACTGCTTCGCGACAAACTGGGTGAGCTCTTGATCCTTGACGTAGCCCATGCGCGAGAGCGTGGCGCCCAGGCGTTTGCCCGTGCGCTTCGCTTCTTCTTGCGCCTGCTGAAGCTGCTGAAGAGAGAGCATCTTCTCTCGGACCAGCAGCTCACCAATACGGCTCATTCAGCTGTCTCCCCGGAAAACACGGCTAGTTTCGCTACGGTAACGCGCGAGTGGGGCATGCGTCAAACAACCGATCTGCCGCGATCCGGCACACAGAATTTCCTCACCCACGTGTAGGCGAGCGTGCATTGCTCACCTGCGTCTCCACCGACGAGCAATATGACGCGAGGTCGTGCGTCTGAGAAGAAGAGCTGAAAACTTGCCGGGTGCTGATCCGGCGTCGAAGGTGATGATGGACGACCACCTGGGGAGGTTCCGATGAGCTATGCCGAGGCCAAGGAGATCGCTCTGTTGCGACTGGAGCTGCGAGCGTGCTGGGACAAGGGTGACAGCCGTGGGGCCGAGACCGCCCTTGCCCGCCTGTGGCAGGTGGTCGGGAACGACAGCGAGCTCGCTGCGGAGGCCCGTCGCTGGGCCTCTAAATTTCCGTGCTGAGGCGCAGCCCACGCGGGCTGCGAGGATCGCTCAGTTCGTGACGATCGCGATCTTGTAGTTGTTCTTCACGTTCGCCGCGCCGTACGCCTGCGCGTAGTACGTGCCGACCGGAAGGTTCGCGACGTAGGCGCGCTGGGACATTGGGCCGCTCGACATGCTGTTGCCGAGCATCGCGCCGCCGCTGCCGAGGATCGACACCGAGACCGGCATGCCGCTCTCCCACGAGGTCGAGACCTCGAGGTTCGAGTTCGCGCGCGAGATCGTGATCGCGTAGGTGTCCTTGTCGCCCTCGGGGCAGAGCGCGAGGCTCGCCAGGGTGATCATCGGAAACTGCGCCTGGACCGGCGTCGCGTACGCGGTCTGGATCGTGTCGTTCTTGCCCGCGCCCTCGAGGATCGAGTCGTCCGCGCACTGGAAACCGATCGGGCCCGCGTCGATGACGCCGCCGGTCTCGGAGAAGCAGACCATCCGGCCGGTGCCGTCGTCATTGCAGGCATAGCCTTCGGGGCACTTCGGCTCTTCCGCACCGCACTGGAACGGAGCGCCGCCGAGATCGGGGCTGTAGGGCGAGCAGGCGGCCAGCGAGGCAACAAGCGACGCGAGGATGAACGAGTGGAAGCTACGCATGGGGGACCCCTAGAACCGGCCCGCTGCTGCGGCGCCAAGAAAGCCATTCGTTCCGTCGGTGATCGTCGGGACCACACTCCACGATGCCTCGGGCGACGCGCTCGTGGCCGAGACCTTGGTCTCGCCGCGCTTCTTCGCCTTGAGCTCCTTGTACCAGTAGTAGGTCGCGAGGCCGGCGGCGCCGATGCCGACGACGAGCGTCACCGTCGACCAGGTCTGGCGCGACTTGCCCGACGACTCGAGGTTCGCGTTGTAGTCATCGAACAGACCGCACGGCGGCGAGCCGCAGGCCTTCGCCTCGTCCTCGAGCGCCTTCGAGTAGTTGCCAGCCTGGACGTAGAACAGGACGGACAGGCCGAGCATCGCGGCCGCGCCGATCGTCGAGCCCCACTTCATGTACTTGAACTTCGAGCTGCCGACATCGGCGAACCCGTTGCCCGTGCCGGGCTGCGGCTGGATCTCGATGCCCTCGCCGGTGTTGCGGGGGGTGACCTTCTTCACCGTCTTCTTCTTCCCGGTGAGCGGGTCTTCCTCGGTGTCCTCGGCCGTCGTCTCGACGGGCGTCTGCACGACACCCTCGTCCGTGAAGTCGGGATAGAACCGCGGCGTCGCGCCGACCTCGAGCGTCACCAGGTTCGGGCTCGTCGACTTGGCGTTACGCGTGACGACGGCACCGGTCTGGTCCTTGACCTCGACGTAGTACTGCAGCGAGTCGCCGATCATCTTCTCGGGCGGGATGCGCGCGACGAGCTCCTTGTAGCGCCACTTCATCGGCCTCGCGGTGAACTTGCCCTCGCCCGCGGTGCGGAAGTAGAGCGTGACCTCGAAGCCCGAGTCCTCGGGAACAAACGCGGTGACGTCGAGCGGCTTCTTGGGCGGCGCGACGTCGATCACCATGTGCTGGAAGTCGGTCGCCGAGTACGTGCCGGCCGGCTTGATCTTCACGGGCGCGGTCTTCACGGGCTCGGCCTTCACCGGCTCGGTCTTCACGGGCTCGGTCTTCACCGGCTCGGTGGCGCCACCGTTCCCGGTGCCTCCGACGGCGAACTTCTTCTCGAGCGCCTTCACGCGATCGACGACCTCGCCACGCTGCGCCGCATCGGCGGGCGCGTCGGTCAAAAACTTCCGGTAGTAGAACAACGCGATGTCGTCCTGTCCGGCGGACTCGTTGGCGAACCCGATGTTGTAGAGGAGGACCGGGTTCTTGGAGAGGTTGTACGACTCCTTGAACTTTCCGACCGCCTCGGGGAAGTCGCCCTTCTCGAAGAGCTTCTTGCCCTCGGCGAAGGCCTTCTTGGCCTTCTCCATCTGGGCGGGCGTCGGAGCCTGCGCGTACGCAGGCTGTGGCGCGGCGATCGCCAAGGTGGCGAGCGCGATCGCGAGTGCGAGGATGGATCGATTCACGTGGCCTCCGCGCAACGGGTCAATGAGAAGACCCCGTAGCAGCGGCTACTTATCCCACGTGAGCTACTCGATGCAAGCAGGTTCTCCCTAGGGGCAACCGGCCCTGCCTGACGCCGCTCGATACGTCCGGACACAAAAAAGCCGCCGGGCAGATGCGCGGCGGCTTGGGGCAGAAGCTCGTTCGACCTAGAAGGGGTCGACGATGCCGCCGGACGGCTTCGCGGGCTTGGTCGCCTTCGCCGGCTTCTTCGCCGGGGTCTCGGCGAACGGGTCAGCGATGCCACCAGAGGCTGGCTTCGCAGCGGGCTTGCTTGCGGGCTTGGAGGCCGGCTTGCTCGCCTTGGCGGCCTTCGCCGCAGCGGCCTTCTCGGCCTTGGCAGCGGCAGCCTGCTCCGCGGCTTCCTTCGCGGCAGCGGCCTTCTCGGCCTTGGCCGTCGCGGCAGCTTCCGCCTTCTCCGTCTTCGCAGCCTCGGCGGCCGCCTTGTCGGCAGCGGCCTTGTCCGCAGCGGTGTCCGCCGCAGCGGGCGCAGTGTCGACGGCCGGAGCCGCCGCCTTGTCATCGGTGGTCGCGGCAGCCGCCGGAGCGGGCTCCTCGATCGGGGTCACGACCGGCTTGGCCGGCGCGGTTGGGGTCGGGGCGGGCGTGACGTCCGCGGCAGGCTGGGTCACCGCCGGCTGGGTGGCGGCCGCAGGCGCTGCCTTCTCGTCCTTGGTCAGCACGAGCTTCCAGACCGCGAGCATGATGCCGATGCCACCGACGAACGCGACCAGGATCGCGACCCACGGGAAGCCCTTCGGCTGCTCCATGTTGGTGACGACCAGGCCGCTCTCGATCGCGGCGATGTCGGCGGACGAGACGGTCAGGCCGGCCTGCGCAGCGCGCGCGGCGGCGATCGCCTTGGCGGCCTTGGCCTCCGCGATGCGGACGCGCTCGGCGGCTTCCCCGTCGTTCACGTCGATGGCCGTCGAGGAGTTGCGGGCGATCACGGCCTCCTGGCGGGCCTCGGCGAGCTGGCGGGCGAGTGCCTGCTTCTCGTCGTCGAACGCCTTGCGCTGGGCCTCGGCCTGCGCGATCTGCGCGCGGAGCTGGGCGAGTGCCTGATCGTTGGCGGGGCTCGAACCGGTCGTGGCGCCACCGGACGCGGCGACCGCTGCGCGGGCCTCCGCCTCGGCGAGCTTGCCCTGCAGACCATCGAGCTGGCGGCGCAGCGAGTGCTCGCGGGCCTCGCCCTCGCGGAGCTGCGACTCGGCGGCCTTCATGCGCTGCGCATCGGCGGCGCGGAGCTTCTCGTCCTCTTCCTTCGCCTGCTCGCTGGCGTTGCCCCAGGTGCTGACGTCGACGAGCGTCTGGTTGGCCTTCGCGATGAACTCCTCGAGCGAGTGCTCGACGGTCGGTAGGGACGAAGCCTGTGCCATCAACGAGGACGAACGCTTGCGTCCACCCTTTGTGCGCTGACCGTTCGCGGTCGCGCCGTTGGTTCCGTTGGTCGTGGGGGTACCCTGCTTGGAATCGACAGCCATCATGTGTCTCCCGAGGAGCCCCGAGCCTTGCGACCGGGGGCGGAAACGGACTCTAGCAGCGATCGGGTGCTCTACGCCCCCGAAATAGTTGAGATGATGAACGTAGATCGATCAGGCGCGGATCGTGAGCCGGACCGGCGTCACGGGGAGGGTCGTCTTCTCGGACCGCGCGACAGGTGCGGCGATCTCGACGACCTCGAGGTCGTCGTGGAACGCGCGCGCCTCGGCCTCGACGATCTCGGCCGCCAGGTAGCCGTTCTCGATGATCGTCGTTCCGATCAGCCGGCGACGACCGAGGAGCGGCGAGCTCCAGTGGTCGGCGAGGGCGGCGAGCCACTGCTCGTCACTGATCAACTTGCGATCCCGGAGGAACTCCCCGAACCGGACTGGTTCGAGGGTCGCCGGCGTACCGGATGCGATGCGAGACATGTTCATAAGCGAGGCGCGGCGGACATTACTTATCGACCTCCTACCTGTCCACCCGAAACTTACGAGGCCAGACTCTTGGAGATCCTCCGTACTTGCGCCATAAAGCGCCGCGATGGCCCAGGATCGCGGATCGATGCGTCGCACCGTCCGTCGCCCCGTGCGCGGCGCCCCGATCGTGCGCAAGAACACGGTCCGGCTCTCCGGGGATGTCGCGAGCCGGATCCGGTCCGGGCATCCGTGGGTCTACCGGGAAGCGCTCGGACCGCGGCCGATGTCGCCCGAGCCGGGCACGTCGATCGAGCTCGTCGACGAGGACGGCGAGTTCGTCGGTCGCGGTCTCTACGACTCCGACAGCACGATCGCACTGCGCGTGTTCACGCGGAGCCCCGAGCGGATGATCGATGGCACGCTGATCCGCGATCGCGTTCGCGGCGCGATCGCGCTGCGCAAGAAGATCCTCGACTTCGAGAAGCTCGGCTGTGTCCGCCTGATCAACGCCGAGGCCGACGGCCTGCCGGGGATCGTCGTCGAGCGCTACGGCGACTATCTCGTCGTGCAGCTGTTCACGACCGCGGTCGCGAACCTGCGCGAGGATCTCTACAACGCCCTCGAGGCGGAGCTGAAGCCGATCGCGATCTACGAGCAGCGGCGGTATCGCTCGCTCGGTGGCGAAGCACCGCGCCAGCCCGGAGCGGATCTCGTCCGCGGTACGCCGGCGCCCGTCGAGTTCGAGGTCTCCGAGGATGATCTGAAGATCGTCGTCGACGTGACCGCTCCGTTGTCGACCGGTCTGTTCGCGGATCTCCGTGAAGGTCGCCGCGCCGTCCGCCAGTGGGCGAAGAACCGCCGCGTGCTCAACCTGTTCTCGTACACCGGCGCGATCAGCCTGTACGCGCAGGCGGGTGATGCGGCCGAGGTCGTCGCGGTCGATGTCGCGGCGAAGGCGCACGCGCGGGCCCGCAAGAACTTCGCGGCGTCGGGCTTCGATCCCGAGAAGCCCGAGCACATCGTCGGCGACGTGTTCAAGGTGCTCGCTCGGTTCGTCGAGCGCAGCCGCACGTTCGACATGGTCGTGCTCGATCCTCCGGCGTTCGCGAGTGCTGCGGCGCGTGGCGGCAAGCCGTGGAGCGCCGTGCGCGACTACGCGGAGCTGATCGCCGCGAGCCTCGAGGTCCTGGTTCCCGGCGGTCTCCTGATCGCTGCGTCGTCGACGCACAAGATGTCCGCCTCGGACTTCGAGCTCGCGCTCGCCGATGGCGCGCAGATGGCGCGCACCCAGCTCCAGATCATCGATCGTCGCCCGCTACCGCCCGACTTCCCGACGCTGCCCGGCTTCCCCGAGGGTAACTACCTCAAGGTCGCCGTCGCCGTGCGCGGCTAGCTTCGGCGGCGTAGCGACGACAGCGGAACATCGGGCGCCGTCAGCGTCGGCGGTTTCACCGCGGACGCCGGCAACGGCAGCAGCGTCTCGATCTCGAACCGCGCGGCATCGTGCTCGCGCTCGGTCAGCCGTGGATCGCACAGCGTTCCGCACGCCATCGCGAGCGCGGGCAGGGCGATGCCTTGATCGATCCCCGCGATGGGCTGCCCGGTATCGAGCAGCGCGAGCACGCGCGCGATCGATCGTGCGAGCGGTGAGCCGTTGGCCTGGAGCTCACCGTCGAGATCGCGGAGCACCGCTTCGTCGAGCGCCGGCGCGGACTGCACGAGCTGCGTGATCAGCTGCTCGATCCGGTGCTCGCTCACGACACGGAGTCTGCGGCTTCGTCGTGCTCGCGGTCGCGCTCGGCATCGGCCTTCGCGGTCGGATCGCTCGAGCGCAGCTTCAAGAACTCGAGGAACGCGATCGCGGTCGGCAGCTCGATCGCGGCGATCGTCTCGATCAGATCGCGGGCCTGCCGGCGCAGCGACTCGCCCGGCGCCTCGGTGCCGTGAACGACCGCACGGCCGACGGCCGGCAGCTCCTGCGGCGCGACGACCGCGCCCCACGGCGGCTCGTTGGTCGGCTGGATCTCGTGCGACTCGAGCCAGTTCTGGATGTGCCAGTGCAGGAGATCGGCCCGGTACGAGAACCAGCGCTCGCGCTCGGCGGGGTAGGCGAGCAGCACGTCCTTGAACCGGCGGAACGCGCCCTTGCCATCGATCGAGATGATCAGGCGCTCGCGGAGCGGTTCGTCGACGACCGAGCCGACGAAGCGCTCCATCCAGCGGTACTGCTCGCGGCTCGATGCGGGCTCGACGCGCAGGAAGTTGCGGATGTTCTCCGACACCTGCTGTCGGTTGATCGTCGCCTCGGGATCACCCGTCGTGATCGTGAGGACGCGTCCGGTGGTCAGGTCGAGGTAGCTGTCGGTGTCCGGCGAGTTTCGCTCGACGGCGATCTCGAGCGCGTCCCAATCGAGATCGATCCGGGCTGCACCTCGAGCCGAGGCTGTAGTCGACGCCAATGCAGGCGTAGCTGGTCGTACAGGCATAAGTTAAGTGCGGGCGATGACTCGAAAACCTACTTGCCGGTAGGTTGGGGCCCGCCCATCTAGCGTAGTGGGTCAGAACGGCTCTGGCAAGGCGTGCCCTTGACTCCTCCCGGCAAGCGAGTAAGTTCCGCGGTCCATGGCTCGCGTTACCGTCGAAGACTGCCTCGATAAGGTCCCCAATCGGTTTGCGCTGGTCGTTCTCGCTGCAGAGCGCGCACGCCAGCTGTCTCGTGGTGCTACGGCGGGAGTCGATTGCGATAACAAGCCGGCTGTCACCGCGCTTCGTGAGATTGCTGCCGGCCTCGTCTCGTTCCGCGAGGACGTCCGCAACACCGTCACCGAGTTCATCGTCGAGCGCCGCAAGGCCGGCTTCATGTGATCGGCCAGCCTGATCGATCTAGATCGGGCTGAAAAATTGCTCCCTCCGTCGAGCGCGCCAAAGATGGCGCTGTGCCGGAGGCTCCGTTCACGATTCGTCGCAAGCTCGCCCGTGGTGAGCTTGTGCGGCTGCTCTACCGACTCGGGCACCAGGCTGCGAGCGGCGTCCTCACGCTGAGCGTGCGCGCTGCGCGTGGCGAGGTGTTCGTGCTGCGGCGCGGGCAGGTGGTCGTCGGCGAGGGCGATGTCGTACGCAAGGCGGTGATCGCGCGGCTGTCGCGCCTGCTCGCCGTCGACGACATGACCGTCCTGTTCGAGGGCGGTGTCACCGCGTATCCGCCGGGTGCGACCAACCAGATCTCGCTGACCGCATGGGCGCGCCAGCATCTCGAGGCCCAGCTCGACGGCACGCTCGCCGAGATGCTGGTGCGCGAGCTTGCCGGGATCCGGCTCTGCCTGCGCAAAAACCTCGCGCCCGAGGCCGTCGACGAGGCCGATCGCCGGATGCTCGTCGCGATGGCGCAGCCGCGTCGGCTCGATCAGATCTGGCCGCTCGCGCGCACCCCGCGGTTTCGCCTCCTCGCGTTCATCCACTTCCTGCGCAGCGTCGATGCGCTCGATGGCGCCGGCGTCGTGGCCGAGCGCAGCGGACCCCATCGCATCGTCGATTCGCGGCGGCAGGCAGCGCTCCATCTGCTCGGCGTCGACGACGGTGCGGATCTCGAGTCCGTGAAGCGCGCCTATCGCCGCCTCGCGCGCTCGCTGCATCCCGACCTGCAGCCCGAGGCCGACGACCAGCACCGGCGGACCCTCGAGCGCCGGTTCGCCGAGGTCACGGCCGCGTACGAAGTCCTGATCTGAGCCGGACACGCCCATCCAAGACAATCCGTGGCTTACGGAGAGGGACCCCTACGTGCAAATCGCTGATGTTGCGGCGAACGGCTGTCCGGTCGCCGGTGGTCAGGGCGGCGCGTAGATCCAGCCGTCCTCGGCGAACGCGCCTTCGGGCGCCGGCCAGCCATCGCGGGCCCACAGATAGGCGGTGTACGCGCTGATCACGGCGTCGAAGCAGTGATCGTTGCCGAGGACATCCTCGCGCGCCATCCGGCTCTGCGGCGCGAACGACAGATCCACGAGCTTCTCGAGGATCAGGGCTCGCGTGCGCCATGGGTCGGCGTCGCGCTTGTAGCCGCGCGCTGCCTTGGACCCGCACAGGGCGGCGACCGTGGCAGCGGGCGAGACCTCGAGCAGGTTCTCGTGGAGCTGATAGCCGGCGCCGCGGAGCCGGCGGCGAAGCTGGGTCGCGCGCGCGGCGACCGCTCCGTTGGTCGCACCGAGCGCCGTCAGCGGCAGGAGACCGCGCTCGTAGGTCATCACGACGTCGGTGGCGCGGTGGGCGTACGGTGCAAGCCGGGCCTGCGCGGTCGGCTGCGTGCGCGGACCACCGCCCACCGTCGCGGCGGCGACCTTGCGGATCAAGGTGCGCCCGGACGTGCGGAGCCAGACCACGGATGGATCGGCGCACGCCTCCATCCCGGGGCACACGGGCCGCTCGCACCGACCACACGCGGTCTGGGTCAGCGGGGCATCGATCGCAATCACGCGACCGCCGTGCTCGCCGTCGGCGAGCCGGGTCACCAGGGTGTCGTCGGTCCACGGCTGGCGCGTCGACCGCGTGGCGACCTCGATGACCTCGGCGCCGGCGGGGCCACTCCGGAGCTCTGCCACCGCGGTGGTCTTGCCCCTGCCACCCCCGAGATCGACCCCGACGAACCTGGTAAATGCGCGCTTCACCGCAGCTTCGATACGTTGTAGCACGACAAGGGTGCCCGAAATCGTCTTACTACACTGGCATTTGGAGCAAAGCCCTGGGTAATGTCCGCGCCCTGTAAGTCTTCCCTACCTGCTGCGTTGTTACCCGGGCCCCCTGCGTTATGGATCGGATCGAAACCTTCAAGACCTTCATCGCTCGCACCCCGACGGATCCGTTCCCTCGGTACGGCCTGGCGATGGAGTACAAGGGCACCGGCCGCCTCGACGAGGCGTGGGCCGCGTTCCAGGAGCTTCTCGAGCAGTTCCCGGACTACGTCGCCACCTATCTGATGGCCGGCGGCACGCTGGTCGCGCTGGGCCGCACGCCCGAAGCCGCCGAGATCTACCGCAAGGGGATCGAGGTCGCGGGCCGGCGTGGCGATTCGCACGCGCGCAAAGAGCTCGAGACCGCTCTGGCCGAAACCACCCCTACCTGACCTGCGCGCCGCCCGGCGCACGAACCCTCAAGGAGAGAGACCGATGAAGAAGATGTTGATCGTTGCGGTTCTGACGTCTGCGGCCCTCGGCGCGTGCGGCGGCAAGAAGAGCTCGGGCACGACCCCGGGCAACACCGGCGGCTCCGCGATGGAGACCACGCCCACCGGCGGCTCGACCTATGGCGGCGCCACGGACGGCGCGGCCGGCGGCGCGACGACGGCCGACCCCTGTGCGGGCGGCGCCGATCCTTGCGCGGCCAAGTGATCATTTCGTTTCCTGTTTGACGACTGCGAAACCAATCAAAGCGAACCAGAGAGAGGATCTAGAACCATGAAGAAGATGCTTATCGTTGTTGCTGTTGTTGCGATGTCGGTTGCCGCTTGCGGCAAGAAGAAGGACGCGGCGGCTCCGGCTGCTCCGGCCGCGGACACCACGGGCGCGGGCTCGGCCGAGGCCGGCTCGGGCGAGATGCCGGCTGGCGAAGCGGGCTCGGCCGATGCCGGCTCGGGCGCTGCTGGCGGCGGCATGTGATTCCGATCTCCGGGCGCAAGCCTGGAGAATCTAGATCACGACAGAATGCGGGACGCGTCGATCGAAGGGTCGGCGCGTTTCTGCATTCCTCGACGGGCTAACCCTCGTCGAGGCGGGCCGAAGCGTCTATGCTCGGTCTGCGCCGGAGTGGAGAAATGGTAGACTCGGGGGTCTCAAAAGCCCCTTCCTTCACGGGAGTGTCGGTTCGAGTCCGACCTCCGGCACCAGCTAACTAGCCAGGCGGCGCTGCACTTCGTCGCGCACAGCCTGCGCGACGGCCTTGGTACCCGCAGTGCCGCCCAGATCGCTCGTCAGCGGCTCACCCCGCGCGACGATCGATGCGACCGCGGCGTCGATCGCATCGTGGGCGCGCGTCAGTCGCTCGTCTCCGAACCGCAGGCCAAGCCACTTCATCGCCTCGCCGGTCGCGAGCAGCATCGCCAGCGGATTCGCGCGGTCCTTGCCCGCGAGCGGCGGTGCCGAGCCATGGATCGGCTCGAACATCGCGTGCTGATCGCCGACGTTGCAGCCGACCGCCATCCCCATCCCGCCCTGCAGCACGGACGCGAGGTCGGTGAGGATGTCGCCGAACATGTTCGTCGTCACGCAGACGTCGTAGCGCTCGGGCTGCGTCAGCACGAACATCGCGAACGAGTCGACGATCGCGACGTCGGGCTCGATCTCGGGGTAGCTGGTCGCGACCTCGCGAAACACGTCGAGGAACAGCCGGCAGCCGGCGAGGACGTTGTGCTTGACGATGCAGGTCACGCGGCGCTTGCCGTCGACCGGGGCACCCTTCTCGCGCTGGCGCGAGAGCTCGAACGCCGCCCGGATCACCCGCTCGGACGCGTGCCGCGTGATCACGCGGAGGTCGGTCGCGCGATCCGCGGTGCGCTCACCGATGCCCGAGTACAGGCCCTCGGTGTTCTCCCGGATGATCACCATGTCGACGGTCTCGGGCGTCCACACCGGCCGGAAGTTCCCGGACAGACCGTGGCGGGTTCCCGGCAGGCACTTGACCGGGCGGATGTTGGCGTAGAGGTCGAGCTTCATCCGGTTTCCGATCACCGGTGACCAGCCCGCCATCTTTCCGCCGCCCTGGCCGTCGGGCATCGTCACGGGCGAGCCGTCGGGACCGTTCCAGCCGACCGCGCCGAGCAGGATCGCATCCGCGGCGCGGCACTTGTCCTCGGAGCCCTCGGGCCAGTCGCGGCTGCCGTGCTCGAGATAGAACTTGCCGCCGCACGGAATCTCCTCGAGGTGAAACCCGACACCGGTCCCCTGCGCGACCACATCGACGAGCGCGCGGGCTTCCGCCATCACCTCGGGTCCGATTCCATCTCCCGGCAAGAGGACGAGGTCGTAGGTCGCCTTGGACATCGCGCGGAACGTACCATGCAGCTTCGAACGCGAAAGTCCGCGATATACTCGGTGGCGTGACGACGCGAGAGGACTGGCAGCGCCGCTTGGGTCCGCTCTATGGCGGTGCCGTCGCGCTCGTCAGCTCCACGCCGTGGCGGTGGCCGACCGAGGTCGGTGACGACACCCGGTCGTCGGGATGGATCGTGGCCCTCGGCGTTCCGATCGGCCTGGTCGCCTGGCTCGTCGCCACGGCGCTCGCGAAGATCGGGGTCGCGACGCCGATCGCCGCGCTCGTCGGGCTCGCCGCGCTGACGCTCGCATCGGCCGCGCTGGTCGAGCGCGGGATCGCAGACCGCGTCGATCGGCTCGTGGGGCAGCCCCAGGGCCAGGCACGATCGCCGGGTGTGCCGGCAGTGCTCGCCCTCGTGTTCACGACACTGATCCGCGCCGCGGCGATCGTGATGGTGCCGCCGGCGCACTGGCTCGCGGTGCTCGTCATGACGGCCGTCGTCGGCCGCTGGGCCGCCGTGTTCCTCCAGGGGCTTGGCGATCCGATCGTGGATCAGGACGTGCGGCGCTCGCTGGTCGCCACGCCGACACCCGCATGGCTGACCGCCGCGTTGAGCCTCGCGGTCGCAGCGTTGACAGTGTTCGCGCTCGGCAAGGTCGGCATCGTCGCGCTCGTGGTCACCGCGATCGCCGCGTTCGCGCTCGGCCTCGATGCACAGCGCCGCGAGGGTCGGCTGTCAGCGCCGGTCGTCTCGGTCGCTGCCGCGATCGGCGAGCTCGCGGTCCTGATCGTCGCGACCTCGAGCTAGCGCGCGCGGGGTGGAGTCTCGGCCGGGTGGAGCTCGACCGAGGTCGCGCCCCAGCTCCCGCCACGCTCGCCTGCGAGCGTGAAGCTCTTCACGGCGGGATGCCGCTCGAGCACGCCGTGGACGATCCGGCGCAACGTGCCGGTGCCCTTGCCGTGGATGATCCGGACGGCGGTCATTCCGGCTTCCTGAGCAGCGCGCACGTACTCCTCGACGACGTCCGCGCAGTCGCGCGGGAGGAACGTGTGGAGGTCGAGCTGGTCGGTCAGCTCGGGCGTCATGACCTCGTCGGTGTCCTCGGACTCGTCGCGGTCGTCGGGCATCACGGACTCAGCCGGGCCATGGGCCGTCGGGAACGAACGGGATGATCTTCTTGCGCAGCGCCGGCGGAACGCGCGCGTCGAGGATGCTCGCGACTTCGTCCGGCCGGTACAGCTGGGAGACGTGCATCATCACGATGTGCTCGTTCTCGAAGCGATCGGCGCGCTCGATCAGCTCGTCGAGATGGATGTGACAGCCGGCCCGCGCCGCCTCGAGCGACTTGCGGTCATCGAGAAACGTGCACTCGACGATCAGCACGCGCGCACGCAGCAGCTCAGGCGAGTGGTCGAGGACCGAGACCAGCGTGTCGGTCGCGTAGGCGAGCTCCATGCGCTCGTCGATCTCGGTGACGTCCTCGCCCGCCCGGCGGCGCGCTGCGATCTCCGGGCCGGTGAGGCCGTGGAAATCCGGCCGCAGCTTGGCGACGCGGCGGACCAGGATGTACGCGAGCGACGGTACCGGGTGGAAGGTGCGCACCGCGCGGACGTGCAGATCGCCACGCAGGGCGACCACGTCGCCTGGGTTCATCCCGATCGCCTCGATCTCGAGCGGCCAGCGCTGGAGCCTGGTCAGGGCGGCAAGCGCCGTCGTCAGGTCGTCCACGATCTCGGCCGGCATCACGACACGCGGCGGCCGGGTCTTGCCGTGCAGCGCCCGGATCCCGAGCAGGCCGGGCAGGGCGCCGACGTGATCCGCGTGGCCGTGCGAGAGCAGGATCGTGTCGATCGCGCCGAACGACCTCGGGGAAATCCCGGCATCGAACAGAACGCCGAGCTCCGGGACCTGGAGCGAGGTGTAGACACCGCCGACGGAGACGCCGCGCACGGTGTACGGGCCGGCGGTGACTGTCGTCAGCATCGGGGCAGTATAGCCACGGGTGAGCGGGCGGGCCGCCGCGCGGCAGTGTTAGGATGACGGCGAGCATGTTCTGGTACTCGCTCCTCGGCATCGTGGCCGTCCTGTTCGTCCTCTCGGTCTCCCTTCCGGTACCGAGGCGAATCTGGGCGCTCATCATCTACAGCTCGAAGTACTTCTGGCTGTGGGTCTCTGACCTGGTGGGCCTGCGCAAGCTGTTCATCAAGCTCACCGGTCGCGGTGACCGCTACCAGAAGCTGACGCGCCCGATGCTCCTGCGCATGTGGTGCGAGGACATGGGGCCGACGTTCATCAAGTTCGGCCAGATCATCGCGTCGTCCGCGGGCATGTTCCCGGACCCGTACGTCAAGGAGTTCCAGAAGGTCCTCGACCGCGTGAAGCCGTTCCCGTTCGAGGACGTCAAGCGCACGCTCGACGAGGAGCTCGGTGCCGAGAAGGCCGCGCATCTCGTCGAGGTCGAAGCCAAGCAGCTCGCATCTGCCTCGATCGCGCAGGTCCATGCGGCGCGGCTGCGCGATGGAACGCTCGTCGTGATCAAGGTCCAGCGGCCGGGCATCATCGCTCGCTGCATGGCCGACATGAAGCTGATGCGCGCGCTGGCTCGCATCCTCGCGAAGTTCAGGAAGAACGTCGAGCTCGCGAACCCGGTTGGCGTCGTCGATGACTTCACGAAGACGCTGTCCGAGGAGCTCGACTTCCGCAAGGAAGCGGAGAACCTCGATCGCTTCAACGACATCATGCGCGAGCTCGGGCACAAGAACATCCGCTCTCCCGTTCCGCACCACGAGTACACGACCCGCAAGATCCTCGTCATGGAGCGGTTCAACGGACTTCGCGTCGACAAGTTCGAGGAGATCAAGGCCAAGGGTATCGACGGCGAGACCAAGCTCGTCGACGGACTCCGCGCGTGGTTCCAGTGCGTCGTGTTCTACGGGTTCTTCCACGGCGACGTCCACGCTGGAAACCTGATGCTGCTCGACGACGACACGATCGGCTTCCTCGACTTCGGCATCGTCGGTCGGTTCGATGACAAGGAGCGCTACCTCGTCACCGACTACATGATCGCGTTCGCGTCCGGTAATTACAAACGGCTCGCGGAGATCATCATCGAGATGGCAGGCGCCCCGGATGGTCTCGACGTCGACGGGTTCGTCGCGGACCTCGGCGAGACCTACCGGCCGTTGCTGACGCTGTCGTTCGGCCAGGTCAACTACTCCGAGTTCCTGCCGGGCATCCAGCGCACCGCGACCCGGCACCGGATGCGGATGCCGAACGAGTTCATCCTGATCACGAAGCAGCTGCTGTACTTCGATCGCTACGCGAAGTCGCTCGCGCCCAAGCTCAACGTCTTCACGGATCCGCGCCTCGTGCTCGGCATGATGCAGGACATCCAGAAGGCGCGCATGCAGGCCGACGCGAAGGCGAAGGCGCAGCCGGTCTAGCTCAGCCGAACTGGTCGTCGATACTGCGCTCGCCCTTGGGCTGCTTGACTGGCTTGCCGCCATCGTCGAGGTAGCGCAGGAACAGAGCCATCATCCGCGTCTTCTCCGCGGTCAGCGGCTTGAAGCACATGCCGATCTGGAAGCCCTCGTCGACCGTGGTGCACCACACGACGCGCGCGGGCATGATCAGCGCATCGGACTTCTCGTCGTGCTCGAACACGAGCTGGAGCTCGACCTCGACCTCGGTGCCGAGCTTCACCGCCAGCTCGAGGTCTGCGCACAGGCCGCCGCGCGAGACGTTGCTCGTGCGGCCTTCGAGCTTCTTGCCGAGCACGTGCACCGTGATCGCCGCCTCGTGCGCGTACCGCTGGTGCTCTCGTTCGGACGTTCCCACCTCTCATCAGCTTGGAGAACTCGTCGGCCACTGGCAAGTTTTCACGGGGTAGCGACGTGCGGTCCGTACTGTCCGGTACTCGGACGCACTGCGTCGCGCGCCTCAGAGAACCACCCATTCGTGAGCGCGTCGAGCTCGGCCGCCGCCTCGTCCGCGCGCGACAGGGAGCGCGGGCTCGAGCCCGCCGATGCTGCGCGTCGCCACACGAAGTACGTGTGGATCACGAGGTTTGCGAGCCTCCGGCGCTCCCGTCGGCGGGCCGCCTCGAGCGCCGCGACCTGGAGCTCGCGGCCGTCGAACACGATCCGATCGAGGCGCCAGGTCGCCCGGACCTCGATCGTGGTTCCCCGACCGACATCGGGCACGTCGTCGTGCCAGCTCGTGTCGCGGCCGGTTCGTACGCTGACCCATGGCACCAGGCCGCCGAGCCGGGCGCGGGTCGCAAACCCTCCGCCGAGTCTGCCCTGCAGGCCGGCCGTGGTGTACGCAGCCTCGAGCACCTCGGCGATCGGAGGTCCGACGACGCGCATCGTTCCGATCGGGCCGCCCGGATCCTCCCGTCCGAATCCTCCGTCGCGCGCATCGCGCGCATCGTCGCTGTCGTCGTCGTGTTCGTCATCGTGGTCGGTCGACCGATCGGCCCACGCAACCCGTGGGCTCGGTGCCGTTGTCATCGCGACAACGACCAGCGCGATCCAGGACATGCGCATCACAGCCTCCACGTCGCGACCAGGAACCACTGGTTCCGCACGATCGCGCGTGCCGCGTCGTCGATCGCCAGTAGCTCGCCGAGCGGCGACTCGCGCCAGCTCATCGTGCGGCGCCACGTGATCGTGAGATCGATGCGGCCAAGGCGCGAGCCGGTGCGGCGCTGCGCTGCTTCGCGCTGATCGGCGGCGCCGGCATCGGCCCACGCCGGGTCGAAGCTCTCCGCCTCTGTCGGGTCGCCGGTCGCCGCGGTGGTGTCCGCGGTAATCCGATCGTCGGTGCTCACGTCCTCACCGATCGGGGAGTCGACCGAGTCGATCGCCGAGTCGGACCCAGGTCCCGGCACTGCGTTCGCTGCTGCCAGGCGTGCGGTGAACGCGAGCAGCGCGAGCACGACGAACAGGATCAGCCACGCCAGCGTCGGACGCGGTCGGTTGCGTGCCTGGGCGACGGAGCGTACGGTTCGAACGTGGCGGCGACGCTGACCGACAACGCTCTCGCGGTCCTCCGCGCTCGCTACCTCGCGCGCGAGAACGGGGTCGTCGTTGAGACGCCGGAGCAGCTCTTCCGCCGGGTCGCGGACCACGTGAGCGCGGCGGAGTCGCGGATCGGTTACACGTCCGACGAGGTCGCCGCTGCGCGGGCTGCCTTCCAGCGGATGATGTCCACGCTCGAGTTCCTGCCCAACTCGCCAACTCTCATGAACGCGGGCCGGCCACTTGGTCAGCTCGCCGCCTGTTTCGTGGTTCCCGTCGACGATTCGACCACGGGGGTCTTCGAGGCGGTGCGCTGGGCCGCCGAGATCCAGAAGACGGGCGGAGGTACGGGCTTCTCGTTCTCCAAGCTGCGTCCCGCGGGCGATCTCGTCGCGTCGACCGGCGGCACTGCCTCGGGTCCCGTGTCGCTGATGCAGGTGTTCGACGTTGCCACCGAGGCGATCAAGCAGGGCGGGACGCGACGCGGCGCCAACATGGGCATGCTGCGCGTGGATCATCCGGACGTCCTCGAATTCATCGCTATCAAGCTGGATCCAGGTCGTATGTCCAACTTCAACCTCTCGGTTGCGGTCACGGACGTCTTCATGAAGGCCGTCAAGGCCGGCACCACCTACGACCTCGTCAACCCGCGCACCGGCATCGTCACCGCCAAGCTCGATGCGCGCCGTGTCCTCGATGCGATCGCCAATGCCGCGTGGGCCGTCGGTGATCCCGGCATGGTCTTCATCGATCGAATCAACGACCTCCATCCCACGCCCGCGCTCGGTCCGATCGAAGCGACAAATCCTTGTGTCACTGGCGACACGCGGGTCTGGGTCGAAGATCGAGGTCTGGTTCAGATCCGCGAGCTCGTCGGCACGACGCCCCGGATCGCCACGTGGGATGGAGAGCACGTCGTGTTTCGCGCCGCGACGCAGGTGATCTGCACCGGCGTTCGACCCGTCCTGCGGCTGTCGACGCGTGAGGGTCTGACCTTGCGGCTCACGGCAGACCATCTGGTCACCACCGAGGCCGGCGACATCGCAGCGGGCGAGCTGCAGGCCGGCGTGCGGCTTCGCGGTAACGGCGAGTGGTACACGATGGACACGCTCGAAGCGGTCGGTGAGGAGGAGGTCTTCGACCTCAGTGAGCCGTCGACGAGCCACTTCTTCGCGAACGGCCTGCTCGTCCACAACTGCGGAGAACAGCCACTCCTCCCGTTCGAGTCGTGCACGCTCGGCAGCATCGATGTCGGCCGCTTTGTGCGCGACGGCGATCTCGACTGGGCGCGGCTGCGCGCCGTGATTCACGATGCGGTGCGATTCCTCGACGACGTGATCGACGCGAACCGGTACCCGCTGCCCGAGATCGAGCGCGCGACCAAGGCCACGCGCAAGATCGGGCTCGGGATCATGGGGTGGGCAGATGCACTCGCCGCGCTCGAGATCCCGTATGACTCGGAGCCAGCCCTTGAGCTCGCCGGCAAGATGGCTGCCTTCCTCGAAGACGAGTCGCTGGCAGCCTCGCGCGCACTCGCCGCGCGGCGCGGTGCCTTCCCGTCCTGGAGCGGGTCGCGGTGGGAGCAGGCCGGGGACCGTCCCCTGCGCAATGCGACGACGACCACCATCGCCCCGACCGGAACGATCAGCATCATCGCCGGCTGCGCGAGCGGGATCGAGCCGCTGTACGCGCTCGCGTATCGCCGTAACGTCCTCGACGGGGCCGAGCTCACCGAGGTCAACCCGTCGTTCCAGCGGGTCGCCGCGGAGCGGGGCTTCGCATCGCCCGCGCTGTTCGAGGCGGTCGCCGAGCACGGTGGCGTTCGCGGCCGCGCCGACGTTCCCGCCGACGTCCAGCGATCGTTCCCGACCGCTCACGACGTCCACCCCACCATGCACGTCCGGATGCAGGCTGCGTTTCAGCGATACGTCCACGCCGCCGTCAGCAAGACGATCAACCTCCCGAAGAGCGCCACTCCGCTCGATGTGAAAGCTGCGTACCAGCTCGCGTACGAGCTGGGTTGCAAGGGAATCACCGTCTACCGGGACGGCAGCCGCGAGGGCCAGGTGCTCGTCACGGGTGCACGGACTCCGCGTGCGGGAACCACCGCGAGCTGTCCCGAGTGCGGGAACGTCGTCGTCGTGCAGAGCTCGTGCAGGTTGTGCCGCCACTGCGGCTGGTCGGTTTGCGGATGATGACGGCGTGGACATGACGATGGGCGCGTTCAGCAAGCGTCAAGCCGTGATCCGCCGTCGGTGATCTCGCGCGGTTGCGCGACGCAGTGGCCGACGTCCGGACCGCGATGGCCGGAGGGCGGCGGACGCCGGACGTCAGCGAAGCGTCGAGAACCCGGCGGCGACTTCGATCGCGACTGCACCACGAACCAGTGCATCGAGACCCAGGTCTGCTTCTGAGCCGAAAACGAAAAAGAGCCCGGCGAACCGGACTCTTCCATCGCTTATCGAAGTGCTTGCTTAGCGGCGGCGGCGGCGGCGAGCCGGGCGCGGCGCGACAGCAGCGGCCTCGAGCTCCTCGAGGTGCTCGAGCATGCTGATCATCGTGTTGCGCGTGGCCGCGTGCGGCTCGTTCGTGATCGCGCGACCGAGCGAGATGCGAAGCTCCGCACGGAGCTCCGACTCGATCAGGCGGTAGGTGCGGAGAGCCTCCTCAGGGTCGTAATGATTGAGGTCGGCTTCGCATCCCGTGGCGGCGATCCAGACGGCGGCGAGTGCAGCGGCGCGGCGGCCGGGCTGCGAGACACCGAAATCCTTGACGGTCGACCGGAGGCGCTGACGAACCAGCGGGATCGGCGGCAGGGCCACCAGTCCGTCGTTGTCGTCATCGGGCCGACGGAGGACAGGGCGTGTCATTGACTTGTCGGTTTCCATGGCTGTTTTGTCCTGGTCTCGCAGCAGGATCCTTGGATTTCCCCCCCAAAGGCTCGCTCTGCGATGAGCCGCGACCTTGCCCGATCGTTTTTGAAAAAGCGATTACTTTCCGCGAGCAACCTAATGAAAAACACGCGGTACCCGACGGCTAACCCGAATGCCGCTCAGAAAATTCGCGAGGGGGGTTCTGAAGACCCCAGCGACCGATGAAGCGGCGTCTCACTCTCGAGGACGCGGGTCGATCAGCTGACGGTTCACGCCAGGGTCGACGACATCGATCCGGCGCGCGATGAAGTCGCGGATCGTCCAGTCGACGAGGTTCGGACGCTCGATGGGAGCGGTGTGAGACGCGTTCGGAATCTCGAGCAGCTCGGCCCCGGGAATCGCCTCCGCCATCGCCCGGCTCCGCTCGGGAGGTGTGAAGCCGTCCCGGCCGCCGGCGACGACCAGCGTGGGCACCTTCACCTCGGGGAGGAGCTCTTCTGCGCTGTGGCGGCCTGCGGACGCCAGCATCGTCACGAACAGCCGGACATCGATCCGCGACATCCCCTCGAGGTAGGGCATGAAGTCCTCCGGCTCGACGAGCTCACGGCGGATCTCCAGCCGGCTCGCGACCTCGTAGGCGAGCCGGGTCGGCAGCAGCGTGCGGCTCAGTCGATTGAGGACCTTCGGCATCCGACCGATCCACTTCTGGATCGTCGGCAGCAGCTCCTCGAGCGTTGCCGATCCCTTGAACGTACGTAATGGATAGGAAGGCGCACCGCACACGAGCACGAGCCCGGCGACCCGGTCGGCGTGGCGCCGATAGGTCTCGAGCGCGACCTGGACACCCATCGAATGACCGACCAGCACTGCACGGTCGACGAGCGCATCATCGAGGACACACGCGACATCATCCGCGAGGTCCTCGATCGTCACGCGCGCAGCATCCTGCGGAGCAGCCGTGCGGCCATGGCCGCGGTAATGAGGGTGCAGTCCGAACCGCTTCCCGAGATCTGCTCTCAGGTAGCGCCAGACGTACCCATCACACCCGATGCCGTCACAGAGCAGCACCGGTGTCGTGTGGCCCCGTTCGCCCCACGACTCATAGAAAAGTGGGCTGCCATCGCTGGGCGCAACGGCGTATCCCCACGCCGCCTGCACCGGTCAGCTCCTAGGCGATCTCTTTCTCGTCTTCCTCGCCGGGGAACTCGTTCACCGACGGGTATTTCATGATCTCCTTGCGGGCGATCTTCCACGCCTTCTGGACAATCCATGAAAGAGACCGGTCCTGCCGGGTCGCTTCGTCTTGGATTTCCTTCAGCATGTCTTCGGGAAAATACAGGGACTGCTTGCGCTTATCGGAGCCGGCCATACGGGAGCTAGTTTCGATGTCTGCCTACAGGGTGTCAAGACGTCCGCCTCTGTAAGACGATCCGTTCGGGGGGGTTGTCATGACCCTCGTGCACCACTATCCTACCGCGCTTTCGACAACGCCGTTTCTCGACGAAGCAGACCCGTTTGGGGGGAATCACCGTGAGCACAGCGACCGCCACCGCATCCAAAGCACTCACGAAGAAGGAGCTGAAGAAGTTTCAGGAGCTGCTGGAGGACAAGCGTAAAGTCGTTCTCGAGCGTGCCCGCCAGATGCTCTCCGAGGGCATGGTGCTCGACGCAAACGATCTCCCGGACGAGATGGATCTCGCATCGAGCGAGTACATCCAGTCGTTCGAGTTCCGCCTTCGTGGTCGCGAGAAGAGCCTGCTGACCAAGCTCGACCACGCGCTCAAGAAGATCGAGGACGGATCGTTCGGGATCTGCGAGATCTGCGAGGAGCCGATCGGCAAGAAGCGCCTCGAGGCGCGGCCCGAGACGAGCCTCTGCATCAAGTGCAAAGAAGATCAGGAGCGCGAAGAGCGCACGATGGGCTGATCGTGAACGCTCCCTCGGGGGCGTGATGACAACGGCCCACGAAAGGCGCGAGCGTCATGGCTCCTCTGCTACCGTGAGGCCATGGCGGATAACGATCCGGACCGCAGGAAGTTCCTGAAGGCCGCGACGTGCGCCGTCGGCACGGGCGTCGGGCTGATGGTCGCGGTGCCGGTGATCCGGCTCGTCGTCGATCCCGCGACGCGGACGACGGTGACGGGCCCGACCGAGCCGCTCGATCTCGGCAACGTCGATCGGTTTCGTGTCGGCGCGCCACCACGGCGCGTCGAGGTGATCGCACCGATGGTGAAGGATGGCTGGACCTCGGCGCGCGACGTCGTCCTCGGCGCTGCGTGGATCCGGCGCACCGAGCCGACGAAGATCGAGGCGCTGTCGGCCGTGTGTCCGCACCTGGGTTGCGCGATCGGCTGGGAGGGCAAGGACTTCCTGTGTCCGTGCCACGACAGCCGGTTCTCGGTCACCGGTGAGAAGCAGTCCGGGCCGTCGGAGCGCGGGCTTGACCCGCTTCCCGTCGAGGTCCGGAACGGCCGGCTCCAGCTGACGTGGGTCCGCTACAAGCCGGGCAGCGCGACGCGGGAGCAGGTGTGATCCGAGCCTTTCTCCGCGATCGGATCCCGCTCGATCGCAACGGCGCGATGATGGCCGGTGGCGTCTCGTTCGCCCACGTGTTCGGCACCGTGCTCGTGTTCCTCCTCGGGATCCAGGTGGTCACCGGGATCGCGCTCGCCGCGTTCTACAGCCCGTCGGCGACCGACGCGTGGGCCTCGGTCGCGTACATCCAGGACCAGGCGAGCCTCGGCTGGCTCGTCCGCGGGCTTCACTATCACGGCGGCTCTGCGCTCGTGATCGTCGCCGGGATCCACCTGCTCCAGACCGCGATCGCCGGTGCGTACAAGCAGCCGCGCGAGATCGTCTGGTGGCTCGGCGTCGTGTTGCTCGTCCTGCTGATCGCGTGGTCGATCACCGGCTACTGGCTGCGCTGGGATCAGGCGGGCTACTGGGCGAGCCAGGTCGAGATCGGCATCGCCGCGGGCACGCCCGTCGTGGGTGGAGCGATCCGTGCGGTCGCGATCGGTGGCAACGAGCCCGGCAACCTGACCCTGACTCGCGCGTACGCGATGCACGTCGTCGCACTCCCCGTGCTCGTCACGCTTCTCACCGTGTTCCACATCTGGCTGGCGCGTCGTCACGGCACAACGCCCATGCGCGTCGCTCGCAACGCGGTCCCGCGGTGGCCGCAGCAGACGCTGCGCGACGTGATCGCGATGGCGATCGTGTTCGCCGTGCTCCTCGCCGTGGTGATCGTGACCGGCGGCGCCGACCTCGCAGCGCCCGCGGATCCCACGCAGGCGTACGACGCGCGGCCGCTGTGGCCCGTGCGCTGGCTGTTCGAGCTTCGCGTGCTCGCGGGCAGTGCCGAGCAGCTCGTCGCGATGGCAGCACCCGCGGTGGTCGGCGGGTTCCTCGTCGCGCTGCCGCTGCTCGATCACGGCATGGAGCGCCGTCCTCGCAAGCGCAAGCTGTGGCTCGGTGCGCTCGCAGGTCTGTTCGCGATGATCGGCGCGCTGACCGTCGCGTCGTTCACGCGCGATGCCAATGACCCGGAGCTCGCGAAGCGCCAGGCCACGTCCGAGGTGCTGGCGACCCGCGCGCGCAAGCTGGCCGTCGAGAACGGCGTGCCGGTCACCGGCGCGCTCGACGTGTTCAAGACAGCGAGGTTCTGGACGGCGCGCACGCTGTTCGCTTCGCGGTGCGCGAACTGTCACGACGCCGACAGCAAGGAGCGCAAGGGCCCGGTGATCGCCCCGGGCCACGGCGATCGCGCATGGCTACTGGCGTTTTTGAAGGCACCGAGCGCGGACCAGTTCTGGGGTCGCACCAAGTTCGCGAAGGCCGAGGCGGCGATGAAGCCGGTCGAGCTCAGCGCGACCGATCTCGCCGATCTGGTCGAGATGCTCTACGCCGAGAGCGGTGCCGAGGACCTCGACATCAAGAAGCGCGATCGCGGTCTCAACCTGTTCGAGAGCGCGTGCACCGATTGCCACGCTCGCGATGAAGGCTCCCCCGGTGCTGCCGGCCCGTCGCTCGCCGGACTCGGCAGCCGCTCCTACTACCTGAGCGTCATCAGCAATCCGAAGTCGGCACTGCATATGGGACCCGCTAACAGCGAGATGCCGCGCTTCGATCGCGAGCTGACGGTCGTCGAGCGCGACGCCTTGGCCGAGTACCTCGTGTGGTTGCGTACCGCGAGCACGCAGGATCTGATCGGTCTCGGCCCGCTCTGATCGCGATCAGGATGCGCTGACGACGAGCACGAGATATCTGACCTCGATCTCGAGGTTGTTCGTCGCAAACGAGAAGTCTTCCCCGCCGGAATAGGCCGGCGCGGACCCGCTCTCCGTGTACATCTCGCCGGGCCAGCCTCCGTCCATCGTCACCGACGGTGTGGGAGGACCGACCATGGTGTCCTGCAGGAACACGGCCCCGAGGTGCACTCCGTTCGGTAGCGGCGTGCTGTCGAGCGATCGGTAGCTGGTCCCGTCGAACGAGCCTGCCGAGGCCCGTGAGACCCCGCCGATCTCGTTGAGCTCGACGAAGTACCCGGTGGTGGACGACGAGTCGTTCACGCCGAGAGCGAGCTGGTGCTGCACGGAGCCGCCGAGCTTCGCGAGAATATCGATCCCGAGCGCGATCCTGATATCGGAGACCTGTCCCGTGACGAACCCGGATCCGGTCCCGATCCCGTCGTAGTGGATCGAGTCGGCACCCTGCGTCCACGTGCCCGGTCCACCGAGTGTCATCGGCTGATCGCCCGGCATGAACGTGAACAGCGTCAGGGTCTGGCGTGGGTTCGTCGGCTCCGGATCGCAGTCGTCGCCGACGCGGTCCCCGTCACCATCGTCGTGAGGACCGGGCAGATGCGGGCACAGGTCGTCGACATTCGCGATGCCGTCGCCGTCCTCGTCATGTCCGATCGGCGCGGTGCTGTCCACGCCGGCATCGGTCGTGTCGAAGCCGATCCGACCGCATCCTGCGAGAAGGAGCGCGATGACGGCGGGTCCGTGCACGACGCACCGTAACACTCCGGGGCTCGTGATTTGCAGAGCTGCATCCCATGAGATTCAGGACCGCAGGCTCGTCGAGCGAGGGCACGGAGCGCGCCGCGTCGCCCGGGCGTGCGGCGGCGCACGTCGGTCTGCGCGAAGCGACGGGTGAGGCGATCGGTCGGTGGTGGGCGCCGGCGGTGGCGACCGTCAGCCGGGTCCGGAAGGCGCGGATGTTCCATCCGAGCGGTCACACGTTCGTCGGGCGGTGCGAGCCGGTGGAGGACTCGTCGTTCGCGGCGCTCGCCGACCGACTCGAAGGCAGGGTGCTCGCGCGCTGCTCGTCGGCGCTGTGGCGGGCCGAGCTGCCGTGGCTCGATGTCCTCGGGATCGGACTGCGGATCCGTCCCGGCCGCGGGCCCGCGCTCGATCATCAGGCGACCCGTGGCGATCAGGATCTCCTGTTCGCGACGATCCGCAGTCCGCTGACGATGTTCGCGTCCCCGTTCACGACGGATGCGCGCGACATCACCGGCAACCAGTACTGGGCCGTGTCGCCGTTCCTGGCGGAGCCGATCGGACGCGTCAAGCTGCGGCTACGTCCGGTGGCGCCCGTGCATGCTCGCGGGTCACGCTCGGCGCGGCTGCGGGCGGCGGTGGATGCCGGCCGTGCAGCGTGGTGGCTCGAGGCACGACGGACGCTCACGGTGGGCTGGCATCCGGTCGCGCGCATCGTGCTCCAGCGCGAAGCAGCGATCGATCAGGCGGCGCTCCGGTTCGACCCGTTCCGCACGGGGCTTGGCATCGAGCCGGTGGGACTCGTCCATGCGATCCGGCGCGCGGCCTACGCCGCGAGCCAGCAGGCGCGCCCGCACTGACCAGCGGCGTACTATGCTGCGCGCTCCAAGATGCCGATCGTACCGACGTTCGCCTTCCAAGAGATTCTCGAATCCGGTCACCACCACGACACGCCGTACAAGAAGCTGACGGGCGACTTCGTCTCGAGCTTCGAGGCGAACGGAAGGAGCTTCCTCGAGGTCCAGCCCGAGGCCCTGACGCTGTTGACGCGGACGGCGATGCGAGACATCGCGCACCTGTTGCGGCCCGGGCACCTCGCGCAGCTCCGCGCGATCCTCGACGACAAGGAGGCCTCGCCCAACGATCACTTCGTTGCCCTCGAGCTGCTCAAGAACGCGAACATCGCCGCCGGCGGCATCCTCCCCGGATGCCAGGACACCGGCACGGCGATCGTCATGGGCAAGCGCGGGCAGCAGGTCCTGACCGCGGGTGGTGACGAGGCCGCGATCGCGCGCGGCGTGTTCGACACCTACGCGGAGTCGAACCTCCGCTACTCGCAGGTCGCGCCGCTCGACATGTTCGAGGAGAAGAACACCGGCAATAATCTGCCAGCGCAGATCGAGCTCTACGCCACCGACGGCGACGAGTATCACTTCCTGTTCATGGCGAAGGGCGGTGGCTCGGCGAACAAGAGCATGTTGTTCCAGGAGACCAAGGCGCTGCTCAATCCGAAGAGCCTCGCCGCGTTCCTCGACCAGAAGCTGCGCTCGCTCGGCACCGCAGCGTGCCCGCCGTACCACCTCGCCGTCGTGATCGGCGGGACCAGCGCCGAGCAGACGCTCAAGGTCGCGAAGCTCGCCTCCGCGCGCTACCTCGACGAGCTGCCGACCTCCGGCAACAGCCTCGGTCGCGCGTTCCGCGATCTCGAGTGGGAGCAGAAGGTCCTCGAGATCGCACGGACGACCGGCATCGGCGCGCAGTTCGGCGGCAAGTACTTCGCGCACGATGCGCGCGTGATCCGGCTGCCCCGCCATGGCGCGAGCTGCCCGGTCGCGCTCGCAGTCTCGTGCTCGGCCGATCGTCAGGCGCTCGGCAAGATCACGCGTGAGGGCGTGTTCCTCGAGCAGCTCGAGATCGATCCGGCCAAGTACCTCCCCGAGCCGAGCGAGGGGGACCTCGAGGGCGAGGTCGTGAAGATCGATCTGACGATGCCGATGAGCGAGATCCGCGCGCTGCTGTCTCGCTATCCGATCAAGACGCGGCTGTCGCTGAGCGGCCCGTTGATCGTCGCGCGCGACATCGCTCACGCCAAGCTCAAGGAGCGGATCGATCGTGGCGAGGGCCTGCCGCAGTACATGAAGGATCACTGCGTCTACTACGCGGGTCCGGCGAAGACGCCGGTCGGCTACGCGTCGGGCTCGTTCGGGCCAACCACCGCGGGCCGCATGGACAGCTACGTCGATCTACTCCAGGAGCACGGCGGCAGCATGGTGATGCTCGCGAAGGGCAACCGCAGCCAGCAGGTCACCGATGCGTGCAAGAAGCACGGTGGGTTCTATCTCGGCTCGATCGGCGGACCGGCGGCGCGGCTCGCGCAGGACTGCATCAAGAAGGTCGAGGTCCACGAGTACGCCGAGCTCGGGATGGAGGCGGTGTGGAAGATCGACGTCGTCGATTTCCCCGCGTTCATCGTCGTCGACGACAAAGGCAACGACTTCTTCTCGGGCATCACTGGCAGCGGGGGGAAGAAGCTTCAGGTGCGCTGATCGTCAGGGCAGGGTCGGCGGGATCGCGGGGACCTCACCGGTCACGAGCTGGCGGCGGACGCGCTGCGAGAGCGTGCGTGCAGCGTCGGCGGCACTGTCCTCGACGCGGAGCACCAGCCAGCGCTCGCCCAGATCGAGGCCGAGCCAGTAGCGCGGGTGGAGCCACCGCCACAGCCCGAGCCCGGCGGCGACCAGCAGCAAGGCGACGCCGATGTACGGCGGGCCCTCGTACATCCACACGACCGAGAGCACCGCGAGCAGCACGGCGCCGAGGCTCCAGCGTTTCTCGAGCCAGGTGACGTCGCGGACGTCATGAACCGTGGTCGCGATGTTCTCCGGCTGATCCGCCCCCCGCGTCGCGCGCCAGGTCAACGTGGCTCCGGTGACGGACAGCGTTGCCGCGCGCTGGTAGGCGCGGCCGGTGATCACGATCTCCCGGGCCATCCTGAACAGCTCCCACAGGATAGCGGTATCTCGCCAGCTAGTAAATCTCGCCGCGATCGCCGACGGTGGCGCATGTTCGTCGGCATCGATTTCGGCACCACGAACTCCGCGGTCGGCATTGCCTCGGAGAACGGAGATGTGCGGCTCGTCCCGCTTCCTGGCCCCGGAGGGGCGCAGACCCACTGGCGGACCGTCCTGTTCTTCGAGTCCGGCGGCGGGTTGACGGCCGGCGCACCCGCGATCGCGCGCTACCTCGAGACCGAAGGCGATGGCCGGCTCGTGCAATCGATCAAGTCGCACCTCGCGAGCGCGTCGTTCACGAAGACCGGGATCATGGGCCGGCGGTGGAGCCTCGAGGACATGATCGCGGCGTACCTGCGGCTGATCCGCGAGGCATCGAAGGTCGATCTCGGCACCCGCTGCGTGGTCGGCCGCCCGGTTCGCTACTGGGGAGCGGACGACGACGAGGACGACAAGCTCGCGCTCGATCGGATGCGCACCGCCCTCGCATCCGCGGGCTTCGACGAGGTGATCTTCGAGTACGAGCCGGTCGGTGCGGCAGCCCGCTATGCAGCGCGCCTGACCAGGGAGGAGCTGATCGTGGTCGCCGACTTCGGCGGTGGCACGACCGACTTCTCGGTCGTCCGCGTCGGCCCCGGAAACGCGGGCAAGGTGCTCGCGAACGGTGGTATCGGCGTCTCCGGTGACGCGTTCGATGCGCGCGTGATCGACGCAGTCGTGGCTCCCGCGCTCGGCCGCGGCACGCGCTACCGCGACGAGCTCGGTGGCGAGGCACCGGTGCCGGCGTGGCTCTATGGCCATCTCCGGCGCTGGCACTATCTGTCGTTCCTCAAGCAGGAGTCGACGATGCGGCTGCTCGAGCGAGTGGCCCACGGTGCCATCGATCCCGTGAAGTTCGAACGGCTGGTGCGCGTCGTCGACGAGGACCTCGGTCTCGTCCTCCACCGTGCGGTCGAAGGCGCGAAGGTCCGGCTGTCGGCGCGCGATCAGGACTCGGTCGCGTTCGATGCGATCGAGCTCGATCTGCCGATCACGCGTGCCGGGTTCGATAGCTGGATCGCCGAGGACCTCACGGCGATCGACGCGGTGCTCGAGGACGTCCTCGCACGCGCTGGCGTCGAGGCCACCGCGATCGATCGCGTGTTCGCGACCGGTGGTAGCTCGCTCGTTCCCGCCGTGCGCGGGCGGCTCGCGGGGCGGTTCGGGATCGAGAAGCTCGTCGGTGGCGAGGAGCTGACCAGCGTGGCGTGGGGCCTCGCGGCGCGTGCACGTCAGCTGTTCGGCTGAACGTGTTAAACCTCGGCCATGCGCCTCGCCGCTGCTCTGCTCCTGGTGGCTGCTTGTGGTGGTGGTGACGACCGCGGTCCGGTGGCCTTCACCGACACCGGAGGGACGCTCGAGGTCCCTGGCTGCGGGTACAGCGTGACCACCCGCGTCGGCGCCGAGCCTCCGCGCCTCGCGACCGCCTACGTCGGCGAGGATCCGACGCCCCGGCTCGTGCACCTCGGGATCGTCGGCGATCCGAAGACCTCGGTGGTCGCGCAGTGGCGCACCGTCGACGAGACCACGACCGCGACCACGCTGCGATACGGCGTCGGAGCGAACCTCGCCGAAAGCGCGCTGACCGAGACCGTCACCGGCATCCAGTGGGCCTACGCGGCCACCGGTTCGGATCTACCGCGCATGCACCAGGTCCACCTGTGTGGGCTCGAGCCGGGCACGTCGTACAGCTATCAGGTCGGCTCCCCTGGCTCGTTCTCGCCGATCTACACGTTCACCACGGCACCCGACATCGTCGCGCACCCCGATGCCGAGGTGCTCTACGCGTTCGTCGGCGACTCGCGGGGTGGCTATGACGTGTGGGGACAGATCGTCGCGCAGTACCAGGCGCGGATGCCGGACCTCATCCTCTACTCCGGCGATGCCGTGACGATCGGCATCGTGCAGGAGGAGTGGGATCTGTTCCTCGCGCGTGGCGAACCGTTATTCGCGCAGGTCCCGGTCGTGATGGCGCACGGCAACCACGAGGTCAACGCCGTCAACTTCTACTCGCAGTTCGCGATGCCGGGAGATCAGGAGAACTTCGGCTTCGACTACGGGTTTGGCCACATCACCGTCGCCAACGACACCCCGAGCGATTCGGGTGCGCTCACGGGCTCGACGGTCGAGTTCCTGCGCAGCGACTTCGAGGCGAGCAAGACCGCACGCTGGAAGCTGCTGATGCACCACCAGCCGATGTGGTCGGCGTCGAACCACGGCTCCAACCTGACGTTGCAGGCAACGTGGGGACCGGTCGTCGATCAGTACGCGATCGATCTCGTGATCAACGGCCACGAGCACGAGGTCGAGATCACGAAGCCGATGCGCGGCGGCGCGGTGCAGGCGTCGAATGCGGACGGAACGGTCTATGCCGTGATCGGCGGTGCCGGCGCTCCGCTCTACGCCAACGGTAACGAGTTCTGGACCGAGTACTCCGAGAAGACCAACGGCGCTTCGATCATCCGGGTGCGCCGCGATCAGCTCGTTCTCGACGCATTCCGCCTCGATGGCAGCGCGATCCCGATGAGCTTCTCGAAGACCAAGCCGTGACCGTGCGCGCGATCGCGTTCGCGATCGTGTGCTGTAGCGCTGTCGGCGCGTACGCTCAGGATGACGCCAGCGCGAGCGCGGAGTTTCGCGCGGCACTCGAGCTCGCGGCCGCCAACGATCCGGGCGCGATCGATGCGTTCGAGCGGCTCGGCGCTCGGCGACCGATCACGCGGTGGACGGATGATGCGTGGTCGGAAGCCGCGCGGCTCGCAGAGCTCGGCGATGACTACGCGCGGGCGCGGCGCGCACTCGAACAGGTGATCGCGCTGGGTGGGGAGGACCGGCTCGCGCAGCGGGCAAGGTCGACGCTATCTCGGCTCACCGCGATGACGGGCAACGGAGCATGGGATGCGGTCGCAAAGGAGCACGAGCGGCTCGCGGATGCGGTGTTCGGTGGCGATGACCCGCGTGCCGAGCTCGCGCAGCTCGAGGCGCTCGTCGGCGCGAACCCGCGCTATCCGCGGGCCAACGCGATGCGGCGCGTGATCGCGATCGGCTGGGAGCAGGAAGGGGATGGAGAGCGTGCACTGCGCTGGTATCGCGACGCAGCGGCCGCGGGGACCGCGGAGCCGGGGCGCTACGCGGATCTCGAGCTGGTGCGCGCCTTGATCCGTGCCGGTCTCCTCGACGATGCCGAGCGTCGACTCGCCGATCTCGGTGCGATCGCGTCGGTCGACCGCGACGGCCTCGCGGCGGTGCGCGGACAGCTCGCGATCGCGCGGCAGCGGAGCTGGGTGAGGCGCGGACTATGGGCACTGATGCTTGCCCTGGTGATCGGCGCCGGTCTCGCGTTGCGACGGGAGGTCGGCTCGTGGCGCGGGGCAGGGCGGCGGATCGTGCGCCCCCCGAGCGAGGCGGTGTTCTTGATCCCGATCGGCGCGATCCTCATCGTGGTCGCGTACATGGGGAACCCGCTGATCGCGCATGCGGTCCGGACCATCACGCTCGGCGGAGTCGCGATCGCGTGGATCTCTGGCGTCCTCCTGGAGGCCACGCGCGCCCGGCGTGGCAGCGTCGGTCTCGCGCGGATGGCCGTCCACGGCCTGATCGGGGTGGTCGCGGTGGCATCGCTTGCGTACCTCGCGGTCGATGCCGAGCACCTGCTCGACTTCCTGCGCGAGACCTGGCGCGGCGGCCCCAGCGTCCGCTGACGAGATCGAAAATCCAGCGCGCCGCGATCCGTCGTGTGCGAGACGACGCCGACCACAGAGGGAGACATGCGAGACGACGGTGGACCGGCGGCGCGCTGGACTTCGAAGGGTCAGACCGCGGAGGTGGTCCGGGGGATGCCTGGAAAATGCGTCATCCGACCGCCGGGAGCGAGACCCGCATGGTCGTGCCGGCACCGGGATCGCTCGTCACCTCGATCGTGCCCGAATGTGCCTCGATGATCCGCCTGGCGAGGGTCAGGCCGAGGCCCACGCCTCCGGTCTCGCGGGAGCGGCTGCGTTCCCCGCGGAAGAACGCGGTGAACACCCGCGGAAGATCCTCGGAGGCGATTCCCTGGCCCCGATCGCTGACCTCGAACACCACGCGCTCGCCTTCGCGGCGGGCGACCACCTTGGTCGCGGCATCGGGATCGGGGGTGTACTTGTGCGCGTTCTCGAGCAGGTTGTCGATCACCCGCCGGACCAGCATCGGATCGACGTCGAGCATCGGAAGATCGCTCGCGACCTCGATCACGAGCGAGCGGGATCGGTGGCGCGAGCGGGCGCGGTCCGCAGCGGCCTGGACGATCGAGGCAGGCGTGACGTGTGCCCGGCGCAGCGGGAGGCTGCCGGCGATCTCAAACCGCATCGCCGCGAGGATATCGTCGACGATCGTCTCGAGATCGCTGACGTCCACCGCGATCTCCGCGAGCGATGCGCGAGCGGCCTCGGCATCGCCCTCTCCCGCGAGATCGAGCGCCACGCCGATCCGGCTCAACGGGGTGCGGAGCTCGTGCGCGACGTTGGCGAACAGCTCCTTCTCGCTCCGCATCAGGTTCTCGATCCGGTCCGCCATCTCGTCGAACCGATACCCGAGCTCGCCGATCTCGTCGGTGCGCTCGAGCCGGCTACGCGCCGAGAGATCGCCCGTGCCGAGTGCGCGTGCGGCGCGTGACAGCCGATCGATCGGTCGCACGATCCACCGCGCGGTGACCATCGCGCCGAACACGAGGACGAGCAGCGCGCAGACCAGGGTGATCACGGGGCCCGCCCAGCCGGGCGGCTTCGCCTGCGCCCCACGCGCGACCAGCAGCCAGCGTTCTCCGTCGAGATGCAGTGGCATCACCGTGGGCCGGTCTCCACCCCGCGGGCGACCGCCGGGTGGGCCTCCCCGATCGTCGGGAGGCGGACCGCGGCGATCGCCGGGAGGCGGACCGGGTGGGCGACCGCCTCGCATGCGCGGCGGAATCGCGAGTGGTGGATCCACGTTGGTCGCGAGGAGCTGACGGTCGGCGTTGTAGATCGAGACCTGCACGCGCTTCTCGCGCAATCCGGCGAGCGCTTCCTGGAGCTGATCCGGATCGCGGGCGACGGTCTCGAGCTTGTGAGCGTCGATGTGGTCGTCCGGATCGACCTCACCGTGCGGACGCTCGACGAAGAAGATCACGAGCGCCGTGGCCACGAGGAGCACGAGCTGGAGCACGCCGACGGCGACCATCCGCGACGCCAGCGAGCGGAACCTGCGCGCCGGGATGCGCTGCAACGGTCCGGTGCTGGTGAACGAAGTCATCGCTCGCCTGGGGTGAGCATGTATCCGACGCCACGGATCGTCTTGAGCAAGCGCGGATTGCGCGCATCGACCTCGATCTTCTGCCGCACGCGCGACACCACGACGTCGATCGACCGGTCGAACGCTTCCTCAGCGGATCCGTGCAGGAGCTGCAGGAGCTGCTCACGTGCGAGGACGCGGCCCGCGCGCTGCGCGAGTGCATGGAGGAGTGCGAACTCGATCGTGGTGAGCGAGATCGGGGCGCCGTGGACGCTGACCTCCATCGTGGCCGCGTCGATCACGAGGGCGCCGACCTCGATCCGCTCCGCGCGCGGACCCGACTCGCCGCGACCGCGCCGCGCCTGCGCGCGGATGCGTGCGAGCAGCTCGCGCGACTGGAACGGCTTGCTGACGTAGTCATCGGCACCGCCCTCGAGACCGATCACGCGGTCGGCCTCCTCCGTGCGGGCCGTCACCATGATGATCGGTACGTCCAGCCGCGCTCTTATCTGCTTGCAGACTTCGACCCCATCGATGCCCGGCAACATCAGGTCGAGCAACACGACATCGGGCCGTACCTTGAGCACCTCAGAGAGCGCCTGATCTCCGCGTGTGACCAGATGCACCTGGAGCCGGTGCGACACCAGGTACTGCATGGTCAGGCGCGCCAAACGCTCGTCGTCCTCGACGTAGACGACGACGATCTCGGCATCGGAGCTCACGAGGCGAGTATTCCACCGCGCCGCGCAAGCGGGCCGCTTTGACACACTCGGAAATACGAGTGTCGAAGTGTTTCTGTCGATGACGGCGAGCCTCGTCTCGGCATACGGTCACGCCTCAACCAGGAGTACCCATGCGCGCCCTTACATCCCTTCTTTCGATCTCGCTCGCTGTCGCCGCCTGTGGCGGTGATGACGGCGGGAAGGTCACCCTCGTCGACGCCAGCCCGGTCGGTGGCAACATCGACGCTCCAGCGCAGGTCGACTGCCTCCTGCCGAGCAGCCTCGGCAGCGTCACCCCGTCGACGCAGGAGGGGCACTTCGCGATGTCGATGGGCGAGACGACGCCCGACAACTACTACCTGTATGCAGATCTCAATGCGGATGCGTCTCCGGACGTCCTGCTGATCGATCTCTACAAGGGCTTCGGCGCGTTCATGGCCGGCTTCCCGACCGGACCACAGGCGGTCACGCTGACGGGGGCCGAGGCGAGCTACGACAGCTGCGGCGCGTGCATCATGGCGCTGACCGACTACACGATGGCCGGGCCGACGGGCGACCCGTACTTCGCAACGGGCGGTACGCTGAACCTGACGTCGGTCTCGAACACGTCGATCGCGGGCACGCTGAGCAACGTCACGCTCGTTCACTCGGTGATCGACATGGACACCAACGTCACGACGCCGCATCCCGATGGCTGCTCGTCGACGCTCGGCTCGATCTCGTTCAGCGCGACGCCAACGGCCCAGACGTTCGCGCCTGGCTCGCGCCCGCGCCTCAAGATCAACCTGCGCCACGACCGCATCTAGACCGCGCTTCGACATTCACGGCTGAAACAAGCCGACACGCACCTGACACACCGCGGACGAACGCGGCAGTCAGAGTGCGGTCATGAGGATCCGACGAGACCACGCGTGGACGTTCTCGCGTCGTCACGCATTCGCCGTGCTGGGGCTCTACGGCACCGGCGCATTGCGTGCGGTCCGGATCGGTCCTCACTGCCTGCGCATTGCGCGGGCCGGCGTGACCCTCGATGTCACTCACCAGCCACGTCTCAGGAGGACTGCTTGAAGCGCCATGTCACCCCAGACCACGGACTCGTTCACGATCTGAAGACGCTCCGCGCGAACCGCCGGCAGATGCTGCGCTGGATCGCCGGTGCCAGCTTACTTCCCCTCGTCGGCTGCGCCACCGAGGACGGCACGGGCGTCGGTCCCGATGCCGCCACGAATGGTGCCGATGCCGATCCAGCGAGCTGCGCCGTGATCCCCGAGGAGACCGCCGGGCCGTATCCCGGCGACGGCTCGAACGGCGCGAACGCACTGTCGACATCGGGCATCGTGCGCAGTGACATCACGACGAGCTTCGGCGGGATGTCGGGCACCGCCGCCGGCATTCCGCTCACGGTCAAGCTCACGCTGATCAACACGAAGACGAGCTGCGCACCGCTCGCGGGCTACGCGATCTATGCGTGGCACTGCGACCGGGCTGGGCTGTACTCGCTGTACTCCGCGGGCGTCACGAACCAGAACTACCTGCGCGGTGTGCAGGTGACCGACGCCAACGGTACGGTGACGTTCCAGTCGATCTTTCCCGCCTGCTACGCGGGGAGGTGGCCGCACATCCACTTCGAAAACTTTCCGAGCCTCGCCGTGGCGGGAAGCTCGAGCGGCAAGATCAAGACCTCGCAGCTCGCGCTGCCGAAGGCGGTCTGCGACGAAGTGTTCGCGACCACCGGCTACAGCCAGAGCGTCAGCAACCTCGACCGGATCACGCTGGCGAGCGACAACGTGTTCAGCGATGGCAGCGGTCAGCAGCTCGCGAGCGTCGTCGGCAGCACGAGCGCCGGATACGTCGCGACCCTGAACGTCGGGATCAGCGTCTGACTCAGTCGAGCAGGAACGCCTGCACGACGTTGAGGTCGGGGCGGATCGAGAACGTCGGCTTGCCGTCCTCGATCGCACAGCACTGCGCCGTGCGGAACTGCGGGAACGCAGGCCGGCCCATCAGGAACGCCCCGAGGCTCGAGATCGCGGGCTCGTGACTGACGACGATCACCGATCCTGATCGGCCCATGATCTCGTTCGCGGCGACCCGCGGGTGCGCACTCGGCTCGAGGGACCGGAGTGAGGTCACGATCCCGAGATAGTCAAGGGCCTGAGCGATCAGCTCTCCGGTCTGCACGGCGCGGGGCAGAGGCGAGGTCAGGATCGTATCGGGCTCGACGTTGTTCTCGCGTAACAGGCGCCCGAGGACGCGTACGTGCTCGCGTCCCTTGTCGGAGAGCCAGCGATCGCGATCGCTACCGGCCTCTTCCTCGGGTACCGCGTCGCCGTGCCGCACGAGATAAATTCGCATCGCGCGCGCAGCATAACGCGGGAGGCCTTCGGCAACGCTAAGATCGGGACGCGATGTCGTCCGAGTTGATCGCGATCCAGACCGCACTGCGCGATCGGATCCCCGTGCCCGACGAGGAGTTCGACGCACAGTTCCCCAAGATGCAGCGCTATCGGTCGAGCGTGCACTGGACGCCGATCGAGGTCGCATTGCGGGTGGCCGAGCTCCTCGAACCGTCACCGGGCGGTCGGATCCTCGACGTCGGTTCGGGCGTCGGGAAGGCCTGCATCGTCGGCGCCTTGACGACGGCGGCGACCTGGTTTGGCGTCGAGCGCAGCCCGCCGATGGTCCGCGCGGCGCAGATGACGGCGCGGCGGTTCGGCGTCGAGCACCGCACGCGGTTTGTCGTCGGCGAGGCGTTCCTCGTCGACTGGTCACCGTTCGGCGGGATCTATCTCTACAACCCGTTCGCAGAGGCGCTGTTCGACGGTGTGATCGACGCCGGTGAGCGGCGCGAGACGTACCTCGACGAGGTTCACGCCGTCGAGCGCAAGCTCGCGGAGGCGAAGATCGGCACCCACGTCGTGACGTATCATGGCTTCGGCGGGGACATGCCGGAGAGCTTCGAGCGCGTCGTCCAGGAGAAGGTGCGCGAGGACGAGGTCTGCTTGTGGCTCAAGCGCGAGTGAGCGTCACGGCGCCGGTGTCGTGACGGGGCCGGCGGGCTCCTCGGGCGGAAGCGGTGGCTCGTCGGCCGATCCCGATCCGGTGCCGATCGGATCGACGACCGCAGGTGCTTGCTTGCACACCGGTGCCGCGGCCAGCGACAGCGCGTCGAGCGCGATGCCCGGCTTGTTCTCGAGCTTGACGGCCTCACGCCCGATGCTCGCGTCCCAGACGCGGATCCCGCCCTCGCCATCCTCGTAGGCGATCAGGTTCGGATCGATCCAGTGCGTCCCGAACCGACTGCGTGCCGTGAGCACGTGCTTGAACGTGCCGGTCTTTGCATCCGCGACGTACAGCGACGGTGCCGTATCCTTCGCGCACGGATCGACCGCGGTGACGAACGCTACGCGCGCGCCTCCGGGCGCGACCGCCACCGACGCCTGGGTGACCGCGCCTGATTCGGGGATTGCGATCGTTCCACCCGCCGCGGTCTTGAGGCTGGTCGCCGTCGGGGGCTCGCCGCTCCATGCCGCGAGAACGCCATCTGCCGCGCGCACGAGCTGACCTGCATCGAGCGTGAGCGCGAGCCGTGGCACGGCAGGTGCGGCGGAGCCCTTGGTCAGCTTCCCGGTGCTCGTGTCGACGGTGGACGTGCTCGCCGCACCCGCGGTCGGCGTCGTGGTGATCAGCAGCTGATCGTTGTCGCCGTATCCGACCTCGACCGCACGCTGCGCGCCGAGCGCGATCTTCGGTCCGACCGCCTGCCACTCCTTGGTGTCGAGCACCTGGAGCCAGACTGCGCCGAACGTCGCCGGCTCCTCGGGCAGCTTCGGGCGGTCGATCTTGTCGAAGCCGACGATCGCGACCGCGTTTCCCGAGGGGGCGCGGAGGAAGCCCACGACCTTGTGATCGGTATGGGTGAGTCGCAGGTAGCGCTTGGTCTCGCGATCGTAGGCGTAGACCTCGCCGCGGCTCGTCGCCGCTTGCACGCCCGGATCCTTGGGCCACTTGAACGAGCTCCGACGAGCGACCAACCAGATGCCGGTGGGGATTCGCTTCGCGTAGTCATCGCGCAGCTTGATCGCGACCGCCTTCACCGCCTCGCCGTGGGCGGTGGCGCGAAACTCCGCGAGGTCCTTGTCCTCGAGGAACTTCTTCCCGTAGCGCAGATAGTCTCCCGCGAGCGCCGTCACGACGTGATCGACGACTGCCGCGTGCTCGCCGGACTGTGCGAGCAGGCGTGCGAGCAGGTAGTGCGCGTCGAGGTGATACGGATCCTTCGCGACCGCGGTCTCCGCGTACTTGCGCGCCTCGTCGGGCTTCTTGGCCTTCAGCGCATCCTCCGCCTTGTCGTACGCCGGCCAGCCTTCGCCGTAGACGAAGTTCATTCGCTTGATCGAATCGACTCCGCTGATCGGAGTGGGCAACGGCGCGACCTGCGGTCCCGAGGCCGCGTCATCTTTCGCCTTCACCGACGCATCGCCCTTGTTGCCGCAGCTCGCGAGCACGATGGCGAGCGCGATCCGAGCAAATGGTGATGACCTTCTCTCCATGGCGCTCACGATACGGCGAATGTGGCAGGATTCGCGCCATGAAGACCATGACTGTCGCCCTCGTCCTCGCAGCCGCCGCGTTCGGAGCCGCCGGCTGCAACAAAGACAAGGCCAAGACGGCCAAGACCGTGCCCACGGATCCCGATCCGGGTACGGCTGTCGCTGACACCAAGCCCGCTCCCAGCGTCGACAAGGACGAGCAGGTCAGCCCGAGCCTCGCGATCTCGCCCGATATCCTCGCAGCGTGCGGGATCAAGGCGATGAAGAGTGCCAACCCGACGTTCGACACGGACAAGGACGAGCTGACCCCCGACGACCGGGCCGTCCTCGATCAAGTCGCGACCTGCCTCACCACGGGCCCGCTCAAGGGCAAGACGTTGTCGCTGATCGGCCGTGCGGATCCGCGTGGCACCGAGGAGTACAACCTCGGTCTTGGCTCGCGTCGCGCCAGCTCGGTGTCGCAGTACCTCGCGCGTCTCGGCGTCGGCGCACCGCAGCTCGCGGTGACCACGCGTGGTGCGCTCGATGCGCAAGGCTCGGACGAGTCGGGCTGGCAGAAGGATCGTCGCGTCGATCTGCAGCTCCAGGGCACCGTCCCGACGGCCGACGCCACGAACTAGTTCGGAACGCGTGCTACGGTTACGACCGTGGCACTCGAGCACGTCGCACAAGGGCAGACGCGGTTCTTCACGCCGGGCGTCGCCCCCGACCCGCGCGGGATCCTGCTCGGCCGCTACATCGTGATGACGTTCGCGACCCTCGAGGGCGCGGTGTCGTGGTTCCGGCTGTACTCGTCCGAGGCATCGCTCGACGAGCTGCTCGCGAATCTGACGATCATGAAGTGCAAGACCGCGCTCGGCGGTCGCGAGATCGTCGTCCAGATCCCCGCGGTCTCGTCGTACGCGGCCGATCGCGCGGCGCGGCTGTGTCGGCTCGTGGGCGGCGCCGTCTACACGGGCACGGCCAAGCACTTCGTGAAGTACCGCGACGATCGATCGCCGTACGGTTACGACGCGGTCGACATCGGCGCGATGGCCGCCTCGACCGACTTCATGGTCCACGGCGACGAGTTCGCGCAGGGCTATCTTCGCGAGGGCGATCTGCCGTTCCAGCGCCTGCTGTTCCGGCTCTCGATCCGCAAGCTCCCCGGTGGCGACCGGCTCGGCGACGATGATCGCGGCGACCTGTTCCTCGCCGTTGCGCGCGGACTCTCCGAGGGCATCATCCGCTACCTCTGGCGCAATCGCGTCGAGGCGCATGCAGGACTGTTCACGCCCGGCGCGACCAGCGCGTTCGACGATCAGCAGCGCGATCGCGGTTACATGATGATCCGGGTGCGCGCGCTCCCCGAGCGGATCCTCGCGCTGTTCATCGGCACGCCGGGCATCGATGTGTTCCGTCCTGCCGGGACGACCGCCGCGGTCGCGGTCGGCTACGAGCACCCGATCGATCTCGCATCGTGCTCGTCGGTGTTTCCGCCGGACACGTTCCACGTGTTCTGGCCCAACGATCGCGTCGATGTGCTGCCAGGTCCGCTGACGCTGAGCGACATCGCGGATCTGACGCGCGTCGATCTCGAGATGGATCGCCCCAAGGATCCGGCACAGCACAGCGGCGCACCGCCCGAGCCGATCGGGGTCGAGCTCAAGCTCGCCGCGTCGATGGGGCCGCCTCGTCGGGTGGTCGCGACGTTGATCCCCGTCGAGCACGGCTCGCGGCTCAAGCGGATCCTGTTCGCGTTGCCGCCGGTCAGCCTGCGCGGGCACCGGGTTGCGTCGACCGATCGCGGGATCCTCGTGATCGGCTCGGAGAACCTCGACGTCATCCCGCTCGGCCAGCTGCTGTGCGAGCTGACGCCCGGGCTGCTCGTACCGCTCGGGATGGACGTCGTGCCGCGGGTGACCCCCGAAGTGCTCGCACGGGCACTCGGGCACTCCGCCGGCATCGTCACCGTGTTCACGACCGAGGGCCGACCGTTCCAGGTCAGCGAAGGCTCGTTCCAGACACTCGAGCGTCGCTCGCTCGCGAAGATGGAGGTCGATCGCGCCGAGACCGTCGACTACGCGGCGGATGCGCCTGCGAATGCCGAGGTCGTCAACGACTCCGTCGGTCGGTTCGCGCTGTGGGGATATCCCGACGCGCCCGATCGCAAGCAGCTGCCACCCGGGAAGTAGCGCCGGCACGTAGCACGATGGCCAAGACAAGCGTCAAAGACTTCCTCAGCCGGTTCGTGAAGCCGCTCGTCGCCGGTGGCGAGCTCCACGTTGGCGCTCCGATCCCGCTGCCCGATGTCGCACGCTGGGAGTCCGAGCTCGGGGAAGCGAGCGTCGAGACCGTCGATGTCGATGACGCGCGAACCGCGGTGCTGTCGACGCTGGTGTGTCGGCCGCCTGCGTTTCTGCTCGAAGGCGATGAGCTGTCGCTCGCGGCAGGTCTTCACAACGCGCTGTTCCTCGTTCATCCGCGCGCGGACCAGTGGTCGGTGAGTGATCGCCAGCGCCGCAAGATCATCGACAGCTCGCTCGCGATGGTCAGCCAGCCGCTGACGCACAACCGCACGCGCGTGATGGCGCGGCACGCGTTGCTCCACAACCTGATGTCGCTGACTCGCCGTGACATCACGGTGTCGTGGTGGACGGGACGCGCACGCTTCCAGGGCCAGAAGCCGCCAACGCGACTCACCGCGTGGAAGGGCATGCGCCGCGTGCGCGAGGACGTGACGATCGTCGACTTCGACGAGCTGCTCGCCGTGCCCGACACCGCACCGGTGATCGCCACGCTGCTGCGGCGCACACCGCTGACCCAGCTGCTCGATGCACATCCAGGGGCCCCTCCGCTGCACTGGGAAGATGCGGTGTTCCTGCTCCGCGATGCCGAGCTCGCGCGCGCGATCGCGTACCGGCTGGTTCCCGATGCTGCGCCGAAGGAACAGATCACCGGGCCGGCGCGTCTCGCTGCCGCCTACGAGCAGATGCTCGAGCGCGCGCCCGACGAAGGTGACGTCCGCGCCGTCGGTGCGTTCCTCGTTCACCTCAACGCGCTGTTCTGCCTCGCCGAGCTCAACCTCCGCGAGCCTGGCGCCAAGAGCCCGCTGATCTCGACGGTGCTGTCCGCCGAGACCGCCGGGCAACGGCCCCGCGGCCTCGCGACCTTGTTCGCGCTCCCCGGTGCACTCGCCGTCGTCGATCCACGGCTCGCGATGCCTCCGGGGATCGCCGATCTCCCCGCGCTCGCGCAGCGCTGGAAGGTTCATCGCGCGCAGACCGCAGAGCTCCTCGGAGAGGCCGTGATCGATGCGCTCGCGGCACGGCTGCGCCGGCACTTCCGGCTCGCGATGCGTGATCCCGCGGAGGTCGTGCAGCTTTCGAGGTCGCCCGGCGTCGCTGGGGAATAGAAGGCCTTCAGATGTTGCCCCAACACTAGGCGGCTGGTGCTAGCTCGCGGGCTTTCCGTTCGGGAAACAGCGGACGGCGAACTGCACATAGAGCAAAAGCAGGTCCTTTGGGGAGTGCGACTCATCTGCGACGGACTGAAGCTGCTCGAAGTTGAATGCGCTGGCCCAGAGGATGCCGTCCACCTCCTCTTGAGATCGCGCGAGTAGGCGATCTCGCAACGCTTTGGGCAAGGGTTTCCCGTTAACTACTTCGGGGACGTTGGTTGCTCGCCCGGCCTGTCGTCCAGAGACTATGGGCAATCGGCTAAGCTCGCACAGCATCAAGAACGTGTCCTTCTGGTCATTCCGCAGTTCCACCTGGTGTGTCCTCAGGAATGCGTCGAGCGCTGCCGAATCCGCTGCCACGGGACTGTCAGAGGTCGAGGCAGGCTCCCGACCAGGCTCACATGCAACTAGGCACGCAATCACGAGTAACTTTCTCATCGCGGTCCTCGGCTAATGGCGCAGGGAAATCTATTCTTCTCAAACGACAAAGTGGCGAAGTAAATCAAGATACAGGTTCTGGTCCCCCACATGGGCATGCCGACATGCATGCGATGATTCGCGAAAGTGCACTTTGCGCACAGATCGCCATTGGCAACCCCTCATCGAGCTGAGCGCACTCGAGCTGGTTGGCGAAGTGCATGACATCGCATTGGTGAATGCACGCACTGCAGCCGAACCCACCATCGACGCCGAGACGAATGAAACGGCGCCTTATCCCGAAGGTCCTATAGACAACGTGCGGGCCGCCTTCGCCGGCGGTCGCGGATCCCGGGGGACAAGATCCGCAGCCTGAACATGTCGAGCAACCGCTCCGCCAACATCCAGTGCTTTCGATACACTCACATCCGAGAACGCATTGGGATCCGTTGTAAGTTCACGCGGTATTTGGGCGTGTCTCCACTCGCTGCTGAGTGGCATGCGACGTCAGTCCGCGAACGTCGTCGCGTCGATCGAGAACCGGTACCGCACGTCGCCCTTGATCGTGCGCTCGTACGCCTCGTTGATCTGACGAGCGGCGATCACCTCGACGTCGGCGACGAGGTTGTGCTGGCTGCAGAACTCGAGCATCTCCTGGGTCTCGCGGATCCCGCCGATCGCCGAGCCCGCGATCCGCTTGTTGCCACCGATCAGCGAGAACGCGCTCATCAGCGACGGCTCGGGCGGCGCGCCGACACACACCATCGTGCCGAACGGGCGCAGCAGCTTGAGATAGGCGCCGTAGTCGTGCTTCGCCGAGACCGTATCGATCAGCAGATCGTAGCGGCCCGCGAGCCGGGTGAACGTCGCCGGGTCGCTCGTCAGGCCGAAGTCCACGGCACCGAGCCGGGTCGCATCGGCCTGCTTGCTTTGCGAGGTGCTGAGCATCGTGACCTCCGCGCCCATCGCGGCGGCGATCTTGACCGCCATGTGGCCAAGACCGCCGAGCCCGACCACACCGACGCGCGTGCCCGGCTTGCAGTCGAACTGCCGCAGCGGCGAGTAGGTCGTGATGCCCGCGCACAGCAGCGGTGCCACCCCGGCCGGCGCCAGGTTGTTCGGCACCTTCAGTGCGAAATGCTCGGTGACGACGATCTGCTGGGCATAGCCGCCGTAGGTCGGCGTCACGCGGTCCATCTCCGTGCTGTTGTACGTGCCGGCGGCGCCGCGCTCGCAGAACTGCTCGTGATGCTCACCGCAGTACGTACACGTTCGACACGAGTCGACGAGGCAACCGATGCCGGCCAGATCGCCGACCGCGAGCTTCGTGACCTCGGCGCCGATCGCCGTGACGCGTCCGACGATCTCGTGACCGGGGACCATCGGGAACGCCGCCTTGCCCCACTCAGCGCGAACCTGATGGATGTCGCTGTGGCAGATGCCGGAGAACAGGATGTCGAGCTGGACGTCGCGAGGCCCCACGGCCCGACGCTCGATCGTCGAGGGCGCCAGGGGTGCGCTCGCGGACGCTGCTGCATAGACGCGCGTTTTCATCCGGCCACTGTGGCAGGAATGCGTGAATGCGCATCCGGCTAAGCTGGCCAGGTGCCTGGATCGAGCACGGTTTTCGGGTAATGTGCATTGTCCAGATGGTCGCGCCGCCCACGACTCCGCGTAACTTTGCCGTCGACGTCGCACGGGCCTCCGCCTCGTTCCAGGACCTCGCCCGGCAGATGGGGGCGCAGTTCCTCGACAAGCAGGAGATCATCCGCCTGATGGTCGTCTCCGCGATCGCGGGCGAGCACATGGTGATCGTCGGTCCGCCCGGTACCGCGAAGTCGGCGATGATCGACATGTTCTCGAAGCTGATCGACGCCAAGTACTTCGAGTACTTGCTGACGCGCTTCACCGAGCCCAACGAGCTGTTCGGCCCGGTCGACATCGTTGCGTTCCGCGAGGGTCGCTACACGCGCCGCCTCGAGAACATGTTGCCGACCGCCGAGGTCGTGTTCCTCGACGAGATCTTCAAGTCGAACTCCGCGATTTTGAACTCGCTGCTGCACGTCATCAACGAGCGCAAGTTCCAGAACGGTCCCGATGTCGTCCAGGTTCCACTGATCTCGCTGTTCGCCGCGTCGAACGAGGTGCCGAACGACGAGAACCTGGCGGCGATGTTCGACCGCTTCCTCGTGCGCGTGCTGTCGGACAACCTCGACAGCTATCACTTCCACGAGCTCATGAAGAAGGGCATCTCCCTCGAGCTCCGCAAGATGACCGGCCGCGGCGTCGACAATGTCGGCCGGCCCGTCGCCGAGCTGCGCCCCGTGATCTCGGCCCGGGACCTCCGTCAGATCCAGCAGAACTTCGACAAGTTCATGGTGTTCCCGGAAGAGTTCCTCACCAAGTACAAGGGAATCATCTTCCAGATCCGTAGCGAGGGCATCTCGGTCTCGGATCGTCGAGCGGTGAAGCTCCTCAAGCTGTTCGCGGCGTCGGCCGTGTTCGATGGCCGCACCAAGGTCCACGACGGCGACTTCTTCATCCTCCGCCACATCTGGAACAACCTCGATCAGGTCGAGCTCCTCGAGGAGATCGTGAACCCGATCGTCGACTCGTACTACCGCGAGCATCCAGACGAGCGTCGGTTCATCGGCCCGTCGGCGAGCCTCGACGACCTGCTGGCCGAGCTCGGCGTCATTCGCGAGCTCCTGACCGCGGGCACCGAGCTCTCGGACATCCAGCTGTTCAGCCAGCTCAAGAACCTCAACGAGATCAAGGTCGCGCTCGCAGCGCTCCCTGGGGAGGCTGCGGCCCGGATGATCCGCGAGGTCGATCAGCTGCTCGAGACCGTGTTCGCGTCGTCGAAGTTCGGTCTCTGAGCTTTCGATCGCAGCTTCAAGCCTTCTGGAACGGCAGCTCGGTGATGTAGTCCTGCTTGCCGAGGTCGACGCCGTTGTGGCGCAGGATCGAGTAGGCCGTCGTCAGGTGGAAGTGGAAGTTTGGCAGTGCGAGGTGGTCGAGGTAATCGCCGCCACGCATCGGCGCGGGCAGCCACGACGGCTTGCACGCGCGCTCCTCGGCACCGTTGAAGTCCTCGCGCGTGAACGTGGCGAGGTGGTCGACCATCGTCTTGATGCGCGCGCGAGCCTCGGCAACCGTCTTCTCGGTATCCGGGTGCGACGGCGCCGGCTTGCCGCTCAGGTACGCGACGGCGTACTTCGCCTGATCGCACGCGGCCTGGATCTGGCGAACGAGCGGGTGCTGGTCGGGCGCAAGGCGCGCCTGGAGCAGCGTCTCGACGTCGAACTTCTTGGACTCGGCGAACGCCGTGGCCTTGTCGAGCCACTGGTTCACGGCCTTGAGGTGCTTCGAGAAGATCGGGACGGTCGCGTCGTAGAGGTTCATGGACGCGAGACTAGCTCAGCGCCGCGCCAGGGTGACGACCACAGGACGATGATCCGACGTGCCAGCATCGAGCACGCGGGCGTCGCTGGCGGTCAGGTGGCTGTCGATCATGACGTGATCGATGTCGATCGAGAGCAGCGACTTCTTGCGACCGTCCATCACGGTCTCGTAGTGCCAGCTCGTCGGACCCGTCGTGGTCACGCGCGTCATCCCGTGCTTCGCCAGGTACTGGATCGCCTTGCCGTCGGGCGGATCGTTGAAGTCGCCGGCGACGATCGTCGGGAGGTCGTACTGGATCTTTTGCCAGTACGCCTCGATCTCGCGGCGCCGGATCGGCGGCGTGGTCTGCCAGCCGCGGACCCACGATCCACCGTCGAGGTTCGGGCGCAGATGGACGTTGAGGACCTGCAGCATTCCGAGGGGGCTCTCGATCAGGAGACGTGACGCCGGGAACCATCCACCACGCGGCGGGTTCCACACGTCCTCGGATTTGATCGGGTGCTTCGACAGCACGCCAAGCCCGCCCGCCGCGCGCGCGGTGACCTGATACGACTGGTGCGGGAACTGCTCCTTGAACCGCGCGTGGAGCGCATGCCGCCACTCGGCGGTGACCTCCTGGAGCAGCACGATGTCGGCGTCCCCGGCCTGGATCGCGTCGAGCGTCGATGCGTGATCCGGGTTTCCGTAGTTGAGGTTGTAGGTCATCAACCGCACGGCCTTCACCGCAAGGTGAGCTCGGGACGGAGATGCGACGAGGGCCACCAGTACCACCGCGAGCAGAGGGAGCAATCGCACCGCGAACAACATGACCGAAATTCGCGATCGCGCCATGTGTGCACGGAGAGACACGAGAACCTCTGAGCCGTTGCGTGCTAGCCTTCGCCCGTGCCGATTCCGGTCGAACGTCGACGGAGCTTCCTCGCCCGCCAGGCCGCGACGATGGCGCTGTCCCACGTCCAGGTCGACACGCCGATGGCGCTCGTCCGCGCCTCGGCATGGAGTAACTCGCTCGCCCGCATGGGCGTGCACCTGCCGCTGTTCGTCGTTCACGACATCGGGGTGATGCTGTCGATGACGCGCGGGGCCGGCGGCTACGTGATCCGGGCTCGCGAGGCACAGCTCGCGCGGATCCAGATGGCCCCGACCGCCAAGCCGCAGCTCGACAAGTATCGCCGGCTGCTCGAGAACATCGCGGCGTCCGAGGTCACCGAACGGCTCGCGGGCCTGCGCCTGCGAGACGAGATGGTCGCCGTGCTGCTCTCGAGGATCCTCGGTGATACCTACAATCGCTGGCGCGACCGCAGCAAGAGCTCGGGGGCCGAGCCGTTGCCGCTCGACCTCGGGATCCTCGGCGAGATCGACTACGCCGATCACTTCCGCGACTTCGATCCGCGCAGCCTGTGGGGCTTCATCGAGCACCTCGAGGCGCAGTCGATGCACATCTACACCCAGGTCGAGCTGATCGATCTCGATACGGTGCGGCTGCTCGGCCTGTTCAAGGAAGACAGCGCCTCGGGCTCCGAGGCGCTCGGCGGGGCGATCGACCTCGTCGATCTGTTCGCGGCGCTCGGATCCCCTGAGGCCAACGACGTCGCGAACTTCTCGCTCGATCTGTTGCCGAGCGTGCTCGAGACCCGCCGCTCGACCGGCGCCCAGACGTTCGCTGTCGACGGTTATGCGTCCATCGAGCGCAAGGGCAACATCGATTCACTCGTGCTGTCCGAGCTCGCCTACGATCGCGAGATCTTCGAGCAGAAGGTGGTCGATGCCGAGCTGCTGTACTACGGCCGCGAGAAGCAGCGCGAGGACGAGCGTCGCCTGCAGTACATCCTGATCGACTGCTCGGCCTCGATGCGCGGGCAGCGCCAGGTGTTCGCGCGCGGCCTCGCGCTCGCGCTGATCAAGAAGCTGACCCTCGAAGGCGACGAGATCTGGGTCCGGTTCTTCGATTCGCGCCTGCACGAGACGATCAAGATCGGGCGCTCCGGCCAGGTACCGGTGCCGTATCTCCTGAGCTTTCGCTCCGAGCGCGGCCGCAACTACGGCAAGGTGTTCCGGCAGCTGCTGGTCGAGGTCACGCGCCTGCGGCGCGAGCAGAAGCGTCGCGTCGTGCTCTACACGATCACGCACGGGCAGTGTCACATCGAGCCCGAGCTGATCACCGCGCTCAAGCAGCAGGCGTTCATGTACGGCGTCGTCGTGTTGCCGTCGAGCGATCAGCTACCGGAGTTCGTGCCGCTGCTCGACCGCCAGCAGATCGTGTCGGGCGACGTGCTGACCAACCGGGCCGAGCGCCAGCGTCGCGCTCTCGACATCGTTGGTGACGCGACCAAGACGCGGAAGGCGCAGTCTGCGGAACCGCCGCCGACGGACTCAGCGGTCAGCCGGCGGATGAACGTGGTGCGCTGATGGCGCGCAAGCAATTCAACTCGATCGAATCGACCGCCGATCAGGCCGAGGCGCTGGTCCAGCAGGGCAGGTGGGCAGAGGCCGAGCGCAACTACCGCGAGCTGATCGGGCAGACCCACGTCATCAACTACGAGTACGACGACTGGTTGCGCCGGCTCGGCGAGATCTATCGCCACCTCAATCGCGGCCGCGAGGCCTCGTTCGTCTATCTCTATCTTCACTACTTCGACATGGCGCGTGGCCAGCTCGCCGGCGAGGAGCACATCGGTCTGCGCGCGCGGCTCGCCGAGATCGAGAAGAAGTGGACCGAGGCGGCGGGGCTGTACCAGCAGGCAAAGCTCCCGGTGCACGCCGCGGTCGCGTTCGAGCGCGCCAAGCAGTACACCGACGCCAGTGCCGCATGGAAGGCGCTCGTCCAGACCGCGGGGCTTGGCCATCGGCCGTACGAGGCGGCGCTGGTCCACTTCAACTACGGGCTCGCCGCGGTCCGGCTCGACGCCAACTCCGCCGAGGCGCGACGCGCGCTGATCGAGAGCCAGCGCAAGCTCGAGCAGGTCGCGGATGACTTCGAGCAGGTCGGGGAGCTCGAGCGCGCGTTCGATTGCTTCCAGATCTTGCTCAAGCTCGGCAAGGAGAGCTCGCAGTTCGAGAACCTGGCCGAGGGCTACGTCAACTGCATCCGCGTGCTGCGCGACGACAACCTGAAGTTCTACGTCCTCCAGTACTACGAGGATTTCATCAAGCTCGCGCTCGAGCGTGGCGAGCTGCATGCCGCGGCGACGCTCTATCAGGAAGCTGCGGCGTTCGCAGCGCGCGCAGGTCTGCCGTACGACCGCCACTACCAGCACAAGAGCGCGCTGACCTGGATGCGGTGCGCCGACAAGTTCGTCGAGACCGGCGTGCCGGTGCAGATGACCGAGAACGCGCTGCTCGCCGCCGCGTCGCAGCATTCGGCGGTCGGAGACTATCCGGCGGTTCGCGAGTGCTTCGAGAAGCTCGCGGGACTCGAGCTGCCGGATCGCGCGAAGAAGCGGTTCTCGACCATCGCTCAGCGCTATCGCGGGCTCGCGGCTCCGCCGGTGGAACTGCCAGGGCTACCCGACTACCTCAAGCAGCAGCACGCGTACGCCGATATCTGGTTTGTCGATCTTCTCGAGTGGGAGATGGACGGCGATCCGTACGCGGTCGCCGCCTCGATCGTCGGTGACCTGCGCTATCCGAACGGCATCCGCCGTCGCGCGCTCGTGGTGCTCCTGACGCTCGCCGATGCCCAGAGCCGCAAGCAGGATGGCGAGACCGAGACCCTGGTCCATGTCGCCGAGCTGCTCGGCGAGCTGCAGTCCTATGCGGCGCTATCACCGCTCGAGAAGCTGTTCGGCTCGACGGACCCGGTGATCCGGCGGGCGGCGGTCCGAGCGCTCCGGTTCCTCTACTTCAAGCGGTCCTTCGTGATCGTGCGCAAGGCGCTCGCCGATCCGGATGCGCAGGTCCGCGAGGCCGCGCTCGTCGCGATCGGCGGTCTCCACTTCCCGCACGCGTTCAATCCCCTGGCGCGGATCTACCGCGAGAGCAACGATCCGCGGGTCCGCACGTCCGCGCTGCAGTCGATCGGGAAGATCCAGACCGTCGAGGCCGGTGAGTTCCTCGTCATGGTCCTGCGTCAGGAGACCGGGGGGCTGCGTGATGCAGCTCATCAATCGCTCGCGCAGATGGACAACGCCGACGTGCTGCCGATCCTTCGCCAGCACCACGAGATCGAGACCAATCCGCAGGTTCGCGAGACGCTCGGCGAGCTGCTGCGCCGACACTGACCCACGTCGCGATCGCCCGAAAATTTCGGACGATACGCCGAGCGCCATTTACGGCAGAATCGTTGCCGATCATGGGTGAATTCTCGGGCTCCGCCGTGGGTGCGGTCGAGCCACCACACGCTCGCGTGCTGCCGATCGCCGGCACACGTCGTCATCGACCACTCACCGGAACCGCCGGGATCTTGCTGTTCGTCTGCATGTTCATGCCGGCGATGCGCGGCTGCGGCGACTCGGCGGTGGTGCCCCTCGACGTTCCTCCGTTCTTGCCGCCGTATCTCTATGGCCTCGTGTTCGCGTTCGTCGCGATGACGCGGTCGCAGAAGGGCGTGATGGCCGGCATCGTCGCTCTGCGGCTGCTCGCGACCGTCGTTGCGTTCGCGGGCTTCATCGTGTTCCTGATCGCACCCTCGGTCGGGATCGTCGAGCTCTCCGTCGGCATCGTGTTGCTCGCGACGGTCGGCTCGCGTGGATTCACGGAGCATCGGCTGGCGTTGACCGCGCTGATCATGGGCGCGGTGTGTACGCTGTGGTTCGGCCTGTGGAGCGTGACGGCCGACGCCTTGCTCGGCGTGCACCTCTCGCTCGCGAGCTCGATCGGCCTGTTCCTCGGTGGAGGGTTCTGGCTCGTCGAGCTTCTGATCCACCCCCCGGCGCGCATGCCGATCGCGGTCGCCCGTCGCCATTAGCCGGCGAGGGCGCGATATGCTCGCGCCATGAGGGCATCGCTGTTCGTCCTGCTGTTCGCAGTGGGCTGTGACTCCAAGGCCGTGGCATCGGACCCACCGAGCATGGCGCCGCGGCCCGAGGAGAAATCGAAGGAGTACGAGAGCTGCGGTGCCAGCATGCACTGCGCCGGCGATCTCCGCTGCTTCGCGAACACGTGCCGGCGCTCGGCGCGGTCGACGGTCGGCGACTACTTCGCCGCCGTCGGTGCTGCCGCGCGGACCCGGGGTGACCTCGAGACCTCGATCGCCGCCTACGCGTCGGCGCTGGGCCACTACGATTCCGAGAAGATCGTGCTGCCGCCAGATGTCGACTGTGCGTACGGCGGCGCACTGGCCGCTGCCAAGACCAACCGGGACCACGCCGAGCTCGGTGCTCGCGTGCTCCACCGCTGCATCCTCGCAGTCCCAGTCGGCAGCTGGCTGCGCGACAAGGCGCTCGCCGAGCTCGCGACGCTGTCCGACAGCGGTCTCGACCCGCTGCTGGTCGGCGCGCAGAAGACGGGCGACCTCTACCTGACGAAGGGGCCCGCGCAACCTGCGACCGACAAGCTGACGGTCAGCGTGACCGCCGATCCGCAGCCGGCGAAGTCCTTCCCGCTGATCACCACGAAGCTGGCCGAGCCTGACTTCCGCAATGCCCTCGTCACCTGCTGGGACCAGCACCAGGCGGCGACCAAGAAGACGGTCCTCAGCTCGGTCATCGCGTTCAAGTCGTCGTACATCGCGCCGGAGTACGAGGACGAGCCCGGTCGCTACGTGCTGAAGTTCGACCCGCCGATCGCCCTGGCGCCCGGCCCCGAATCGACCGCAGACGCCTGCGTGCGCCAGATCGTGTCCCCGGCGATCGAGAGCCTGAAGCTCCGCGAGGGCTTCACCACGAAGCTCACGATCACGGTCAAGTAGCCTCTACGAACTAACCTTTCGGCGTTTGAGCCCGATCGTGGTAGCTACGGCTTGCCCGTGGAACAGCTACCCGACCTTCGTGCGATGACCCTGGACGACGCGGAAGCGTTCGCGGTCGAGCAGGGCTGGCCGCGGTTCCGTGGCGAGCAGGTCTGGCGCTGGGTCCACGACAAGGGCGCCCGCACGTTCGACGAGATGACGAACCTGTCGCCCGCGACCCGTGTGGAGTTCGCGGCCAAGGCGATGATCGGCGGTCTCACGATCGCCGAGGTCCAGACCTCCAAGGACGGCACGCGCAAGCTCCGGCTGGTCACCCGCGACGGTCAGTCGATCGAGAGCGTGCTGATCCCGATGGGCGATCACGTCACCCAGTGCATCTCGTCGCAGGTCGGGTGCGCGGTCGACTGTCAGTTCTGCGCGACCGCCAAGCTCGGGCTCAAGCGCAACCTCGATGCCGGCGAGATCGTCGATCAGGTGTACCTCGGTCGCCGCCTGCTCGAGGAGCAGGAGCCCGGTGCGCGGCTCTCGAACATCGTCTACATGGGGATGGGCGAGCCGCTCCACAACTACGACAATCTGATCAAGTCGCTGAAGATCCTGACCAACGACAAGGGCGCGAAGCTCGCGCAGCGTCGGATCACGGTGTCGACCTCGGGCCTCGTGCCCAAGCTCGAGAAGCTCGGCAACGAGACCGTGCGCCCGAACCTCGCGGTCTCGCTCAATGCTCCGAACGACGACGTGCGCGACGCGATCATGCCGATCAATCGCAAGTGGAACATCGGCAAGCTGCTCGCGGCGCTCAAGGCGTATCCGCTCGAGCAGCGCCGGCGGATCACGTTCGAGTACGTGCTGCTCGCCGGCGTCAACGACTCGCTCGCGGATGCCTCGCAGCTCGCGCGCCTGCTGCGCGGCTTCAAGTGCAAGGTCAACATCATCCCGTACAACCCGCACCCCGAGGCGGTGTACGCGCGACCGTCGCCGGCGGCGATCGAGGCGTTCCAGAACGAGTGCAAGCGCCTCGGGATGTCGACGTACCTCCGGATCCCCAAGGGTGACGATATCGACGCCGCCTGCGGCCAGCTCGCGAACCGCAGCAACGGCTCGCCGGTGGTTCCGCTGAGGATCCGCAAGGGTCTGCCGCCTCCGCCGCCCGTTGAATGAAATACACTCGCGGCGGTGACGACGGCCGCCATGCACCCAGCTGACGAGGCACCACCTCGCCGCTTCCTGCTCCGCCCCGCGGGCGCGCTGACGCAGGTCTCGTCGGCGAGCGCGCTGCTGCTCGGGACGATCGCCCTCGTGCTCGTGCAGCAAGGCAAGACGGGCGGCACCGCACTCGTGATCGCGTGGGCGATCGGCGCGATGGCGGGTCTCGTGTTCGGCGGCCTGATGGCGCGCGGTGGCCTGGTCAGCGTGCTTGCAGGCGCGGCGGTGGTCGCCGGGTTCGGCATCGTGCTGCTGGTGATGAGCTATCCGCAGCTCCGCTCGATCCTGAGCCTGCTGCCCGAGTCCGACGTCGAGATGATCGCGGATGTCCTCGTCGGTCTCGCGGTCGTGATGCTGTGCACCGCGGCGCTGTGCGTCGCGTCGATCCCGCAGGCGCTGCGCTACGGGCGCGCCGTGCGCGAGGCGGAGCATGCCGCCGCTTCCGGTGGCATCGATGCAGCGAGCAGTGCGTCGTTCGCGCAGGCGATGCAGGTGTCCTCGCAGACGCTCCATCCCGACTCGCCGCTGATGCATGTCCCCTCGCTGCGCCCGGCGTCGGTCGGATCGTTCGGCGGTCCGGTGCAAGCGATGCCACCTGCCGCGCCGTACGGCGGTGGTGGACCCGCGATGCCGCCACCCTATGGAGCCAACGCGGTCGGTCCCGTAATGCCTGCGCAACCGTGGGCCGGTCCGGGGATGCAGGTCGGTCCCGGCGGGCAGTTCGTTCCATCGTACGTCGATCCGGCGACGCCGCAGATTCCGACGGCGGCCTCGACCGCGCGCGGCTGGACCCCGTCCCCGGCGCGCGTCACCACGACGCTGGTCCTCCGTCCCAAGGCCGAGGAGACGCGGTCACGCCGGCGGATCTACCTCGCGCTCGGAGGCCTTGCGATCGGCCTCGGTGCGGGCGTCGGCGTGATGGTGTCGTCGGCGAACGAGACCCGAGCGAGCGACAACGTCGCAAGCGCGTCGAGCGGTTCGGATGGAACCAGCGTGGAGCCTCCGGCTGGCAGCGATGCGCGCGGCTCCGCCACGACCGCGAGCGGCACCGCCGCCGTGGCCACAGGCAGCGCTACGCTCGACGAGGGCAGCGGCGCAACGCCGACCACCCCGGTCGCCACCCCCAACGTTCCCGTGCGGACCTTCCTCGCCGAGCAACGCGGTGCGATCGCAAAGGCCGACGCACGCGGGCTCGCGGACCACGTCGCGCCGACCGCGGTGGCCTTCGGCATCGATGCCGACGACATCGCCGAGGGGCGCGTCGCGATCCAGGCGATGTTCGCAAAGAACCTCGGTGACGCACCACCCGACGGATTCACGGTCGCCTCGAAGTTCGTCGCGATCGGCGAGGAGAAGAACCACGCGTGGATCGCCGAGGAGCTCGAGCTGTCGGGCCCCGGTGTCGAAACCCGGCGGATCGCGATCACGCAGCTGGCGGCGTTTCTCGACGGAACGTGGACGACGGTTGCGATGCACTGGGGCGTGCCTGTACCCGACGACACCGCCGTCCGCCGCGCGATCCTCGGCACGCTGCCGACCCCGCGGGTGGTTCCGGTCCGCGCCGATGGGGGAGGGGACCTCGACCCGGCGGTGCGCGCAGCCTTTGCATCGCGGACCGCGTTCGCCGATGCGCGCAGCGAGCGCACCGACGCGTTCAACTTCGGCAGTGGGCCGGGCGAGCGCTCGACCGGCGGCGCAGCGATCAAGCGGCTGTTCGGTCGCCTGCGCTCCGAGCTCCGGCTCGTCGGTGGAGCGCGTGTGGTCGCCGGTGCTGCGTGGGATCCGGCGCAGCAGGCAGGCTCGTGGATCGGGTTTGCCGCGCTCAACGCCGATTACACGGCGAAGAGCCGCGCGGCGACCGACGTCACGCAGACGTTTCGCGTCCTCGCGATCCTGATCCGCGAAGGTGACGCCTGGAAGATCGTCCAGACCCAGTTCTCGAACGCCGGCCCGCTGTAACATCGAGACGATGGAGCCCTCCGAGCCGCGGCCGCCGGTCCCGCCCCCCGACGTCGACCCGGTGACATTACGGCGGTGTCCGCCAAGCCGAGCCTGGTATGCGCTCACCGCGATTCCGTTGTTGATCGCAGCCTTCGTGTGCGCACGGGCCATCATCGAGATGGTCGATCGCATGACGTCGATGCAGCGCTTCGTGGTGCCGGGAATGGTCGAGCTCGAGCTCGACCGGGGCGAGCAAGTCGTGTTCGGCGAGTCCCGGAGCGTGGTCAACGGTGTTGGCTACAACAACGCGTCGTTCGAGGTGCGCTGCTCCGTCGAGGACGCCGCGACGGCGAAACCGCTGGCGCTGAAAGCACCGACGGGGCACACGTCGTACTCGCTGGGCGGCTACCAGGGCGAGTCCCTGTGGGAGGTTGACGTCCCGCAGGCCGGGCGCTATCGCATGACCTGCGAGGGCCCCGACACGAAGGCCGTCCTCGCCGTCGGGCGCGGCTTCGGGCTCGGAACCGCGGTGCTGCAGATGGTGCTGGCTGGGCTCCTGGCCATGCCCCTCACCGCGTTGATCGGCTGGCGCATCAGTCGCGCGCGCTCGCGCGCGAACAGCTAGCTACGAGCGAGCGACGCGAGCTCGGCCGTCGAGAAGAAGAACGCGATCTCTTCCTTCGCGGTCTCCGGCGCATCCGAGCCGTGCACGGCGTTGCGCTCGATGTTCGTGGCGAACTCCTTGCGGATCGTGCCGGCGTCGGCCTTCTCCGGGTTCGTCGCGCCCATCACCTGGCGGTTCTTCGCGACCGCGCCCTCGCCCTCGAGGACCTGGACGACGACCGGACCCTCGGTCATGAACTTCACGAGGTCGCCGTAGAACGGGCGCTCCTTGTGCACGGCATAGAACGCCTTCGCCTGCGTCTCGGTGAGGCGCACCATCTTGGAGGCGAGCACGCGGAGGCCAGCGGCCTCGAGCTTGGCAGTGACGCCGCCAATCACGTTGTTCGCGACAGCGTCGGGCTTGATGATCGAAAACGTACGCTCGATGGCCATGACAGAGACTCCTTGGAAAGTGCGCGGAAACTAGTCGAGGAACCGGGGCACGTCAACGTGACGCGCGCGCTGGAAAGCCGAGCTTGGCGAGCGCGAGCGCCCCCTGCTTCCAGGGCACCCGGTGAGTGACTCCCGCAACGCCCAGCCGCTCGATGTTGGCGCAGTACCAGTCGTAGTTGCGCACGAGCGAGGCCTTGTTCGAGATCTTCGGCTCCCAGCCGAGCTGGGTGCGCGCCTTGTCGATCGAGACAAACGAGTCCTCGGTCACCGTCTCGTAGATCCACGGATACAGCGGAGACAGCTTCACGCGCTCGAGCAGCCGCAGCGCCCACAGGGCGGGAGCGACCGGCAGCGAGCGGATCTTGCGGCCGTGACCCGCGGCATCGAACACCGCCTGGAAGTCCTCGCGCAGCGTCGTGTACTCCGCGGCGCCGACGTTGAAGGTGTCGTTGGCACGCTCGGCGGGCAGCGTTCCCGCGAGCACGATCGCGGAGCACAGGTCCTCGACGTCGAGCAGCTGGTAGCGGTTGTTGCCCGAGCCGAGGATCGGGAAGTCGCGGCCTTCGCGCGCCCACTCGTACATCAGCGCGAACACGCCGAGCCGCTCGGGCCCGACGAACGACTTCGGCCGGAGCACCGCGATCTGTTGACCCGCAGCACGCGCGCGGATGCAGACCTCCTCGGCCTCGACCTTGGCGATCCCGTACGGACCCACGCCGTGCATCCGATCCGTCTCGACCAGCGGATGGTGGTCCGGCACACCGTAGACCGCCGTCGAGGAGATGTGGACGATCCGGCGCGCGCCCGAGGCCTCGAGGACGGTGCGCGTCCCCTCGACGTCGATCGTGTGGATCTCCTGGGGCGCGTACAGCGGCAGCGCGGCGGCCGCATGGACCACTACATCGCAGCCCGACACGGCGCGCTCCACATCGGCGCGCACGCGGATATCTCCGCGCACCTCGATGATTCGCTCGCGTTCGGGATAGTCGAACGGCTCGCGATCGAGCGACACGACGGTGTCACCACGCGCGAGGAGGTGGCGGACGAGATTGATTCCGAGGAAACCGGCGCCGCCGGTAACGAGCCAGCGCATTGGCGGCTTCTGTAGCACGCTCCTGACCAAACCTCGCAGCGACTGGCTGACAGGTGGTTCGCCGCGCGCCAGGGGCTGCGATTCGCAGGGCCGAGGGTGATTCCCCCGGCGGCGGGTGGCCGATCCGGGGCGCCACGCCCCTTCCTCACGCGTCTGGGCGGCGCGTCCGCATGGTCCGGGGGTTGCTGAGGTAAGGGACATGAACATCGTCACCGGCCTGCTCGTCGCTGGTCTCGGCACCTCCCTCGTCGCCTGCACCGCGAACGAGGGCTCGTCGTCCACGTCCCTGACACAGGAGCCTGGCAACTGCGGCTCGCTCGAGACCCACGTGTTCGGGATCCACAGCACACCCGGCGGGCGGGTCAAGGTCCACATCGAGCGACCCGGGGCACACGCCGTCGTGCTCTCGGCGTACGAGGCCACGACCTGGACCGTCACCGCCGCTCCGGGCGTGACGATCGAGGCGATCTACGCGGTCGGCATGCACCGGCAGACGATCGTCGGCCCGACGGGTGTGCCCGCCGTGGCGGAGAGCAGGGACCAGGGCGACCCGTACCAGTGCGGCTATGGCTGGCCGACGAGTGGACCGGAGTGCAACACCGAGGAGCTGATCAACTTGATCACCCATCGCGTGCACGCCGTCACGAGCTTCCACGGCTGCTACGACGCGGACGCGTGGACCCTCGGCGAGGATCTCCACGTCACGGCGAGCTGCAATTCCGACAAGCTCGACGAGCAGACCGACTTCGTCCAGAACTGCGACGGCGAGGACAGCTGCGGCGGGCCGGTCTTCCTCTAGGGCGCCCGCCGCGCTAGCGGCTCACGCCGAGACGGACGCGGAGGCGAGGACCTTCGCGAGCGTCGAGCCCATCTCGGCCGGCGTCTGCGCGACCGCGATGTTCGCGGCCTTGAGCGCAGCGATCTTGTCGGACGCAGCGCCCTTGCCACCGGAGATGATCGCGCCGGCGTGACCCATGCGCTTGCCCGGAGGCGCGGTCTGCCCGCCGATGAAGGCAGCGACCGGCTTGTCGATGTGGTCCGCGATGAACTGCGCGGCGCGCTCCTCGGAGTCGCCACCGATCTCGCCGATCATGAAGATCGACGAGGTGCCCGGATCATTCGCGAACCATGCGAGTGCGTCGATGAAGTCCGTGCCCTTGACCGGGTCGCCGCCGATACCGATCGCCGTCGACTGGCCGAGGCCGAGCTTGGTGAGCTGGCCGACGACCTCGTAGGTCAGCGTGCCGGACCGCGAGACCACGCCGACGCCGCCCGGCTTGTGGATGTACCCCGGCATGATGCCGACCTTGCACTGACCTGGCGTGATCACGCCCGGGCAGTTCGGACCGACAAGCACGACGCCCGGGTAGTCGTTGTCGAGCACGTACTTGACCTTGATCATGTCGCGCGCCGGGATGCCCTCGGTGATGCAGACGATCGTCTCGATCCCGGCGGCCGCAGCCTCGAGGATCGCGTCCGCTGCATACGGCGGCGGCACGTAGATCACGGTCGTGTTGGCATGCGCGAGGCGGACGGCCTCTTCGACGGTGTCGTACAGCGGGACCTGCTCGAGGCCCGCGACCTTGCTGCCGCCCTTGCCCGGCGTGACGCCGGCGACGACCTTGGTTCCGTACTCGACCATCTGCTTCGCGTGGAACGCGCCGGCGGAGCCGGACATGCCCTGCACGACGAGACGGGTATCAAATCCGACGAGGACCGACATTAACGCTGCTCCTTGGCGGCCTTGACGACCTTCTGCGCACCGTCGGCCATGTCGGCCGCGGCAGTGATGTTGAGACCGCTCTCCGCGAGCATCTTCTTGCCGAGGTCGACGTTCGTCCCCTCGAGGCGAACGACGAGCGGCTGCTTGAGGCCGGTCTCCTTGACCGCCTTGATCACGCCCTCCGCGATCGTGTCGCACTTCATGATGCCGCCGAAGATGTTGACGAAGATCGCCTTCACGCCGGGATCCGACGTGATGATCTTGAAGGCCGCCGTGACCTTCTCCGCCGTGGCGCCACCGCCGACGTCGAGGAAGTTCGCGGGCGAGCCGCCATAGAAGTTGATGATGTCCATCGTCGACATCGCGAGACCCGCGCCGTTGACCATGCAACCGATGTTGCCGTCGAGGGCGATGTACGAGAGGTCCCACTTCTTCGCCTCTTGCTCGCTCGGATCCTCCTCGTTGGGATCGCGCAGCTCCTCGAGCTCGGGGTGACGGAACATCGCGTTGTCGTCGAAGTTGATCTTCGCGTCGAGCGCGAGGACCTTGCCGTCCTTGGTCGTGATCATGGGATTGATCTCGAGCAGCGACATGTCGAGCTCGTCGTACGCGCGCGTCAGCGGGCGCATGAACGCGGCGAATTCGTTGGCGACCTTGCCGGTGATCCCGAGCGCCTTCGCAAGCTCGCGCGACTGGTAGTCCTGCCAGCCCGTCGCCGGGTTGATGCTCATGCGGATGATCTTCTCGGGGTGCTTCTCGGCGACCTCCTCGATGTCCATCCCGCCTTCGCGCGACGCCATGACCGTGTTCCGGCCGGTCGCACGGTCGAGCAGCATCCCGAGGTAGTACTCGTGCTCGATCGCGAGACCCTGCTCGACGAGCAGGCGCTGGACCTTCTTGCCCTCGGGGCCGGTCTGCGGCGTGACGAGCTGCATGCCGAAGATCTTCTTCACGGCCTCCTCGGCATCCGCCTTGGTCTTGGCGACCTTGACGCCGCCGCCCTTGCCGCGACCACCTGCGTGGATCTGCGCCTTGACGACGACGACCTCCGAACCGCTCTGCTGCTGCACCTTCGGGATCGCCGCGAGCGCTTCCTCGGCGCTCATCGCCGCGATACCAACGGGCACAGGCACGCCGTACTTCCGGAACAGCTGCTTGCCTTGATACTCGTGGATCTTCACCCGGCGGGTTTACCACGGCCGCTCACCGACGGTCCCGATCAGCGGAGCTGGATCGCGACGGGCGTGTCGGTGCCCGTACGGCCATCGCTGTAGTCCATCACCGTGCCGCGCGCGACGTCGACCTCGACGCAGGTGATCGGAGCCCCGCTTGAAGTCACGGTGCACGAGACCCGCCGCATGCGCGGTTGCCAATCCGCGCCCCGCACCGAGCAGCGCCGCGATCACCTCCGTACGTGGAGGCTGCTTCGCGAGCACTCATCGAACGAGCCACCCTCGACCAGCTCAGTCGGCGTGCAGGCGTGCCGGGGGCAGGTTGCCGGCTGGGCCGGCTTCACCCTCGTGCTTGCGCGGCCACCACACGGCGGTCGCCACGGCGAAGCCGAACGGCAGCAGCATCATCGCGAGCGAGATCGGGAGGTAGTCCATCGATAGTCCGAGCACCGACGGCGACCACAGATCGCCGAGCAGATGGATCGAGAAGATGGCGACCGCCATCGCGCTCGCGCGCATGAACGCCGGGACCGTACGCATCAGCACGAGGTTGATCGGTGACGTCGAGAGGAACAGACCAACCTCGGCGAGCCCAGCGAACGCGAAGAACAGCCACGCGCTCGGAGCGAGGAACGCGGCCGCCGTGAGCGGGAACGCGATCGCGACGCCGATCGCGCAGACCTTGAGCTGAGCATTCGCGGCCATCCGGTTGTGGACGTGGTCGTGGCTCGCGCCCTCGGGAATCACCGGGAGCCCGCGCAACGCGCGGTCCGCCATGATGCCGCCGATCACGGTGCCGATCGCACCGGCGACCACGGTGATCAGGCCGAACGTGAAGTTCGCGTTCTTCAGCGCCTGCGCCGCGGCGTTCGGCTTGGTGGGGTCGCTAAGATCGGCGAGGAAGTGGCGCGAGATGAACGTCGGCGCCCAGAACGAGAACGCGCCGATCGCGGCGGTGTGCGCGCAGTAGCCGAGGACCGCGCGCCGATACAGAGGCACGCGGAACATCGTGCGTGCGGTCTGGGTGATCTTGGCCTTGGCGTCCGCGAGGTGCGTGCGCACCGGCTCCTGGATCGCGAGGCAGAGCAGGGAGAGCACGATGCCAGGGCCACCACCCACGAAGAACGCTGTGCGCCAGCCCCAGCGAGCCTGGATGAATCCGCCGAGCAAGAAGCCGAGCGCCGAACCGACCGGCACCGCGAGGAAGAAGATCGCCATCATCTTCCCCTTCTTGTCGGGCGGCGACACGTCATCGATGATCGTCGGCGCCAGCGTCGCGTAGCTCGCCTCGCCGATCCCGACGGCCGCGCGAGCAGCGAGGAGCGTCCACAGGCTGTTCGACAGTCCCGACGCTATGGTCGCGGCGCTCCAGGTCAGGACACCGAACGCGATCAGCTTCTTGCGCGACAGCCGATCCCCGAGCTTGCCGAACAGCGGGGAGGTCGCGAAGTAGCCGAGCAAGAACACGGTCGCCAGGAGGCCGCCCTCGAAGTTCGACAGTCCGAGCTCGAGCATCAGCGGCGGCAAGACGGCCGCGACGATGTAGCGATCGAGATAGTTGAGGAAGTTCAGCCCCGTCAGCAGGGCGACGATCGCCGTGCGATGGCGGATCATCGCTGTCGACCGTACGTGTACTGGAACGACGCCATCAGCGGGATGATGATGCCGGTGCGTGTCGTGTACGTCTCGGCGGTTCCCGGGACGAGTGTCTTGATGTCAGGGTGGTAGCGGAACCCGCTCTCGATGATCAAGGACGTGCTGCCGGTCACCGATCGCGACAGATCCACGCGCAGTCCGCCGACGAACTCGCCACCGGATCCGCCGGCGCCATTGCCCGAGCTGTCCTTGCTCGAGATGTACGAGTAGCCCGCGCCGATGTAGGGCGAGAATCGCGCCTTCCACAGGGCGACCCGGACGAGCAAGTCGACCGACGTCAGGCCCGCCGCCTTGCCGACGCGCAGCGCGCCGTCGTACTGGCCGAACCGGAGACCGAAGTCGAACAGGACGATGCCGCCATTGCCGATCAGATCGACGCCAGCACCGAGGCCGAGCAGATAGCCCGCGGCGATCGTGTTGGGGCCGTCCGGCGCGAGCTGGCCTTCGCGCACCATCACGATCGGGATCGTCGTGACCTCGTTGACGAGCACGGTCGTCGACGTCTCGTACGGGGTGTAGCCAAAGCTCGTGACCTTGATCGTGTGCTCGCCGGGGATCACGTTGACGCGCGTGGTCGGCAGTACGCCGACGACCTGATCATCGACCGCGACGCTCGCGCCGACGGGCTGGCCGGTGACCTCGAGGGTTCCGGTCGCACCCGACGGAGGCTCGACGGTGCGCAGCGTGAACTCGATCGTCTTGGGCTCGCCGAACTCGAGGAACACATCGCGCTCGTCGCGCTGACCGTCGAGCTCGACGGCGACGCGCCGGCCTCCACCCTTGACCGGCTTGGCGAACGGGGTGCGTCCCGAGTACTGACCATCGATGAACACGCGCGCGCCGACGGGACGGGTGGTCACCGTCAGCTTGGCCGGTCGCAGCTTGAGCGTGACGATCAGGCCCTGGACGCGATCGAGCTCGGGAGACGGTGGCGCCTCCTTCACGTACCGGTTGAACCACTCCGCGGCCTCGCGCAGCTCGCCCAGTCGTTCGTAGTCGGTCGCGATGTTGTAGAGCGCGAAGTGATGCGGTGCGAGCTCGTACGCGCGGAGGTAGTGCTCGATCGCGGTGCGGTAGTCCTTCGCCTTGTCGGCGGCCTGGCCCGCAGCAAACGCCTGGCGTGCCTCCTCGCGACTGTCCGCGAGGGCAGGGCGACTCAGCGCCAGCGTGACCAACGCGAGCGTGAACAGGAAAGCGAGGGCGCGCATCAGTACGGGTTGGGCTTGGTGCCGCCGCTGGTCGGTGTGACCGGCGTCGACTTCAGTCCATCATGCTTGATCGGCGGAGGCGGTGGTGGCGTCGCCTCCGGATCTTGCTCGCCCCTGGGCGGCCGGTCCTCGGTCGCGGAGGTCGTAGCTGCCGAGCCGGTCGTCGTGTCCACGGGACGGGGCCTGGTCACGCCGGGCCGCGGCGGCGTGGTCTTGATCTGGGTCGAGGTGATCTGCGAGGTGTTGATCTTCGTCGCCGGCTGGCTCTTCGTGGTGCCGGCCTTGCCCGCGGGCAGCGGCTGCAGCCACGGCTCGATGGTCGCGCGCACGCCGGCGACGATCTCGTACTCGGTCTCGGCAGGCTGGTAGCCCTCGAGCTCCACACGGATCGTGTGCTTGCCTGCCTCGAGCGTGACCTGGCTCTGGCCCGAGTACGGCGTGCCGTCGATGATCACGGTCGCTCCGGGCGGCCGCGACTTGACCTCGAGCATGCCGACTTCCGAGGGCACCTGGATCTCGGTGACCACGGGCTTGGGAGGCGGCGGCGTGATCGCGGCGGCCGGCGGTGCCGTGGTCGTCTGTGCTGGCGCCCCCGATCCGCTCTCCTTCTGCATCACGATCACGACCGCGGCCGTGGCGATGCCGATCGCAAGCGCGAGACTGACGGCAACGATCGGGAACTTCTTCCCGTGCGGCTGCGGCGCGACCGGGATCTGCTGTCCGCTGTGCATCGTGCCGGCAAGCTCGACGGCGGACGCCGAGCTGGCCGACGGCAGCGCCGCCGCAAACGCCTCGGCGTTGACGTGCCGGCTCTTCGGCTCCTTCTCGAGCGCGCGATGCACGGCCGCCACGAGCTTGGGTGCCAGGCCCGGGCGCAGCTCGCTGAGCAGCTGCGGCTCGGTGGTCAGCAGCTTGGCGACGAGCACCGCGTACGTCGCGCCTTCGAACGGCGGGCGGCCGGCGAGCATCTCGTACATGATCACGCCGCACGCGTAGACGTCGGCGAGGTGATCGACATCGACGCCCATCGCCTGCTCCGGCGCCATGTACAGCGGTGTGCCCATGACGACGCCGGTCGTCGTGAGCTTGGTCGCCGCCGCCTGCATGTCGGGGTCGATCATCTTCGAGATCCCGAAGTCGAGCAGCTTCACGAAGTCGGGCTGCTCGCCGCCGTCGATAATGAAGATGTTGTCGGGCTTGAGGTCGCGGTGGACGATGCCCTTCGCGTGCGCGGCATGCACGGCGCGCAGGACCTGACGCATGATCCCGATCGCGCGCTGTGGCGGCATCGGACCGCCGTCCTCGATCACCTTCGACAGGGGCGAGCCGGTGAGCAGCTCCATGACCACGAACGCACGGCCATCCGGCGCGGTTCCGATGTCACTGACGTCGATGATGTGCGGGTTGCCGATCCGGCTCGCGGCCAGTGCCTCGCGGGTGAACCGAGCGACGGCCTCGCCATCGCCCGTGTACTTCTCGAGCATCAGCTTGATCGCCACCCGCTTGCCGAGCGTCGTGTGCTCGGCCTCGAACACCTCGCCCATGCCGCCGCGACCGATCAGCCGGAGGATGCGGAACTTGTTGTCGAGCGCTTGCCCGATCAGCGAGCTCTCTGCCGTTGCACCCTGCTGCACGTTCGCTACGAATGTAAACGATCCGGACCCTGGATGCCCGTTCCCTGAGGAGAGGGTCAGACACTACTTGCACTACTTGCGACGGCGGCGATCCATGATCTTCACGACTTGCACGTGCAAGTGGTGCCAGTCGTGTCTGACCCAGCTCATCGCTTCGGGGTGCCAGCGACCTCGACGACGGCCTCTGCGTAGGCCACCGCGGCGGCTTCGCAGGCGTCGAGATCCCCGGTCAGCCACGCGCACGCGAAGTTGGTCTCGGTCGGCGGCGGGGTGATCCGGACCACCCGGACCGAGGCGGCCTTGAGTGCCGCGTCCAGGCCGATGGTGGCCTCGAGCGGAGGCGCGACCAGATAGGCCATCGGCGTTCCGACCTCGAGGCCGGCTTCCTTGGCGAGGTACTCGCCGAGCGAGGCGATGACGTGCGGGAACACAGTGACTCCGCGCTTGCCGTCTGCATCGTAGAAGCACGCGTCGTGCGCGAGGCAGCGGATCAGCGCATCGAGACCCTCGTCGATCTCTTCGGGGTCGGTCGCGCCGATCACGCCGAGGATCTCGCCCGAGAGCCGGCCGCTCGCGTGCGCGGCGCCCGCGTAGAAGCTCTTCGCGAAGATCACGTCGACCGGCGCCTGCTTGGTGGCCTCGTCGAGCGCGACGTACATCGCGTCGTCCTGATCGCAGGTCACGAGACCGAGGGCCGTGTGCTTGTCGGGATTGCCGCCGTACGCCGCGATCAACGCCGGATCTGCGCGCTGCAGGCGGCGGACCGAGAGGACGGTCGGGATGATCCGCTCGAGGATCACGAGGCGCCTCCGACGAGCTTCTGCCGGACCTGCGGTGCGCGATACCCACGACCGCCCGCGACCTCGCCGAGCCGTCCGAGATCGAGCGTCACGCCGCTGCAGCGCTGCGCGATCATCGCGGCCGCGAGGGCGGCGAGTCGCTCGGCCGCGTCATCCGGAGGAATGCCACGCAGGTGGATGTTCGAGATCATGTTGCGATCTCCGTCGGTGTTGCCGAGCTTGGGACCGAACACGACGTACGCCGACAGGCCGTCGCCGGTGCCGAGGCCGGGCCGCTCGCCGAGCAGGATCATCGCGACCTTCGCGCCGACTTCTTGCCCGATCTCGTCCTCGAGCCAGACGCGTGCGAACCTCGCCGCGACCGGCGTACCGACCTTGAGCCCGCGATTCGTGCATGCGCGCACGACCGCCTCGTGCAGCGCCTTGCCCGTCTGCATGCACGCGACCGCGGACAGTCCATCGGCGACGATCACCTGGACATCGACGCCCTTGTCGCAGCGCGACCGGACGACCGCCAGCGAGTCGTCGTCGAGGCGCCGGCCGAGATCGGGCCGCAGCAAGAACTCGCGGTGCGAGGTCACCCGCGAGCGCACCCCGACAAACCCGTTCTGCTCGGCCCAGTCCTCGGGCAGCTCGGCGCTGACCGCGGCGTGTGCGACAGCAAGCTCCGCCTGGAACTGCAGTACGACATCGGTCGCATAGCGAGTGCCGACGTGGCCGATGCCGACGAGCGCGGTGGTGTGGCGTGCGGCCTGCGCCGCAAACGCGCTGCGCTCCGGCTTTGGCGTGTACACCCGCGCCGGTGGGGCAGGGACGCGCGGCATGACCGGGATCGCCGGGAGGGGATCGCTGCTCCCGAGCGAGTCGCGAAGCGCATCCATAAGCTGGCGGGTCCGGCTCACGGCCACCTTACGTCACCATGCAGCGCACCTCCGCGCAACCACTCGGCTCGGAAACCACCTCCCAACGCGGCTCGTAACCCGCTACAATAGTTCCAATGCGCGCTGCCTGGATCCCCGTCGTGCTGCTCGGCGGCTGCATGACGAGCGAGATTCCGCACGAGGATCCGACCGTCGCCGCGCGCACCGAGCCGTGCAGCGCGCTCGAGGGGCTGACCTATCGTTCGGTCACGCAGGGCGAGTGCGGACTCGGTCCCGACGGCGTCGCGCTGTGCCACTGGAGCCTGACGTTCCGCGCCGATAGCGAGACCCGCAGCCGGTACGACTGGTCGCACTCGGATGTCGGCGAGGGCGGCTGGGTGACGTGCAAGGGCAACGCGATCGAGACCCTCACGAACGACCCGGATCGCGACCCGCTCTATGACGGCATGTTCGATCCCGCGAACCTCGATCTGATCTGGGACGACCGGGCGTACTCGATCGCGCTCTGATCAGCCGATCTTCCACGCGAAGACGAGGTGGTAGTTGTAATCGGCGACCTCCCAGTAGGGATGGGTCAGGTCGAGCGCCACTTCGCGAACGCGTCCACCGAACGGGACGCAGATCATGCCGCGCCGTTCGATCACGCGGAACACGCGCTCCTCGGGCTCGGTGAGCGACATGCCGATGTACGCGTTGGCCGCGATGCCCTGGACGCTCGCGACCTCGACCCGGCCCTGATACGAGTAATCGAACATCGAGACCGTCTCGTTCTCGACGATGGCCTTGTGCTCCTTGCCGTCGATCTCGAAGGTCGGCACGAGCTGTTCGAGCGGCTCCACCATGCCGCGCGTTTTGATCGCGCAGGCCGATCGAGTCAAGGAAGATCAACCGAGCGGGTCGATCACGGGCACGCTCGCATCACCTGATCGCTTCGACGTCGCCGAACTTCGGGCCGGGCCCGTCACCACGCCAGATGCCCTTGGCGTCGAGCCAGGCGTCGAACTCGGGCGTCGGTCGCTTGTGGACGAGCCGGCGCAGCGTCGGGATGTCGTGATAGCTCGTCGACTGGTAGTTGAGCATGATGTCGTCGCCGACCGGCAGAGACATCAGGTATGTGCAGCCCGCCGTGCCGAGCAGGACCTTCAGGCTCTCGAGCTCGTCCTGGCTCATCGTCGCGTGATAGGTGAAGCAGGCGTCGCAGCCCATCGGTAGGCCGAGCAGCTTGCCCATGAAGTGATCCTCGAGGGCCGCGCGCGAGATCTGCGGGCCGTTCTCGAGATACTCGGGCCCGATGAACCCGACGACCGTGTTGACCAGGAACGGCTTGTAGCGCCGGGACAGGCCGTACGCGCGCGCCTCGATCGTCACCTGATCGGCGCCGTGGTGCGCTGCCGAGGACAGCGCCGAGCCCTGACCGGTCTCGAAGTACATCCGGTTTGGACCCCTGGTCGAGCCCTTGGCTTTCATCAGCTCCCACGCTTCGTCGAGCAGCTTGATGTCGATCCCGAACGCCTTGTTGGCCTGCTCGGTGCCGGCGACCGACTGGAACATCAGGTCCATCGGGCAGCCGAGTGCGAGCGCCTTCATCTGCACGGTGATGTGCGAGAGCACGCAGTGCTGGGTCGGACATCCGTTGCGCTTCAGCACGTCGTCGATCGCGGTCAGGATCTCCGCGGTCGACTCCGCCGTGTCGGTCGCCGGATTGACGCCGATCACCGCGTCGCCGCAGCCGTACGACAGGCCCTCGCGCATCGATGCGAGGATGCCCTCGACATCGTCGGTGGGGTGGTTCGGCTGGCACCGCGACGACAGCCGCCCGGGCAGGCCGAGCGTCGAGTTCGCGCGGACGACGACCTCGCACTTCGCGCCGACCGTCATCAGATCGAAGTTCGACATCAGCTTGCACACGGCGGCGGCCATCTCGGGCGTCAACCCCGGAGCGACCGCGCGCAGCGTGCCGCCGCTGGTATCGATGTCGAGGAGCCACTCGCGGAACTGGCCGACGGTCAGATGGGCGATCGCGCGGAATGCCTGCTCGTCGAGCTCGTCCTCGACGATCCGCGTCAGCTCGTCCTGCTCGTACGGCACGACCGGGTTCTCTCGCAGCTCGCGCATCGTCATGTTCGCGAGCACCGCGCGCGCCGCGACCCGCTCGACGGCATCGCGTGCGGAGATCTGGGCCAGGTCATCACCGCTCTTGGGCGGGTTTGCCTTCGCGAGCACTTCCTTGACGGACGCGAAGCGATAGCTGACGCCGCGGATCGTAGATGCGAGCTGCACGGTCGGCCGCTCCGAGCCTACCGCGGCGCGCCCCAAAAAATAACGCCGCGCGCCACTTGGGATCCACAGACCCGTCGTGACGCGCGGCGGAGCGTAAGCCAACTAAGGACAGCTAGTGGGCACCGGCATTGTGCGAGGTGCGGAAATCGTGGAAGTCCTCGACGAGGCGGGGCTTGCGCGCGGCCCCGGCCTGGACGCCCACCTGGTGGTGCTGGACCATCGCGTAACCGAGCAGCGCGGCCGTCGCCATCGCCACGAAGCCAACCACGCCGAACGCGAGCGGCAGATGGGCGTCGAGGTATGCGCCATCGACCGTATAGCCCGACCACCCGCGGTAGAGCATTCCACCGCTGACCGCGAACAGCGCGGTCGTCAGCAGATTCAGGACCGCGTGCTTCTCGCCGGTCGCGCGCGCGGCCGACTCCTTCGGCAAACCGAACAGGTCGATCGCACCGGGGATCACGGCGAGGAGCGCCATCACCACACCGCCGACATTCGCGATCATCGCGGCGCGATAGTAGAAGGCGTCCTGCGTCCCGATGTGAGCGAGCTCGAGACCGAGCGTCGCCGTGAACAGCGCGATCGGGAAGCCCACCAACATCGGGTGGATCGAGTGACCTGCGATGCGCGCCTTGCTCTTCATGGGAAGGAGCCAGTGCAGCCGGCGTGCCCGGACGAAATCACTTCGAACTCAGCCAGAACCCGGACCTTGCGCGACTCCGACATCGGAGGCGACGTGCGTCCGTTCGGCAGCTGAGCGCCAGCGCCCGAGCCGCAGTGGTAGCGTCGCGCCGGGGGGGGACCAGGAACCATGCTTTATCGAACGTTGCTCGTCGGCGCACTGAGTGCTCTCGCACTCGGGATCTACATCGAGCGCCGCTGCGGTCAAGGACGCGACCGGTGACTACAACGCGTCCTATGTGCTGACCAAGCTCAACACCTTCAAGCTCGGGCCGAAGTGCTGGGCGAAAGCTGCCAGCAAGGACCAGGGGGCCGTTCACACGGCCAGCTTCGCGACCCGCGACATCGTGGCGTACGCCAAGGCCATGACGGGCGACGACTGGGATGCGATCGAGAGTCAGAACAACAACGATCGTGAGACCAACAAGGCGCTGATCGAGCCGATGATCGAAGCGTTCAAGTCGCGCTTCGCGATCACGGTCACGGTCGACGGGGATGACTGCGACGCCAAGCAGAATTCGCTGTGGCTCCGTTACTGGGGAGGAGCCATCGCCGCGGTCAAGGCGTATCCACCCGCGACGAGCGCGCTCAAGAACGATCCGCCGAAGGCCAAGAAGGTCGCGATCACCGTCAACGCGACGGCCAAGGCCAAGGATGTCTCGGTGACCGTCGGCAAGGACGGTTCGACGTTCGTGATCACCGGCCCCCGTGGCAAGGAGGTCCCCGCGTGGTCGGACAAGATCGAGGCGGCGTTCAAGAAGGTCTCGAAGAAGAAGTGATCCGGGGGGCGGCGGCCCTCCTGAGAACAACGCGGAGCGCGATTCAGGACGTACCTGACTCGCCCGACGGGCGACTCCGCACAGGACAGAGCCGAGGTATCACCGTGAGTTGAGCTAACGCGGGGGATTGGCTTGGTTGCCGGCTCGGACTGAGGGGGCTAGGAGACGGCTACTCCCCCAGCCACCCGCCTGAGATCGCGCCGAAATCCGGCCAGTTCGCGCTGAACTTGCGCAGGTCGATGCACGACCTGCGCAGCGATCGGATCTCCGTGAGCGAGTCGTCGACTCTCGCAGCGGTGGCACGGCGGCTGCTCATGTGAGCGCCAACCATGATGATGCGACCGTTCATCGCCGCTTCGCTCTTCGTCCTCGCCTCGACCGCTGCTGCCGAGACGACCCGGCTCACCCCGGGATCGAACACGAACCGGCTCGAGCGCGCGCCGACGCCGGTCATCGGCGGCACCGCGGTGCCGGCCGGAAAGTGGCCAGACGCGGTGGCGGTGCTCGGCGCGAACGGCTCGTGCACGGGCACGCTGATCGCCCCCGACGTCGTGCTGACGGCCGGCCACTGCGCTGACGCGAACCCGACCACGGTGATCGCGAACACGACGAACTACAACGGCACCGGCGGCGTCCGCTCGACCGTCAAGTCGATCACGGCGTACCCGAACTGGGAGACCACGTTCGATGTCGCCGTCATCGTGCTGAACACCCCGATCACCAGCGTCGCTCCCCGCCGGATCGGCGCAGCGTGCTCGTTCCAGGGCTTCCAGAACAACATGATGGTCCACCTCGTCGGATTCGGTCTCACCGACACCGCGGGCCAGGGCAACAACACGTCGCTCCGCGAGGCGTCGGCGCCGATCATCGACGCGACGTGCGCGAGCGGCAGCGGCTGCGCGCCGGGCGCATCGCCGGCCGGCGAGTTCATCGCCGGTGGTGGCGGTACCGATTCCTGCTTCGGCGACTCGGGTGGCCCGGTCTACCTCGACACCCCGCGCGGCACGATCGTGGTGGGCGCGGTCTCGCGCGGCCTCGACAACTCGGCGACCCCGTGCGGCGGCGGCGGCATCTACGTCCGCACCGACAAGGTGCTCGCCTGGATCGAGACCACGACCGGCAAGACGGTGTCCAAGGACACGTGTGCCGGCGGGGGCACCGGCGAGACCCCCGAGAACCCGGACGAGTCCGGCGAGGGTGGCACGGGCGAAGGCGGCACGGGAACGGGCACCGGCCCGGACGGCGAGCGCGAAGAGTCCTCGGAGATCACCGGCGGCTGCTCGACCGGCTCTGCGGGCGGCAGCGGCGCGGCGGTCGGCATTGCGATGCTGCTCGGCGGCCTGCGCCGCCGGCGCCGCTAGTCGCGACGCAACCGGTGACGGCACTGACCTCGCGGATCCGTCCGCGAGGTTTTTTCGTCCGGACGACTTCCGGTGCTCGGACCATCGTCCGGTGCTCGGGCAGTTCCCGGACGGAAGCTCCACGTAACTCCTCGAGATCGCACGCGCTCGTCGTGGCCTTGTGGTTGCTGCTCGCCGCGCCATGCAGCGAACCACCGTTCTCGTCTCCTCGTTCCTGGTCTCCACGATCGCGTTCTCGTCGATCGCGCAGGCTCAACCAGCCCCGATCGTCGGCGGCCACAAGTCACCCGCCGGCACCTGGGACGACGTGGTCGCCGTCATCGGCAAGACCGGCGTGTGCAGCGGAACGTTGATCGCACCCGACGTCGTGATGACCGCCGGCCACTGCATCGACACCGAGCCGTACGAGGTGATCACGAACACCACGGACTACGCGCGAGCCGGCGGCGATCACATCCCGGTCAAGTGGTCGCGCGCGTACCCCGAATGGTTCAAGCGCTACGACGTCGGCATCCTCATGCTCGAACACATGGCGCGACCCACGCCGCGCGCGATCGCGGCCGCCTGTCTCGCGAACGATCGGCTGCGCAAGGCGTCGCCGCTGACGATCGTCGGCTTCGGGCTGACCACGCCGAGCGGTTCCGACGACAACACCGAGCTCCACGAGGCGACGATCCCGGTCCTCGATGCGCTGTGCGAGGGCGATCCCAGCTGCGAGGTCGCGGTCCGCCCGAACGGCGAGTTCACCGCGGGCGGTCGGGGCACCGATAGCTGCTTCGGAGATTCGGGAGGCCCCGCGTTCCTGGATACGGCGATGGGGCCGGTGCTCGTCGGCGTCGTGTCGCGCGGGCTCGCGCTGCCCGGTCAGCCGTGCGGCAACGGCGGTGTGTACGTGCGCGCCGACAAGGTCGTCGCGTGGGCGCAGAGCGTGACGGAGCGTCGGTTCACGCGCACCACGTGCACCGGCGAGGACCGCCCCGGTGATGAGCCGGGTGCAGGCGAGGAGGCGGGCGGCGGATGCTCCGTTGCTCCTGGCTCCGGCGGCGTCGCGAGCCTCGGCTGCATCGGTGCGGGGCTCACGATCGCCCTGCGCCGTCGCCGCCGCCGGTAGCGAAACCCGTGGTCTGCGTGCGACGGTGGCGGGGCAGCGTACGTCCGGACCTCCGTGAACGTCGCGCGTCGGTCGATTCGCCTGGGCCGCCGTGGGTGGCGCAGCGCCGTGGACCTGCCGGTATTGCGCGAGCCACCGGCCCGGAGGGTTCGTGGCTCGGCGGTTGTCGTGACGTGTGCGCTGTTCACGATCGCGCTCGGCGAGCTGGCCTGGCTGATCGTTCGCTGACGGTCACCGTGATACAACTCGCGGCCACATGGCGAAGATCAAGGTGAAGAATCCCGTCGTCGAGATGGACGGCGACGAGATGACCCGCATCATCTGGCATTTCATCAAAGAGAAACTGATCCTTCCGTACCTCGACATCGACTTGAAGTACTTCGATCTCGGCATCGAGTACCGCGAGAAGACGAAGGACCAGGTCACGATCGATTCGGCGATGGCGACCAAGCAGTACGGCGTCGCCGTCAAGTGCGCCACGATCACGCCGGATGAAGCGCGCGTGAAGGAGTTCGGTCTCTCCGAGATGTGGAAGTCGCCGAACGGCACGATCCGCAACATCATCGGAGGCACGATCTTCCGCGAGCCGATCATCTGCTCGAACGTCCCGCGGCTCGTCCCCGGCTGGACCAAGCCGATCGTCGTCGGTCGCCATGCATTCGGCGATCAGTACAAGGCGACGGACTTCGTCGTCCCCGGCCCCGGCACGCTGACGATGACGTACACCCCGAAGGACGGCGGCAAGCCGACCGAGTACAAGGTGTTCGACTTCCCCGCCGGCGGCGTCGCCATGGGCATGTACAACCTCGACGAGTCGATCATCGGGTTTGCGCGTAGCTGCATGAACTACGGCCTGAACCGCGGCTGGAACGTCTACCTGTCGACCAAGAACACGATCCTCAAGAAGTACGACGGCCGGTTCAAGGATCTGTTCGAGAAGGTGTTCAACGAGGAGTTCGCGGACAAGTTCGCGGAGAAGAAGGTCACCTACGAGCACCGGCTGATCGACGACATGGTCGCGTCCGCGATGAAGTGGGACGGCGGGTTCGTGTGGGCCTGCAAGAACTACGATGGCGACGTCCAGTCGGACTCGGTCGCCCAGGGCTTCGGCTCGCTCGGCCTGATGACGTCGGTGCTGCTCACGCCTGACGGCAAGACCGTCGAGGCCGAGGCCGCCCACGGCACGGTCACGCGCCACTTCCGCGAGCACCAGAAGGGCAAGCCGACGTCGACGAACCCGATCGCGTCGATCTTCGCGTGGACCCAGGGCCTCAAGTACCGCGGCAACTTCGACGGCACGCCGGACGTCGTGAAGTTCGCCGATGCGCTCGAGACCGTCTGCGTGCAGACCGTCGAAGCGGGTCAGATGACCAAGGACCTCGCGGTCCTGATCTCCCCGACCCAGCCGTACCTGACGACCGAGAAGTTCCTCGACGCGCTCGACGCCGGTCTCAAGACCAAGATGGTGAGCTGGTAATCGCCCGCCGTGCTCCGCTGCGCTGCAGCGGAGCGCTTCGCTCTCAGCCGAGGAAGCCGCGCGCGATCGTCATCAGCTCGGTGTTCGCTGCGACCGACTTCGTGAAGGCCTCCTTCTCGGACGCCGACAGCTCGAACTCGTAGATCGCCTCGGCGCCCTTGGCCGTCAGCTTCACGGGGACGCCGACGAAGGCGCCCTTGACGCCGAACTCACCGGTGAGCTCGACGGAGCACGGCAGCACGCGGCCCTGGTTGCGGACGATCGCCTCGACCATGAGGCAGGTGCCGGCGCCCGGCGCGAGCCACGCGCTCGTGCCGATCAGGCCGGTCAGCGTCGCGCCGCCCTTCTTCGTGTTCTCGACGACCTCGGTCAGCTTCTCGGCCGAGAGGAACTTGGTGATCGGCACGTTGCCGATCATCGCGGTCGACGTGATCGGGACCATGTCCTTGTCGGTGTGGGCACCGAGGACGATCGCCTGGACGTCCTCGACGCTGACGCCCGCGGCCATGGCGAGGTAGGTGCGGAAGCGAGCGCTATCGAGCACGCCGGCCGAGCCGATGACGCGCTCGCGGGGGAAGCCCGTGACCTGCTTGGCGACGAACACCATCGCGTCGAGCGGGTTCGAGACGACGATCAGGATCGCGTCGGGCGCGTGCTTCTTCACGTCGGCGCAGATACCCTTGACGATGCCTGCGTTGATGTTGATCAGCTCCTCGCGGGACTGACCAGGCTTGCGCGGCACGCCAGCGGTCATCACGACGACATCGGCTCCGGCCATCGCCTCGGGCTTGTCGCTCGCGGTGAACGAGGTGTTGTTGAAACCTTCCCATGCACCGGCCTGGGTCAGGTCGAGCGCGCGGCCCTCGGCGGGACCGGCCTTGAGGTCGATCAGGACGAGGTCGCCGAGCTCCTTGGCCACGGCATACTGAGCGACAGCAGCACCGACGTTACCGCCGGCGCCGATGATTGCGATCTTCGGGCGCTTGATCATGGTGCAGGCGTCATACCCCCGACCGCGAATCGACCGCAACACCGGCCATGCCTCCGATGCCAGATCTGCGGGATACTGCTCCCGTGAAGCCGGTCCTGGTTGCGATGCTGCTCACGGCGTGCGGCCGGATGGGTTTCGATGCGGGCGGCACGGCGGACGCCGGCGGCAACCTGATCGATGGTCCGCCACACTCCGATCTGCTCCTGCACTTCACGTTCGATGACGGTGACCTGCTCACCGACCGTGCGCAGGCGCCGCACCACGCATCGTGCGCGAGCTGCCCGACCGCGACGGCGGGGATCGTGGGTAACGGCGCAGCGCTGTTCGATAGCAGTCAGTGTCTCGAGCTGCTGGGCTCGCGCGAGTTGCAGCCAGACGTGTTCACGTTCAGCGCGTGGGCGCGCGCCACGCTCCCGCATGCAAGTACGGTGTTCGGTCGGGCGCTCGATGGCAGCACCACGTTCGACAACACGTTCGAGATCTGGGTCGATGAGACCCCGTCCTGGAATGTCAGCGTCGAGGGCGCGCGCGTCGTCGGAGGCGGCGATTCGGGCGTGTGGCATCACTACGCCGGCACCTACGACGGAGGCCAGCTCTCGGCGTATCGCGATGGCGTGCGCATCGAACGCAATCCCGCAGGCATCACGCGCTACACCGCCGACGACCTGACGATCGGTTGCGACCTGAACCTTGGCGCGTTGAACCAGCGGTTCGACGGCGCGCTCGACGACATCCGACTGTATGACCGCGTGCTCAGCGATCCGGAGATCTCGTTGCTCGCGCAGCCCTGATCGTCAGGGCGTGACGAAGATCGGGTTCGTCACGCCGAACGGGATGCGACCGGGATGCACCGGCGCCAGCGAGCGCTGCGCATAGGCAGCGATCACGACGAAGCCACCGGTGGCACTGACCTGGATCGGGATCTGGCCACGCCAGCGTACGACCGGGTTGCCTGGATCGGCGTCGGCCGGGACGACCGCGATCGTATCGACGGTCTGACCGTCGACGACAACGTCGATCGCATCGACATCGATCCACGACGCTGCTTGCACGGTGACGTCGATCGTCATCGGGGAGCCGGCACCGGTCGTGGTCTCGCCCGGGCGGGTCTGCCCGATCTTCGCATCGACGTAGATGCCGCCGGAGACCGTGGCGTGACCCGCGGCGAGACGATCGCGCACGAGGTTCGCCGACAGTTGCCGCGGATCATCGGTGCCGAGCGCGATGCACGTGCGCGGGAAGCCGACCGGTGACGTCGACATGTCGTGGGTGTCCGAGGAGCCGACCGCGAACATCTTGCGGCCCGCGCGGAGGAGACCCAGCCAGTCCTCGACGGTCCCGTCACGGTTCTGCAGCCAGCCCGAATCGTTGAACACCTCGAGCAGCGTGAACTTGGTGTCCCATGCGGCGGCGACATCGGCCGTTCCGATCACCGGGTCGTAGCCGACGTAGCCGAAGTAGTTCGTCGGACCGCGCGGATGGTTGATGATCACGACGGGCGCCTCGGGGCGCGCGCGCACCGCGTCGAATACGACCGGTGGCTCGAGCGTCTCGAACGGGATCTCGGGCGCGTCTGCCGTGGGGAACGTCTGCCACCTCGGTGCGCCCGCGTTGACCTCGGCGGGGCGCGGCGTCAGCGGGAACACGCCCATGTGACCCCACAGCTCCATCGACGTCAGCTCGATCGACCCGAACCCGACGGCGAACGCCTGCACGCCGAGGCTCGCGATCTCGCCCGCGAAGTCAGCGACGTACTCGTGATCGGATCGCACGGGGATCTCGAGACCATCGGCCACCGCCTGCGCGAGCTTCTGCTCGGTCTCGTCGCCGGAGTCGTTCGAGCGCCAGGTGTGGATGTGGAAGTCGCCGCACTGCACGCCGGTCGTGTCGACGACGCGATCCATCACCGCGCTCGCCTGTGCCGTGGCGCCCGCGGTGACATCGACGGTCTGCCGCACGATCTCGTACTCGTAGCCGCGCGAGACGATGACCTCCCACCGGCCGGGGGGAGCGGGCAGGGTGACATCGCCGCCCGTCGCGTACACGACGTGGAGTCGACCGTCGGCGATCTTCGCCTCGCCGAAGCTCGCCGGCAGCGTCGGCAGCTGCGTTCCGGTCGCGGGCAGAACCTGCACGCGGACCGGGACCGGCTGGCCCGCCTCCGTCGCGCTGACGTGGATCAATCCGATCGCAGGCAGATCGATCGTCACCGGGCCGCTGGCCGTGCCGACCTGCGTCGTGCCGATCTGATCGCCGCGACGGTAGGCGTCGAGGGTGACGCTGGCATCGACCGGAACGTGCAGCGTGAACTGCCCGGCGTCGTCGGTGAGTGCACGCGAGTAGTAGAAGCCGGTGCTGTCGTGAGCGTGGACGTGAACGTTCGGGAGCACGATGCCGTTGCCGCGGGTCACCGTGCCGGTGATCTCGCGCAGCATCTCGCCCCGCGCGTTCGCTGCCGCAACGACTGCTCCGTCGAGGCCAGGTCCGATCGCGATCTTGGCGTGCACCCGATCCGTGCGTCCACACGCGGGCATCGTGAACCCCGGCGCGAACGCCCCGAGGAAACCGGACGCAGCGATCGACGAGCCGAGCGTTCCTTCTCCCGGCAGATAGGCCCAGCTCGTGGCGGTGTCGTCGACGAGCGCGAGGTACGGCGTCTGCGACAGCGTGGTGTCGAATCCCTTGCCGGGCTGGAATGCCGGCGTCCGCGCCGTGAACATCAGTGCGTGCAACGTCGACGGTGAGTCCTCGGCGACCGCGCGCGACGACGCGTAGCGCATGCGGACGTCGACGTGGTCCGCGCCCGGTGCGAGCTCGTAATCGATCGCGGCATCGATGTCGGTCCAGGTCTCCTGGTAGACGACGCCGATCAGCGCCTCGAAGAACGGTAGTGGATGCAGCTTGCCGCGCGCACGAATGATCGCCGGCCCACCGTCACTGCCGTCGTTGATCACCGACACGCTGTCGGTGATGATCGTGGAGCGTCCCGTCAGCAAGAACAGCTCGCCAAAGTTGTTGGGCTCGACCATCTTGCCGTTCTCGATCCGCGCGAGGCCGACCGGTCGCCCACCCCACGGATCGTAGAGGTCGCTGTCGCCGACATCCTCGATCACGAGCGCGATCTTGTGGTTCGCGATCACGAAGTCGCCCTCGCTCCAGGTCACGAGCTTCGACGGCACGTCGGGCAGATCTGCCGCATGCACCCGGCCGGCGCGCGCCTGTTGCGCGCCCGAGCGAAGTGGCTCGGGATGGCCGTCGAGATCACCGGCCTCGAACGGTGCGACCGCACATTCCGCGTTGTCCCCGCATGCGCCGACCAGTCCGCCCAGCAGAACAACGATCAGCGATCTCATCGCCGCGATCGTAAGCTACTTCGTGACGACGATCGACCACATCACGTCGCGCGCCGGCAGCGGGCCCTTCGCCGCCGTGCCGGTGCGCTGGATCCGGATCATCTCGCCGCTGCGAAGCGCAACCTTCGCAGCGCCCGGCGTTCGCGGTTTTCCGTCGGCGATGTGCCAGGCGAGCGGCAGCTTGTCCGCGCGAACCTCGACGTTGTACGTGCCGTCCTCGCCGGTCCAGCGCAGCACGTCGACGTCGTCACGGGTATCGAGGTAGCCCCGCATCTCGTGCGTGAGGGTCAGCGCGTTGGCATCCGCGTCGTTCCCGTTGGGCTCGCTCTCGCCGGCGACGGCATCCTCGGTCACGGTGACCGTGTACGGATCGCTGACGTTCTCCGTAGGGTACTTTTGATCCTTGGCGATCGTCTGACTGACGGTCACCACGATCGGCCCGTCGACGGCACGCCGGTACAGCATCTCGGGTTCCCCGATGCCCGCCTCGTCGACGGTCGCGGAGTGCACGCCATCGGCGAGCGTGACGTTGATGTCGATGTTCGGAGGTGCGGTCACGGCAACGTTGACGACGCGCCGGCTCCCCGCGGGCCACTTGACCAGGAACATGTCGCGATCGCCTTCATGGGGCGAGACGCGCTTGCCGAGGTACGCCGTGACCGGCGTGTTCGCGGCGACCCGGGTCGCACTCGCGAGCTCGCTGTTCGGCTCCTCCTCCTCGCGCAGCGGCGGCGCCTCGCGCGTCAGGAGCCACGCGCCGAAGCCGGCTGCTCCGAGCGCAAGCATTGTCGCGCCCGCGATCACCAGGACCCGGCGCCGCTTGAGCCCGCTCTCGAACGCGTCGATGTCCGAGCGGCGCAGACGAAGATCGCTGTCGCGTCCGGCATCCTCGATCACGAGGCGCCCACCGCGTAGACCGCGCGAGCTCTGGGACCGATGCGGCGTCGACTCGCTCACCGTCGCCGCGTAGATCTCCTCGATCGTTTCACCGAGCTCGCTGGCGCTCGCCCAGCGCTGTCCGGGATCGCGCGAGAGCGCCTTGCGCACGAGGTGATCGACCTCGGGCGGGATGCCCATCTTCGGCGCGCGCATCGACGGTGCATCGGCGTCGGCGGTCAGATGCTTGGTGAGTACGCCGACCGCGCTCGTGCTCGTGTACAGGTGCTGGCCGGTCAGCACCTCGAACATCAGCGCGCCGAACGAGTAGATATCGGTGCGCGCGTCGACCTCGTCCCCGCGGATCTGCTCGGGCGCCATGAAGTAGGGCGTGCCGACGATCGCCTGCTTGTCCGTGGTCTCCGCGACCGTGCCTCGCTGGTCGAGCTTCGCGAGCCCGAAGTCGAGGACCTTCGCGTAGTCGCGCCCACCCGTCGTACGCGTGATCAGCACGTTCTCGGGCTTGAGATCGCGATGCACGATCCCGAGCTCGTGAGCTTCCTGGAGCGCGCCGCAGATCTGCGCGAACAGCGGAGCGGCGCGCGCCCATGGCATGGGCCCGTCACGCGACACCACGCGTCCGAGGTCGAGCCCGCGCACGAGCTCCATGATCAGGTACAGGTTCCCCTGAGCGTTGCCGAAGTCGAACACCTGCACCGTGTGCGGATGATGGAGGCGTGAGATCGCCGCGGCCTCACGCTCGAACCGCTGCACGACCTCGGCATCGGAAACGAGGTCACGATGGAGGACCTTCATCGCGGCGATCTTCCCCATCCGGAGATGCTCGACGCGGTAGACGACGCCCATTCCGCCGCGACCGATCACCTCGATCACGCGGTAGCGGCCATCGACGATCTTGCCCAGCCACGCCTGGTTGGAATCACTGAGCCGACGATCCGCGATCGCTTCGACCTGGCCGGTCGCGGCAAACGCTGGATCCGGTCCAGACATCTCGGCACCGCACGTCCGGCAGAACTGGCTCGGCTGATCGGACGCAGCTCGGCATCGCGGGCACACGAACGTTTGTGCAGATGTCGACGCCATCGCCGACCCGATCATAGCAGCACCGCACTATTCGGCGTCTGCGATCGGCTTCCAGGTCCAGGCTTCACCCGAGACCGTCAACATCCCCGCGGTCGGTGCGATCACCGGACCGGGTAACCTCGGTGTCGCGTCCGCCGTCCCCGGCGTGAGCGCAACGGCGTCGCCATGGCGCGCCCCTGCACGTGCGCGTGACGCCGCTTCGGTCGTCGGTCCGTGCAACGCCACGTCGATCTCCTGACCCGCGGTGGCCGTCAGCGCGAGCTCGCCACTGGGCTCTCCGCCACGCGATGTACGCGGGGCCTCGGCGCTCGCGACGATCCGGATACCGCGCTTGCCAGTGAGCCCGGTGATCGCAGTGGCGACGTCCTGGTCCTCGTACGTACAGCCATCGGATCCGGCGACCAGACGACTCGCCGCACCGGCACCCGCGATCGCCGCGATCGTGACGCCAGGTAGCTCGATCGTGTGGATCAACCGGCCGTCGATCACGTGGATGCCGCGACCGCGCAGCGTCTTGACCGCGGCGGCGAGTGCGCCGACCGACTCGAGATCCCCGGGCAGGGCGAGGATCGGAAACGGTGCTCGATCGCCGAGCGCACCGAGCGATGCCTCGAGCTCGGCCTGGGTCGTCCCCATCCCACCGAGGGCGAGCACGAGATCTGCGCGCGCGAGCCGGGTCCGCAGTCGTCCGAGAGCTGCGAGCGTCGGCGCCGCGGCCTGACCGGTATCGGCGATCGCTCCGATCACGATCTCCTTGGCCTTTGCATCGCGCTGCAACGTGTGGCCCGCGATGTTCCAGCTGTGCTCGCCGACCGTGAGCGTCTCGTCGGGGTGCGACGGACCATCGCTCGCGGCACACCGCCACGGCGCACGCATCTCATCCGCTGCCGCGAGCGCCGCGCCGAGCGCGGGACCGACCTGCGCACCGGCCGGGACCGGCTTCGAGCCACCACCACACGCGATCAGTCCGAGCACCACGGCGAGCGAACGGATCACGGCGCGACGGTCCCTCCGGCTTCCTTCCACACGGCGAGCACCTTCGGCGAGACCTGATACGCGCTGAGCTGGTGCGTCGACTTGCGCTCGAGCACTCGCTTGAACGCTTCGAGCGCTGGCTTGGTGTCGTTGAACGCGACGTGGAGCGAACCGAGCAGCACCCCGACATCGACGGCCTGCGCGGTGTCCAGGTAGTCGAGGTAGAGCTCGACCTCGGCGAGTGCGCCCTTGACCTCGCCAAAGTCGCCGATGCGCCACGCCTGCTTCGCGGCCGGCAGTGCCGTTGCCGCGCGTGCCTGGACTTCCTTCTGCCGCTCGCGACGCGCCTTCGAGTCCGCATCGATCGACGGCATCTTCGACGCCGACAGCCGCACATTGAAGATTGGCACGATCAGCTGCTCGCCCTTCTCGATCGCGTCCTTCTCGAGGAAGTTGTACTGGCGCAGCATCGTGGCGTTCTTGGTGTCGCCGAAGTACGCGGCCGCGATGCTCGCGATCGATTCGGTCGCGCTCGCGGTGTGCGTGACGGTGAACGGGATCGAGAGCGAGGTGCCACTCGCGAGCGTGTCGTCGGGCGACAGGTTGTTGAACTCGGCGAGGAACGTTCCGCGGAGCGCGTTGCCGAGGTACGCCGCTGCAAGCGTCTCGAAGGTGTCTCCCGGCGAGGTGATCACCTGGCGGCTGACCGGGATCTTGATCCGCTCACCCGCCTTGAGAGGGCGCGGGTGGACGATCTTGTTCGCGACCATGATGAAGATCGCGCGATTGCGATCCCCGTAGTACTCCGCAGCGAGCAGCGCGAGCGAGTCGTTTGGCTTCGCGCGGATCGTCAGCGTATCGCTCGCGGGCACCTGCGCAGTCGCTGGACCGGCAGCGGCGAGCAGGATCGCGAGGACGAGGGCAGCTCGCGTCATGGCTCGACTCCGGTCGGAACGACCTTGCCGGCGCGCGCCGGTAGCTTCTCCTTGACGAAGTCGACGCTCAGCATCGGTGCGGCATCTGCGCTGCCGCCGGTGATCTCGACCTGCTTGTCGACGGGCTGATACCACTCGTGCTCGAACCGGACGGTGTGCGTGCCGTCAGCGAGCTCGATGGGTTTGCTGATCGGCGTCACGCCGTAGTCCTTGTTGTCGATCGTGATCCGCGCCCACGGATACGCGTGGACGCGCACGTAGCCGCGCCCCACGGTCTGCGTGACGACGAGCTTCGTGTCCGGTGTCGCGCCGAGCGGAGCGACGTGGATCAGGCCGAGCATCAACACGAGCATCCCGAACGTCACCGCGTGCGCGATCATGCCGGCGCGCACCGTGTGGCGTGCTTGCATGTTCGGTTGCGCCGAGTTGACCGAACCGCCGAGCGCCGCGGGATTGAGATACTCCTCGGCCTCGAGCTCGGTCACCACGTTGTGCGCGCGCTGGAACAGCACGAGGCGCGCGTGATGATTCATCTCGACGTGGCGCGCGAGAAACCGCTCGAGCGCCATCACCATGTGCTGCGCACTGCGCCAGCGGTCGCGCGGGTTCTTCTCGAGGCAACGGTCGATGATTCGCTCGAGCTCGCGCGGGATGTCGGGGTTGAGCTTGCGCACGGCCACGTGCTTCTCGAGCCGGATCTTGTGCATGGCAGAGCGCTTCTCGTCCTCGACGAAGGGCTTCTTGCCAGTGACCATCTGATAGAGCACGACCCCGAGGGAGAACAGATCACTGCGCGCATCGAGCTTGTCCCCGAGCACCTGCTCGGGAGACATGTATGCGGGTGTTCCGATGCCGGTACCGGCTTCCGTGAGATCGCCGCCGTAGCTCTGGTCGCGTGCGATGCCGAAGTCCATCACCTTGACGCCGCCCGAGCGCGACAGCATCACGTTCGCTGGCTTGATGTCGCGATGGACGATGCTGCGGTAGTGGACGTAGTCGAGAGCTCGCGCGACTTGCATCGCGATGATCGCGGCGACGTCGTAGGGCAGTCGACCGCACTTCTCGAGGAGGTCGTAGAGATCGATCCCCTGCACGTACTCCATCACGATGAACAGAGCGCCGCGCTCCCGATGGAAGTCGTAGACGTGGATGATGTTCTCGTGCTGCAGGTTCGCGAGGCTCTTGGCTTCGCGCTCGAAGCGCGTGACGACGTGCTCCTCGCTCGCGGCGGAGGACTTCAGCGCCTTGATCGCGACCGTGCGGCCCAGCGGATCCTGGACGGCGCGGTAGACGACCGCCATCCCTCCAGAGGCGACCTCTTCGACGATGCGGCAGTTGCCGATGCGTTCGAGCATGGGTTGGTGCGCGGAAGCGTATCGGGATGCTCGGTGCCGAGGGTCGCCCGCCGTTCCAAATCGACGCGGCCCGTGGAAAGCGCTGTCGACGGGTGGGCGGGGACACACGCCGTCGCGTCCGGAGCCGGGCAGTGGAACCTCGGACCGCCGTGTCGTCGTTCGTCAACTCGGAGCTCGCGACGGTCGAGCATCCACGCGGGCCGCGCTCGCTGGCGGATGACCCCGTCTACCGGACCGGCAGTAGGGCGATCGCGTCATCGGCGCCGCTCCAGGTGTGCGGGCACTGCGTCAATTCTCGGCGGGCTCCGGAAAGGGCAACCAGACCAAGCGCTTGCACCCGAAGAAAAGATCCCGTCCTTGCCAGCGGTCCTGCGGGTGCTAAAAAACGTGTCGCTTCCGGACCGCGGTGCCCACGGGCCGGTTCCGAAAACTGCTTAGGTGTCGGCGAGTTGGGATGGAGCGGAAGCGAGAACGCACTTGCCACGGCATCGCGTCGTGGTAATCGATGGGTCGATACGGCGGCGGCGACGGAGTGAAAAATCGGCGGACGGTACGCCGGTCGAAGTTCATTGAATTACGAGTGCTTGGATGGGGTCGGACAGGGCGAACGGAAAAATATTCGAACGCGGTTGACACATCGGCCTTCGCCCCTTATAAGCACATCCCTCGACGGCAACCGATGCCGCCGGGGACCAGAGCGGAAGCGAAAGCCTCCCCCTGGGATCGGTCTCTGAAAACTGGATAGCGAGTT
>JAQBQE010000054.1 GCA_028287135.1 Myxococcales bacterium
ATCCGTCCATCGTCAATATCTTCGAGGCCGGGACCTGGCGGGGTGAGCCGTACTACGTGATGAAGCTCGTCCGCGGCGAGTCGCTCGAGAAGAAGCTCTCATCGCCCGATCTCACGTCACGGCTCGCTTTGCTGCCGTCGATCACTGCGGTCGTCGATGCGGTGGCGTACGCGCATGGTGCGAAGGTCATCCACCGCGATCTCAAGCCGGAGAACATCCTCGTCGGCGAGTTCGGCGAGTCCGTCGTGATCGACTGGGGTCTGGCGAAGCAGTTCGGGGCACGCCGGTCGGATCCGGTCCTCGACGACACGGCGAGATCCGAGGAGACCGTCGCTGGCTCGGTGATGGGCACCCCGTCGTACATGCCACCCGAGCAGGCACGGGGCGAGCAGGTCGACGCGCGTGCCGACGTGTACTCGCTCGGCGCGATCCTCTACGTCTTGCTCTCCGGGCACCGGCCGTATGCCGACAGCTCTCCGGCACAGATCGTCACAGCGGTCATCGCCGGTCCACCTGCACAACTCCCCGCTGACGCACCTCCTGATCTCGCCACGATCGTCGGCAAGGCGATGGCGCGCGACGCAAGCGCTCGATACGCGAACGCGAAGGAGCTCGCGGATGACCTCAAACGGTTTCAGACCGGCCAGCTCGTCGCCAGCCACCGCTATTCGGCCCGCCAGCTGGTCGTACGCTGGGTGCGCCGTCACCGGGCGGAGGTAGCGGTCGGCAGCGCGGCGTTGGTGGTGCTCGCGGTCACGGGCGTCCTCGGACTCCGCCAGATCCTCGACGAGAAACAACGCGCGACGGGCGCGCAGGTCCAGGCCGAGGAGCAACGCGCGGAGGCCGAGAAGCTCCTGAACTTCATGCTCGGAGACCTCAAAGAGCAGCTTGCGCCCATCGGAAAGGTCGCGCTCCTCGAGAAGGTAGCGACCCAGGCCGAGACCTACTTCGACGGGCCGCGCGCCGTGGCGGGCGACCAGCACATCCGCATGCGCGCCATGCTCTTCGTCGGTGACGTGTTAGTGGCGAAGGGCAACACGCCCCGCGCCCTCGCGAAGTTCCAGGCCGCCGAGCGAATTGCGCGCACACATCTGCTGCTTCGTCCCGCCGACCGCGACTGGCGTCGCGACGCAGCGGAGGCCATTGCCAGGCTGGGCTCGGCGCGATGGCAGCAGGGCGACCTGCTCGCCGCGATTGCCGCCATTCGCGAACAGGCCTCGCTCCTCTCCGGGCTGGCAAACGAGGATCCGAGCGACCTGCTCGATCGCGCGCTGGCGGCGTGCCACAGCGTGCTCGGTGTGATGCTGAGCGAGCGAGGCGATACCGCGGGTGCGCTCGCAGAGTTTCGCGCCGGCCTCGCTGTCTCCGAACTGGTCATTGCCCGCGCGTCCGCCGACAGCCAGAGCCTGCGCGATCACGCGCGGTTACGGTTGAAGATCGGCATGCTGCTCGGGTTACTTGGTGACCACGATGGTGCACTCATCGAGCTGCGTGGCGCCGTGGCGATCATGAAGAACGTCGTGGCTGCGGAGCCGGAAGCGCAGGAGTACCGGCGCGATCTCGGTGCCATGCGCGCCGAGCTCGCCGAGGGTCTGGGCGCCAAGGGTGATGAGGCCGGCGCCATTGAAGAGCACCGGGCGGCGCTGGAGCTGTTCCGCCTGCTCGCGAAGCGCGAGCCGGACCAGCCCGTCTACCAGGCCGCTGTGGCCAGCGCGCTCACCGATGTCGCACGTCACGTCAAGAACCGGTCGAACGCCGACGCTTTGCCCTATGTTCGCGAGGCGCGCGCGATCCGGGATCGCCTGGTCGCGCTCGATCCGACCAATGCCAGCTGGCAAGCGGAGAAGCTCACGTCCGCGCAGAACATGTCGATGCTCCTTCTCGATCTCGACCTCCCCGTCGAGGCGCTCGTCGAATCCCGGACGGCGCTCGAGATTGGCAAGGCTCTGGTCGCACGCGACGAGACCAATCTCCACCGCCAGATGAACCTCGAGCACTGCTACGCCGCGCATGGCGCGATCCTGGAGGCCCTGGGCAAGCGCGACGAGGCGCTCGCCGCGCATCGCGCCGGGCTCGCGATCGCGGAGAAGGTCGTCGCCGCGATCCCGACCCACGTCGGGATGCAAACCGAGCTGGCCGACCGCCAGGCGTCCATCGCAGAGCTGTTGTGGTCGACGGATCGCGCGGCCGCGGAGACCGCGTACCGCGCAGCGATCGCCGTCTACCAGCGACTTGCGACCGCCGAGCCGACGAATCCCGAGTGGCCGAAGATCGTCGACCATCTCACCCGCGCGCTCGCAGGCACGTAGAGCGACTACTCGACGATCACGCGATCGCTGCCGCTGCGACCGAAGGTCTCCGGCATGTACATCTCCTCCGCCTTGGTCGGTGGGACGACGAAGGTGCCGGGCGTGGTCGCGCGCGCGACGTACGAGTAGCTGTGGACGCCTTCCCAGAGCAGCGACGTGAACGCCTCGGTGCGCTCGTCGCGCAGGTTCTGGTGCTCGTACCAGGGGCCGTACCACCACCAGTACGCGCCGCGTGCCTTCTGCTCGTTCGGATCGGTCGGGATCGGACCGGTGACCGCGAGCGCGGCGTTCATCGTCTCGAGACCCGCGGGCAGCGGATCGACGAGCGCGACGTGATAGCGCCGGTTCTCGTTGATCATCGTCAGCTTCACGCGCACGCGGCTGCCTGACTTGATGTGCCAGACGCCGGCGGCGTCGCGCGTGACGTCCTTCGGATCATCGGCGCCCTCGTACTCGCGGGTGACGACGAAGCCGTAGTCCGCGGGATCGAGCTTGAGCGACGCCGGCGCGTAGGTCATGCCGACGCGGTAGTAGAGCCGGCCGCGGCCGTCCTTCTGGATCGTCAGCGGCTGCTTGTCGTGGGCCGCGACGTCCTTCATCGGGATCCCGATCTGGAAGTAGTCGGTCGTGCGGCCCTTGAACGCGAGCTCACCGGCGAAGTCATCGCCGAGCCACACGCGCGCCACGAAGTCCGGCGTCACCTTCTCGTAGGTCTGGAAGTACAGATCGAGGGCGAGCAACGCGAACGTGTTCTCCTGCGTGTTGAGCCAGCGGCCCGCCTTGCGGTGCGCGAGCAGCCCGGTCACGATCTTCGGGATCAGGTCGGAGTCCTTCTGCTCCTGGATCAGCGACTCGAGCATCACCGCATCGACGCGGCGGCTGCTCGACAGCAGCAGGTAGTTACCATCGCCGTAGCTGGTGACGAAGTTCGCCGCACCCGCGGTCTCGGACACGCGGTTCATCGCGTGCTTGACCAGCTCCTTGCGCTCCTTCTCGGCGGCCTTGTTCCCGGCGAACAACCCGAGCAGCCAGCCGTGGGTCTCCATCCCGACCGTCGGCGCCTGGATGCCGCCGTACTCGGCGAACAGCTTCTGGCCCTTCGCGATGTCGAGGTCGCCCATCTGCTTGCGCGTGTACAGCGCGTACGCGGAGATCGCCCAGCGGACCTCCTTCGAGTAGTACCAGGGGTACGTGCGCTCGATGTCCTTGAGGTAAGGCTTCGCGCGATCGAGCATCTGCTTCGGGACCGTGAAGCCCTTGGCCTGCGCGTGCACGAGTGCGTTCGTGACGTAGACGCTGAGGTACGGGTTCGACGGATGACCGCGCTCCCAGAACGCGTAGCCACCATCCGAGTTCTGCATCTGCGACAGCCGCTCGATGTCGGCCTTGACGCTCGCCTCGAGCGCCGCCGGAGACGGCATGTCCTTGGTCTTGAACGCGGTCAGCACATCGCGCAGTGCCGCGATTGCGAGCACGCGCGAGGCACGCTGCTCGGCGCACTCGAACGGATAGGTCACGAGGTAGAGGAACGCGTCGGTCAGCGCCTGCAGGTTGGTCGACGAGGTCGTGACCTCGAGGCCACCGAACTGCGTGATCACCTTGCCGGGCAACGCGACCGGCTGCTTGATCGTGCCGTTGTCGATCACGCCGTACGTCGCGAAGCCTTCGGTGGTCGCCGGCGTCCACACCGGCAGCGCGAGCTCGGCGGCATCGGTGCTGGCGCCGGAGACGCCGACGACCTGGAACCTCGCGGTGCCCGCCATCTCGGCGGCCGCCGGGAACTGGACCTCGACGCGATCGTTCGGCGGCACGCTGACCTCGCGGCCGGCCCCGTCGGTGATCGTCGCGTTGGTCGCGCGCACCGCGAGCTTCACGGTCATCGGTGCGTCGGTCTGGTTCTGCACCACGACCGGCAGCCGGAACGTGTCCCCGAAGTTGAGGAACCGCGGCGGGCTGGGCCGCACCATCAGCGGCAGCCGCGCTGTCAGCGCGTTCTCGCCCTTGCCGAACTGCCGCTCGCCGGCGGTGGCGATCGCGACGATCCGGTAGCGCGTGAGATTGTCGGGCACCTTGATGTCGACGGTCGCGCGTCCGTTGGCGTCCGTCTTGACCGACGGCGAGAACGCCGCGAGCGGATTGAAGTTCGAGCGGATCGCGATTGCCGTGGGCGCATCGGAACTATCGAGCACGCCGTCTGCGTCGTTCTCCGACTCCTCGGACTTGCCCATGAACTTCACGTTCTTCGCGGGCGGACCCGGCGGTGGCGGTGGCGCGCCCGGCGCTTCCCTCGGCATCGATTCGCTCACCATGTCGGCCATCACGGGACTGCCACCACTGGCGCGTCCCATCGCCTGGTGCTCGAGCAGCTTGCTGACGTCCGGCGCGGAGAGCTTCACGTACGCACGCGAGTAGTGATCGCGCGTGTCGGTGCCACGCTGGCCGTAGAACACGTCGATCGGGTTCGGGAACTGATATCCCGTGAGCGACAGGATCGCCTCGTCCACGACGATCACCGCGGTCTCTGCGTTCGGCACCGGCCGGCCCATCGCATCCTTGACCTCGATCGCGAGCTTCGCCGATTCGCCGGGCGCGAGCTTGGGTGCGTTCGGCGCGACGGTGACTGCGAGCGTGCGCTGCTTCGGCGGCACCGGCAGGTTGATCACACCGGCCGCGTACGCGGGGCGCTTCGGTAGCTTCGGATCGGGATCGCCCTTGTCGTCGGTGCGTGCGGCGGCGCCGACGAGGTCGACCTGCACGAACAGGTTGGGCACCATCGCGTCGGTGATCGGCACCTTGAGCGTCGCCGTGGACGACGTCAGCGAGATCCGCTCGGTCTTGACGATGCCGGACCGCCGCCAGCTCACGACCGCCTCGGCCGGGAAGAACGGCGCCTGCACGAGCAGCTCGGCGACATCGCCGGCCTTGTACTCCTTCTTGTCGGGGATCAGGTTGACGACCTCCTGCTTGACCTCGCGCGCAGGCGGCTGATCCCCACCGCTGACCCAGAACGTCAGCATCGTCGTGTTCGGACGGCCCTTGTCGTCGACGATCAGCGCGGTCATCTCGTAGGTGCCGCCCTCCTTCGTCGCAAACTCGCAGTGCGTCGGATCCGCGGCCGCGACGACCGAGCACGTCTGCGGGTCGACCTCGGTGCGGATGTACTTGCCCTTCTTGTACTCGTAGTCGATGCGGACGCTCTTGACCTCGATCTTCGCGCCGACCGCCGCCCTGCCATCGAGATCGACGCCGATCACATCGACGGGGAACGGCGTGCCCTTCTCGACGAACGGCTTCCTGGTCTTGAGCCCGACGTAGAGCGACGACGGATGCACGATCAGGGCGGACGATGCCGACCAGGTCTGGCGATTGACGTCGGTGACCGACGCGTTCGCAGACACCGACATCGTGCGCGCCGGATTCACCGAGAGGAAATCGAAGTGCAGCGTGTGGGCGCCGGTCGCGTCGGTCTTGCCAACGTGCTCCCACGACTTCGGGGGCTTGTAGCCACGGCCGCCCTCCTCGTCATCGAAGCCGCGATAGCCCCACCACGGCGTCCACTCGCCGAAGACGTAGTCGTCGCGGTTGGGCGGCGTGTAGTTGGTCGCCGTCGCGGACACGTACCAGTTGACCGGAGCTCCGGCAAGCGGGCCGCCGGAGAAGTACTTCGCGTCGACCGTGACATCGCCCGATCCACCGACGAGGAACGGCCCCTGGGTCGCCTGCGCCTTGACCTCGAACTCGGGACGACGGAACTCCTCGATCTGGAAGCCGTGGTAGTAGCTGCCCTGCATCCGGCCCTGGGCTTCGAACTGGATGTTCGCGTGGCCGAGGTTCGGCGTCTTCGGCAGCGTGAATTTGGTGTCCCAGCCGCCGACGACGTTCACCGGCGCCGAGCCCTGCGCGATCTTGTTACCGGTCGAGTCGGTGACCGTGTACTTCACGGAGCTCACCGATCCACCGATGCCGTTGACGTCGCCGTTCTCGTTCGGATCGAGGACGCGGAGCCAGCCCTTGAGCGTGACCTCCTCGCCGGGCTTGTACATCTTGCGGTCGTCGATCACGTACCAGGCGAGATGGTTCGGGCGCGCCTGCTTGACCCAGCTCCCCGACTCGTTCCAGTAGTCCGCGTACTCGGCGAGGATGGCGATGTCATCACCGCGGCGCGCGGTCAGGTGGTGCATGCCCTTCACGCCACCGCTGGTCAGCGCGAGCGTCGCGAGACCCTTGTCGTCGGTGCTTCCCTTGGTGCCGAACGGACGGACCTCGAGCGCTACGTTGGCGGCCGGCTTGCCGGTGGCGAGCTCGGTCACAAAGCCGATCAGGTTTCCGCTATCGACGTACGCGTCGACACCGAGCCGGGTCGACTGCACCCAGCTGATCATCCGCGGCGGGTCGTAGCTCTGCTTCCATGGATACGGCTCGACGATCGCGATCACGTGGCCGAGCCCCGCACTGTTGAGCGCGGGCCGCAGATCGACCGACGTCTCGACGAGATCATTCTTCCGAGTGCCCGTCTTCACGAGCTGGTCGAACACCTTCTTGCCCGGAACCTTCGGCGGCTTGTCGCGGTTCCACTGGTTCCGCATGTACAGCATGTATGCATCGAGGTCGGCCGGCGTGACCTGGTAGAGCCGGACCTTGAGCTGCTCGTAGTTGGTGCTGAAGAAGTCGAGCGTTGGCCGGTTCGCCGCCGGATCGAGGACGACCATGCCGGTCGGTCCAAAGAACGTCGGCTGGGCGTCACCGACGGTGAACGACAGCGTGGTGTCTGCGCCGAGCTGCTGGCCGAACTCGTCGAGCACGCCGCCCGACACGAGCACCTTGTACGCGGTGCGCGGCCTTGTCATCCCGTTGACCGAGATGGTCTGGCCCGACTGGACGATCTTCTGGCCCGGAATCTCGGGGGTGACGGTGAGCTGCGCCTCGTCGAACCGATCCTGATCGAGCGGGTTGTTGAAGATGATCTGGAACGGCATGCCCGGGCGGCAGTCACTGCCCCAGCCGCACTCTGCCTCCTGGATCTTGAGTGGCGGATACGTCCGGAACGAGAAGCTCTGCGCCTGCTTGGTGACGTTCGGACCTTCCGCCGACGGCACACCGGCCGGCAAGGTCACCGTGATCTGCGTGTCCTTCGGGAACGGCTGGGTCGCCTTGAACGCGAGCCAGCGACCATCCTGCTCGTTCTTGATCGTCGACGCGACGAGGCTCTCGAGCTGCTTGTCCTTCGCGATCTCGGTCCGATCGAGGAGCCGGATCGGGATGTTCTGCGCCCCGGCGGAGACGCGGATCTTGTCGACGACGGCGAGCTGATCGATCTTCTGATCGAACACGACGAACATCGGCACATCGAGCCGCTGCGGCGCGTACGACTGCGGGTAGCTCGACACCATCGTCGGTGCCGGGGTCTCGAACGAGAACTTCACGCCCTCCTTGAGCACGCCGCCGTTGGCGCTCTGGGTCCCCGCCTTGATCTCGACCTTGTACGTCGTCGCCTGCGGGAACCGGACGTCGGGGTCGAACAGGATCGTACGCGTGCCGAGCCAGCGCCAGGTGCCCTTCGGCGTCGGCGTCAGCGTGACCGGCTGGTTGGCCGACGCGTCGCCCTGCGAGGTCACCGCGACCATCGGCTGGCTGAATGTGACGGACAGCTCGGGCGCGAGCGGCACCTGGCCCTCGGGCATCCAGCGCAGGACGCGGAGCTCCTTGCCGGTGTCGGTCGCGGCGGGCGGAAGCAGCGAGGACGCCGGCGGCGGGAACGAGCCCTTGATCGTCTGGCCCGTGCGCGGCGGCGGCAGCGACTTCTCGCGCAGCGCGAACCGCTGCTTGTCGACCGGGTCGGTCGTGATCGGCTTGGCGCGGCCGAGCATCGCGTTCGCTTCGGCCTCGGGCAGCTTCTTGGCCGGCGCGAGGTTCGCGCGATCGAACGCGGGGGCGCCCTGCTTGCCGTCGGAGACCCGCATGTCGAGCCCGTCCGGGAGATCCTTGATCTGGACCAGGACCTGGTCGCTCATCGGTGATGCGCCGCCGAGCTTGACCGGCTGGGTCGTCGGCGTGCGACTGCCGCACGAGGTCGCGACGAACGACAGCAGCGTCGCGAGAGCGATGCCACGAGACAGCGGACGATGTGCCTTCACTGAGGACCTCCGGACGACAACAGGGGTAGTAACGCACCACCCCTGGGTTCGCGTTACGCCGGACGGTCGCCCGGGCCTGAGCACGCGTCAAGGCAACCTCGCGGGATCCCTTGACCAGCGGCGGCGATCACGACGATGTTCCGAGCATGGCCGAAGTGACGAGCTCGCAGGCAACGGCGCCCCAGAAGGTCGTTCCTTACATCCCGGCGAGCGCGAGGCTCCCGGAGCTGACGGTCGGCGTGATCATCCTGGGCTGTGTCCTCTCGGTGATCCTCGCTGCTGCCAACGCGTACCTGGGCATGGTCGCCGGCATGACCGTCTCGGCGTCGGTCCCGGCCGCCGTGATCTCGATGGCGGTGTTTCGCTTGCTGCGGACCGGCAACATTCTCCAGAACAACGGCGTCCAGACCGCCGCTGCCTCGGGCGCGAGCATCGCGTCGGGTGTGATCTTCACCCTGCCCGCGATGCTGATCCTCGGAGAGTGGGCGGACTTCCACTACATCGAGACGATGCTGATCGCGGGCTTCGGCGGTGTGCTCGGCGTGCTGTTCACGATCCCGCTGCGTCGCGCGATGATCATCGATCAACCGCTGCAGTTCCCCGAAGGCGTCGCGACCGCCGAGGTGCTCAAGGTCGGCGCCGAAGGTGGTGGCGGCGTCGGCGTGCTCGTGCTCGCCGGCTTGATCGGCGCGGTGGTCAAGGTCGGTTCGACCGGCATGAAGCTGTACGCGGAGACGGTCCAGGTCGCGGCCTGGATCACAGGCGGCACCGCGACCGCGGGAACCGCCACGGTCGCCGCGACCAAGAGCGGCGTGCCGTTCTACTTCGGCATCAACGCGTCGCCTGCCCTCGTCTCGGTCGGCTACATCGTCGGCTTCAACGTTGCGGCCGTGATCTTCTCGGGCTCGGTGCTGAACCGCTGGATCGCGATGCCGCTGTTCGCGTCGTTTGGCGATGCGAGCGCGATCGTGATCGATCCCGACACCGGCGCGACGCTCGCGCAGGCCCTGATCGGTGCGGGCCCCCAGGACGCCATCGACCTGATGCACGGCAGGGTCACCCGGTACCTCGGCGTCGGCGGCATGCTCGTCGGCGGTTTGTGGTCGCTGTTCAAGATGCGGTCGTCGTTGCTCGGCGGCGTCACCGCCGGGCTCGCGGCCTACAAGCGCATGCGCGAGGGCGGTGCCGACTCGGTGCCGCGCACCGAGCGCGACATGCCGATGAACATCATTTTGATCCTGATCGGGCTCTCGGTGTTCCCGCTGTTCTTCCTGTTCTGGCACTTCACGGGCTCGGTCGCGATCGGCGCGGCGATGGCCGTCCTCATGATCATCGCCGGCTTCCTGTTCTCCGCGGTCTCGGCGTACATGGCTGGCCTCGTCGGCTCGTCGAACAACCCGATCTCGGGCATCACGATCTCGACCATCCTCGTCGCCTCGCTGCTCCTCCTCGCGTTCGGCCTCGGTGGCAAGACCGGCCCCGCGGCCGCCGTGCTGATCGGTGGCGTCGTGTGCTGCGCAGCGGCGATCGGCGGCGACAACCTGCAGGACCTCAAGTGCGGCCAGCTCGTCGGCTCGACGCCATGGAAGCAGCAGGTCATGCAGATCCTCGGTGTGGTGGTCGCCGCGTTCACGCTCGGCCCCGTGCTCAACCTCCTGCACGAGGCGTACGGCATCGGCGACAAGCTCCCCGTTCCGCAGGCCAACCTCATGGCAACGGTGTCCAAGGGCGTGTTCGCCGGCGGCCTGCCATGGATGATCATCGGGATCGGCGCGGCGATCGCGATCGCCGTGATCGCGATCGACGTGATGCTCGAGAAGACCAACGCGTCGTTCCGGATCCCGGTGATGGCGTTCGCGGTCGGCGTCTACCTCCCGTTCGATCTCAACGTGCCGATCTTCCTCGGCGGTGTGATGGCGTGGCTCGTCAAGCGCACGCTCGACAACACCAACGCATCCCCGGAGCGCCGCAGCCAGGTCGAGCGCAACGGCTTCCTGGTCGCCGCCGGCTTCATCACCGGCGAGTCGTTGATGGGCATCGGCATCGCCGTTCCCGTCGCGGTCACCGAGAGCGCGTACGCGATGGCCCCGTTCAACAACACCTACGAGAACTTCAAGCTCCCGGGGCTGCTGTTCGTGGCCGGCGTGATGGTGCTGCTCTACGTCCTCTCGCTGCGGAAGTCGGATGACCCGCCGACGCCGGGCGGCACGAAGTCGAACGACCTCCCGGACGTCCGCATCGAGAAGCAGTGAGCGTGAGCCCGGCGGGCGGTCCGTAGAATCGCCCGGGGGTTTCCCCCACATCCCGGCTGTCGATGCTGTAGATTCCGGCCGTGGTCGTGGTGGCAGGGCGGGACGATTCCGCGCAACCGCGGCTCGTTCCCTTCGAAAGCCACCCATGATTCGAATCGCGACCGCCGTCCTGACCGCCGCCTGCCTGTTCGCCCTCGTGGCGAGCTGCACCCGCGAGAACGCCGCCTTCTGCTGCACCTCCCCCGAGGACTGCGCGGCCAAGGGTGTCGACGAGGACATCCGGCCCTGCGCCGACGGTCTCGCATGTGTCGCGAACAGTTGCGTCGCCGCGTCGTGCGCGAGTGCCGGATGTGCCGCTGCGGCCCCGGTGTGCGAGGTCGCGAGCGACATGTGCGTCGGGTGCTCGGACTCGTCTGATTGCGCGCGCTTCGCCGGCACCGGTGTTTGCGACCCGGTCAGCAGTGCATGCGTGGAGTGTTCTGCGTCGACGGACTGCGATCCAGCAAAGCCGGTCTGCGACGGCAATGCTTGCCGCGCATGCACGCGCGACTCGGAGTGCCCGTCCGGTGCGTGCGCGGATGACGGAGCGTGTGTGCTCGAGAACGCTGTGGTTTATGTGAGTCCGCAAGGCATGGACGCAGCGCCGTGCTCGCAAGGTCAGCCGTGCAAGCGCCTGCAGTTCGCGATCGCCCAGACCAGCAATGCTCGAGCGCACATCGTGATGGCAACCGGCGAATACGTGGTTTCGGCGCAACCGATCATGCTCTCGGCGTCGACGACGTCAGCCGCCACGCTATCGATTCACGGAGGGAACTCTCGAATCGAGGGGCCGACGAGCAGCGACGGCCTCTTCGTCATCTCCCATCCCGCTGTCATCCGAGACCTGGAAATCGACAATCCTGTCGGCAGTCCTCTCCAGGCGTCTTCGACGGTGCTCCTCGAGCGCATCAAGGTTCGAGGTCTCGATGGGCTGACCGTCGGCGGCAATGTGACGATGCGCGACATCGATGTACGCGTCGAGCGCGATAGCGTCGCGATGTCCAGCGGCTCAATATCTTTCGACCGCGGAGCCATCAAGGGCGGGATGCGCGGGATTGTCACGACAGGTTCGCCGGTGATCGACGTGAAGAACGTGATCATCTCAGGAACGGATGCGATCGGGCTGGACCTCGTCGGAGCGTCGGGATCCGTGTCGTTCGTTACCGTCGTGAATGCAGGACTCAGTGGCACTGGCGCCACAGGGCTGAGGTGCTCAGCGCCGTCCTTTGCCTTGACGATTTCTGCGAGCATCATCTGGAACATTCTTTCGACGGCGCGACCTTCCGTGGAGGGTGCATGTCAGGTCAGCGCGTCGATCATTGGACCAACGGGGTACTCGAACAACATGAACACGGATCCCGGCTTCGCAGACGTCAGCCAAAGTGACTACCGTTTAGGTGCGTTGAGTCCCGCGCGGGACCGCGTCGACACCGGACCGGGAACCGACTTCGAGCACGATGCGCGACCGCGCGGTGCTCGTTTCGACCTCGGCGCAGATGAAGCGCCGTAGCTTCAATCAGTCCGCGCGACCGTAGTTCGGTCTGATGCTCGATGTAGGTGCACTGAACAAGCACGCCGATGTGCCGAACTTTGCACAACGATCTGGCACCGATCTGGGGCCCCACTCCCCGTAGGGACGGCCGACCCCATTTGTAATACCCTTGAATGGTTGGGCATGGAGTGTCGCGTCCTCGGCGCGATGCTTGCTGTTGTATCGACCACTTCCAAGGAGCTCTTGAATGAATCGCCTCTACCTCGCTGCGTGCTGTCTCTCCGGTGCCCTCGCCTTCGGGTGCGGACCCAAGGAGTTCGGAAGCGTCTGCACCGAGGTGCCGGCTCCTGAGGCCTGCATGACCGCCTGCGATCCGTCACCCGGCGCCGCGAACGCGTGCCCGGCTGGCTTCCACTGCACCGGCGATGGCGTCTGCGATGCGCAGTGCACCGTGGGCGGCGGGCAGTGCGGCGAAGGCTACACGTGCACGACCGATGGCTTCTGCATCGATGACGGTAGCGGCAGCGGCAGCAGCGCGCCGGATGCGAGCTGCCCGGCGATCAACTTCACGCCGATGCCGACGACGCCGTCGATCGGTCTCGTGCTCGACCAGAGCGGATCGATGTTCGACAACAACCTGGGTACGGTCAATCGCTACGAGGCGATGCAGACCGCTCTGGTTGGCCCGCAAGGTGTCGTGACCCAGCTCCAGGCGAAGGCGTACTTCGGGCACAACCAGTACACGTGCAGCAACGGCAACAACAACAGCACGCTGTCGCTCAAGACGACGCCGCGCGCGCTCAACAACGCCGGTGCCATCTCCACGCAGCTCGCCAGCGCACTGGGCAGCGGCATCGACAGCTTCAACACGCCGACGCATGCAGCGGTCAACGCGATGGTGGCGGACTTTGCCGCCAACCCGCCGCCTGCTGGGTCTCCTCCGGTCATCGTGCTCGCCACCGACGGTTTGCCGAACAGCTGCGGTACCGGTCCCGGCGCCAACGGTGGCGAGTCGCAGTCCGTCGCCGCTGCGGCTGCTGCTCACGTGGCTGGAATCCCGGTCTACGTGCTCGCCATCAGCACGGGTACCAGCACGCATTTCCAGGACGTCGCCAACGCTGGTCAGGGCTGGCAGCAAGGTCAGCCGAACGTGACCTACTACCCGGTCAATAACGCTGCGCAGCTCGCGGCCGCGTTCCAGACGATCATCAACGGCGTCATCTCGTGCGACCTGTCGCTGACGAGCACCATCGATGACGCCTCCGCCATGAACGGTACGGTCACCGTCAACGGCACGCAGCTGACCTACGGGACCGACTGGATCCTGGTCAACGGCAACATCATCCGGCTCCAGGGCGCGGCGTGTAACATGCTCAAGACCACGACCAACCCGATGGTCGCGGCGCAGTTCCCCTGCGGCAGCGTGATCTTCTAACCACCGAGAGGGCGCGCCATCCGTAAGGCGCGCTGGCCGCGATCGTAGGTCGCGGACCCATCCACCA
>JAQBQE010000006.1 GCA_028287135.1 Myxococcales bacterium
CGCCGGGGCTCGCAGGCGCGGGGCGCCGGATCGCGCTCAACGTGAACGGCACCCTGACGGCCGCCGCGAGCAGGTGTGTCGCGACCATCGCGCCGTCCGCGCTCACCGTGGCGACCGGAGAGAATCTACCGGCGCTACCGCACCTGCGTGCTCTCGCGATCATCACTGCCACCGATGCGGAGCTGTCGCGTCTGGCTGCGTTCCGCGCGCTCGACAGCCTCGCGATCGGCCACGCGTTCACCGATCGAGGCCTGACGGACATCGCGGCGCTGCCGGCGCTTCGTTCGCTCGAGCTCATCGGCGCCGAGAAGGTGGGAGCCGGGCTGGCAACGCTCACGGGCATACGCTCGCTCGCGCTCGCCTCGATGACCGTCCAGCCCGCGCAACTCGAGGCGGTCGGCGCACTGCGAGAGCTCCGCAACCTCGACCTCGGCACCGCAGGGATCGATGGCGGGGACGTTGCGGCGATCCGAAATCTGAAGAAGCTCGCGTCGCTGAGCGTCCGCAGCGATGCGATCCCCGTGGCACTTGCACCGATCGGCAGGCTCCGAGGGCTTCGGTCGCTCAGCATCCATGGAACGGCACTCGACGATGGGCCTGTCGCGACGCTCCGGGCGTGGTCGAAGAAGCACCGGCACGTGAAGGTGACATGGTGAGTGGCGCCTGAGCGCACCGACGTGGCAGGGAGCCAGACCCCGAAACCGTAAACGGCCGCCGAAGCGACGGTTGTGCAGAGTGTAATGCGCTACACGCTCCCGCGCCGGAGGTGTTCGTCGACCGATCGGGTAAGCTGTCAGGCGGGATGACGGGGCGGCGACGACAGGTCTGGTGGCTCGCGCTGGTCGTCGGCCTGCCTGCACTGCATCTCGCGGTTCACTCCGTGCTCGGCGTCGGCGAGCGCGCGCAGCTGATCTGGACCGATTCGCTCCTGCTCGGTGCGGCCGCGGCGGCGATCGCCGCATGTCTGCGTACTGCGCTGCGATCCCACGAACCACACCTGCGCGTCGCGTGGGCCGCGATCACGGTGGGGACGACGCTGTGGGGGATCGGCGGAGCGATCTGGTCCTTTCGGGAGCTGGCACTGAACGAGGTCGCACCCGCACCGAGCCTGCTCGACGTTCCGTTCTTCGCCCTCGCTCCCAGCTTCGCGATCGCGCTCATCTACTTCCGCCGTCGGCGGCCGTCGTATGCGCTGCACGTGAGCCAGGTCGCCGACCTCGGTATCCTCACCGCCACGATCACGATCGTGGGGACGCTCGTCCTCGCCGAACCACTACGCGACCACGGTCTCACGCCCTACACGATCGTCGCGATCGGGTATCCGGGCTTCTTCCTGGGGGTGGTCCTGTTCGCGCTCCAGATGCTCGGCGGCAGTCAGTGGGGGCGGCGCCGGATCGTGCTGGGGATCCTGGTCTGGGCCCACCTAGCGTTCGCGGTGGTCGACCTCCTGTACGGCGCGCAGGTGCTGGGCGGCGAGTATCAGACGAGCGGCCTCGTCGACACGGTGTGGCTCATCGGCTTTCTGTCGTTGAGCTGGGCGGCCGCCGAGGAGCGTGCCCTGCGTGACGTGCCGGAGGAGTCGCCCGAGCGCGAGGCATCGTGGAGCGCGATCGTCGGCGCCGTCGCGGTGGTTGCGCTCACCGCCCTCTCCGCCGATGCGATCCAGCGGCTCGACGGGATCGAGTGGACGATCATCGTGATCGCCGCGGTCACTGCCGCTGGGTTCATGGGGCTGCGCATGTGGGCGAGCGGCCGGCTCGAGGAGGCTTATCAGGGTGCGCTGGCCGAAGGCGAGCAGCAGGCGCGTGCGCTCGATCTCGAATGCACGCGGACCACCCGCCTGCGGGCGGTGGGATCGATGGCGACGGGGACCGCGCACGAGGTGAGTAACCTGATCCAGGCGATCGCCGGCAACATCGCCCTCGCCCGGCGGCACGCCGCGCGCCGGGAACCGATCGAGTTGTACATCGCGTCGATCGAGCGGGCGGTCGAGCGGCTCGTCGCCGAGGTACATCAGCTCCGCCGGCTGGCACCGAGCGACGGCGGGCGCGGCACGGTACTGATGCTGCTGGAGGACGATCCAGACGGCCGGCTCAGCGCGGCGCTCGTCCGCGCGGGCTATGCACCTGCGCTCCTGCCCGACGTTGATAGCGTGATGCGTGCCATCAAGGGTGGCAACGTGCGGGCGATCATCGCAGCACCGCGCGAGGCCGCCGAGCTGCAGCTCCGACACGTCACCGTCCCGATCATCGACGTGATCGACGACGCGGAGCAGGTCGTGCGAGAGCTCGGCTCGCTGGCCGGCTAGAAGTCGGTGCCGATGCCCGCCTCGACGATCAGCGGGTTGACCCACACGCTCACGGAGCCGCGCGTTGATCCGCTTCCATAGCGTGGCCTGGAGATCAGCGGGATCGAACCTCTGGCCCCGTGATTGCCATGAAAGAGGTGCTCAACCTAGCCGGCCGACGCGAGGCTCATTTCGGGCAAGCCGCGGTCATGCGGGCTTCGAGGGCACGTGTCTCGTCGGTGGCGGTGCCGTACGTCTGGAGGTCCTCGACGGCCTGCGGGTAGAAGAGGTCGGTGCAGTCGGGCAAGAACGTGCTCTTGGGGTCGAGCTTGCGCGCAGCCTCGGCCTTGTCGACTGCGTGTCGCATCACCCACAGCGGATAGTCGCGGGTGCAGAACTGCGCAAGGTCTACGGCGAGAGTCGCATCGGTCTTCTTGATGTCCTCGAGATTCACCATGCTCGAGCAGACCATGACGGCGCTTGTCTCATTCTTCGCGACGAGCCCGGCCTTGGCCTTCTCGAGATCGGGGCGGATCTTGGCCATGTAGCGGCGCACCAGCTCCTCGTCCACGGAGTCCTTGCAGGCGGCGAGTGCGATCAGGATCGTGAACACACGTGTCACTGGGACCTCATCTCGCGATCATAGGCGAGCGTGCGGGAACGCTCGCAACGATTCCCCAGATTCGTCGACGCAGATGATCTCGGGCTCACTTCGCCAGGGCGCGACGCAGGTGCTTCTCGATGCTCTTCACCAGCTCGGCTTCATCGGGATCCGCCGCCATCACCGCCTTGCAGGCTTCCAGCGCGGCGACGAAACCTTTCGCAGGAACCTCCAGCAACGCATCCACGTCACCGTAGGAGACGGTGCCCCGGGCTTCAATCTTCGATGCCAGCAGCGGCGACATGGTTGCCGCCGGGTGACGTTCGAGCAGCATCTTGAGGAACCATGAGCGGGAGCCATTGGTGCTCAGCGCAAGGTCGATGACCTGCGGCAGCCACGTGGCGCCGGTCTCGAGCAGCGCCGGCGCGAGGAGGCGTTGCGTGCGGTCCCCGAGTGCGCTGAAGCGTACGCTGTGGCGTTCGAACAAGGAGATCACCATCTCCGAATCGCTGTCGACGGCCGGGTCGAAGAGACCTTTGCAGAGGTCCGGATTCGGAACGAAGTATTCCGCGATCTGCGTTCTCGTTTCAGCGTCGCTCCTCTTCCAGAGATCGATGAGGTAGCGCAGCCATCCCTGGGACTGGTTGAGGAAGATCGTCTGTAGAATCTGCCCGCGGCCTTGCCGATCACAGGCCGCGAACACCTTGTCGATCTTCGGCACAAAACTGGAAGCTGCATCCGCACGCAAAAAAACGGCCGCCAGCGTCGCCGCGAGCTGGTAGAACGCCTTGGCGAGCGCCTCTGCATCGTCGAGCCGGGCGATGGCTGCAGCTCGTGTGGGCTCGTCGCCTTCGGCGATGAGCACGTTCTCCATGTGCTGGCGGAAGTGGAGAGAGTCGTGCGTACGCGCAATCGCACGCAGCGCGTCCGTCACCGACGACAATTTCAGGAGTGCGTTCGAGCGCGCCAGCTGGACGAGCGCGTCCATTCGCATCCACGCCGGGTGCTGCGCCTTGTCGTCGGTGCCAACGCGCACTTGCTCTCGGTGGAGGGTGCTGACCAGCCAGTCTGCGAACCCCGCCTCCTCGCCGCCCCGGCGAAGTCCGGCGGCCGCCGCCACACGAACGCTCGTATCGACATGGCCGAGGAGCACGACGAGCGCGTCCCGTAGGGCCGGCGATCTCGATCCTTCTGCTTTCTTCATTGCGAGCAAGAGCGCGCGCGCTGGCGTTCCCTTCCTGGTCAACGCGGCGGCCAGCGCATCGGTGCCGGCCTCGGCGGCCCGCTCCACGTCCACCGTCGATTTACTCTTGCGGGGTGTAAATGAAAGCTTGCCGAGTCCCTTGTGCTTCGCACCGAGCGCGGCCTTGGGGCCGGCGGCGAGTAACGTCCACGAACATTCACCCTCGGAGCGATGGAGCACGAGCGGCCACCGCTCATCGTCCACGATCCAGAGCTCGATCTCGCCGCCTGCGGCACGCAGCACCGTCACCGACGCGCCGAGATACGTACTCTCGGTGGATCCGGTGATCTCGATCACGATCTCGGTCCGTTCGTCGCCGTCGTCATCGTCGCCCCACAACGGAGTCACCTTGCTCGAGCCCGCGTGGAGGTCGCGTAGCGTCTTGCGGGAGACCAGGAACGGCGGAAGGTTCTTTGCGCCCTTCTTCGATACCTTCTTCGAAGGTGACCCTTGCGATAGAGCAAACGACGACGTTGCCCTTTCCAGGGTGGCCTCGGGGAAGGTCCAGGTGACGGCGGGCTCCAACGACGACTCGACGATCGACTGTAGATCCTTCCCGGCCGTCGTGAGGGTGACCGCGTACTGATCACACGAGTCGTAGTCCTCCGACTCGAACACCAGGCGCACATCGTCGACGAGCCAGGACGAATGGCTGGCTGGCGTCAGCGAAGGGCGCGCCGATTTCTTCGCGGTCGTCTTCTTGGGCCCGGTCAGCTGTTTCGGGTGTGGGGTCTTCGTCGTCATCTTCGTCTTCGCCAAGCTCGTACCTCTCGTGATCCGGAACCGTCGCCGTTTTCCGCAGGGGAATTATCACACGCGTCGGAACCGACGACAGATGCTTGGCGGCCCGCCCCACCGAAGGTGTTTCCGCGCGGACAAGGCTGGACGCTGAGCGCTCGTCGACTACATCGCCTCGGCGCCGCGGAATTCCCACGCTTGCCGACCGACCCGAAGCGACTTGGTGGTCCTGGTGACGGTGCCGTTGTTGGGCGCGCAGCCGGTGTAGTCGAACGCCCAGATCACGGTCGGTCGGTTGAAGCCCTTGTTGAAGCACGACGTGAGCTTCGCTGCCCCGCTCTTGGTGGCGTTGATATGGCCACCCTCGTTGGCATCATTGACGATCTTGAAGCCTTCACTCGAGCTCATCGTAGGTTCGCCCTGCCAGCTGGCCATCTCCTCCGTGTGCTTGTGAAGCGACACGCAGATCTCGGCCTCGGTCACCTTGACGGTGACGGTATCGTCGATGCTGTTGCCGAACGGCCAGGTCTTGCAGTCGTCCTCGGTGAGCCCGGGGATGGTGTTGGTATTCGTGGCTTCGAGTGGCGCTCCGCTGATCAGCGGATTCTCGGCAGGCGCCGCGACGGGTGGCGCCGGACGCATCATGGCAAGACAGCCCGTGAGCGCGGTGAGCATGAGTGGCGATGCAAGCAAAGGTACGTGGCGCATGGGAAGCTCCTTGAATGTGGTGGTCCGGACGTGCGGGCTCGTTCGCAGTCGCATTCGACACGGCGAATTCGGCGGGCAGAGCAGCGAAAGGTCACGGCCGCGCAGACACAGGCCTAGGCGGCACGCTCCACCGTGCAAAGGCGGGTTCGATGCTGGATCTGGAGGAGGCGACCACACGCCTGTCCATCCTCGACTGCGGTTCGGCAGACTGTCCCGGTGCAACCTCTCGCGCCC
>JAQBQE010000058.1 GCA_028287135.1 Myxococcales bacterium
CGTGTAGCGGAAGACGCAGTCCCAGTCCTTTGTGATCGAACACGACCCTGCGGACGAGAGCGCGATGCGCGACCCGAGAGTCTTTGCAGCCGGCGTACCTCGCGACGCATCGCTCGCGCACAGGAGGAGCGACTTCGCGTCGTCTGCATGCCCCTGATCGAGCGCTGCCTGCGCAGCTGCCACAGCGAGCGCGTCCGCATGCCCTTGCGCCTTCGCGCGTTGGGCGGGCAGTGCGATCGTGGCGAGTCGTTGCGTCGCGATCGTGCAGGTGGTCGAAGCCAAGGAGTCCGCGAGGAGCAGATCGCTCCAGACCGGCGCGAGCTCCGGGTCAGACGGCGAGCCAAGTGCTTCGAGCTCGAAGCGTGCCTTGTCCAGGTGACCCGCGGCTACCTGCTCGCGTGCTCTCGCGACACTGGGTTCGACGAGCACTGCGCAGACACAAGCCACGGCGAGGGGAGCAATGGCGGCCGCGGCCCACCGTCGCGCCACCCGGCGACCGACCGTCGAGTACCAAACGACTGCGTAGGCGCACACTCCGACGAGAACTGCCGATCCAACGATGGCCGCCACGAGCGGCCCCGTACGCTCGGTCACGAAGTAGCTACCGCGGGCGAGATAGATGACGAGAGCCGTGATCGGAAGCGTCGCGAGGACCAACTTGAGACGCTTGAGTGCTCGAGCTCGCGCCGCAAACGGGCTGCCCACGTTCGCGGGCGGAGCCAGCATTCTCAAACCTTCGAACGTGACGTCGTGAACATCGCTGCCCACCGCGAACGCGACCGTGGTCGCTGGAACCTCGAGCAACGTGAACGTCTGCGAACGGATACGTTCGCCTGGCTGGATCTGCGCCTGGATGCGCGACCAGTAGTGCTCACGCCATCCATCTGGAACGGCTGCAGGCACGTCGCTGAGAGCGATCGACCGCGAGTGCGTGACCGAGTCCACGACCTTGGCGTCCCTCGCAATGTCAGCGGAGCTAGCTCGCACGCCGTCCTGCCCCCAGGCGAATGCCTTCGTCATCGCGCCGTCGGGCTCGACTTGCACGTCCTGGCGCGATGACTCATCGATCTCGAGCCAGCACTCCAACCGCTTCGCCTTCTGACACGTGCTGCACTCCACCGCGCCGCGTGTGCATGCCTGACAGCTGACGCTACCCTTCCCCCGACACTCCTTGCAGTTGAGCATCCGTTGCGCGCCGTTGGCGGTCACCCCGTAGTACTTGCCGCTTCCGCTACACGAGCTGCAGGTTCGCCGCCCTGCTCCGCCGCACGGGACGCACGAGACCTTGCCGTCACCTCCGCAGGTCCAGCACGAGGCGAAGTACGTGCTCCTTGCACGCAACTGATCCGGCGGGTTCCAGGGATCGAGTCGATTAGGGTCGAGGGGTGGGCCGCCGAGAGCTGCGCGTCCCGTCTTCGGAGACGCGCGCCAGACGAAACGCCGGCCCTCGAGCTCGGTCGTCAGCCTTCCGATCAGCCGAGGCTGAGAGGTGACGGCTCGGACAAGGTCGGACGCATCACCCGGTGCGCTCGGGAACGTGGCGACCCAGGCATTGAAGACATGCCGCGCGGCCGTTCGAAGGTCCTCGGGATTCGCAAAGGAGGCAGGTTCGACCGGAATGATCGAGTGGTACTCGGCATGCACTGGTAGCGGTGCCGCTCGTTCGGGCTCCCCGGCCAGGACCGGCGCACGCTTCGTTGCCAGTCGCACCAACCAGCCGACGAGCGCGACCGCTGCGATCGCCAGCAGGTAGACGCCGATGGCGGCGATGACGAAGACTCCCGCGACGAGAAGCAACGCCGCGGCATCGTGGGACTGCTTGCGACGAGCCATTTGCAGCTACTCGTCGTACCCGGCGTCAAGACCTACCGCATCTGCCAACCCGCCTTCGGTGGTCAGCAGGAACTCGAGGACGCTCTTCGTGTCGTTGAACGCAACCTCGGCGGTCAGCTCGGGTGCGATCGCTCGTGAAATGAAGCGGATCGTGTTCGAGCGGTCGAGGTGCCGAGAGCCCGGTGATGTCCCCAGCGGCGTTGCCCGCCATTGATGCCAGACCACGTCGTCGACGCGGTTGTAGCTCGCCGCAGGAACGAGGTTGATGCGCCACACGAACGTCCCGGTGTCCTCGTCGAACTCGATGCCGAACTGGACCTCCGCAATGACACGGAAGTTCGTTCCCTTCTTGAACCTTAGCGACACGCGCGCCGTTGCGTACTGGTTACTGAACTCGCTCGAGGCCTTCGCTTCGAAGTCCGCCTCCTTCGGAAGATCGAGCCGGACACGTGACGTGGTCCATGGGTCTGTTCGCACACGACGAATCCCAGCCAGGATGCCGATGACAAAGGCCCGGATCTCCGCGGTGAAGATCTCCCGTGCCTTCTCGATGTCTCGGGCACGCTGGGCAATCAGGACGCTGACCTCACTCAGTGCACTCATGTTCTCTCCTCATGCGACGCGGCCTCGACGACGGCACGCATCTCTACAGGCAAAATGGTTCGAGCCAAGGTCTTCAGGTACGACGCCAGTACGATCTCCTCGGTCGCCGAGATCGCGTGCTTGACCGGTCCTTCCAGCAGTGCGCTCACCAGGTCCAGGTACGACACCGTGTGAAAGTTCGGGCTCGCCGCCGTCATCCCACTCGGTGAAACGAACAGTCCACCCTTGAGGCAACGCATGCCGTCGAGCCAGCCCCAGTAGGTGGTCGTTTGATCCGAGTGCTCGGTCGACCAGACCTTGTTCTCGATCGCGACCACGAACCCAGGCCCGGAGACGACGATGTCGACCCGGCAACGATCCTCGCTGTTCGCAAGCTCACGGCCAATCGGCATCTCACGTCGGATCGAGAGCGCCTCGGTCGCGAGCGCGGTGTCGAGCGTCGTCCGCCAGGCGTCAGGTTGGTCGAAGCCACCTACCAAGCGCCGAAGCGCGAGGGGTGCGATCGCGGGGGCCCTCCACGGCGTGAGCAGCCACGCAATCAGGTCGGAATGTGAGTTCTCGTGGTCCTCCCGACCGAGAATTCGCAGCACATCGGGCGTCGGTGAAGCGAGAAGCCGCGTGATCAGCTCGAGCTTGTCTTGGCCGAGAACGCGCGCGACGCGCTTGCGCCATCCAACCTGCAAATCGACAAACAGCTCCTTGAGCGTCGCGACTTGGGCTTCGGGAACAAACCCCGACCTCGTTTGCGGGGTCAGATTGCTAGCACCGAGTTTCTCGAGGATGAGCCTCAGACTCGCAGCGAGCGCCTTGCGATCGTGTCCCAAGCCGCTGTCCACGAGAGACATCGGTCGCTCCAACGCCAGGCGCAAACGATCCAGCGTTTGTCGCAACGCCGGCGCGTCCACCATCCAGCTTGCTGCCTCTAACATGCCCACCCCTGAACGAACTCCCAACGTACACGCTCGCTGCACACGCTTCTAGATTTCGCCGTCGTCGAATTCGGTGCGCAGGCACGTGCGTCGTGGCCTCGTCGCACGTGGAGATGCAGCGCCGCGTTTACGAAGTCCTGATGAATCCACGGTCAGACGACCGACTTGGACGCGTCATCAGCCTCGGGCTTCTGGTGCTGATTGCGGCGAAGACCTGGCGCAAAATGCTCCAGGCTTCTTCAAATGGTTCGAGTTGGTCTCGGTCTCCGTGTTCACGGTCGAGTTCTTGGCGCGGCTGTGGTCCTGCACTTCCGACGTTCGGTTTCAGGGCCCCATCGGTGGTCGCGCGCGCATGCTGCTGTCGCCGATGGCACTGATCGACCTCCTGTCGATCGCGCCCTTCTTCCTTGGTCTGCTGCTCCCCGGCGTGGTCGACCTGCTTCCTACGCGTGCTCCGCCTGCTCCGCTTGTTCCGCCTTCTGCGCGTAGGCCGCCCAGCGGAGGCGTTTGCCGACGCTTGTCCGCGTCATCCAAGCCAAGCGCGTCGAGCTCGCGGTCAGCATGGTCGTCGTCCTCGTCGCGACGGTGCTCGCCGCGGGTGCGATCTCCATGGCCGAGAGCTCGCAGCCCGACACACAGTTCACGAGCATTCCGAGGTCGATGTGGTGGAGCATCGTCACGATCACGACCGTCGGTTACGGGGACATGACGCCGACGACCCCTCTTGGTCAGGCGATCGGTGGCCTCGTGGCTTTCGTCGGGATCTGCGCACTGGCGCTGCCAGTAGGAATCGCCTCGAGTGGCTACATGACCGAGCTGAGCTCTACGACCAGGTCGGCGCGTGCTCTCGCGGAGCCCCCGACGGCGTGCCCACACTGCGGCGAGAACATCGAGGTCGAGTTGCGTCGCCGTTCGCCGGGATCCTGATAGCGCGACGTCGCTGACCGCGGCCTTCTGACGGACGACAAGCGGACAACTCGCCAGACACCGTGGAACCCGAGCAACCGTCGCGTCTCGCTCCGTTGCGTGCGTGCGTGTGTACGACAGCATGCGTTCCCGTCGGGTCTTCATGACTGTTGCACTCGGATCACCCAGTGATGCCTTGAGCGGCTCGACGGCGTCGCGGGCACTCTTCTCCGTGCGTGACGGGTGAGGATGAAGCATCGCGCCCCGGCGACGGCGTTCTCAATCGCCCGGTCGGGGTCGCGACCGACGAGTGCACGGTGACCGGGTTCCGCAACCTACCCGCCCTCTCGAAGGAGGAGCAGCGTAAGCACCGGCGGGTTGATCTCGGGCTCCTCGCAGTCCGCGACCGCGCCGGTCAGACCCGCGCACTGCTAGGCGCGAGGCTGATCGCCGTCGCGACCGCACCGCCGAGCCAGCGTCGCCCGCCACGTGCCCCGACGCTTGGCCGCTTTGCGGCTGTCGCTTCAGCTTGACGCTGGAGCATCCGTGGCGGTGACGCGGTGAGAAAGAACTTCCTGGGTGTGCTCATTGCGCATCTTGAGGGCCAGCTCCAACGGCTCCGTTGCGGAAGTCACCGACGCGGAAACACCGGAGATCGTCACCACGTCGAAGGAGATCCCAACCGGGATGACAACTTAGATGGCACTCTGGCGGTAGTCCTCTACCGAGGACAGTGCATTCGGCAATCCAAGATCGCGAATTAGCGCGGACGTGTCGAAGTAGTGGGATTCGACAGCTATCGAATCCTTCCAGAAACACTGCGGCGAAGTACATGCCAATTCTTCCCCTCGTTGAGGTCAGCCTTCTGGCTTTTCGAAGAAAAGGGAGAAACCAGGTGCTATCCGCTCGAGTGACCCTTACAGCGCGTGCGGAGGGACCCACTTCATACGACGCCAAGGATTGGCTAGTGCGTCGCGTATCCTGGCCCGCCCAGTTATTCGATAAGTTAGTGCAGGGGGTTGTGGCCGGGCGGATTCTGCTCGACCAAAAAGAGTTCTACTTTCCTCCAGCTCGGAACGTCTCCGTCACGCCGTTCAAGGCGACACGAAAGTCATTTCATGAGTTTGTGAACCCTTGCGCAGCAGCCACATGCTCGGTCGGACGATTCACGCGTCTTGATCGACGGAATGCAGCGCGAATGGCGAGGCTCCACGTAGCAACTCGCCGGCCCGCTGCCGTGTGGTGCATTTCGCACCAGGACAACGCGACCGCTGTGGCCCCCGTGAGGGAACGGCCTGAAGAATTGACGCAGGGGCATTTCGATCCAGTTCCTGGCGCCGCACGTCATCCTTGACACCTATGCCCCGAGCGTCGAGCCTAGGCAGTGGTGGACCTTCGAATCGACAAGCAGAACCGCGCCGACGGATCACGGCTCCATTGGGTGCATCTCGACTCGGACCGCGTTCTCGATGTCGTCGTTAATAATCTTGAGAGCTCGGGGTTTCCTTCGATTGGCCACCGGGCGGAAGCTGTTTTGACGTGGCCTGTGAACTTGCGCCTAGCGTTGCGAGAACATATCGAGAGCGTCGAGCGTCTCTTTTCGTCTTATCAGAGGACAGGGTTTCCAGCGAAATGCGAGTTGATGATGCACGGGGCGCATTACGCAACTCCCCTCCAGATAGCTGGGAGTCGACTTGCAGACAAGATCCTCGCGTTTGTCGCGAATCACCGGGTTCAGGCCACAGACGAGCTTGAGTTGTTGCTTATTGCGTGCGGTGACCTCGCTGTCGAATGGCAGTTCCAGGGAGGGCGCCCCGTTCGCTGCTCGTGTGCTCTGACCCTAGTCGTCGCTATACCGCTTGCCAAATTCTTCCGAGAGAGCCATGCCGATGATCGCGTGCGCTCGCAAGGAGAGATATCCAAGGACATATTCGCAAACACCCAACGCCCGCCACTCGATGCGTTTTTTCCGATCCAGTTGGTGAACGAATTATGACGACAAGAGTAGTCAACTTGCTGATCGAGATGCGGATGGTGACCTCACCGCTGGTGCACCTGCAAGTCGCCGCACCCGCTCAGGATGTTTCCGGGTCGTCCGAGATCGAGCTGACCGGGAAGAACTACAACATGGCGGCGGCCGTCGTTAAACTCACCCGAGTAAGCACGGTCGATTCCCGAGTAGCGAGGGTTTCCGGCTTCGCGGGCACTGAGTTGCACCTGCCACAGCGCCCAAGCAAATGGACCGCCATAACCCCTGGCATTGGTACAGTGCTAGTTGGGACTTGCACCTCGGTGGGAGCTGGAACCACAAGGTTCTTGGGAACCGTTTCGATCAGCGATACAGCAAATATGCATGTCGCCGATGCGCCGATCGAATGCGATGCATTGGTTGTTCTCACCAGTAAGCTTGGCCCCTGATCGTGGCTGGTTGGCTCTATATTTGTTCGCTCTGTCTGGTCCGAGTGTTTCTTGTGTTTGGGGACCGGCTCTTGCCGTCTCCTTGGAAAGGGCAGCTACTCGCCGAGGGTGCGCATTCCTTAGTCGAGGACGTCCATTCTGCGATCAACGCAAGACTCGCCGCGGCAAGTTGGGCTCCTCTGGCGGTCACAAACCTCCTTCAGCAGCTCCCTTCGAAATGTGGCTCCAGTCTCTCAGCGAGCGTCATTCCCGTGCTCGTAGCGTCAGTTCTTGTTTCCACGTTGATCTTGTACATTCCGTTCAGGTGGTTTCAGGGAATTGCTGCATCATCTCTTGTGGTGATTTTCACTCTTGGGTTGGACATTACGGTCAGCTATATACCAGGTAACGCATTCGAGAGCTTCTGTTCGCCGCCGGCGGCATCAGCGTCCGCGACATCGGATCTTCCCTCAGGTGTAGGTTCGGCGATTGCCCCGGTTCCGGCGGACGCCTCCCTGATAGACTCAGGGTCTCCTGACCGTTAGTGAAGTACGTGTTCTAGGCGAACTTCACACCGCGCGACCTCTCACCCAAAAGTACTGTGGAGCAGAAAGTTCGGTGGCGAATCACCTCTGACACTGGCCGTACGTCTCCATCCACGATCAGGAGAAACGGGCCATGAATGGTCATGCACATCTGCGCAGTAACTCTGCGCCGCTGGTCCGTTCGTCTGAATCTCCGAGCCCCACGCCTCTTCTCCGAACTCACGCTGGCACGCGCTGACGGAACCTACGCGCGAGCTGGCGAACATCGCGCGCGCCGATGTCTTGCTCACCGACGACCTTGCCACGACACCGATCACCGATGCTGAGCGCCGCGATCTATTCGAGTTCGTCGACGATCGGCACAGTATTCGCCAACCGCTCCACCATCATCATCAGCAGCCAGATCCTGCCAAAGCGCTTTCGTCATCCAAATCTGCCTCAATTGGCGCTGTGTCTGCCCCGTTGCTATTCCCGACTGAGTTCACAGCTCGCGTTGACTTCGTTCCCTAAGTGGAATTCTCCTCTGCCAAGCTTGAGAGTAGAGTACGAATTGGTCGATCATGGGCTCAGGGACAGGCAGCCCAGCTCGCGTCACGGTGCGTTCGGCATCGTCACCGAGGACTACCCTCCGATGGTGCGTCGCGCGTCTTCGGACATCATATGTCGCTCGGTGGTGCTTCGTCCTCGAGACCTAGTACTTGGCCACAGAGGATCTGATGGGTTCACGCCGCTGCTCTGAGCGCGCGATGTAGCGGATGGCCGGCGCGGGCTGGGTAGGCACGGCCGAGCTTTTCGCGCGAACGGTCGACGGTAAACATCCAGTCGATCCCCGCGCCCTCGCGGTTGCGGCGCCGTTCCCACTGGGCGATCGCCATGTCCAGCGCTTCCGCCACGGCACGCTTCACCGAAAAGCAGGGCCAGTACCTCGCGTTCATTTACATGTACGCGCTCGTCAATGGGCGACCTCCCGCGGAGGCAGACATGCAGCGCTTCTTCGAGGTCACCCCGCCCAGCGTTCATCGGATGGTCGTGGAGCTGAAAGCCGGGGCCTCATTCGCCGAGTGCCTCGGCAACCGCGCAGCATCGAGGTCACGGTCTCAGCCGCCGACCTGCCCACGCTCCAACCGATCAAATCCTCTGTGGGGGAGTACTGGTTAGACTCCGGTAGACGAGCTGCGTATGTTGTACATCTTCCGCAGCCATGGGCGGGCACTGAAGTACAACTAGGTTCTAACAAGGATGGGACTTCGAGAGGAGACTGTAGGGCTCGACAACTTTATCATCGTCCCCGTAATAGGTAGCGCCTGCACATACGGCAGCGGAGACAGTGGATTCGGATCGCCATCCCAGAGTCTCATAGCGATTGCCACACGCTGTTCAGGTACAGGCGGAACCCCGGGGAAGTAGTCTGCCACGACATCGTACGATATCTCGACCACCCAAATGTCCGTTAGCTTCACGCCGAGCGCGACGCTTTTCTTCGAGAGTTTCAGGGCATTCTTCAACTTGTACGATCGACGGCTGTGGGGGTAGGTAGTCGCAGAGCGTGCTCCGGCTCGCAAAGCAGTCGCTTCTGGAGCAGAACGAAGCTTGATGTCTACGTCTCGACATCCGTATATGTGTTCGACGGACATGTTCACTGGCGAATCCCAGCAGGCATGGATCTCTAGCATCGGCAGAGCCGCTGACTTTACCCACTCTAGCGGGATGGGCATTTGCAACTTGACGAGTTCCTTGCTAGTTGAGACGAGTCCCTGCCAGACGAATAACGCGGTTTCTGGCCTCGGGTTATCAACCAACTCTTCACGACCGGTACCGTAACCAAGTGTCCTGTCCGCCAGTTGCTGGTACTGAGGCGGCAGAGTCGAGCGAGACGCTGATATTTCCATCAGCGCTTTGGCGGTGACACCGAACGGTTTTCCGTCCTGTTCGCAGTGACGTTGCAACCTCTCGAGTAGCAAGGCAAAGCGTTGTGCAAGTACTGGGGCGGCGAACGATGTTCCGCTTTGCTCGTCCCACATTCCCCGCTCGTCACACACGAAGACCCCACCTCCGCGAAACGGCCGATAGTTGGCGTCAAGGTTCCCGCCGTGCTCGGAGAGGTCAGGAATCAACGCGCCACCAAGTCCAGGGCCGACTTTACAGAACGGGCTGGGCGCACCAACTTGACTGGCAACACCGCCGGCGGTCCAATCAACGTACGATCCGCACGTGACGGTGTTGAATGCTGTGCACCAATGGCCAAAACCCCAGTCGGGATCCTGATAATTACCTGGGTACGCCGGAGCGGGAACCTGACCTGAGTTCGTGTTTCCCATCGCCACTACGACGACAACGTCCTTGTCGAAAATTAGGCGATCTAAATTCTGCACCAACATCATTTTTTCGCGACGCTGGACTGATGGCAGAGAGGACAGCGGACGGTGATCGCTGCAGGACATATTGTAGACGCGAACATCCGGGTAGTTGGCCGTACACTGACGCAAGGACTCGATGATTAGGTCGTCCTCGATGTGACGGTTGTCCTTGGCCACTTGCACGTCGAGGAATCTGCATCGAGCAACAGGTTCAGCCGAGGCACTACGTAGGTCTGGATCGCCGAAAACTGCTCGCGAGGTCACCATGGATCCATGTGGCCCGGCCCAACTTCCATAGCCATCTGGATGCCTGTACATCCCTCGTCGGTAGGGCTCCAATGCTGCGTGGTTGTCCGGGACTCCCCCGTCTACGATTCCTACTGTGGGCAGCGACGCAATAGGATGAGCTTGCCTTGGTGGACGAGGACCACTTCTCGCGTCCCTCCCCGACGAAACAATGGCCAAGGGTGTGACCAGCGGCGGATGAATCGATTGAACGCTGGCAAATAGCTCGGCGGTGCGATTGATGCTTGCAGGAGTCAAATTGCACCGAATCCAGACTCGCCCTGAGTAGTCCGTTCCGATTCCTCTGATGGCCTCATTTCCCTTGAGATTCAATGCTTCCGACAAGACTCGAATGAGCTCATCGGCCTCGTTCCGAGGCACCAATGGCTGTACTTTGAGTAGAGTCTCCGCGAGGCCCTCTAGCCCACGGACCCACTCACTATCGACCCTTTCCTCCGCCGGAATCGTTCTGAATTGCTCGATCACCGCCCAGCGCGACTTATCCAGAGTGCCCAATTCGCCAATTCGCCCCGATAGCTGCTCAAGTCGAGCGTAGCGCTCAGAAGTAGCGTGAACGATGGCGTCACCCTTCGCCGTGACCGCGACGACGTCGAGGCCCAATCGGTTCAAAGCGCGACTCTGTTCTCCTGCGAAATCGACCGGATCTGAATATTTGCCGTTAGGTGCCTTCCGTGGATCGTCGGTCCGCTTCGGTACTGCGAACTCCTTTGCAGCAAGAAAGAAATACCGATGACGACTGATTGGGTCGGGACTTGTGATTAGTCGCCTCTTCACGACGCTTAGTGAACTTTGGACACGAGCGCTCTTGGCCGCCCAATCAATATCGCCAAGTTTGGGCGCGCCGCCGCCCCCGAGCCGCTCATCGCGGGATATTTCATGGCGCTCGCCAATGAAGAATGTGCGCGGACGCTTATCCGCCACGAGTGGCCTCCGCCTTCTTGATTAGGTGTGCACGTTTTGCATTCTCGATCTCTCGGTCGACTTCGGCGAACGACCTAGTGCCTGCTGCGCGATTGACTAACTGTCGTTCGCTCAGGCCCTCCTCTTTCATCCTTCTTCGCGCAAAACGGACCAATGAGGGTCGCGTTGGTTTAGGAAACCTAATCGAAATATCGAAACGTCGCCAAAGCGCAGTATCGAGCGAGTTCTCTAAGTTTGTTGCAGCAATGATTAGACCGTGCGGCGTCGAGTGATCGAGTTCTTGGAGCAGTGAGATCACGACACGATCTAGTTCCCCAACATCTTGAGAATTCCCGCGAGCCCTGCCGACGGCATCGAATTCGTCGAGAAGGAGCACACACGGGGTCAACTCGGCGAAGCTGAAGAGTTGACGCAAGTTGCTTCCGGTTTGGCCAAGGAATGCTGCAACGATCGCACTCAAACGGACAGTCATGACCGGCATGCCCAGCTCGCGTCCGAGTGCTCTGGCCGTCAAGGTCTTTCCGCACCCCGCCGGCCCTGAAAAGAGCAGTCGGGTACGGCGGCGCACGTGCGCAGCATCTAGAACGTCCCGATAACGCCATTCGCTGACGACGGCGCTTAGTAGCGTGCGCGCCTGAGCGGTCAGTTCAACATCGGCCAAAGACGGACCTTGTGCCTCTTGAATAAGTGCGCCCACGGGCGCAACCACACGATGAAATTCGCGGTCGCGTTCACCGTCTAGTGCCCCACGAAGCATTTGCGCAGCAGCGCGATGCCCCTTGCGGTCCTCTTCATCGGCTATGTCCCGAGCTGCCGCTCGCGCTAACTCCTCATTGCCGCCTGCGAGGGCGCCGAAGAGCTTCGCTAACTTTGTGGTACGAGCCATGGCAACGAACCTCGAGAGATCCGGTACCCGACCATACCCCAACGGGCTGACCAACTCGCCAGTCCCGCAGTGATGCCGCGCAGCAAAGGCTCGAACAAGAAGAGCCCGCTGCCTGGCGACAGCGGGCCGGTACGAGTTTCAGCTACGGATTACGAGCAGCCGCTCGTCGAGCCGCAGTTCGGGCATTTGTGGCAGGCGCCGTTGCGCACCATCAGCGTGCCGCACTCGTGGCACGGCGGAGCATCGGTCTCCTGCACCCACGCGCGGTCCTTCACCTCGACCGGGATGGCGACCTCGCCAGCCTTCACCTCGACGGAGATGAAGTCCTTGGTGATGACGGGGATGCGCGGCAGGTCGAGCTGCGTGTTGCGCGCGGCGGGGTGACGCTCACCCATGCCGACGCCATCGAGCGGGAACCGGATCGCGAGCCAGCGGAACAGGTAGTCCATGATCGACGTGGCGATCGGGATCTCCTGGTTGCCGGTGAAGCCCGAGGGCTCGAAGCGGGTGCCCTTGAACTTGTCGATCAGGACATGGAGCGGGACGCCGTGCTGAAGGGCCAGCGAGATCGAGGTGGCGAACGAGTCCATGAGGCCGGCGATGACCGAGCCTTCCTTGGCCATGCGGACGAAGATCTCGCCCGGGCTGCCGTCCTCGTACATGCCGACCGTGATGTAGCCCTCGTGGCCACCGATCGAGAACTTGTGCGTGAACGACGCGCGCTCGTCGGGGAGCTTGTAGCGGTTGGCCATCGGCGGACCGGCCGGGCGCGACTTGCGGACGCGGAGGGCCTCGACGAGGCGGCGCTCCTCGGGGGCGAGCAGGTCGAGCGGGTCGATGTGAACGGCGGCCGCAGCGATCGCTTCGATCGGCGACTTGGAGCCGTTCGAGGTCGCCTGCTTGAGGTTCATCGAGAGCGGCTGGGTGCGCTTGCAACCGTCGCGGTAGACCGCGATGGCCTTGAGCCCCATCTTCCAGGCCTGGATGTACGCGTCCTCGATGTCCTCGACCGTGCAGTCGGTGGGCAGGTTGACGGTCTTCGAGATCGCGCCCGAGAGGAACGGCTGGACGGCCGCCATCATGCGGAGGTGACCCATGTAGTGGATCGAGCGGGTGCCGTTCGAGCTGCGGAACGCGCAGTCGAACACGGGGAGGTGCTCGTCCTTGATGTACGGCGCGCCCTCGATCGTGTCCTGGGCGTCGATGTAGCCGATGATCGCTTCGACTTCCTTGTCGGAGTAGCCGAGGTTGGTGAGGGCCTCGGGGATCGTGTGGTTCACGATCTTGAGGAGGCCGCCGCCGACGAGGCGCTTGTACTTGACGATCGCGATGTCGGGCTCGACACCGGTGGTGTCGCAGTCCATGAGGAACGCGATCGTGCCGGTCGGCGCGAGCACGGTCATCTGGCCGTTGCGGAAGCCGTACTTCTGGCCGAGCTCGATGGCGCTGTCCCACGAGTCCTTCGCGGCCTGCATGAGCTCGTACGGAACGAACGCGGCGTCGACGCGGTCACAGGCCGCGCGGTGCTTGCGCATGACCTTGAGGAACGGGGTCTCGTTCTCGGCGTAGCCGGCGAACGGGCCGGTCGCGTCGGCGGAGATCTTCGCGGAGGTCTTGTACGCCTCACCGCACATGAGGGCGGTGATCGCGGCGGAGTAGGCGCGGCCGGGCTCGCTGTCGTAGGGGAGCGAGCGCGACATCAGGAGCGCGCCGAGGTTGGCGTAGCCAAGGCCGAGCGGACGGAACTTGTAGCTGTTCTGGCCGATCTTGTCGGTCGGGTACGCGGAGTTGTCGACGATGATCTCCATCGCGGTCGTCGTGGTCTGGACCGCCTTGCGGAACGCCTCGACGTCGAGGTCGCCGGCGACGCCGTTCGCGGCCTGGCGCTGGAACCGGCGCAGGTTGAGCGAGGCGAGGTTGCACGCCGAGTCATCGAGGAACATGTACTCGGAGCACGGGTTCGACGCGTTGATCCGGCCCGTGTTGATGCACGGGTGCCAGTCATTGATCGTCGTGTCGTACTGCATGCCGGGATCGCCACAGATCCACGCGGCGTCCGCCATCTTGCGCATGAGGTCACGGGCGCGGAAGGTCTCGATCTTCTGGCCGTCGGTGACGCCCTTGGTGCTGAAGTCGCCGTCGCGGAGGACGGCGTTCATGAACTCGTCCGTGACGCGGACCGAGTGGTTGGCGTTCTGGTAGTTGACCGAGTCGTACGCACCACCGACGACGTTGAAGCCGCCGTCGTAGCCCGCGTCGATCAGCGCCCACGCCTTCTTCTCCTCGATCGCCTTGCAATCGATGAAGTCGACGACGTCCGGGTGCTCGATGTTGAGGATCACCATCTTGGCCGCGCGGCGGGTCTTGCCGCCCGACTTGATGGCGCCTGCGAAGGCGTCGAAGCCGCGCATGAAGGAGACCGGGCCCGAGGCCGTGCCGCCACCATTGAGGTGCTCGCGCGACGAGCGGAGCGAGGACAGGTTCGAGCCGGTGCCCGAGCCGTACTTGAACAGCATGCCCTCGGTCTTGGCGAGGGTGAGGATCGAGCCCATCGAGTCATCAACGGCGTTGATGAAGCAGGCCGAGCACTGCGGATGGTCCTCGACGCCGACGTTGAACCAGACGGGCGAGTTGAACGCCATCTTCTGGTGGAGGAGGAGGTGCACGAGCTCGTCGCGGAACGCCCACGCGTCCTGCTCGCTCTTGAAGTAGCCGTCGGTCTTGCCCCAGCCGTAGATGGTGTCGGCGACGCGCGAGATCATCGCGCGGACCGAGGACTCACGGGTCGGCGTGCCGAGCGTGCCGCGGAAGTACTTCTGGACGACCACGTTGGTCGCGGTCTGCGACCAGGTCTTCGGGAACTCGACGCCGCGCTGCTCGAAGAACACCTTGCCGTCGGCGCCACTGATCACCGCGTCGCGCAGCTCCCATTCCACCGTCTCGAACGGATCCACACCCTGACGGGTGAAGTACCGCTCGACGGTGAGGCCCGGACGCTGGTCCTTGATGACCCGGCTCGAGACCTTTTCACGTGTGGCAGCGACGGCGACAGACTTCGCGAGCATTGACCCTCCTGGAGAACTTCGGCTGTACAGCGTGGAACGATGATTGATCCGGGGTCTGATCCGGGCACGGCTGTGCCGGTGGCGGCCCTTCTGGACCACCTTCAAACCCCCTCTAGAACCCACTAACTAATCGATGCGGCGGACGACCTACGAGATCCTGAAAAGCTGGAGCGGACGGTGCGTGTAGCGGGTGACTGTGACAGTCGCCCTCCGTTTATGACCGTTCGCGTCAGCTCGTATGAACCTGGTGGGACATGCGCGGCGGAGTTCTCTTTTAACGAGGCCATCGTGAGGGGGCAAGAAAAAGCGCCACTAGATTTGGTGGGTCCACCGGGAGCAGGGACTACAGCTAGTGTACGCCAGGGTGCGATATGCCGGTGGAGTACCTGTGGATTGAGGGTGGATTGTGGGTGGACGGGGATCCGTTTCGTGAGGGATTCTCAGTCGTTGATGGGGGCTGTGGACAATCCTGTGGAGCCTCGAAAAAGCCTCAATTGACGCGCCGAGTTGCGGGAAGATCCCCCGGGAAAAAAAGTTGTGACGCGGTCGCGGATAGGATCTAAGGGAAGATTTTTCGGGAGCAGATCCCGCCCCGTTTGTGACGGAGCCGCAGCGCGTCAACGGCGTCATGACGCAGCGCGAATGAATCGGATTTCGCGCTGGCGCGTCCGGGGAACGGACGGCGACTACCTACGTGTAGGCAGCGGCCGTCAGAACAGCTTCTCGCCCAGGGTCAGCATGATCTCGAACAGGATCAAACCCACGATGTAGTACTCGACGTTGAGCGAGCGCCGGGCCTGGTTGAGCTCGAGCATCGTCCGGGCCGCGTTGGACACCAGGGACAGCTTGCTCTCGAGCACCGCGTGGCGCTCGCGGATCTCGTACTCGTCCTCCAGCCGGGCGTACAGCCGGTCGAGATCGGCCCGGTCCCACAGGAGCTCCGGCTTCTCGAGGACCTCGGCGCGGTCGACCAGCTGGTGCTCGACGTACATCGCCTCCCCGATGTAGCGGACCAGATCCCGCTGCTTCCACGGCAGCCGGCGCGGCGACTTCTTCATCTGCTGCGCGAGCGGCTCGATCGAGAGGAACACCGCGCCGATCTCCTGCTCGTTGCGCCCGAGCACCACGCTCTTGGCGAGGATCTCGGCGACCACCTGCAGGCGCTCGACCGACGACTCCTTGATCGTGATCACGTCATCGACCGCCTCGTTGTCGCCGACCTGGATCCGCGCGCTCTCCGTCTCCGGGTTGTCGTAGCGGCCCTGCAGGCGCGGCCCGAGATCGGCAATGAACCGCTCCTGGGCCAGCGGATCGACGCCGAAGAACACCACGGCCCCCGAGCGGAACAGCATCGCGCACCCGGTCGGTCCGACCGAGACCGCGACCGGCAGGTGGGTCGACAGCCGGGGCTCGATCCCGCGGATATCGACACGGTCGGCGATGTTCAAGGCGCGCGCCTCGAAGCTCGGGCCGAGGTCGCGTAGCTGCCGCGAGTCCATCTGACTAGGCTAGCGCGCCGAGCGGGACAAGGATCGCATCCGAGGGCGTCATCACGCCGGCAGGTGACAGGATCGCTTCAGCGCTCCCGGCTCCCGCGCGGCCTACCGGTAGCGCTCGAGCTCCTTGGTCGCGCGCGCCCGCTTGCCCGCGTTGGGGTGCGATTTCGCGGTCTCCTCGAGGAGCGGCTCCATCGGCGCACCGATCTCGCTGCGCATGAAGCTCGCGATCTCGGAGTTGTACTGCGGCGTGGTGATGAACGCCTTGAGCACGGTCTTCAGCAGATCGGGATCGGTCTTGTAGGTCGGATCGATCCGGATCGCGTCGCGGAGGTTCTTGATCCCGTCGGTCCACCACAGCTTGGCGAAGTACAGCTTGCCGGCCTGGTACGGGAGGTCCGCGTTGGTCGGGAACGTCGAGCGCGACTTCGCGAGCAGATCGATCGCGGCCTCGCGCTCCCCGTTGGCGGCGAGCTCCGCGGCGCGCGCGAGCACGGTCCCTGCCCCATCGCTGGTGGCCGGCTCCATCTCGATCTCGGTCGGGGCCGCCGAGCCCGCACCGGGATCCGCCGCCTTGGAGCCTCCGCCACCGGCGACCAGCGCGATCACGAGGATCACGACGAGCAGGCCACCGCCGCCGATCGCGAGCTGGCGGTTGGTCAACGGTAGACCGTTGCCGCGCGGGGAAACCTTCATCGGCGCGACGGGGAGCGGCCGGACCACGCCGACCGGATCGGTGTGCGGCCGCTGGGTCGGGATCACGGGCGAGACCAGCGGCGTGGGATCGGGCTCGGGGATCGGGGTGTCGGCGCGGAGGAACTGGCGCGGCCCGATCGGCGCACTACCAACGCTCGGCACCGCCGAGGGAACCGGACCACTGCCGACGGTGGGCATCGGATGATCGAGCGCACCACCCGCATGACCGACGGCCGTGGAGGCCGGCGCACTCGCAAACGGCTCACTTGCGGTATCCGCAAAGCCAGACACCTCCGCGCCCGCCACCGGCGCACTCGCGACATCCGGGATCGCCGCCACCGGCGCACTCGCGACCCTGGCGATCGGACCCGGCACCGCATCGGTGCCCTTGATCGCGACCATGCCGAGGCGCGTGCTGTCATTGGGCAGCATCATCGATGCGCTGACCTGCTCGCTCATCGATTCGTCGGGGTGCGGACGCGGAGGCTCGATCGCGGGCGAGCTCGTGCGCTTCTGCACGGCCTCGAGAGCGTTCACGAACGCCTGCGCGGTCTGGTAGCGATCCTCGGGGGACTTCTGCAAGGCGCGCGCGACGATCGCCTCGAGCGCGCCGAACTCGGTCCCCGGCTTCTGCTCGGCCAGGGTCGGCGGCGGCTTCTTGAGGTGCATCGAGACGACCTCGATCGGATCGTCCTTCTCGGAGTGGAACGGCTTCTTGCCGGTCAGCAGCTCCATCATCAGGACGCCACATGCGTAGAGATCGGCGCGGGCATCGATCAGCACGCCGCGGATCTGCTCGGGCGCCATGTACGCCGGGGTACCGAGGACGATGCCGGTCGTCAGGCTCGAGGTCTCCTGCAGGCGCGCGAGCCCGAAGTCGAGGATCTTCACGTGATCGCCCAGGCCGGCCTTGTGGCCAAGGATGATGTTCGCGGGCTTGATGTCGCGATGGATGATCCCGAGCTCGTGCGCGTGGGCGAGCCCCGACAGCACCTGGCGCATGATCTCGACGCCGCGCGGGATCGAGACCTCGCCGCCCGCGATCACGGCCTTGAGATCCTGGCCGCTGACGAAGTCCATCACCACGAACGGCTTGTCGTCGTGCATGCCGACGTCGAGCACGGCCGCGCAGTGCGGGTGCTCGAGCTTGGCCATCGCCATCGCCTCGATCTCGAACCGCTTGCGGCTCGACAGCTCGCTCGGCAGCTCGTCGTGGAGGACCTTGATCGCGACGATCCGACCGAGCTTCAGCCGCTCGGCCTTGTAGACCACGCCCATCGCACCCTCGGCGAGGGCCTCGATGATCTTGTAGCGGCCGTCGAGAATCGCGCCGGTGAGATCAACCGCTGCCACGGCACGAAGGATACCGTGGTACGCCACGCCCGTGCGCTGGTGGTTCCTCCTTCTGTTCGTGCTCGGCGTGGCCTGCTCGCGCAGAGAGCCCGCCCCGGGCTCCACCGGCTCTGGCGGCTCCGGATCGGCCGACATCCGCCTGATCTCGTTGACTCCTTCGGCCACCGAGGTGCTCGCGGCGCTCGGGCTGGCGGACCGGATCGTCGGTGTCGATGACTACTCGGAGTTCCCGCCGCAGGTGAAGAAGCTGCCCAAGGTCGGTAGCTTTCTCGCTCCCAACCTCGAGCAGATCGTCGCGCTCCGGCCCACGCTGGTGATCGTCGACGATGTCCACGGTCCGTCGGCGGGCGCGATGCGCGATGCCGGGCTCGTCACGATGGAGTGCGCGATCCACGCGCTGCCCGACGTGAAGAAGGCGCTCGAGCTGATCGGGACCCGGCTCGGCCGGACCGCCGAGGCGAAGGCCACGATCGACCGGATCGACGCCGCGATCGAGCAGGCACGTGCCAAGCGCCCGGCGAAGCGACCGCGCGTGCTCGCGATCCTCGACCGCGAGGCCGGCGGCCTTGGCAGCCTCGTCGCAGCGGGACCGGGAAGCTGGATCGACGAGCTGATCGCGATCGTCGGCGGCGAGAACGTCCTCGCATCCGCGGGCGTCCGCTACCCGAAGATCTCGATGGAGGAAGTGATCCGCAGCCAGCCCGACGTGATCCTCGATCTCTCGTACGCGGCCCGCGGCCGCAACGGCGTCGACGCGTGGAGCGCGGCCGACGTCCCCGCGGTCAAGACGAAGCGCGTGGTCGCGCTGACCGAACCGTTCTTCACCGCGCCGTCGCCCCGCGTGCACGAAGCGCTCGACGCGCTCGTCCGCGTGATCAATCCCTGACCACGAGGCGATCCCCGCCCTGATCAGCCCATTGCGCGCGGAGCATCTTAGTGTACGTTGGACACCATGTTCACGTTCTTCTTCACCGAGGCGTCCCCGTTCTCGCAGTGGTACCGGTGCTCGTTCGCGGAGGGTCCGCTGACGTTCCACTGCGCCGAGCAGTACATGATGCACGGCAAGGCCCAGCTGTTCGGGGATGCCGCGATCGCTGCGGAGATCCTCGCCGCGGATCACCCGCGCCAGCACAAGGCCCTCGGCCGCAAGGTGAAGAACTTCAACGACGTCGCGTGGCGCGCGCAGCGCGAAGCAATCGTGCTCGCCGGTAGCCGCGCCAAGTTCACCCAGAACCCGCAGCGGCTCGAGCTGTTGCTCGCCACGAAGGGGACGACGCTCGTCGAGGCCAGCCCGTTCGATCGGATCTGGGGCATCGGACTCGCGGCCAGCAATCCCAAGGCTCAGGACCCGTCGCTGTGGCGCGGCCAGAACCTGCTCGGGAAGATCCTCACGCAGCTCCGTGACGAGCTACTCGCTGCGCCTCCGGGGTGACCGGTGGATGGGCGTTCGTGATCCTGTGAGTGTCGCGACCGCATTCGGTCTGGTCGGCGCCATCGCATTCCTCAGCTGGCGGGCCGGCCACAGCGAGCATCCACGGCTCGGACTCGCGGTGTGTCTGTGGATCGTGCTGATGATGGTGTTCACGCGCTGGGTCGGACCGTTCCTGTGCGTCCCCGGCCTGATCTGCTCGGTGCTCGTCGCGCTGCTGTCGTTTCCGACGCTGCTCCAGCGCTGGTTCCTGATCATGGCCGGCATGCTCGCCGGGCTCGTGGTGCCGCTCGTGCTCGAGGCGCTCGGCGTGCTCAGCTCGACCTGGGAGATCCTGCCCGGCTCGATCGTCATGCACTCGGCCGCGCTCGAGATCGGTGGGAGCTCCGCGGTCATGTTCCTGCTGGTCGCGAACCTCGGGATGATCATCGTGCTCGGTCTGTTCGCGCGGTCGATCGCGCTCCGCGGCCGCCAAGCCAATCGCCGGCTCGAGCAGCACGCGTGGCACCTCGGCCACCTGCTGCCGTCGGGCTAGCTGCGCTGCTCGTCGCGGATCCGCGCGTGCTCGAGCAGCAGGTGCGTGATCGAGCTGTCGAGCTCGGGCTTCGTCGCCGGTGGCGAGCCGGCGGACAGCTCGAAGTAGCCGGCCTCCCAGTCGAGGACATCCATCATCACCGCGCGGGAATCGGCATCGATCGCGGTCGACCGCGCGCGAACGATCTTGCCCTCGACGAAGTCGATCCACGCGACCGATTGATCGCGGGTGACCGAGAGCTGCCCGCTCTTGCGCTCCTGCTCGAACATGGTCAGCAGCGACGGCAACCCGAGATCGCTGAGCGCACCGCGGAGCACCACGCGCTCGGTGTCGCGCTGACTCGCACGCGCGAGCCGGCGCGCCCGGATGATCACCTCGAGCACGGTGAACGGCTTGGGGATGTAGTCCATCGCGCCGAGCTGCAGCGCCTGCAGCCGCACCAGATCGCTGATGTCGGCCGACATCAGCATCACCGGCACGCTCGCGAGCTCGGGATGGCGGCCCATCTCCTGGAGCACGTGCAGCCCGTCGACGACCGGCATGTCGCGCTCGAGCAGGACGACGTCGGGCGTCCGCGACAGACACGCACCGATCGCCTCCATCCCGTTGGTCGCGGTCGCGACCGAGAATCCTGCGCTATCGAGCGCCGTCGACAGCCGCTCGAGGAGCCGGGTCTCGGGATCGGCGACGACGATCCGCAGATCCGCCGCCGGGTGATTCGCCGCGTGGTTCGACAGCAACCGGCCGACCGCCTCGGCAAACAGCTCGTCGGCGGGGCGCACCGGATCGCGGAACACCACGCCGATCCCGGGGAACCTGCCGAGCGTGCGGGCCTCGACCTCGTCGAGGCTGTGCGAGACCTGCGCGGTGGTGACCAGGCGCTGACCGTTCGGCGAGATCACGATCTGGACGATCGCGTCCTTGGGCAGGGGCGGTGACATCCGGATGAACATCCCGAGCGCCGACAGGTCCTGCGAGACCGCCCGGATCTTCTTGCCACCCGTCATCACCTCGACGGGGAGGTTCATCGCTACCCGGTTATTTCGACGCCGCACGGCGCCCCCACTCTAATCGAAGTGGTGGATCAGCTGACACGCCTTCGACAGCGGGATTCCGGTTCTCTGATCGACCGCCAGCGGATGATCGGTCGGGTCGAGCGTGACCCGCGGGCGCTGGCCACCGCCGCGAAATACCACCGTGGTGGCGAGCCCGAGGGCGGAGAGCGGGTAGCAGGTGAGCTCGGTCGCGAGCGTGGCGCGGACCGGCGCCAGGTCGGCGGACTCGAAGCTCTCGAGGTAGGTCGCGAAGTCCTCGCGGTGGACCGCGACCCACAGGTTGAACCCGAGCGGCTCTGGGTGGTCGGCGACCGCGACGTCGAGGATCGCGCGGACGAAGAACCGGTCGTCGTCGATCTCGCAGGTGTCGGGCGTCCACACCACCCGCGCGGCGCGCTCGGCCTCGGGCACGCCGGCGCAGGCGTCCGGAAATTCGCTACTGATATGCGGCAGCTCGTCATGGTGGTGCGCGCACACGGAGCAGACGAAGCTCGCCGGGTCCATCGTGCTGACGGTACCCGTGGTAGGCAGGCACATGGCGTGGCTCATGCTGCAAGACCTCACCGTCGCTCTCGGCGGGCGAGACGTCGTGCGCGGGGTCTCGGCCGAGGTCAACGAGGGCGAGCTCGTCGTGATCATCGGCCCCAACGGCGCCGGCAAGACCACGCTGCTCCGTACGATCGCCGGCCTGGTCGCGCCCAAGGGCGGGAGCGTGAAGGTGCTCGGTCACGATCCGGCCAAGGTCGGCCGCCGGGTCGTCGCGCGCGAGCTCGCGTACCTGCCGCAGCAGTACGAGCTCGCGTTCCCGTTCGCCGTCGAGGAGGTCGTGCTGCTCGGGCGCTATGCCCAGCAGCGGGGCCTCGGCATCGCGAGCGAGGCCGACGTCGAGGCCGCGCGCCAGGCGATGGTCGCGTGTGACGTCGCCGAGCTCGCGACCCGGCGGTTCGACGAGCTGTCGGGCGGCGAGGCCCGTCGCGTGATCATCGCGCAGGCGCTGTGTCAGGGCGCGAAGTGCCTGCTGCTCGACGAGCCGACCGCGGGGCTCGATCCCGCGCATGCGCGCTCGGTGTTCGCGATGTTGCGCCAGCAGTGCGACCGCGGCGCCGCGGCGGTGATCGTCACCCACGATCTCGATCTCGCGCTGCGCTTCGCCGGCGCGGTGTGGCTGGTCGCCGGCGGACGGCTCGCCGCACGCGGTGCCCCCGCCGACGTGCTGACCGGGATCGCGACGCGCCAGGCGTTCGGCGTCGAGATCCACGTCGGCGATCTGCCCGGCGGCGGTCGGTTCGCGGTGCCGGTATGAGCGGGTTCATCAGCGGCTCGCGCAACAGCCGGACCGGTCGGCTGACCGCGACCCGCCTCGCGTTCTCGCTGCTCGCGTGCCTGACGATCGCCGTCGTGGTCGCGATGCTCGCCCCGCACATCGGCATCAACTACGACCGCGGCGGTCATTACCTCGAATTCCTCGGGCTCGACGCCTACACGCCCGGCACCGCCGCCCACCAGGTGTTCTGGATCCGCGTGCCGCGCGTGCTCGCGGCGATGCTCGTCGGTGGCGCGCTCGCCGGTGCGGGCTGCGCGCTGCAGGCGCTGCTCCGCAATCCGCTCGCCGAGCCGTTCACGCTCGGGATCTCGTCGGGCAGCTCGCTCGCCGCGGTGCTCGCGATCCGGATCGGGCTCGAGGGCTCGCTCGGTGGCGCGGGCGTCGGCGCGGCGGCGCTGCTCGGTGCGATCGCGACGCTGCTCGTCGTGTGGCGGCTCGCGAGCATCGGTCGTCAGCTTCCCCCGGCGACGCTCGTCCTCGCCGGTGTGACGATGTCGATGTTCTGCTCGGCGGCGTCGGTGCTGATCCAGTACACGAGCAACTTCACCGAGATCAGCCGGATGATCCGCTGGATGATGGGCGGCCTCGATTCGATGCAGCTGTCCGCGGTCGGCTACGGAACGATCCCGATCGTGCTCGGGCTCGCCGCGCTGATCGCGTACGCGCGCGAGCTCAATGCGCTCGCTGCCGGCCCCGAGGTCGCGGCGTCGCTCGGCGTCGCGGTCGCGCGCACGCAGGCCGTGGTGTTCATCGTGTCGTCGCTGCTCGTGGGTGCCGCGATCGCGCTCGCCGGTCCGATCGGATTCATCGGCCTGATCGTCCCGCATGCGCTGCGCGCGGTGATCGGCCCCGATCATCGCGTGCTGGTCCCCGCGTCGGTGTTCGGCGGTGCCGTGCTGCTGATGGTGTGCGACACGCTCGCGCGCACGGTGACCGCGCCCGCGCAGCTGCCGACCGGCGCCGTCACCGCCGTGCTCGGTGGTCCGTTCTTCGTGATGATCCTGATCCGCCAGAAGCGCCACGCCGCGATGTGGGGCCGCGGGTGAGCGATCCGCGCGTCCTCCGCCACGTGATCGAATCGATCACGCCCGCGTCCGATGCCCACGGTGAAGGCGCGCGTCTGCACGTCGCGAGCGCGGGGACACCGCTGCTCGAGCGGATCGCGATCACGCTCGGTGGTGCGCAGCACACGGCACGGCCGCGCACCGAGCGGCGGACGATCGTGGTGGTCGCCGGCGATCATGGCGTCGGCGATCCGGGCGTCGCGCTCGGCGCCGCTCATCCGACCGTGATCGCGATGCACGCGATCTCCGACGGCAGCGCCGCGCTGTGCCAGGTCGCCCGCGCGAGCCGCGCTCCGCTGCTGCTGCTCGATGCCGGATCGCGCGAGCCCAAGAGCATGCCGAGCGGCGTGATGCACCTTGCGCGCGGTGGCGCGAGCCGCGATCTGTTGCGCGAACCCGCGATGACGGTGGTCGATGCCGCGCTCGGGCTCGAGACCGGGATCGCGGTCATGGCGTCGCTGTCGGAGGAAGGTCTCGATGTGCTCGCGCTCGGGGCCCTCGGCGTCGGTGCCGATGTCGCGTCGCTCGCGCTGCTCGGGGCGGCGCTCGGGGCGCCACCGACCGGTTTCTCCGACGAGGTCGCCGAGCTCGCCGGGGCCCGCGGTGCCGAGCTCGCCGGGGCAAGCCCGCTCGAGCTGCTCGCGACGTTCGGGGGCGGCGACACCGCGGTGCTCGCGGGGATGATGCTGGCGGCGGCGGCGACCAACGTCCCGGTCGTGATCGACGGCTATGCCACCGGAGCAGCGGCGCTCGTCGCGGCAGCGTTCGCGCCCGAGGTCGCCGGCTATCTGGTCGCGGCCCACGCCGGCACGTTCACGATGCCGCGGATCCTCGCCCACCTCGGGCTCACGCCGATCTTCGACGTCGGCCTGGGCCACGGCGAGGGCACCGGCGCCGCGATGGTGCTGCCCATGCTGGATCAGGTGGCAGCGCTCGCGGCGCAGGGGTAGCTTTGACGGCGTGGGGGAGCGCCGGAGGCACACGGGGACGTTCGAGGTCGAGCGCACGACCGGCTCGCACGACGTCCTCGACCGGTTGTTCGTCTACGGCACGATGCGCCAGGGTCAGACCGCGCGATCGTTGATCGCGAACCAGATCACGCGCTCGGTCAGCGCGCAGACGACGGGCGCGCTCTACGCGTTCCCGATGGGCGGCCCCGGGTTCACCGAGGTCCCCGCGGCGGGCGGCTCCGGCGTCGTGATCGGCGAGGTCGTGTGGCTGACCGAGCTACCGGCGACGTTCGGCCTGCTCGATGCCTACGAGGGCCAGGACTTCGCACGCGTGATCAAGCAGGTCACGCTCGCGACCGGCGAGCAGGTGTGGACCTGGATGTACACGCTCTCGGATCCCGCCGCCGTGAAGCACGGGATCCTGATCGAGGACGGCAACTGGGTCCGCTACTGGACCGAGCACCAGTAGCCAGCGGCTAGATATCGGTCCAGTCGAGGTCTTCCTCGATGGTCTGGAAGTTCACCGTCTGCATGTCGTTGACCGACGGCCGGCGACCCTCGGCCGCTTCCTGGTGCTCGCGCAACAGCTTGCCGGTCTCGACCACGCTCGAGTCCGCCACCGGCGTCCCGTGCAGCGTCGACGCGATCAACTCCGCGAGAGCCTGCGGCTCCTGCCCACCCCGAACCTCGATTGCGATCATGAACAGCGGTGTAACAGGGGCGCTCGCGATCCGATCCTCGGCAGTCCTCACAACGAGTGCTGACTCCGATTCGCACGGCGTAGCTGCCTGAACTTATTGGCGCTGAAGGCCGGCGACGTTTGTTCGCAACCGCGAACCGCGCGGTCCGATAGCGGCTCTCATGAAGCTCAGCAGCCTGTCCACCGCCCTCCTCGTCCTCGCCACCGCCTGCGGCACCGTCGTCGACCCCACCGGTCCGGGCACCGGCTCCGGATCCGACGACCCGACCGACCCGGGTACCGACCCCGATGCTCCCGAGGCGGAGGCGCCCTTGATGATCGAGGCGCCGAAGGCAGCAACCACGCCCGAGTCGCTGTTCACGATGACGATGGTCGGCAACTCGCCGGTGATCGACCTGCTGCGCCCGGCGGCGGGTCGTCGGGTCGACATCGTCGAGCAGCGGATCATCCAGAAGACCACCGACGCGGTGACGCTGACCATCGACGTCACGCGGCCGACCGGGATGTTCAAGAAGACCGTGGTCGACGACTTCGTGAAGATCGGGACCGGCACCGTCGTCATCGATTGCGTCGAGGACGACACCAACCCACGCTGCAACGAGCAGCTGGTCGACCCGGCGGATCGCGCCGCCGAGGGACCGATCGCGACGGCGACCTGGAACCTCGCCGTGATCGATGGGCTCACCGGGATGCCGATCCCGAGCTGCAGTGCGGGCACCGAGCACCTCGAATGCCTGCTGCCGTCGCGCGCCGCCACCGAGGGGCCGCGCGCGTTCAAGATCGTGGTGTCGGCGACGGGGCTGACCGATCTGAGCGCGACGCTCGCCGACGACGTTCACAGCATGGCGGGGCTGACGTTCACGGGCGCCCTGCCCGGGACCCGCGCCTACGTCTGCGACTTCATGAAGGTCCGGACGGTCGGCGAGGTGACCTATCGCAACTGTCTCAACTGGTCGGAGTACGCGCAGATGATCGCGCTCGACCACGCGGAGCTCGAGCTCGACCCGATCACGGTGACCGTGTCCTCGGCGGGCAAGGTGACGACGCTCACCACCGAGGCGCTGGCCTGGGACAGCGGCGACGACGATCTACCGGGCGCCCACTGAGGGAGCCCGCTGTCGACCCTGCAAGCGCCCTCGTGGACGCGCCGGCGACTCAGATGAAGAAGTGACCGAGGACCGCCATCGAGAGGGCGGCAAGTGCAGCTGCAATCGTTCCGAAACCAACCTTGCAGGTCGGTGTCGACATCGTCATCCGGGTACTCACGAGGCCGACTTTCGCTGTTTGCCCAAAAAGATCAAGTTCGGGATCTGGCGATCGTGATTGGCTAAGTTGGTCAATCATTACATGTTGTTCCGCCGCAAGATCGATGCCCACTCCCTGCGCCGGAACGTTGCACGACGGACCGGAAGCTGGATCGGGAGCGGAAACCGCGCGGCGCGGGTTCCAGCGCCCGTGCGGCGGGCGAAGAGAAGAACCTTCTGCTTGGAGTCTTGGCGGCTCCGGCGCGGAGAACGCCCGGACGTCACGAGCCGCGGGCTTGCTTGATCAGCCGCAGGTACGAGGTCTGGATCCGCTGCGCGAGATCGCCGATCTCGGTGACCAGCGCCTGCGGTGGCGGACCACCGAGGGTGTGAACGTAGATCAGGTTCACGGCGCGCTGCTTCACCAGGATCGGGACCACGAGGACCGACATCGGCTCGGGCGACACGCCGAGCGCGACCCAGAGCTGCGACTCGACCGGCTTGGCCGCGGACGGTGGCTCTCCGAGGAACGACTCGCCCGCATCGTGCGCGGACTGCAGCGACGACGCACCGCCGAGCGGTAGCGACAGGTCCTCGATCTGGGTCCGCGGGCGCGCGGGGGGTGCGACCCAGCCGCGCCAGCCGAGGGCGTTGCCGTCGCGGATCAGGAACAGGATCAGCGCGTCGCAGCGGCCCTTCGCGTAATCGACCATCGCGTCGGCGATCTGCTCGCGATGGGTCGCGGTGTCGATCCGCTCGCAGGCCGCGCCGTAGCTGATCGCGAGCGGGACCGCCGAGCCGAGCGTCATCTGCGACGAGCTACGGCGGCGGCGCGGCTCGAGCGTGAACGCGGGCGGCATCACCATGCCCTGGGCGGGCTGCGAGCGCCGGCGATCGTCGGTCGGCTCGGGGTCGGCCTCGCTGAGCGCCCGCCCGGTACGGACGAATCGCGCGCGACGCGGCTGACCGAACAGCCGCTCGAGGTAGTAGAGCGCGCGCAGCTCGGGGACCACGTACGGCGTGATCTTCGAGCCGAGCTTCTCGGACAGCTCGCTGATCGCGGTGGTGTCGGTCGGGTCGACCATCGCCACCGAGATCGCCTGGGTGTTGCCGAGGTCGCCGAGCGGGATCGAGCGCAGCCGGTGCGCATCGTTCGAGCCGAGGCGATCGAGGAGGTCGAGGTCGGCGTTGTCGAGCAGCGTCGGCGTCGCCATCGGATAGCCCGAGAGCTCCGCCAGGTACGTGGACAGCAGCTCGAGATCGATGAACCCGAGCTCCACGAGGTTGGTCCCGAGCCGGCCTCCGTAGAGCACCTGATTTCGCAGCGCGCCCTCGAGCTGCGAGAGCCCGATCGCGGCGTTGCGCAGGAGCAGCGTGCCGAGCTTCATACCGGCCTCAGTGTATCGCGTAGCGCGTGGGATCGGGGACGCCGGCCTCGGCGAACCCCTTCTTGCGGAGGGCACAGGCGTCGCATCGGCCACAGGCGCCGCCCGCGATCGGGTCGTAGCAGGAGTGCGTGATCGAATAATCGACGCCGAGCCGCATCCCGAGCTCGATGATCCCGGCCTTGGTCAGCTCGATCAGGGGCGCGTGGATCGTGAAGCCGCCGCCGCGGGTCGCGACCTGCGCGAGCGCCTCGAACGCACGGATGAACTCCGGTCGACAGTCGGGGTAGCCGCTCGCATCGAGGACGTTGACCCCGACGAAGATGTCGCGCGCACCGAGGGACTCGGCCCAGGCGAGGGCGAGCGAGAGCAGCACCGTGTTGCGGGCGGGGACGTAGGTCGAAGGAACGTCGCCGGGCGCGCCGATCTCGGAGAGCGACCGGTCCTTGGGGACGGCGATCCCGGCGGTGGTGAGCGCCGACGACGCGAGCGGTGACAGATCGACCTCGACGATCCGGTGGACGATCGGGCGATCGGGCGTGCCGAGTGCCGCCGCGACCCGACGGGCGGCGTCGAGCTCGACCTCGTGAAGCTGGCCGTAGCGCACGGTGAGCGCGTGACACGTAAAACCCGCATCGCGTGCGACGGCGAGTGCGGTCGTCGAGTCGAGGCCGCCCGAGAGCAGCACCACGGCAGCGGGCATGCACATCCTTACGACGCGACGAGATCGTCGGCCAGCGTCATCCGTGACAGATTCGAGCGGTGGAGGAGCGCAAGCTGCCGGCGTGGGCTCCGACGGTCGCCGTCGCGGTGGCCCTCACCGCGCTCGTGATCGGCTCGTTCCTCCAGCGCTGGGAGATGCTCGGCCAGTCGCCGTTCCCGGTCGGGATCGACGGCTACTTCTATCCGATCCAGCTGCGCTCGCTGCTCGAGGATGGGCACCTCGCCTATCCGGCGTCGCCACTCGCGTTCTACCTGCTCGCCCCGTTCGCGGCGGCGACCGATCCGGTGACCGGCGCCAAGCTCGGGACCGCGGTGTGGACCGCGCTGATCGTGTTGCCGGCGTACGGCGTCGGTGCGCGGCTCGGCAAGAGCCGGGGCGCGGGGCTCCTCGCCGCGGCGCTGGTCGCGACCAGTGCGGGCTCGCAGTTCCTGACCTTCGAGTTCGTGAAGAACGGGATCGGGCTGACGATCGGGCTGTGCGCGCTGTGGCTCGTGTTGCGTGCGCTCGAGCGCCCGACGCGCGGACGGATCGCGGCGGCACTGCTCGCGGTGCTCGCGGCGTTTCTCACCCACAAGATGGCGGCGGCGATCGTCGTGATCGTCGCGGTGCCGGCGGCGATCGCGGAGGCGGCTGCGCGCGGTGCGCTACGCGGGCGCCGGTTGATCTACGCGATCGCAGCCGTGATCGTGCTCGCGGTGATCGCGATCGCGCTCGGCGCGGCATTCCCGGAGCGATTCCTCTCGGTCGCGGATCTCTCGCACGGCTCGGGGCTGTGGGGGCCCGCCCACTGGGATGCGCCCGCGCTGATCACGCCGCGCTCGACGCTGGCGATGGGCCACGAGGCGGCGATCGGCGGTGTGCTCGCGATCGTGGCGGCGCTGTCGCTGCTGAAGACCGTGCGCGGTCCCCTCGTCGCCGAGCTCGGCACGCATTCGCGCGGTGAGACGATCGCGGCGTGGGTCGTGATCGGGCTCGCGCTGGTGATCGCGCTGCCGTGGTTGAATGTCGTCGATCCGCAGGGCATCGGCTTCCGGATCCGGATCGCCGCATTCCTCCCGATGGCGCTGTGCGCAGCGATCGCGGCGCGGCTCGTGGTCGCGCCGATCGCGAAGCTCATCGCCGCCCGGTGGTCGAGTGCGATCCGCGAAGGTGTGCTCGCGCTCGTGGCGCTGGTGATCGTGCTCGCGATGCCGCGCTATCGTGTCGAGGGCCGGATCGTCGCGCACGCAGCGATGGTGGCAGCGGTGCAGGCGCTCGCCGGCCGCATCCCCGAGGGCGACGTCGCGATCGTCCCCGAGCGCCACATCGCGTACATGGTCGTCTGGTACGCGCGGGTGCCGATGCGGCTGCGCCCCGACAGCGTGCCGCGCGAGCGCCGGTGGCGCGTGATGCCGCTCGCGTTCATCCGTGCGGGATCCCCGCTTGACCAGGCGCTCCTCGCGGCGCGCAACCAGCCGACGCTGACGCCGCCGCTCGGCACCCATCCGCGGCACCCGAACGGGCTGGTCCTCGTCGCGGAACCGACGTGGGAGTGGGTGCTCGCGCAGCTGCCCGCCGACGTCCTTGCCTACTACCAGCGCTGGCCGACGATCTAGGTGCGGGAGCCGATCAGCCGCTGCAGCGTGTGCTGGAACTCTTCGATGGAGACGTTGATGTGCTCGACGACGCGGCCGTAGAGCACGGCGGTCGGCACGGACCCCGGGCGCTCCTTCTCCGCTTCGTGGAGCTGCCAGAGGATGATCCGCTCGAGACGGGTGAGTCCGTCCCGGGCGTCGGGGAGATCAGTCACCCTTCTTGAACGTCGCCTTGGCGCCGGGCAACGGCTCGGGCTCGACCTTCTCGGTGCGATCCGCCGGAGCGCTCGCCTTGTCGTTCGCCATCATCCGGCGAATCTTTGGCGCGATCACGAACAGGATCGCCGACACCACGAGCGAGGCGATGAACAGGAACGTGAACAGCCAGGTGAAGCCCTTGCCCGCGGAGATCGAGCTCGCGCGACCGGCGAGGTAGATGCCGATCGCGGTGCCGAAGAACCACATGCCCATCACCATGCCGGCGAGGCGCTTTGGTGCGAGCTTGCTCATGCTCGACAGACCGACCGGGGAGATGCACAGCTCGGCGAGCGTGTAGAAGAAGTACAGGCCGATCAGGTACGTGCCGCTGACCGGCGACTCGCGGGTGGCCTGCGCCGGGATCATGACGACGAACGCGAGCGCGAGCAGCGCCATGCCGATCGCGAACTTGGCGACGCTGTTGGGCTCCTTGCCCTTGCGCGCGAGCACCACCCAGATGAAGGCGAACACCGGCGCGAGCGCGACGATGAAGATCGAGTTGACGCTCTGGTAGTAGCTCGCGGGAATCGTGACGCCGAACAGCTCGCGCGCCGTGAAGTACTCGCCGAACTCGGCGAGCGTCGTCGGAGCCTGCTCGAAGATCGCGAAGAACGAGATCGCGCCGATGTAGAGCGGCAGCATCGCGAGGATGCCGCGCTTCTCCTTGGCATCGCGCGCCGACGCGTAGAGACCGACGAACAGCAGGACCGAGCCGATGATGAGACCGATGCCCATCGTCTCGCGGATGACCTCCGCCGATGGCGTCGCGAGCACGACGACGGCGCCGACCACGACGAGCGCGGCGACGATCGCCATCAGAACCGTGCGATCGCGCTTCGCGCGGACCGGATCGTCGGGAATCGTCGGGTGCTTGCCCGCCTCGCCGAGCCAGTGATTGAGCGACATGAACTGGATCAGGCCGAACACCATGCCGACCGCGGCGCAGCCGAACGCGAAGTTCCAGCACAGGTTCGGATCGAGGTCGTGGCTCGTGAGCCACTCGCGGAAGCCGGGGTGCTGCGCGAGGTAGCCGCACGCGAGCGGCGCGAGGAACGCGCCGATGTTGATGCCCATGTAATAGATCGTGTAGCCGCTGTCCCGACGGGGATCGCCCTCGGGATAGAGCTGGCCGACGAGCGTCGAGATGTTCGGCTTGAGAAACCCCGTGCCGAACGCGATGAACACGAGGCCGAGATAGAACATGTCGCCAAGGCCCGGGAACGCGAGGATCCCGTTGCCGATCGCGATCCCGATGCCGCCGACGATCACCGCCTTGCGCTGGCCGAGGAAGCGATCTGCGATCCAGCCGCCCGGCAATGCGAGCAGATAGACCGAGGCTCCGAACATGCCGACGATCGCGCCGGCGATCGGAAGCGGCTGGTTCTTGATCGGGTCGAACATCCCCTTGCCGCCGAGCGCGGTTGGCGTGGCGAGGTAGACGAGCAGGAACGCGCGCATCCCGTAGTAGGAGAACCGCTCCCACATCTCGGTGAAGAACAGGTTCGCCAGGCCGATCGGGTGGCCGAAGAAGCCGGTGTCGCGGTCGCGTGCCATGGCCGCGGACACTAGCCCAAGGGTCGGCGGGACGGGAGCCCTGAAAACCACCCCTGTTCCCACCCGCCCCCGCCGTGCGACGCCCCTCCGGTCGCACCCAGAGGCGCCCGGTCGCGAAGTCGCCAGAAGCGTGTGCTTGCAAACGGCTACGGAATGGGAAAGATCCCGGCCCATGTCGAAGAGCTTGTGGGCCCTGGCGGCTGTCGTGTTGTTTTCCGCGTGCAACCCCGCGGCACCGAAGTTCTCGTTCAAGCACGGCGAGCGTCGCGGTCGGCTCGAGTCGAACGGGCTTCGCTTCGTGCTGATGCCCGACCCGAGCACGCAGCTCGTCGAGGTCGACGTTCATTACGAGGTCGGCTCACGCGAGGATCCGCCGGGCAAGGCCGGCATCGCTCACCTCGTCGAGCACATGATGTTCCAGCTCAAGCCAGACGGCGAGACGTCGCCACCGTTGATGCAGACGATCGGGGACATCTCGACGTTCTTCAACGCCTACACGATCTGGGACATGACCCACTACATGACGACGGCGCGCGCCGAGAACCTCGACGCGCTCCTCAAGATCGAGGCGATGCGCCTGTACTACGGGTGCCAGACGATCTCGAACGACGAGTTCCTCCGCGAGCGCGAGGTCGTTCGTAACGAGATCCGGCAGCGCGGCGGTACGGCCGAGGGCCAGATCCCGCAGCTCGTGCTGTCGTCGGTGTACCCGCAGGGTCACGCCTACGAGCGCATGGTCGGCGGCGACGACTCGCAGCTCACGACGATCACGCTCGCGGACACCTGCAAGTTCATCAAGGACTACTACACGCCCGAGCGCGCGACGCTGATCGTCGCCGGTGGGTTCGACGTCGACCAGACGATCGCGTCGATCACGAAGTGGTTCGGCAAGCTCGAGAAGCGCCCGAGCGCTCCGCGCGCGCCGGTCGCCAAGCTCGAGCTCAGCAAGGAGCGCAAGCAGTTCGATCTCGATGTCGAGCGCCCGAGCGTGCACATCGCCTTCGCGCTCCCGCCGCAGAACACGCCGGAGGGCGAGGACGTCCAGTTCGGCATCAACAGCGCGTGGGCCCGGATCGCGAGCAAGGGTCAGGAGTACGACTTCGCGTACTCGGTCGACGCCACCGTGCTCGGTGGACCGCTCGCGCCGATCTATCTGATCTCGATCGAGCTCAAGGGCATGGACAAGCTCAACGAGGCGCTCGAGTTCACCCAGAAGGCGACCAAGCAGGCCTACCGCGGCTTCGACGAAGGCACCTTCGAGCAGATCGAGGAGTGGAAGAACCTGCGCAAGGCGCAGTTCATCGGCAGCCTCGAGGAGCTCAACGCTCGGACCAACGTGGTCGGTGGCCTCGTCCAGTTCTCTGACATGGACTTCGACTCGCAGGACACCTACATCTTCCACGAGCTCGACAAGATCGCGAAGTTCGACGGCGAGCGGATCGGCAAGGCCGTCAAGAAGTGGCTCGACTTCGACAAGGCTCGCGTCGTCGTGATGAAGCCCAACAAGGAAGGCCTCAAGGGCGACAAGCGCAACACCAAGGTCACGTTCCAGGTCAAGTCGCACGAGTCGGTCGTGCTGCCGGATGTCGACCCGAAGGAAGCGAAGCGTCCGATCCGGATGTCGGCGGAGCTCAAGTCGCTCGTCGGTGCGACGCGGTTCACGCTCGGCAACGGGATGAACGTGATCATGCTGCCGATCAAGTCGATGCCGCTGGTGTCGTCGCGGCTGATCTTCAACAACGTCGGTGAGTCGATCTCGCCGGACAACCCGGTGCTCGCCGCCGCGGCCGCGAACTTCCTCAGCCTGCCGATCGATGCCGACGTGTTCCAGCGCACCGGCGTCAACGTCGGATGCTCGGCCAACGAGGACTCGACGGTCTGCTTCACCAGCGGCATCAACATCTACCTCGGCGTCATGCTGAAGGGCTTCGAGCGTCTGGTCGCCGCGGGCGTGTACGACCAGGAGGACCTCGAGCGGTGGCAGAAGAGCAGGCGCGAGGACCTCAAGACCAAGAACGCGCAGCAGCAGAGCGAGTTCCAGCGCCAGCTGCTGAGCGCCCTCTACGGTCCGGATCACCCGTACACGAAGACCGGCGTGCTGACGTCCGACGCGATCGGCAAGGTCAGCAAGGACGGCCTCGACAGCTTCCGCAAGACCCACTACTCGGCGGGCAACGCGACGCTCGTCGTCGTCGGTGACTTCGAGCCGGCCGCCGCGGAGAAGATGATCCGCTCGACGTTCAGCGGCTGGGGCAAGGGCACCGTCGACAAGGCGATCGACCCGACGCCGTTCAAGCGGACCGGCCCGGCGTTCGTCGGCGTCGTCGGCAAGGAGGAGCCGCAGCTCTCGGTGGCGATCGGGTATCCGGCGCCCGCGGGCGTGGATGGCCAGCAGGCCGCGCGCATGGTGATCGCGGAGATGCTGAACACGCGCATGGGTGATGTGCGGTTCAAGCTCGGCTCGACGTACGGCGTCTACGCGCAGCGCCAGTCGCTCAAGGGACCGACCGCGTACCAGATGGGCGGCACCGTCGATGCGCCGCGCGCCGGCGAGTCGATCAAGGCGATGCGCGAGGGCGTCGACATGCTGCGCAAGAGCAGCGAGCAGTTCGACATCGACTTCGTGCGTGCGCGGCGCAAGCTGCTGTCGTCGCTGCTCGGTGAGTCGACGGTGACCGGCGAGCTCGCGCAGCGGCTCGGCTTCATGTCGACGCACAACCTGCCGGTGACCTACTACAACACCCTGCTGCAGCAGATCGCAGCGGTGTCGCCGGCGCAGGTCCACGCGCTGATCGCCAAGGAGCTCGACCCGAACAACGAGGTCATCGTGATCCTCGGTGCCAAGCCGCAGCTCGACAAGGCGTTCAAGGACGCCGGCATCAGCGACGTCAAGCTCGTCGAGCCGGACTACAAGTAATCGCTAGCGAGGCGGCGCCGCGGGGATACCCATCGCGGTCCGCACGAGCTGGAACTCGGGCGTCCATACGCTCGCTCGATCGCGAACGACGAGCGTGTGGGTCGTGGCGTCGGTCGGTGCGGCGGTGACGACGTCGACCATGACGAGGACGTCCTTGCCCTCGCGCGGCACGATGTCCCAGTGCTCGCGGCTGTGGAGCCCGAGCTCGCGCAGCGCGAACGTGACCCGATCGCGCTCGAGCGCGGACGTGCACACCGTGATCTCGCCGCCCGGCGCGAGCACGCGGCTCGCCGCCTCGAGGTAGTCCTCGACACCGCCGCGGACCTCGAACCGGCATGGCATCGCGTGCGGCTTGTCGGACTCGGTGCCGGTACCGCGCGGAAAGTACGGCGGGGTCCCGGTGATCAGCTCGAACGGCGCGGTGCCGAGATGCGTGGTGTCGGCATCGCGCAGATCGCCATCGAGGATCCGGCAGCGGTCCTCGACGCCGTTGTACGCGATCGAGCGGCGTCCCATCGCGGCGCGATCGGCCTGCGCCTCGATCCCGAGGACCTCCGCGTGCGGGAGCTTCCACGCGACCATCAGCAGCACGCTGCCGAGCCCGCATCCGAGATCGAGCGCACGTAGCGCACGATCGGGATCCTGCCGGCGCGTCGCGATCCACGCGGTGACCAGGTCGTCGAGGCTCCAGCGGTGGCCGCGCTGCTTCTGGAACAGCCGCCAGTCGCCGGTGAGAAAGCACAGATCCTCGTCGGCCTCGGGCTCGAGCTCCGGTCGGCCCTGCGCACCCGCCGGTGCCGGCCCGGGCGCGACCCAGCCGGGCGGGCGGCGTGCCTCGCGGATGATGCCGCGGCCGGACGTGGTCATGCCGTGGACTTCGCATGCCGTGCGGGAGCACGCAACCTCGTGAGGAGAGAGGGAGCCCGCGAGGTTCCAGATGCCAGTCCTCCACGCGGGCGTAAGCTCGCTGCATGGTCGCGACGCAAAACCCATCGCAGGCATTCTCCATGCGCGAGGCCACTGCTGCGGATCGCCCCGAGGTCGAGGCCCTGATCGCCGAGATGATCCCCGGCTGCGATGTGGCGGCTCGCTGGAAGTGGCTCTATGACACCAACCCGGGCGGCAAGGCGCTGACCTGGCTCGCGATCGCGCCGACCGGCGAGGTCGCTGGCTGCACCTCGTTCTTCCCGTTCCGGCTCTGGCTCGACGGCGAAGAGGTTCGCGCCGCCCTCGGTGGTGACGGCTACGTCCGCCCCGCATTTCGCCGGCGCGGTCTCGGCGGCCTGATGCACGATGCCTCGCGACGCGGCATGCCCGCGCACTCGATCGGCTGCATGTACGGCGCACCGGGCGCCATGAACCTGACGCCGCTCAAGCACGGTGGATCGCGCGAGGTCGGCGCCGTCTGCCGCTACGTGCGTCCCCTCCGCGTCGGCCCGCCCCTCGTCGGAGCGCTCGTCGCCCGCGCCAGCCGGCCGTGGTTCGCACCCAAGCTCGAGCCGATGCAGGCCAACGACCCGCGCATCGACGCCGTGTGGCTGAACGCCCGGCGCGATCTCAAGCTCGCCGCCGTTCGCGACACCGCGTTCTATCAGTGGCGCTTCCGCGACGCCCCCGCGCAACGCGAGCCGGCGTACGTCATCACCGATGCGGGCCAGCCGATCGGCGCATGCGCACTCGAGTCCCTGTACGACGGCAAGGAGCTTCACATCGTCGACCTCGTGGCCATCCCCGGCGCCTGGCACAGCTGCCTCCGCGCGATCACCCGCCACGCGATCGATCACACCCTCGCCGCCACCCTCAGCATCAAGCTGTTCTCGATCGATGCACGCTCGCGGCACATGTGGCGCTCGGGCTTCGTCGAGCGCGATGGCAAGCCCTTCCTCTGCATGATCCCCACCGACGGAGATCGCCGGTTCCTCGATCCGCAGCGCTGGTTCTACACGGGCGCCGACTCCGATCTCGACTCCCTGAGCTAGGGACGCTTTCCACTCTCTCAACTCTCGTTCGCCAACTACGCGATCTCATAGAGGCGATCGGGGACGGTCTCCACTTTCTCCCGGAGTACCGATCATCGACCGACGTCATCCGCCGGCGGTCCCTCGTCGTGTTTCCCTCTGATCGGGAAACGAGATAGTGGAGACCGTCCCCTCTCGGCCGTGGAAGTATGCAGGCTTGCGCGTCGGAAGTTGAGAGAGTGGAAAGCGTCCCTAGATCAGGTCGACCCAGACCTCGTCGCCGACGAGGGTGATCGGGTAGCGGCGCAGCTCGAGGGTGGCGTCGTGGGTGCACCGGCCGGTGACGAGGTTGAAGCCGTAGAAGTGGGCGCCGCAGACGAGGGTCTTCTCGTGGAGGAGGCCGTTGATCAGGGGGACATCCTCGTGCGGGCAGACGCCGGCGCACGCGAACATCTGGCCCTCGGCGATCGTGACGATCACGGGCCAGGTCACGCCCTTGACCTTGAACTCGTTGAGCTCGTCGGGGATGACCTCGGAGAGGAGGCAGACGCGGACGCGGAGGGCCATCAGGACTTGCCTCGCTGGCGGGGATCGAGGCGATCGCGGAGGCCGTCACCGAGGAGGTTCGCGCCGAGGACGACCCACATGATCGCGAGGCCGGGGACCAGCGCGTAGACGCGGACCCAGTCGGACTTCCAGAGGAACGTGCGCCCCTGGTCGAGCATCGCGCCCCAGGTGTAGTCGACGTTCGGGCCGAGGCCGAGGAAGGAGAGTGCGGCCTCGATCATGATCACGCTGCCGAGCCCGAACGACATCTGGACGAGCGCGGGGCCGAGGATGTTCGGGATCAGGTGCTTGAACATCACGCGCCGGTTGGAGGCGCCGAGCGAGACCGCGGCCTGGACGTAGTCGCGTTCGCGCAGCGCGAGCACCTGGCCACGGGCGACGCGCGCGTAGCCGACCCAGCCGTTCGCGGTCAGCGCGAGGGTCATCACGCCGATGCCGGGATCCGCGACGATGGCGACGATCGCGATGTTGAGCAAGATGCCGGGGAACGCCATCAGGATGTCGACGAAGCGCATCAACACCTCGTCGACGATGCCGCGATACCAGCCGGCGATCGTGCCAATCGCGAGGCCGAGCGTCGACGAGATCGCGACGACGATGACGCTGAGCTGGAGCGCTTTCCGTGTTCCCCACAGCAGCTGCGACAGCGTATCGGCGCCCTTGCTGTCGGTGCCGAGCCAGTGCGCCGCGGACGGTCCCTCGAACCGGTGAGCGAGATCGAGGGAGGTCGGGCCGACGTCATACGGCGCGATCGCCGGTCCGAAGATCCCGAGGATCACGAACACGTAGATCGACACGATGCCGACCCACGCGCTGAGCGAGAGCTTGAGCTTCATGCGCGGCGAATCCTCGGGTCCGCGAGGCCGTAGGCAAGATCGACGAGGATGTTGACGAGCACGTAGATCATCGCGATCACGAGCACCGTCCCCTGCACCACCGGATAGTTTCGCTCGAGGATCGCCTCGAGCAGCGTGGCGCCGAGGCCAGGCCGCGCGAACACGTTCTCGATGATGATCGCGCCCGAGAGCAGCGATCCGAACTGCAGACCGGCGACCGTGATCACCGGCAGCAGCGCGTTGCGCAGCGCATGGCGGAACAGCACGCTGCCTTCGGGCAGACCCTTCGCGCGCGCGGTGCGGACGTAGTCCTCGCCGAGGACCTCGACGAGCGAGGACCGCGTCATCCGCGCGAGCATCGCCATCAGGTGGGTGCCGACCGCCATCGCGGGCAGCACGATCGCCGCGGGTCCGAGCTCGGTCGGGCCCGGGAACCAGCCGAGCGTGACGAAGAACCAGAACAGCAGCAGCGGCGCGAACATCATCTGCGGCATCGCGACCATCGACAGCGACACCGTCGTCGCGAGCGTGTCGACCCAGGTCCCGCGCTTGACCGCGGCGAGCATGCCGAGCGGCAGCGCGAGCACGATCGCGACGAGCATCCCGCAGATCGCGAGCCACATCGTGTGCGGGAACACCTCCGCGATCCGCGCGGCGACCGTCGGCTTGCCCTTGGGGTCGGGACACTGATGACCGAGCGAGCCGTCGGCGACGTGACCGAGGAAGCTGATGAACTGGCGGGGCAGCGACTTGTCGAGCCCCATGCACTGCTCGATCTTCAGCCGCTGCGCGGGCGTCGCCTCACCACCGGCGAGGTGATCGACCGGATCGCCCGGCACGATGTGCAGGAACGCGAACACCAGGACCGAGACGCCGACGATCGCCAGGAGCCCGGAGCCCAGGCGTCGCAGCAGGAACGACCCGATCGACACGCGTGGAGCGTATCAGCCCGGCTGAGGCGCGCAGAACTTCGGCGCGTTCGCGTCGATCATCTGGCCCGGGACCAGGACCGGCTCGCCGCCGTGCTGCTTCATCAGCTCGAGCGTGCGGCATTCATAGCCAGAGCGGCAGTCATCGTTGTTCTCGCACGTGCGCATGCAGTAGCGAACTTCGGAGGAGCGCGGCACGCAGTGGCCGTTGAGCGAGCACAGCTCGTCGAGCGAGCACTCGACCGGGGCCGGGCAATCCGGGCCGCAGCAGCGGTTCTCGAACTGGCCGGTGAAGAACCGGATGCACGCCGATTCGTCGGGGCAGGTGTCGTAGTCGCAGCCCTGGATCGTGCAGTAGCCCTCTTTCGAGGACGTATCGCAGGTCCGCTCGCCGTTGGGGTCGCAGTCCGAGCCGACGATGCACGCGTCGCCGATCTCCTTGCCGCAGCCGGCGAAGCCAGCGAGCAGAGCGACGATGAACACGTACCTCATGAGCGCGGCATCCTAGCGGCGGGTATGACCCCTGGCAAGGCAACCGGGTTGCCTGCATGCTCGCGACCATGAGAGCGGTCGTGCAGCGGGTCCGCCGAGCCCAGGTCACCGTGGACGGGCGGGTCACCGGGTCGATCGACCAGGGATTGCTCGTGTTCCTCGGCGCGGGAGCGGGCGATCAGGCCGCGGATCTCACGTACATCGTCGACAAGGTCGTGAACCTCCGGATCTTCGCGGATGACGCAGGGAAGATGAATCGCTCCGTGCTCGACATCACCGGCGGGGTCCTCGTGGTGTCCCAGTTCACGCTCTACGGCGACGCCCGCCAGGGTCGCCGCCCGGCGTTCACGGGGGCGCTCGAGCCGGTCGCGGCCCGCGCCCTCTACGAGCAGTCGCTCGGCGCGATCCGTGCCGCGGGGGTCTCGCGCGTCGAAGCTGGTGAGTTTGCTGCGGATATGCAGGTCGAGCTTGTCAATGACGGCCCGGTGACGATCTTGCTCGATTCGCGCAAGTCGTTCTAGCCCCGCAGCCCCGGCAGGCGTTAGCTTTGCCCGGAAGGCGTCCCGGCGTTCATCCATGAAGGTCAGGTTCTGGGGAGTACGCGGATCGATCCCTGTCCCGGGACCGGCGACCAACCGGTACGGTGGGAACACCTCGTGCGTGGAGGTCCGGCCGCACAACCAGCCGCCGATCATCATCGATGCCGGCACCGGGCTGCGCCGCCTCGGCAAGTCGCTGATGGAAGAGGCGTTCGGGGACGGCAAGGGCAAGGCCTCGATCCTGATCTCGCACACCCACTGGGATCACGTGCAGGGGCTCCCGTTCTTCTCGCCCCTCTACCGCGCGGGCAACCAGGTCGACATCTACGCGCGCCAGCGCGACATGCATCTCGAGGCCGTGTTCTCGGCGCAGAACCGCGCGCCATACTTCCCGGTACCGCTCGCCGCGCTCGAGGGCGAGATGCGGTTCCACGAGCTGATCGAGGGCGCGAAGTTCCAGATCGGCAACGCCAAGGTCTCGTGCACGCGGCTCAACCATCCGTGGATCGCGATCGCGTACCGGGTCGAGGTCGACGGCGCGGCGGTCGTCTACTGCGCCGATACCGCCCCGTTCACCGACGTCCTGCTCGGCCGCGAGTTCGTCCACAAGGCGCCATCGCTCGACGAGCAGCTGCCCGCCGCGGTCGCCGCGGAGCTCGCCGAGATGCGCGCCGGCGTGATCGCGCTCGCCCGCAATGCCGACCTCCTGATCTACGACACCCAGTTCTCCAAGGACGAGTACCGCCAGCGCCCGCACTGGGGCCACTCGCATCCCGATGATGCGATCGCGATCGCACGCGAGGCCGGCGCCAAGCGGCTGTGCCTGTTCCATCACGCACCGCTGCGCTCCGACGACGAGAACGACAGGATCCTCGCCGAGTACCGCGGCGTCGTGATCGCCCAGAACGAGAAGTTCGAGCTGATGAGCGCGTACGAGGGCCTCGAGGTCACGCTGGGAGACGACGCATGAAGATCCGGTTCTGGGGCGTGCGCGGATCGATCCCGGCACCGGGCCCCGACACCAATCGCTACGGCGGCAACACGTCGTGCGTGTCGGTGACCACTGCGACCGGCGGGCTCGTGATCATCGACATGGGTACCGGCCTCATGGGCCTTGGCAACTCGCTGATGGCGGGCGCGTTCGGCAAGGGCAAGGGGCGCGCGTCGATCCTGCTGTCGCACACGCACTGGGATCACATCCAGGGGCTCGGGTTCTTCGCGCCGGTGTTCGTCGACGGCAATCAGTTCACGGTGTGGGGCCCGGGCCCGTACGGATCGGCCGGGATGCTCGAGGAGATCCTCGAGGGTCAGATGGATCCGAACTTCTCCCCGCTGCAGACCCTGAAGAACTTCTCGGCCGTGTTCGACGTTCGTGCAGCCGAGCCCGGTACGCCGTTCGAGGCCGAAGGCCTGCGCGTCACGGCGCGCGAGCACCCGCACGGCGCGACCACGGCTCTCGCGTTCCGGATCGAGGAGAACGGTCGGTCGTTCGTCTACGCGTCCGATGTCGGCCAGCCGGTGATCGATGCGCCGCCGGATCCGAGCGCGATCGCGTTCTATCGCGATGCCGACGTGCTGCTGCACGACACGACGTATCGTCCGATCGATCAGGAGACCCGGCGCAATCGCGGGTTCTCGACGTACGAGGATGCCGCCGCGGCGGCCGCTGCCGCGAAGGTCAAGCGCCTCGTCACGTTCCACTACGATCAGGACTACACCGATGACGATGTCGACGAGATCGTCGCCAGCTTGCGGACCTCGCTCGATGCGCGCGGCGGCAGCGAGATCGAGATCGTGCCGGCGCGCGAAGGCGACGAGCTCGAGATCTAGCGAGCGTCCGGAGTTTCGCGCGGTTGGGCGCGGCCTGATGGTTGCTGCGGGTCCAGGTATGCCCGGATATAATTCGTCCATGAACGCCGTGTGGATCGACGTCCCCGAGGAGTTCCTCGAGAACCGTCGACGCCTTGGTCACGACAAGCGGGACGAGCTCTGGGAAGGGGAGCTCCACATGGTCCCGCCCGGAACCTCGGTTCACGGAAGCGTCGCCGACGAGATCGCATTCGCCCTGCATCCAATCGCCAAGCGTCGCGCGCTGATCGCCCGCACGGGTCACACGGGCGTCTTTGATCCCAAGGTCGACAACTCGTACCGGATGCCTGACGCCATGGTCGCCCGTCCCGAGCAGCTCTCCGAGCGCGGACTCGAAGGTGCCGAGCTGGTCGTCGAGGTGCTGTCACCTCACGACGAGAGCCGCAAGAAGTTCGAGTTCTATGCGCGGATCGGCGTTCGCGAGATCTGGCTGATCGAGCCAAAGACGCGAGCGACCGAGCTCTACGCCCTGCGCGAGGGTCGCTACGAACCGATTCCGTTCGAGGCAGGGATGGCACGCTCTGCGGTCCTCGGGATCACGCTCGAGGTGATCGAGGGTCCGCTGCTCCGGCTCCGCGACGGCACCGGCGTCCACGACGTCTAGTCAGCGGCTGCCGGCGAACGCGCGGGTGTGAAACCCGACGGTGAGCGCCCCCATCCACGCGCCGCGGTCGATCATGCTGGTGCCGACCGTCGCGCCCGCCGAGATCCACGGGGTCAGGAAGGTCTCGCCGTGCACGCGCGCCTCGAGCAGCGGCGCCGCCGCCGAGAACGAGGAGGTGGTCTCGCAGCCGTGATAGCTCGACGCGTACGAGTACGAGACGGTGCGCACCCCGGCCGCGAGCTCGACGCCCAGCCGCCCGCGGCCGAACCGGTTCGTCATCCCGACCACGCCCGCCACGTTGATCGCAACGCCGCCGCGGTCCTCGATCGCCGGCGTCCCGAACGTCCCGCTCGATGTCATCTCCGCATGAGGCGCCGCCCCGACGAGGGCACCGGCCTCGATCTCGACCAGCGCATGGAACTTCCGCGCGAACCCCGCGCCCAGCCGCAAGCTCGTCATGATCTCGTGATCGAGCCCGACCTCCGGTGTGCTCACCGTCCGATACGCGAACGACTCCTGGCCGTGGGTGACGTTGCCCGCGCGGTCTCCCGCGAGACTCGGCATCGCGCGAACCGACGTGCCGAGCTCGATGATGATGTGCGGCAACCTCATCGCGGTCGCCCAGGTCCCGAACGCCGTGCACTCGCGATAGCCGACGACGTCCGTGGTGTCCCGGCACGCCGGGGTCGAGCTCGACGATGAGCTACTGCTCGAGCTGTCACTGCTGCTCGAGCTGTCACTGCTCGAACCACCCCCGCACGACGATCCGGCAAGCACCGGATCGGGTCGCGCGACGAGGACGAGGGCAGCGGCGACGAGCGCCACGCGGGTCACGGGGTCACCATCGCGAGCGCTTCGGGGTTCCCGAAGCACAACCACTGGGCGGGCGTGGTCTGCGCGAGCGATGCGACGTCGACGCAGAGCTGACCGATCGGCTCGTCGGCGGGATACGAGATCGCTTCCGCGCCGGCGCTGCGGCCGTCGAGCTTGAGGACCTTGAGCTCGCCCTTCGGATCGTAGGGAACGAGCGCGACCTCGGCCCCATCGCTGGTCCGCCCGATCACGTTGACCCAGGCGAGGTCGATCACCGCCGGCCCGTCGCAGCGGTTGCCGAACGTGTAGCCGAGTACCGCCGACGAGCCCATGTCGGTGCGGCGATCGACCGCGATGTCGAGGCACCCGACGCTGGTGCGCTGCCCGACGAAGTCGCGGGCGGGGTACTGGTACGAGCCCGGTTTGTACGCACAGGCGGCGAATGCCGCGAATGCGAGGACGACAGCGACCTTCCTCATCTGCGCGCGGGGAAAGCAATTCTTCGGCCGCCGGGGACACGAAGCAATTCCAGGGCGTTGGCCTTCCCTGCCAGCCCCTGCCGTTGCAACCGGCTCACAGGTCGCCGGCCGGGTGTTGCAACAGCGTCGTCGTCGTTCCGCTCCATTCCCGTCGGCGTCGCGCTCCCGGATCTGTGCGCCAAGGCTCAGCTTGGTGCCCTCACGTGAGCCCGGCGTAAGTCACCAGAATCGCGTGCTAGCGTCCGGTCCATGAAGATCGCTGTCGTCGGTACTGGCTACGTCGGGCTCGTCACGGGCGCCGGCTTTTCGGATTTTGGGCACGAGGTCACGTGCGTGGATATCGACCCGAAGCGCGTTGCGACGCTGAAGGCCGGTGACGTCCCGTTCTACGAGCCGGGCCTCCACGACCTCATCAAGCGCTCGACGCGCATCGATCGGCTCAAGTTCACGACCAACATCAACGAGGCCGTCGCCGGCTCGGAGATCGTGTTCATCGCCGTCGGCACACCGTCCGACGAGGATGGCAGCGCGGATCTCAAGTACGTGGTCGAAGCAGCCAAGCAGATCGGCTCGGCGCTCACCGGCTTCACGGTCGTCGTCACCAAGAGCACGGTCCCGGTCGGCACCGCCGACAAGGTCAAGGCTGCGGTCGCGAGCACCACGAAGCACGCGTTCGCTGTCGCCTCGAACCCGGAGTTCCTCAAGGAGGGCGCCGCCGTCGAGGACTTCCTCAAGCCCGCTCGCGTGATCATCGGCGCCGATGACCCGCGCGCGATCGACGTGCTCCGCAAGCTGTACAGCACCGTGCTGCGCACGAGCGATCGCGTGCAGGTGATGGACATCAAGTCCGCCGAGCTCACGAAGTACGCCTCCAACGCGATGCTCGCGACCCGCATCTCGTTCATGAACGAGCTCGCGCGGCTGTGCGACGTCGTCGGCGCCGACATCGAGTCGGTCCGCAAGGGCATGGGCTCGGACCCGCGGATCGGCAACAAGTTCCTGTTCGCCGGCTGCGGCTTCGGCGGCAGCTGCTTCCCGAAGGACCTCCGCGCACTCCGCCACATCGGCATGGAGAACGACATCCCGCTGACCGTCGTCGACGCCGTCGAGCGCGCGAACGACCGGCAGAAGAAGGTGCTCGGCGATCGCCTGCTCGCGCACTTCGGCGGCAAGCTCGAGGGCAAGAAGATCGCGATCTGGGGCCTGGCGTTCAAGCCCGAGACCGACGACATCCGCGAGTCGCCGGCCCTGACGCTGCTCGATCAGCTTCGCACCGCAGGCGCGACCGTCACCGGGTACGACCCGGAGGCGATGGCGAACGTGAAGGCCTCGGTCGGCGACAAGATCGAGCTGACCAAGGACGCGTACGCGGCGGCCGCCGGGGCGGATGCCGTCGTGCTCGTCACCGAGTGGAACGAGCTGCGTAACCCGGACTTCGGCAAGCTCAAGAGCTCGATGCGGACCCCGGTCCTCCTCGACGGCCGCAACCAGTGGTCGGCACAGGAAGCACGCGCGGCCGGCTTCACGTACTACGGCATCGGTCGCCCCAACCCGGCGTGATCGAAGTATGACCAGCGGGTGAAGGTCCCGCTGTTCGACATGGCGCGCGAGCTCGCCGCCGTGCGCGTGGAGATCGACGCCGCGATCGCGCAGGTCCTCGATAGCGGCGTGTTCATCGGCGGTCCCGAGGTCGCCGCGTTCGAGCGCGAGCTCGCGGTGGCGACCGGCAGCGCGCACGCGATCGGTGTCAGCTCCGGCACCGACGCGCTGCACGCGATCTATCTCGCGCTCGGGATCGGCCCCGGCGACGAGGTGGTCACCACGCCGCTGACGTTCTTCGCGACCGCCGGCAGTGCCGCACGGCTCGGTGCGCGGATCGTGTTCGCCGATGTCGACGACGACGCGCTCACGCTCGATCCCCACGCCGCGGCATCGGTGTGTGGATCACGAACGCGCGCGATCGTCCCGGTCCATCTGTTCGGCCGGCTCGCCGCGATGCCCGCCGTCGACGTTCCGATCGTCGAGGATGCCGCACAGAGCCTCGGCACCGGCGCACCGCGCGGGCTCGCCGCCGCCTACTCGTTCTTCCCGACGAAGAATGTCGGCGCGCTCGGGGATGCCGGCGCCGTCGTCACCGGCGACGCCGCACTCGCGGATCGGATCACGCTGCTGCGCTCGCACGGCGCGCGACCGAAGTATCACCACGTCGCCATCGGCGGGAACTTCCGGCTCGACGCGCTGCAGGCCGCGGTGCTCCGGGTCAAGCTCGCGCAGCTCGCGACCACCACGGCGACGCGACGCGCGCATGCCGCCGACTATCGTGCCCGGTTTGCCGCCGCCCAGCTCCCCGCCGAGCTCCGCCTGCCCGGCCACACCGACGAGCACGTCTATCACCAGTTCGTGATCCGCACGCCGCGTCGCGATGCGCTGCGCGATCACCTGCGCGCCGCCGGCGTCGACACCGAGGTCTACTATCCGTCACCGCTCCACGTGCAGCCGTGCTTCGCGGACCTCGGGTATCGCGCGGGCTCGTTCCCGATCGCCGAGCGAGCGTGCACCGAGGTGCTGGCGCTCCCGATCCATCCGACGCTGAGCGAGCAGGCGCGCGCGTACGTCGTCGATCAGGTCGCCGCGTTCTTCGCGCGCTGAGCCCACTCCCACTGCCGCGCGATGCCGTCCTCGACGAGCGTCGTCGGCTGGTAGTCGAGCAGGGCACGCGCGCGATCGATGTTCGCGTACGTCACCGGCACATCGCCGGGCTGCATCGGCTGCGCGTCGATCGACGCATGCTTGCCGACGACCCGCTCGACTGCCTCGATCAGCTCGCGCAGCGAGATCGTCCGCGTGCCGCCGAGGTTGATCAGCTCGTACGCCTTCGGTGCGACTCGCTCGATCGCGGCGACGACGCCCGACACGATGTCGTCGATGAACGTGTAGTCGCGGCGCGACGAGCCATCGCCGAACATCTGGATCGTCTTGCCCGTCGAGATCGCGGAGATGAACTTCGAGATCGCCATGTCCGTGCGCTGGCGCGGGCCGTAGACCGTGAAGAACCGCAGCGCATAGACGCCGAGGTCGTAGAGATCGCGATACGCGGACAGCTGCAGCTCGTTCATCCGCTTGGTCGCGGCATACGGCGACGCCGGCGTCAGGCAGACGTCATCCTCGCGGAACGCGGCGACCTCGCGCAGATCGGCGCCCGGCTTGGCGCCGTAGACCGAGCTCGAGGACGCAAACACGAGCCGGCGCAGGCCGAGCTGGCGCATCCGCTCGATGATCACGCCGGTCCCCTTGATGTTGGTCTCGAGGTACCTCAGCGGCTGGGCGAGTGAGGGCCGGAC
>JAQBQE010000052.1 GCA_028287135.1 Myxococcales bacterium
AGACCGAGCTCGAGGACGCAAACACGAGCCGGCGCAGGCCGAGCTGGCGCATCCGCTCGATGATCACGCCGGTCCCCTTGATGTTGGTCTCGAGGTACCTCAGCGGCTGGGCGAGTGAGGGCCGGACTCCGGCCAGGGCCGCAAGGTGGCAGACCACGTCGACATCGGGGGTGATCACGGTCTCGATCGCGGCCGGGTCACAGATGTCCCCGTTGACCAGCCGGAACCGGTCCGCGGGCTTGTGGGCCAGCTGGGCCGCGTTGGACCGCTTGATCTCGGCCGGGTACAGGTAGCCGTCGAACGAGTCGATCCCGGTGACCTGGTGCCCCTGCCGCAGGAGGCGCTCCGTCGTGTGGGAGCCGATGAACCCTGCCGCTCCGGTGACGACCACGTGCATGCGCGGACTCTACGATACGAGTCCCGTTCATTTGGGCGGCCCCGCACACTCCGGACGCCTCACGGAGACCTCTCCGAACCGAATGGCGTGAACGCTGGCGCTAACCCGGCGACTAACCGACCATCCTCGCCAGTCTCCCAGGATTCAGCGTGAGTTAGCGCTGATCATCACTGCTGCGGTTGTTGACGTACCTACACTGGATCTCTACCATGCCCGTGGTTTTCTGATGATTCGATTCGCTTCGCTCACCGGCCTGTTCGTTGCTGCTCTCGCGGTTCCCGCGGCGGCCGACGACAGCATTGATTCGATCTCCGATTCGGGGCCGTCGATCGCTCCCACCGGAATCATGGCCCCTATCTCGATCGTCGAGGGTCCAGGTATCAAGGTCGGCGAAGGCACGGTGCTCCACCCGATCCTCGGGCTCGAAACGGGCTTCGTCTCGAACGCCTTCTACGAGGAGACGGATCCGGTCGCGACCGGCATACTCCGCCTTGTCGCTCAGATCCACACCGCCTCGCTGTCGCGGCAGCGCCTCGCGATTCCAGACGGCAACGATATCCCCGAGAATCTCGGCTCGCATCAATACCGCGCCGGGCTCCGACTCTCGTACGACCTCTATCTCTCTGGGCGGGACTCGCTACAGGATCAAGGCGGCCTCGGAGTCGGCGCCCTGCTGCGTGGCCACGTCCTGCCGCAGTCGACGTGGTCGTTCCTCTACCTCGACAACTTCGAGCGCGTGATCCGGGCGACGAACTTCGAGAGCCAAGAGCGCACGAACCGCGACATCAACCGCCTTCAGCTGGGCGTCCAGTTCGCGCCCGAGGGTCGCTCGGTCAAGGGTCTCCTCCACGTCGAGAACGTGATCGACTACTTCGAGGATGACACCCAGCAGTTCGCCAACCGCATGCAGAACAGCGTCGGTCTGTCGGTGAGCTGGCGCTTCCGTCCCGTCACCGTGTTTTTCGGGGATCTGACCCAGGGCTACTTCACCGGCATCGGCGACAGCACGAAGGTCGATTCATTCCCGCTGACCGTCGCGGGCGGCATCCAGACGCTGCTCTCCCTGAAGACCACTCTCGTCGCGCGCATCGGTTACACCAACGGCTTCTACGAGTCGGGGCCCAACTTCTCGGCAATCCTGGGCGGTCTGCAGTTCGGATATCGCTACACCCCGACGGGCCGCATCACCGGACTTTACGAGTACACGCACCAGGACTCGATCAACGCCAACTTCTACCGTGACCACGCGGTGCGTTTGAACATCGAGCAGGAGTTGGCCCCCTTCCTCCTCACCTTGGCTCCCGAGGCCCGCCTCCGCCGCTATCAGGGTGTGACGCGCGTCGTTCCCGGTGGTTCCGACACACGCGATGACGTGATCCTCTCCGTCACGGGCGGCCTCCGGTATCACTTTCGCGACTCGCTTGCCGGCATCATCGAGTACCGGCTCACGGCCGTCGAGACAGACTACATGACGGGCGTCTTCGGTGACGATCCGTCGTACGTGCGCCACGAAATCATCGCTGGCGTTCGCGCCGCGCTGTGAACCGACGTCCACGCGTCGCCGTGATCGGCGCCGGTGCGTGGGGCCTCAACCACGTTCGCGTCGTCGCGAGTGAGCCGCGGTGCGAGCTGGTCGCTATCGTCGATCGCGATCCTGCCGCCTGCGCGCGTGGCAAGGAGCTCGCGCCCGGTGCATCCGTCCTCCACGATCCCGAACAAGTGTTCGCCGATCCATCGATCGAGATCGTCGTCGTCGCCACGCCCGCGCCGACGCACGCCAACATCACCTGCGCGGCACTCGCCGCGGACAAGCACGTCCTCGTCGAGAAACCACTAGCGCTGTCGACCATGGACGCCCAGCAGATCGCCGACTCTGCGGCCCGCTCCCGACGCGTGCTGATGGTCGGGCACTTGATGGTGTTCCATCCCGCCATCGCCCGGCTGCGCGAGTTGCTCCGATCCGGCGCTCTCGGTTTTCTCCACTACGTCCACTCGACGCGCGCGAACCTGGGGCGGATCCGCCGCGACGAGAACGCGCTGTGGAGCTTTGGACCCCACGAGCTGTCGATGCTCGATCACCTGCTCGAACGCTCGCCGGTCAGCGTGACGGCGCGCGGCCAGTGCGTGCTGCAGCCGGGGATCGAAGATGTGGTCTTCCTCACGCTCCGCTATGCCGGCGGCGAGATGGCCCATCTCCACCTATCGTGGCTGCATCCGCGCAAGGAGCGACGCCTCACGTTGGTGTGCTCGCAGAAGATGGTCGAGTTCGACGACGTAGCTCCTGAGAAGTTGCGCATTTACGACAAGGGCTACGACCGGCCCCCGCAGTTCACGCAATTTGCGGAGTACCTCACGCTGCGCGACGGTGACGTCTACATTCCTCAGCTCCCGATGGACGAGCCACTGAAGCTACAGCTGCGCCACCTCCTCGATTGCATCGCGACCGGCGGACGCCCCACCACCGATATAGCGAGCGCTCTGCGCATCGTAGCGACGCTGGAGGCGGCTCAGCGCTCGCTCGCCAGCGACGGCGTCCCGGTCAATCTCGGGACTTGATCCTCGTGAGGGCGTCCGGCATAACAGGCCCCTTTTGAACGCTGGCGGTCGCCGCCGCGACTAACCCTGGCTTGGAGATCATGTGAGTTTGACCGGCCAGACGACCGAACCGACCGATGACTCGGCCGACCTGCTGAACATCGATGTACGGCGCTACCTGAAAGCGCTCCGGCGCTACATGTTCCCGCTGCTCGCGCTCATCGCACTCGCGGTCACCGGCGCCGTGATCTACACGAGCCGGCAGCCGAAGATCTACGAGGCCAAGGCATCGGTGCAGATCGAGCCGCGGCTCCCCGATCTCCTTGGCCAGGGCGAGAACGGCCTCATGGGGATCACCGGACTCACGACCGGTGGACTCGATTACTACAAGCAACAGCGCCAGGTGCTCGCGAGCTACACACTGATCAAGCAGACGGTCCAGGACCATCAGCTCGTGGTGAAGCTGCTCAGCGAGAGCGAGCGCGCAGGCCTGCGCCCCGATGCGCAGCTCGAGCTCGCCACGCGAGTACTCCAGAAGACGTTGACGGTGAAGTATCCCGAGCAGGATCGCATCATGTACGTCGTCGTTCGCAGCGAGAGCGCGAACCTCGCCGCGGAGATCGCCAACGATCACATCGCGACGTACGTCGCGTACGCCAAGGGCCTACTCACTGTCGATACGCAGCAGGCATCGAAGGCGCTGACCAGCGAGTTCGATCAGGCAGCCATGAAGCTGCAGGAATCTGAGGCGCGGCTCTACCAGTTCCAGAAGGACGAGGAGCTGCTCGCAGTCTCCCTCGAGGATCGACAGAGCCTCGTGTCCTCGAACATCACCTCGTACACGGCGCGGCTCAACGAGTCACGCGCGCGCCGGATCGAGCTCGGTTCCAAGCTCGAGCGGATGAAGAAGGCCTCCGCGATGGAGGTCCTCGACTCGCCCATCCTGATGATGGGCGACAGCGCGTCGTTCGATGTACTGCGCGCGCAGTACTACACCGAGCGCAACGTGTTCCTTCAGATCGAGAAGGAAGTCGGCCCAAGGAACCCCGAGTACCAGAAGCAGAAATCCAAGGTCGATGACCTGTACTCGGCGCTGCAGTCCGAGGCCAAGCGCATTGTCGGCGGCGTCCAGGAGAACTACGAGGCTGCGCTCAGCACCGAGCGGCAGCTCGGCGCCGAGGTCGAGCGGTACAAGAAGGAAGCCTTCGATCTCGGTCCGAAGATCGTCGCGTACAACGAGATCCAGCGCACCAAGCGGAACTGGGAGGACAAGTACAACATCCTCCGCGGTCGGCTCTCGACGAGCGAGATGTCGGGGCGCATGAACACCGAGATCAGCACGCACGTGAAGCCGCTTGATCCCGCGCTGCCTGCCACCAAGCCGGTGTCCCCGAGCCTGCGCACCAACGTGGCGATCGCCACCACGCTCGCTCTGTTGCTCGGGATCGGCCTCGTGTTCCTCAGCGTGTTCCTCGACCGCACGATCAAGACGACCAGCGATGCCCAGGCCGCCGCCGGCGTGCCGGTCCTCGGCTTCATCCCGATGCTCGGCGAGATCAGCGCCGACACCAAGGGCCGCGACCTCTACGTGCACACGCACCCGAAGTCACTCGTGGCCGAGAGCTGTCGCGCGCTCCGCACCAACATCCTGTTCTCCTCGGCCGATCGAAGCCTGAAGACGCTGATCGTCTCGAGCGCCAACCAGCGCGAGGGCAAGACGACGTCGGTGATCTACCTGGGCACTACGATGGCGCAGAGCGGCCAGAAGGTCCTGCTGATCGACACCGACATGCGGCGCCCGCGCCTCCACGAATCGACGGGGGTTCCACGGAACCACGGCCTGTCGAACCTGATCCTCGGCGACAAGAGCTACGACGACGTCATCAAGACGACCGAGATCCCGAACCTGTTCGTGCTGCCGTGCGGCCCGTTGCCACCGAACCCGGCCGAGCTGCTGATGACCAACCGGTTCAAGGTCGTGCTCGCAGAGCTCGCGACCCGGTTCGATCGGATTATCCTCGACTCACCGCCGGTGCAGGCGGTGACCGATGCCGTCGTGCTGTCCAAGCTCGTCGACGGCGTGATCCTGGTAGTCCGCGCGGACAAGACGCTGCGCGAGGATGTGAAGCGCTCGTCCAAGGCGATCCACGACGTCGGTGGCTCGATCTTCGGTGTGATCGTCAACGAGGTGAACACGAGCGACCGCTCGTACTACAGCTACGGCTACGGCTACGGCTACGACGCTAACGACCCGCGCGCCGCCGATCCGGCGCCCGAGGTCTAGTTGCTGGCATCCACGCGGTGCAGCGCAGACGAAAAAAACCACCGCTCTGTGCGGTGGTTTTGTTTGCGAGCCTCGCGACGTTCAGTTGAACGGCGATGCGTACGCGGGCGGCTCGACTTCGACAGCGCCGAACGGGACGCCACTGGTCGGGTCATCCTCGATCTCAGGCGACGTCACCGTTGCATCGGAGTTGCCGGGAACGATCTCGCCCTCGCCAACACACGCCTCGGCCTCTTCGCGAACCTTGTGCGTATCGACGCCGGCCTTCTCGAGGCGCGGGAACACCGCGAACCGCGCGTCCGTGTCGATCGACGCGGTCAGCTCGGCCTGCGTGTTGTCGAAGATGTTGGTCTCGGCCTTGAGCTTGACGAACTTATCGTTCACGCAGGACAGCTTGATGATGTCCTTCTGCTGGCGAGCGAGCGTCTGGAGGTGCTGGACGCGCTGAATATCCGTGCGAACCTGCGCCGTGAGCGCCTGGCTACGAACCTTCATCTCGTCCGCCGAGAGCTGACCCTGAGGCGCAGGCGCCGCCGGATCGGTCGGAGGGGTGGCCGGCACCACCGGCTGCGCGTAGAGCTGGCTCGCGATCAGCATCGCAGCCACCGCCGGCAGTCCCGATTTCTTGAACCTTTTCATGTGCTTCGTGCCTTGGCAGGTACAATATCTCGATTGTATTGACGAGTCAACCTAGTGGTTAGTCACCACACGGTGGCCTTACGTTCATGCGGACGATAAGACCTTGAACACCGGCAATCATGCCGGTATCTCAGTCGCCAGTCATGTGGCGGTCTCTCCTGTTGGTCGTGCTGCTCGTCGGGTGTTCCGACAACCCTCCGCCGATCTACCCAACGACCGCGCCGATCGATGATGCCCAGCTCACGCTGGGACCCGGCGACAAGATCGAGCTCGTGGTCTACGCCGGAACGCGCCAGTCCAAGGCCGCGTATGTGCTCGATGCCGCGGGTGGTATGGAGGTCCAGTTCATCGGGACCATCGACGCCAAGGGCAAGACCGTCAGATCCGTCCAGACCGAGATCCAGAGCAAGCTCGCGGATGGCTTTCTGATCGACCCGATCGTGTCGCTGACCGTGCTCGAGATCAACTCGCGCAAGCTCTCGGTCCTCGGTCAGGTCCTCCGGAGTGGCACGATCAAGTTCACTCCCGGGATGACGATCACGGAAGCGATCGCGCAATCCGGAGGCTTCGCGCCGATGGCCCGCAAGAACATGGTCAAGGTCACGCGGACGGTCGATGGCAAGCCGGCGATCTACAAGATCCCGGTGGAGATGATTGCCGAAGGCTCGCGCCCGAACTTCCCGATGATGCCAGGCGATGAGATCTTCGTGCCCGAACGGCCCTGGTAGCGCGTGGGGCGTCGCGACCGGCTAGCGCTGGTTCTCTGTTCGGTCGCGATTGGAATCGCGGTTCTCGCGGTGGGTGGCGCCACGCGGTGGGCGCAGGCGCTGATCGCGCTGGCAGTATCCGCGCTCGTGATGTCGACGCTGCTGTCCAAGCGCGGTTTCGAGCGGCGGCCTCCGCTCTTGATCACGCTCGGCGTCGCCTGCGCGTGGACGTTCGTGCAGTGGATCCCGCTGCCGAGCCCGCTCGTTCAATCGGTAAGCCCGACCCTCGAGGCCCTGCGTGTCGATGGCGTCGCGATCGCCGGCGTGGATGGGTTCTCGCGGCTCAGCATGGACCCGTCGTCCACGCTCCGCGCGCTGACGTTCTTGCTCACGCTGTCTGGCGTCGCGTTCGTCGCACTGCGCGTCGCGATCTACGAGCGTGGTCGATACGGACTGATGGCATCGGTGGCCGGTTTCGCCGGGCTCGCTGCTCTGGTGACCGGCATCCACGAGCTGTTCGATCTGCGCAGCCTCTACGGGCTGTACGAGCCTCGCCACGGGCAACCGCTGCTGATGGCGCCACTGTTCAACACGAATCACTTCGGTTGCCTGATGGCGGTAGGCACGGTGACCAGCCTCGGGCTGTTCTTGTACCCGAAGCAGTCGTCGCTGCAGCGCTCGATGTGGGTACTCGTCGGCGTCAGCTGTCTCGTCTCGGTCGCAGCGACCTTGTCCCGTGGCGCGATGATCGGGCTCGCAGCCGGCTTCATCGCGATGCTGTTCACGCTGCTCGCGCAGCGCATGCAGGCGATCCGCGGATCCTCCCGCCGCCGCCGCGAAAAGTTCTTCGCGACCACCGTGCCGGTCGGCATCATGATCGCGTGCGGCTTGATCGTCGCGGTGTACGTCGGCGCGACCGGCGTGATGACCCAGCTCGAGAACACCACGCTCGACGAAGTGCACGCGCCTACCAGCAAGTTCGCCGCGTGGAAGTCGTCGATCCACCTGCTCGAGGAATCGCCGTGGGTTGGCGTTGGCCGCGGCGCCTTCGAGTCGACGTTCACACGCGTGCATCCGGCGAGCGCATTCGCAACGTTCTCGAATCCCGAGAACGAGGGACTGCAGGCGATCCTCGAGTGGGGCATTCCGGCGTCTGTCGTGATTGGTGCGATGGCGGTGTGGATGCTGTTCCTCGCGCTGCGGCGCTGGAAGGACGGCCCTCTCGCCGCCAGCGCGATGGGCGCGGTCATCATCGTCCTGTTCCAGAGCAACTTCGATTTCGGCATGGAGCTGCTCGGACTCGCAATCCCGGTCACCGTGCTGCTCGCGACGCTCGCGTACGTGCCGCTGGCCGAGATGTCGCCGCGACTGTCCACGCGGGTCCAGGCGCAGCGCATCGCCCACGCCGCGGTGATCTTCGCCGGCGCGATCGCGCTGTTCACCGGCCTCACGCGCGTCGTCGACGAGGACCACGTGACGCTCCGCGGCTCGTCGTCGCGCGCGGAAATCCTCGACGCCATCGAGCATCACCCGCTGGACTATTTCGGCTACGCGCTGCTGACGCAGCAGCAGCTGGCTGCCAAGGAGCCCGGAGCGATCCGCACTTTGAACCATTCGCTGCGGCTGCACCCGACCCATCCAGGGTTGCACCGGATTGCCGCGCAGCTGCTCGTGCGCTCGGGATTGACGAACCAGGCGGAGTCCGAGTACGCGACGGCGATCCGCTACAGCCCGGACCCGCGCTCCGCGCTGACCGAGCTGATCGCGACGCTCGACCCGGCACGCGCTGCGCGCTCGATCCCCGTCGACGTCCGCGTCGAGACCACGCTGCGCGCGCTCACCGAGCTACAGCGGCCCGATATCGCCGCGCTGTGGCTCGAGCGCGTGCTGATCTACACCCGCGACATCCGCGCAGCCGAGTCGCTGCATGCGCTCTCGATGACCGCGAAGAATTACGACCTCGCGGAGAAGGCGTCGCGCGCGCGCTGCGAGATCATCCCGAGCAAACGCTGCCAGCTCGAGCTCGCGCGCGTGCTGGGGCTCGCGAAGAAGCACGCCGAGGTCGTGATCACGCTCGAGGACGTGGTCACCTGGCGCGGACGGGTCGACGATCAGTTCTCGGGCTGGCTGATGCTGTGCGACGCGCGGATCGCACTCGTTCAGGTCTCCGAGGCGAAGGAGTGCCTGCGCCGGCTCGACGTCAGTGGGCTGGTGAAGACCGGCGAGCCGGAGATCCAGCGCCGTAAGGACGTGGTCAAGCAGCTCGAGATCGACGCTGCCGGGATCAAGCCGCCGCCGCTGCCGCCCGGCATGATGCCCGCGATCCTGCGCTGAGGGTGCCGAAACAGCGAATCGGCCGGCCGCAGATGCGACCGGCCGGGCTACGAACGTTGCTGCTTACAGCGCCGTCACCGTAAACGCACCGTTGTGGCGGCGGTTGATGGTCTCAGCAGCCCCGCCATCCTCGCGGTACACCAGCACTCGATGGAGCGGTCGGGCGCTTCCCGAGAGGTCGATCGTCATTGACTGGTTGCCGCGCAGGGTCCTGTTGAGATCCACCACCTGCACCGCACCGCCATCCGCAAACTCGACCACGACCTTGACGATGAACGTCTGCCCACCGTCCGAGTCGATACGAAGGGCATTGAAACGGCCAGCACCCGCGCCCGGAACGAGGTCCTTGCGGTACTCGGTGTTGCCGAAGTTCAGACCCTCCGCGAGCACGAGCGCGCGCGGACGATTGTAGCGCCCGTCGTCGAAGCCGTCGTCATAGCGGTCGCTCCAGCCGGCGTTGGCGTACGCGTTCCACCGGGTACCCGCGCGCAGAGCCGCCGGGTGTGCAGGGGTCACAATGACCGGCTGAACGCGATGGTCGCGAACCACCGTGGTGGTCGGCGCCGGGCGAGTGTCAAACCGCCACGAGGCGTTGGCAGAGCCGGAGACCGTGACCGGGCGCGCCATCGCAACAGACGACGAACCAATGATTGCCAGGGTGGTGATGAGCGCCTTGATCTTCATATCCATTCTCCTTGAAGAAGCCCGCAAGCTTCGAACTGGAGATAGTGCAGGCTGGGTGCCATCGCTTAACTAGTTGAACACTATCGTGAATCAACGCTTAGGCACTGCAGCCGCCGCAGCTTCCTGCAGAATCAGCAGGCGCGGTTTTCGCGACCGCTTGCTATCGCCGCAGAAAGCCCAGGAGCGCCTCACGATCGGCACTCCGGAGGTCGGTTCCCGGAGGCGGCATCGCCCCGGTGACCAGCACCTCTTCGATCAGGTCGGCGTTCTCGCGCCACGTCGCAGCGGTCGACAGATCCAGGTCGGCCTCGCCGCCCGGCAGGTGACAGCCCGAGCAGACGCGCTGGAACAGGGGCGCCACGATGCCCTCCCATGGAGTGATGGTGGCAACCGCCCCGGAGGCCGCTGACCGCGCCGGGTCGAAGCTGACGAGCTCGGCCGTGTCGCGACGCGCGAGCCACACACCTTCAGGAGAACTGCACAGCTGATCACCAGGTTGAACGTCCAAGGCGGCGCGTAGCGGCGCGTTGCCCTCGACCGAGAACAGGCCGGCGTCGGTGATCACCCAGAGGCGGGGACCGGCCACGACGAGCTCACGGGCCCGGGCCGGGAGTGTTTTGCGACGGAGCAATCCGTTCTCGCCGACGTAGATCGCGCTGCGGGTACGCACCACGAGTCGCGCCGTCGCAGTTTCCGGATCGAGAAACGCGAGCGAGGTGACGTCCTTCACCGGATACGTGATGCGTGTGCTCTGCGCCAGATCAAAGACTTCGACCACGCTGGCACGCGCGATCGCAACTCGATCCCTGGACGCTGCGATCACGGACGCCGGCGCACCCGGAAACTTCATCATGTGGGCCGGGTCGCGAGAGATCGCGACTCCGTCGGCAAGACCGATCGCGAGTGTCGCGCCGGCCGCATCGATCGCCAGGACCTCGGTATCCGCGATCCCCAACCTACCGGTGATCTCCTCGAGCTCTCCGGCGCTGGTCACCCGCCACAGCCGACCGCCCGCGAGGCCGACTGCCCAGTGACCTCCACTCGGCGCGTGGATGCTCGTCGCTGCGGTCCACGTCGAGGGCTTCTCGGCACTGCCGGGCACCACGACGCGCGAGGCCACCTTGCCGCCCTGGATGATCGAGACGGCATCCCGGGCGAAGGCATAGCTGACGCCATCGATGCTCAGCATGCCCGCCGCGCATCCCGCACTGAGGCGCGAGGTGGCGGCGGCTGGGGTCGTCCGATACGACGCTTCGTTGCCACCGCAACACGCGAGCACGAGCAACAGTCCGAGTCGGCTCATACGAGGAGCGCCTTCACGACCTCGCCATCACGCATGTATCGACGCGGATCGATGCCGAACGCACCGAGAAATGTCGCGAGGACATCCGGAGGAGCGATCGGACGCCGACCATCCGCAAACTCACCGGCGTCCGTCGGCAGGAGCTGCTCGAGATCCGTGGCACCGAACGGACCCGGACGGAACCGGGGCGAGATCACGAGCGACGAGTTGTTGGGATAGTGATCCCGTCCACCGTTCGGATTGAGCTGAGGCGTCCGGCAGAACTCGCTGACCACGAGGATGTGAGTGTGATCCGAGAGCTTCGCGCCCCGTCGCGTCGGATGGGGCGTGACGTCGAGCAGCTTCACCATCCCGGCAATGGTGCCGAACAGCTCCTGGAGCTGGAGAGCATGCTGACGTTGATTGGCCCCGTGCGTGTCGAACCCGCCCAGGCTGAACCCGACGCAGCGCACGATGTTGCGTTTGATCGCCTCGATCGCGAACGCCGCGGCGACATTCGAAGCGCCCTGATACCCGCGATACTCGAACTGCGGGTAGGCCGCCTGTAGCTGAGGCGCGCGAAAGGCTTTCGCAAAGTCACCGCTGAGCAGTTTTGGCAGAGCCGCGTGCTGGCTCTTGAGTTGCTCGAACACCGCCGGGTGCGTCGATTCGATCGCAAGATCATGCGCCTCCTCGGTAAGGAGCACCGTGATGTCCTCGCGATCCTCGTTGTGGAGATACTCGCTGCTGCGGGCAAACGAACGCGTCAGGGCATCGACACTTCCAACGCGCAGCGGGACGACGCGCCGGTCGAGCCGTTCGCCGACGAACGCTGAAGGAAATTTGACCGCCACCAGCGGCATCAGTTGCGACGTCCCGAGCTCGTTTGCAATCAACACGTCGATGGAAGACTCGGAGATCGCCCCGCCCGCCCTGTGCCGTCCGGTGGTCGAGAACGTGGTTCCGTCCTCGTGGCTCACCGTGTTCATCGCGATGCCATTGATCACGGTCAACCGCTCACGCAGATCGTAGAGCGAGCCAATCCCCGGACCGAGGCGGAGGCCCGTACGAGACGTCAGCGGCTCGAAGCTTCCGCCCGCGTGCTTCCAGTACTTCAGGCCCGTGGTGTCGGTATTGCTTGCGGTGGCCGGCTCGATCAAGCCGCGCCGTTCGGTGCGCGGATCGGCCCACAACGTGACGTCCCAACCGCCGCCCGCGTGCACGAAGATGAAGAACTCGTCGGCGGGCGAGCTCCCTCCTGACCACGCGGGTCGCGTGGCGAGCGCCGCTGCTCCACCCGCAAGCATCTTCAGTGCATCGCGTCTGCGCATCAGTACAACCACGCCTCGGGATGCTGCACGAGCGCGGTGCAGACCGCTGCCCACGCGGTCTCGTCAGCCGTGAGACGCCCTCCGCGGTGACGCGCGGCGACGGCGCGGTACAGCGCAAAGAACCGCTCGGTCCGGGTGGTGGGCGCGAGCGTCGCGGGATAGCCAAGAAACGTTCGATGCAGCACGTCGAACCGCGACGCAAACGCCGCGCGATCCGGCCCTACGACCGGCTCGAACGCGAAGATCACGCGGTCCGCCAATGGCGTCGTCCTGGTGCGGAGATCGCGCTCGATCGATCGAATGCACAGCGCCTCGCCCATCCGGCCCATCGTCGCGAGCATGACCGTGTTGCTCTGACTGACCCTGGGTGCATCGACGTGATGATCAGGCAGACCGAGTGCTGCGAGGTAATACGACCACTGATCGAACAGATCATTGCCACGCGCGCGCAAGAAGGCCTCGCGCGGAGCCAGGCCACCGAACCAACCGAGGTAAGCGCGCAAGACCACCTCGGCAGGAACCGCGCGGCGCCGCGCCTTGAGACTGGTATCGAGCGTCACGAATCCATGGGCCGGCAATGGATCGGTGGCCGCAGGTGCGATCAGCTCACCTCTGGGAGCGATCACCACACCCGTCGGAGCGATCACCGCCGGCTTGTCGCTGCGCTGGCATGCAACGAGGGCAAGGAGGGCCAACGCCATGCTCCTCATTCGGCCCTCGGTGCGCGGTCGTTGGCGTGGCGATATTGCGTGGAGGTCAAGATCGATCGGACGAGCGAGCGCATGCGGAATCCGCCGTCACGGAAGCGATCCGCGAGCGCTGTCTTCCACGCTTCATCCTCGACCGTGAGCTGGCGACCGAGCAGCGATTGAGCAACGTTGCGAACCACACACGGCGCGAATTCGGGCGAGCTCGTGACCTCACGCGCCAACCCTCGGGGACCCTCGTCGGCGTGGGAGGGAGCGCTGTACGCACCGCGCAGCACCGTGCTCGTCCGCGTCGTGAAATCTGCGTCGTAGAAGGTGCGGCACGCGCCCATCGGCATCCCGGCAGGTCCGCCCGCCGTACAACGATCGAGCGACACTGGCAGGTGCGAGGCCGGGAGGTACGTCCAGTCGGATTCCTGGATACGCGCGAAATAGGCGGACATCGGCTCGAGTCGCTTGTGGCACGACGCGCAACCGGCGCGCTTCGTGAGATCCGGCTCGGTCGATGGCGCAAGCTTCACCGTCTCCGCGACGAACTCCTTGCACATGAACGCGTTGTAGACGACGTGCGCGCGCTGACGACGGGATCCGTACTTGAGGAGGAACATCGGCATCGTCAGCACCCCTGCCGCATGAGGGCCGCGGTCCTCGACGACTTTCCAATTCGACACCTCATAGGGGGCGAGCGTCGGAACCGTCGCCGGATCGAAGAGAGGCTCCGCTTTCGAGTAGCCGAGCTCTGCGGCCGCGCCGCAACAGGTCGCGTTGGCGAAGAAGCGATAGAACTGAGCAAGCGGGCCATTCACCATCGTGCTCGGACTGATGAGGATCTCGCGCACGTCGCGATCGTCCTGGAAGATGCGATCGAGAAAATGGATCGCTTCCTGGCTCCACCACGCGCGCAACCAGAGCGCTGCGGGGCGCGGCGCCGAATCGAAAGGCTGGTTCACGCCGAGTGGTGTGATCCACGGCATCACAAACCCGCCAGGAGAGGTCGGAAGACAGCGCTCGAGTCCGATCCCGCAGCCACACTCGACGGAGCTCTCGTAACCAGTCTGCGCCGTACACGAGGTGAGCCGACCGGCATTCGCGCGGGCAAACGCTGTGTCGCCCGGTAGGCGCGTCGTGCGTCCGGAGGGAATCGGATCTCCTTTCTTGCTGTCGCGCCCCGTCGCATAAACACGACCGGTCGCCGGAAGCTGCGCTTCCTCGCGGCACACGCGAACGCCGGTCGTCGGAGTCTTGCCGTCAGGCTCGGTGAACAGCGACCACGTGAGCTCGTAGCCGAACCGCTGCACCCATCCTGGCTCCGCTCGATCGCGGGGCTGCTTGTCCTTGTAGTCGGCGTAGAGCCACCACGGCTTCACGACGACCGTACGTTCGTCCAGGAGCTTCTTGCTCACCGGTTTCGGCGTACCTGAGTGGTTGCCTTCAGGTCCTACGGTGACGCCGATCTCAGCGGGCGTGAAACAGACCTGCCCGTCGATCTCTGGCTTGGCGCGACGCTGTGCGTCCCTGAAGTAGAGTGAAACTGTCTTGCCGTCGGGATCCTGGATCGTCGTCCACTGCAGCAGGATCGAGGGCGGCCTGAACACCGCCGAGTTCTCGGGGAGCTCGAGCCGGAGAAGGTCCGCGTAGATGCGACGAATGCGTTCAACGTAAGCCGGCCCGCCGAGTCGTGTATCGAGCCACTTGTCGAGATTGAAGGTGGGCTGCTCGAACTCTGCCAGCTCGGCGCGCGTTGGAGGGCGGCCCACCACGTCGATCGACAGCGCCCGGAAGTAGCGGTAGTCGGGGAGCGTGCGCTCAGCGCCGGTGTCACGCGCGAGCATCGCGAGAGCGAGCACGACGGCGTGTGGCCACCTCATCGACGACAAGCCTACTGCATCCCTCTCTGCCGCGCCGGTGCTGTGTTGTTTCGCCCGCGCACCCAGGCGATAGTGTGCCAGCTCCATGAGCGACGAAATTTGTCCAATCTGCTCGTCGACTGGGACCGCCTCAGGACAGCACTCCAGTGGGCCCGACCGCTGGACCTGCTTTGCATGTCCCACGTGTGACATCCAGTACTGGGCGCCACGTGTGATCGTGCCGGAGTTCTACGCCGACGCCGATCAGGTGAACTATGCGCGGCGCCGACAGGGCGAGATCTTCTTGCGCGAGCGCCACCGGATGTTCCTGCGCCGCGCAAAGCCGGGCAGGTTGTTCGACGTGGGTTGCGGCGAAGGCGGCTTTCTTTCCGTGGCGCGAGACCGCGGCTTCGAGGTCGCAGGCATCGACCTCGACCCAGGGAGCATCGAGGTCGCAAAGGGTCGCGGTCTCGACGTCAGCACGGGCTTGCTCTTCGATCGTGACGGGACTCTCCATCCTGGGGTCCGCCGGCACGAGCGGCGCTTCGACTGGGTCACGGCCTTCGAGGTCCTGGAGCACCAGGCAGATCCTCTCCACTTCCTGAGACTCGCCAGGGAGCTGCTCTCGCCCACAGGCGTTCTGTGCGGCTCGGTTCCCAATCGCGATCGCGTACTGGTCAACGCGGACCGCACGCACAACACGGGCGATTTCCCGCCCCATCACTTCCTCTACTTCTCACCGAGCAGCCTCGAGCAGACACTGCGCACGGCGGGATTCACCAACGTGCGGGTCCTGCCGCTGCCGGAGCGCGACTTGACCGACCTCGCCACCTACATCGAGGTGGCGCTGACCGGCGGACTGTCGCGTCGCGCCCGCGCGACGCGCACTGCGACGAGTACTGCCGCGTCGTCATCACGACCCGGGAAGGGTGGCTGGCGCGGCAGGTTGAAGCGTTCCGCGCGCGTGGCGAAGGCTCTGCCGTTCTACCCGGCAGCCTTGACGGTGCGCACGCTGATGCCGCAACGAGGACGAGGCCTCTACTTCGAAGCCTCTGTCTGACTACTGGTACCAGACCTGAACGCGAGCACGACCTCCACCGGGGAGGTTGCTATACTTGAACTGCACGGCGCGCAGGATCTCGGCCCGGCTGAGCTCGATCACGCGGGTCCGCGAACCCTCGCGGAAGTAGTGTCGGCCCGTCGGGGTGAAGCTCTCGCCCGAGGTGTAGACGACCTTCATGTCGTGCATCTCGAGGTCGCTGTCGGTGACCGTGACCGTGAGCCGCTTCGGGATCGCGCCCATCTTCTGGCTGAAGTCGACCTGCTCGGCATCGTTGGTGCCGTCGACGGTCTTCTCGCCGAGCAGCGTCCAGCCGCTCGAGTCCCACTGACGCGCAGGACGGTCACGATCTGGACCGGGCTGACGCGGAGGAGGAGGAGGCCCCTCCTCGTAGCGCGTGGAGGGATTACGCGGGCCCGGCGACGTGCGGACTTCACACGCAGCGAGCAGCAACAGGGGAACAAGCCATAGCGATCGGGTCATGGGCTGAACGCTAGCACGCGCGTACTGTGGATCTTGGACATCGACCGTTGCTAGCGGTGTGCTCACACTCCAGCGGGCATAATGCCCCGAGGGGTGACCTACGCCGCAGCGATCGCGCGAGAGATCGATCGAACGCCGTTCGCGAGGGCGTAGAGCGCCTGCTCTTCGCTGACCTTGAGCCGGAACGGAACCATGCGCAGCAGGTGGAGGCCCATGAAGAACTGGCCCTTCATCCGCACGTGGTCCTCGGAGATCTCGAGGATGCGAGCCCACTCCTGCACGCAGATCTCCAGCAGATCGTCGTGGGGCTTCGCCTTGTAGCTGCACACGAAATCGCACTGCTGCGCGGTCTCGAACAACGGATGGTCCGAGTGCGCCCAGTCCTCGTAACGCGCGACGATCGACTGGAACAGCTTGCCGAGGTCGAGCTCCGGCGCATCGACGAAGTCGGCGCCGTCCATGTCGATCAGCCGGACGTCGCCGTTCGCATAGAGGACGTTCTCGAACGTGAGGTCACCGTGCACCGTGCAGAACGCGTTCGGTGCGAGCTTGGCCATGACCTCGGGCGCTGCGACCCGCGTCAGCAGCGCCTGGAGCCCTGGGAACGTCTCGCCATCGATCGTGATGTCGCGCGCGGTCACCAACGGCGCAAGGCGCGAGTTGGCGAGCACCGCATCGAGCCGTGCATAGATCTTGTTGGCGAGGTGCGTCTCGAGCCACTCGGTGCCCGACCGACCCATCCGCGAGCGACCGCCGTAGACGCGCTCACCGAGCACGCCGAGCAGGCTCCTCAACGCGACCGACCGCTCTGCGGGCTCGCACTCGGAGAGCAGCCGATGGTTCGGCAGGTACTCCATGTCGTAGCTGTACTCGATCGTGTTGTCGTGCTCGCCGTAGAGCCCGGCGACCAGGCCTTCGCTCATCCGGGCGAATCGCTCGAGCGTGCGGTACTGGTTCTTCAGCTTGGTGTAGCCGAGGGTGAGGTTCTCGCGCTTGGACACGCGCTTGCGCACGAACAGCTTCTCGTCGTCCTCGACGAGCAACGTCTCGGCAAACGAGCCGCCCTTGAACCGACGAAGCACCGAGGCGTTGGTCTGGTTGATCGTCAGGTGCTGGATGCCCTGATTGCGCTCGACCTCGAACGCTTGGGCCTGCGCGACGAGCAACGCGGACGGCTTGCGATCGTTGATCAAGAACCGCGGTCCGCTCGGCAGGCCCATGATCAGGTGATGATACGGGACATCCGCAGCGGCGAGCGACGCGCGCATCGCGTCCTCCTTGCTCGCATCGCGCGCCGTGGTGAGGACGATGAAGTAGCCCTGGTTCATCCATTCGCGCAGGCGCTCGAGCGAGCCCGGCAGCGCGCGCAGCGGCTTCCCGAAGTCCGGCACATCCTCGTGCTCGACGAGCACGCCGTCGACATCGCAGAAGATGCTGCCGATCCGGACGTTGTGCTTGGCGCGGGTACTGCGCAGCTTGCGCGGATCGCCGAAGAACTCCGCCTTCTCGATCGGCACCGCGAGCACGCGATCGCCTCGCGAGATCAACTTGCCGACGAGATCCGAGACGTATGAGTCGGAACCGAGCTCGAACATCTTGCCGACGTTGCTCGCATCAGCGAGGTAGATGCAGCCGATCACCCCGTGGAAGTCGCCGTTGCCGTGAGGCAGCCGCTTCTCCGCGATCCCGGTGACGCGCTGGGAGGACACGGCAGCGACACTCCACGCGCGGAGGTCCTCGCCCTTGAGCTTCCACGTCGGAAGCACGCAGTCCGCGACGTCGTCACCGATCATCCGGAACAGCGGATCGATATCGATCGAGTGATCGCAGTCGCATACGATCACGCGGCCGGTGATGCTGGCCGCCTCGATCGCACGCACCACGGTCTCGAGTGGACCGCTGGTCGCCTTCGCGAGCGTGACCACGTCATGCTTGCGATCCTTGAACATCTCGCCGATCCGCGCGCGGACCGAGTGCTGGACCTCGTGCTCGTCGAGGCAGACGAACACGAGCCGATCGATCGTGTTCGCCCACTTGAGGAACGGTCGCGCCGCCGCTTCGATGAACGTCTCGCTGCCGAGCTCGATGAACGGACGGAACTTGAAGCCCGACCGCGCGCTGGTACCCGCGATCGGGAAGACGACGGTGACGGGCGCGGCGCTCACAGCTGGAAGCCGGAAGAGGTCGCGTCGTTGTAGAACATCTTCACGGTGTCGAGCGAGATCTCGCCGAGATCCTTCCCGAACATCTCGAGCTTCTTCAGCATCTCGTTCGGCACCGTGATGACGTGGCAGCCGACCTCGGCCGCGCGCACCACACTGAAGATCTCGCGGCAGCTCGCCCACAGGGTCTCGACAGCGGGCCTGGACTTCGTCGCCTCGACGCAGTAGCGCACGGTGGGCTGGGGATCGACGCCGGCATCCGCGATCCGACCTGCGAAGATCGAGACGATCGCTGGAACGCCGTCGGTGAAGCATGGCAACAGGCCGTCGATCTGTGCCTTCGTGAACACGGCGGTGACGTTGAGCTTCACGCCCTCCTTCGAGAGCTGCGCGATCGCCTCGCGCGTGGTCTGGCCTGCGGTGTTCGTGATCGGAATCTTCACGAACACGTTGTCGCCCCAGCTCGCGAGGATCCGCGCCTGGCGCGTCATGTTCGGGAGATCATCCGCGAACACCTCGAGCGAGACGGGCAGGCCCTGCGCGGCCGCGAGGAACTTCTTCGCGAAGCCCTCGTAGTCCTTCACGCCTGCCTTCGCCATCAGCGTCGGGTTCGTGGTGAAGCCCTTGATGAGTTGGTTGCCGAGCATCTTCGGCACATCCTCGAGAACGGCACCGTCAGCGAAGATCTTGATATTGGGGACGTTGCTCATACGGAACCTCTTGTTACTTTGGCCAGTCGTTCAGGATCACCGAAGAATCTCGCTCGTTCGATCCGGACCGCATCGACGACCTCGTCGCTTGCGATCATCGTCTTCAGCACATCGGAGAAGTTGGTTGCCTTCAGCGTCGCCGCGCGCTCGACCGTCTGGCCGATGTCGCGGAAGCCGTAGCATCCGATCACGCCCATCGGCGTGCCGTGACCACCGGTCGGGACCTGCTTCTCGGCGATCGCGCTGACACGGCCGACATCGACCATCGCGACCGACCACGAGGCGAGGTTCTCGCCCTCGAGCGGCCACACCGGAAGGATCGCATCCCACCGAGCACCGCTGGTCGCACGCGCGAACAGGCCATCGACCTCGAGCGAGTGATCGCAGTCGCACAGGAACGCGGGGCCCGTCGTGCCGCTCTTCTCGACGCCACGCGCGATCGTCTCGGCGGGACCGCTGGTCGGCGAATCGAGGCGAACGCACGTGATCGGCAGCCCCGCGAACATGGTGGCGAGGCGGTCGCTGACCTGGAAGTCCCGCTCCTGGGTCTCGAGGTAGACGAACACGAAGCGCGAGATCTGGCTCGCGACCCGGCGAAACGGCTCGACCGCTGCCTCGATGAACGTGGTGTCCCCGATCGTCAGGAATGGCTTGAACGTGTGGCCGAACCGGGCGCCTTGGCCGGCCATGGGGAAGAGAATGTCCACGTAGACCTGTTGGTGTTTGTCCGGGGTCGCGACGTTCAAAAAGCGGCGTGCGGTGTACCACAGGACCCGCGCCGCCCCGTCGAAGGTCTGTGAGGTGCGAAACTCATCGAAGATACAAGGAGATAGGCCTAGCCTATCGAAGTGATCTCGACGGCAGCCGACAGCCATCCGACGCCCAGATACTTGTAGCTGATGCCGCGCTCCTTGCAGAGGTTCTGCCAGGCGAGCCACTCGCCGGTGCGCCATGCGGGATAGCCGAGGTACTCGTCGAACTGCACGATCGTGCCGACGCGGAACCGGTCGGTGATCTGATCGAGCACGTACTTGGTCGACTCGTAGGTGTCGGCGTCCATGTGCGCGAAGGCGATCGGTCCGGGATGCTCCTCGAGGAAGCCCGGCAGCACCTCGTTGAACCAGCCCTTGAGCAGGGTCACGTTGCTCTCGACGCGCGGCAGCCGACCACCGAGGTCGAACCGACCCTTGAGCAGCCCCGTGCCGCCCCAGTCCTCGGCGAGACCCTCGAAGCTGTCGAACCCGTAGATCTGGCGGCCGCTCTTGCGTGCGACGTAGTTGATGCTCTTGCCGTTGAACACGCCGAACTCGACGAACAGGCCGTCGGCCGGCGCCTGGCGCATCGCAAGGTCGAACAGCGGATAGCGATCGTCGTAGATCGCGCACGGCATCATCGTGTCGAGCACGTACCGAGCGGAGTCCTCGGCCGCGAGAAACTTCACGCGCGTGATCACGTCCTGGCGAAATCCGAGCCGCTTGACGAGGTAGGCGGCAGGCCGCACGAAGGCGGTCTCGGCGACGGTCTGCAGCGCTGTACGAAGGTTCAATGCCATCTGCGGTGCACCCTTCTTGGTGAGGAGGGGGCTGAGGGTAGCCAGCCAATCGCGGTTCTGTAGCTTGCTCATGCTCTGATCTCCAGGCGTGCCTCGGTGACCGAGGCAAGGACACGTTCGTACGCGTTCACGATGTGACCCGACGCATAGCGGCGCCGGATGTCTGCTTGAATTCGCTCGCGGTCATAGGATGCGAGCTCCGCGATCGCGAGCTCGATCGACGCTGCGATCGCGGCGGGATCGACGGTGGGCACGAGCTGACCGTTGAGTCCACGCGACACCAGCTCCGAGTTTGCGCCCGGGCAGTCCGTGAGGACGACGGGCGTTCCACACGCGAGCGCTTCGAGCGCGGCATTGCAGAACGCATCGTAGTGCGAGGTCAGCACGAACAAGTCGGCGGCGCGCACGTACGGCAGTGGCTCGGTAACGTAGCCGGTGAGCGTCACTGTCTCGGTCAGTCCGAGCTCGCGGATGATGGTCTCGAGCTTGTCGCGCTCTGCGCCCTCGCCGAGGATCGTCAGGTGGACGTCGGGGTGACGGTCCCGCACGGCGACCAGCGCGCGGAGCAGGACGTCGTAGCCCTTGAGCGGAACCAAGCGCGCCACGCTGACGAGCGCGGGCCGGCCGCGCAGCGCCACCTTGGTCGCGGTCGCAGCGCGCGTCACCTCGGTGACGTCGATCGGGTTCGCGACGACGTGCAGGTTCGCGGTCCCACCGAACAGCTTGCCGAGGTCGGCCTGCATCGCGAGGCTCTGGCAGACCACCGCGTCCGCACGGCGGAGCGTGGAGACCAGGATCTGGCGGGCGACGCGATGCTTGATCATCGAGTTCTTCATCAGCGCCGAGAAGTCCGCCGAGACCGGACTCGCGGGCCGCAGCACGAGGCGCGTACCGCGCGGCAACAGCGGCGCGATCATGCCGAGAGTCAGGTTCATCCGCAGCGTGGCGAACACCACGTCCGGACGCGTCTTGCGGATGAACCGCAGCGCCTGGACGACGGGATAGCGCCGCGCGAGCGTGCTGCCGCCGAGGACCTCGACCGGGATGTCCTTCGGCAGCTTCGACAGATAGTGACCACCGGGCTCGGTGACCATCAGGCTCGGAACAAACCGCGTCCGATCGATCGTCGAGAGAATCTCGAACATCACCCGGTCCGGCCCGCCGCGATCGAGCGACGGGATCGCGAACAGGACGTGAATCTTCGAGGTTGTCATGGAGCGCTCAGCGAGACGGGTTGCTCTCGCGCTGTTTCCACTGCGCTTCGACGCGATCACGCAGCCGCTTCGCGATCTCGGTGCCCACGGGCCCGAGCGCGAGCAACCCGCGCAGCGCCCACACCTTCGAGTTCGCACGCAGGAGCTTGGGGTACGCGGCCTGGCCGAACCGGATGCCACGGCGCGCCATCGTGCGCTTGCCCTGGGCAACTGCGAGCAAGCCGCGGAGCGCGACATCCTGCTCGATGAACGCGGCGGCAAGCGTCTCGCGATCGATCTTCGCCTTCTTGAGCACGGAGTCGGGCAGGTTGAACGTGGCGATGTATTCGTCCGTCAGGTGCTTGAGCGCGCCGGAGCGCTGCTCTTGCGGACCCTGCGCGGCGTCGTGCACGCGGTACTCGAACAGCGGATGGTCGATCTTGTAGACCGTCTCGGTGACCGACAGCACCTTCCACAGGAACCACTTGTCCGGGTTCATCAGGCGTCCACCCGCGTAGCCGCCGACGGCATCGTGCAGCGCCTTTGGATAGCAGGTGGTCAGGAACGGCAGGGGCGAGCGCAGCAGCTCGAGCGAGCGACGGAGCAGGACGTCCGCCGGGATCGAGCGCACCGGATAGCCGACGGCCTTTGACAGCTCGGGCTCGTCCTTCGAATCGCGCCAGCACTTGGGATCGGGATCGAACTGATTGAAGCGCTTACCGTCGGAATCGACGACCGCGGTCTGCGTTCCCCAGACGGCGGTGTCGGCCTTGGGACCGAGCGCGGCCTCGAGCTTCGCGTACGCGTCGATCGCGCCGTTCGCCATCTTGTCGTCCGACGACAACAGCAACATCCGGCGACCGCGCGCCATCGCGGCGACGCGCTCGAGGTTCGCCGCGAAGCCGACGTTGCACGGGTTGACGGAGAGGCGGACGCGGTCGTCGTGGTAGGAGCCGACCACCGCGACCGAGTCATCGGTGCTCGCGTTGTCGCAGACCACGACTTCCACGCCGGGCGTCGCCTGCGAGAGCACGCTCTGGATCGTCTCGCCGATGTACCGGCCGTAGTTGAAGTTCGGGATCATCACCGAGAGCGAGACGTCGCGCGTTGCCTTCTGGGTCTGTGCATTGGTCATGGCTGGATACTCCTCCTCAAACCGCGTACCGGAGCTGGCTTGGGCCGACCGCGTCGGGGCATCTCCGCTTTCATGCAGAGAAAGATGGCGAACATCACCCACAGGATCGTGAACCGCAGGCCCTGGTGCGCCACGGTGTAGACCAGGGGCGGGATCAGCACACCGAGGAGCTTCATCGAAGCCCCGCGCACGAGCTGCCACAGGAATGTGAGGAACAACAGCACGCCGACAACGCCGTAACTGAACAGCACGGTACCGGCAGACCCGTGGATCTCCATCTGCTGGTACGGAGAATCCGCGAACCGGGAGAGCCCACCTTCACCGGCCCCGAACAGCAGGTACTCCTTGTGCTCGACGATCCGATCGTAGCCGCGCTCCTCCAAGAACCCGAGATGATGCGTCCGGTTGAGCACGCGGTCATGTGATCGCTCGAACGCCTCGGTGATCGGTCCGCCTGCGAACAGCAAAGCGAACGCAACCGCGCTGACTGCGACCACCACGCGTGGATTCGAGAACACGAGGATGGCCAGCAGCACGGCGATCCCTGCGATCGACGCGCGGGAGGCGGAAACCATCGCGAGATAGGCGCAGGACATGAGGGCGATGCTCGAGGCCAGGAGTCGCAGCTTGAGCCGCCAGTGCAGCATCACGATCAGACACGCGATCAGCAGAGCGTAGTAACCCAGCTGGTTCGGGTTATTGAAGAACAGCGCTCCACGCGAACCGACCTGCCCCCCGAACGACGCCACGACCTGCATCGCGAGGGAGATGTAGATCATCGAAAGCGTGAGCCGCAGGAACCTTTCGCCGTAGCGCTCGTAGAGCACGAGCGAGACGAGAAACATCAGCGAGTTGTAGATGTAATAGACCGGGAACAGGATGAACGTGTCGGTGCCGAACAGACCGAAGTTTCCGAGCGCGGTCGCCCAGCCATAGTCGACGAGGCAGACCCACAGCGTGAACCACAGCAGCGAGCGCGCAGCTCTGAGCGAGCCCTTCGAGAGCTTGCCGTTCCATCCGCGGAGCGCGATCGGAACGAGCACCAGAATGAAGACGTCGCCGGGTTGAGGAAGGCCGCTCTTGAACACGTAGATCGGGGTCAGGAACAGGTAGAGTCCCCACGCGATCAGTGCGGGCGTCATATACTGATGCAGACCGCGCTTATGAGACCGGACGTTCGACAAGAAGATCTTGAGTTAGTGGCCGGCCCCCTGTACCACGTTCGAGCCTCGGAATGATCACTGTCAAAGTGAGCGGCGCCCACCTCTGGAGCTAGGCCAAGGTGTCGGAACCACAAGAGACTTCTGGGGACGCCCAAGCGGTCGCGCAGCAGACTCGGCGGGGCGTCTCGTGGAGCTTCACCGGGGCTGTAGTCACGAACGCGATGCGCGTCGGCGTGCTCGCGGTACTCGGCCGTGAACTGACGTCGACCGACTTCGGAGTTGTGGCCGCTGCAATCTCGGTCAACGCGATCGTTTACGGCGTCCGTGACATCGGTCTCGGGTCCGCGCTCGTCCAGCGCAAGGACCTGTTGCCGGCGCACCTGACAACCGCATTCGCGGCTTCGATCTATCTCGGCCTGGCGCTCGCCACCTGCCTCTTCCTCGCGGCCCCACTGATCGGAGCTGCCTACAAGATCGAAGAATCGGTCAACGTGATCCGCGTCCTCGCTGTCCTGTTCTTTGGGCTGCGCAGCATCGGCACGACGTCGCGGATGATGTGTCAGCGCGCCATGAACTTCCGATTCATCGCGATGGCGGATGCGATGTCCTTCACGCTTGGCTCGATCGTCAGCATCACGGCGGCGCTTGCCGGCGCCGGTCCGTGGGCGCTGGTGGCAGGCTACGTCGTCGAAGAGACCGTCTCGGTCGGGATGTTCCTCGTGCACACGCCGCCGACCATTTCATTTCGCATCGATCGCGACCGTCTTCGCGATCTCCTCACTTTCGGCTTTGGCCAGACGATCACGCAGAGCGCCGTGATCGTCGCGTCTTTCGGTGACAACCTCGTTGTCGGCAATGCTCTCGGGCCCCGCAGCCTTGGCTTCTATACGCGCGCCTATGACCTGATCAAATTTCCTTCGATGGTGTTCGACGCGGTCGTCGGCAACGTGCTGTTCCCTGCGTTCGCAAAGCTGCAGCACGATCGGCCGAACCTCGCACTCAACTTCCGACGAGTCGCGTTCGTCAATGCGCTCGTCCTCCTTCCGGCGAGTGCGGCGTTGATCGTTCTTGCACCCGAGGCGATCCGGATCCTGATGGGCGCGGGCTGGGACGATGCGGTGATCCCGTTCCAGATCCTGGCCGTCAGCATCCTCATGCGAACCAACATGAAGCTGGGCATGATCTTGTCTCAGGCAGCGGGCGCCGTGAACGGCGTCGCCGTCGCGTCGCTGATCTACATGGCGCTCGTGGTCGGCGGAGCCATGGTCGCTGTGCAGTGGGGGATCATCGGTGTCGCGGTGTCCACCGCGTTCGCGATCAGCGTGATGGCCGTGCACTGCTGCATCCTGGCGATGGTGGTCTCCGGCATGCGATGGCGGACGTTCTTCACGGCGCATGTTCCCGGACTCCTGCTCGCAGGTGTGGTCACCGCGATCACCTGGCCCGCCGCCGAAGCCCTGCGCGCGCGCGGATTCCACGCGCCGTTCGTGTTCGCCGGTGTTGGCGTCGCTGCTATCGTGGTGTGCTTGATCGGGGTCGCGATCGGCGTCCGCTCCAAGCGCGGCGAGTTCGTGTGGCTCGGGTCGGAGCTCGGCCGCCTTCGCCGACGCAAGGCCGCGCCATGAAGCTCGTCATGATCACGACGTACGCGACGCCAAAGAACATGCGACGCGAGTTGCTCGAAGCCGCCCGCGCGCGTGGCCATGCGGTCACCGTAGTCGCGCCCGAGGATCCCCGTCTTATGAGCGCGCCGCTCGCAGCGATTGGCGCCGGTTATCGCCAGTGGAACGTCCATCGCACGGGGATCGATCCGATCGCCGATCTCGCATCGGCGGGCCGGCTGCTGTCGATCCTGCGCGACGAGCGCCCCGACGTCGTCCTGATCTACCAGATCAAGGCCGTCCTGCTCGGACCCGCGGTGGCAAAGCTCGCGCGCACACCGCACGTGGTGACCCTCGTCAACGGACTAGGCGCCGTGTTCGACGAGCAGGGATTCGGCGCGACCTGGAAGGCGAAGCTCGCTCGCCGGATCTATGGCGTCTCGCTCGGACGCGTCGACACCATCGTGTTCCAGAATCCTGACGATCCCGAGCTGCTGCGGACCCTCGGCATCCTGCCGAAAGGGGCAGACGTCCGGATCGTGCCGGGTTCGGGCGTCGATCTCGAGAAGCTGGTGCCGATGCGACCGCCATCCGCGCCCACGTTCACGCTGATGTCACGGCTCGTCGTGTCCAAGGGGATCCGCGAGTTCATCAGCGCGGCGCGCACGATCCGATCACGGCATCCCGAGGCGCGGTTCAAGCTGGTCGGTCAGCTCGAGGCGGAGAACCATCCCGACGGCGTGAAGCAGGGCGAGCTCGATGCCTGGGTCGCCGAGAGCCTCGTCGAGTATCTCGGGTTCACCGATGACGTTCGCGGCGTGCTCGCGGCCACTACCGTATTCGTCCTGCCGTCCTATTATCGCGAAGGCATCCCGCGCACGAACCTCGAGGCGCTCGCGATGGGTCTGCCGATCGTGACCACCGACTGGGTCGGTTGTCGCGAGACCGTCGAGGACGGGGTCAACGGGTTCCTCGTCCCGCCCAAGGACGTCGCGGCGCTCACCGACCGGATGGAGCGCTATGTCGACGATCCCGCGCTCGTCGCGAAGCACGGAGCCGCGAGCCGGGCTCTCGCGGAGCGCCGGTTCGATATCGATCACGTCAACGAGCTGATGATGCAGGCGCTACACCTGCGCTGACCGCCGCGCCGGCGCGTGGCCGCGAGTGGATCACCTTGCGCTTCAGCACGCGCAGGATCGGCTGCTCGTACAGCTTGTAGACCGCGATCGACGCGACCACAGAGAGCGCCATCAGCGGGAGCGTCAGCAGCTGGCCGGGGAGCTCGGCGAACTGGCGCTTGCCGATCACGAGCCGGATCACGCCGTACAGCACGTACGCTTGGATCAGATACAGCACGTACGACGCGTCGCCGACCATCACGGCGAACCGGTTCGTGATCTTGACGTCGTGGACACGCTCGAGCACGACGGCAGCGAGCAAGATCGCGAACGATGGGATGCCGGCGACGATCCACCGCGGCGCGGGACCGAAGATCATCTCGGAGAATGCGAGCAGCGTGAAGCCGATGACGATCACCGCGATCAACAGCCACTTCTGCACGGCGCCGGGCCGCGTAACCTTCGCGGACGCCTCGGCAACGCGCAGCAGGTGGAATACGAGCATGCCGAACGCGAACTCGAACACGATCGGATAGCCGTAGAAGTGCGCCTCGGGCCGCGCATCGAGGCTCGTGACGTGGACGACGATCACGACCGCCGTGATCAGGGCCGTCGTGATCAACGTCGCCCATTTCTTGGAGAACGCGATCGCGATCCCGAACAGCACGTAGAAGTACATCTCGTAGTTCAGCGTCCAGCCGCCGGCGAGCGTCGGGTGCGGAATGCCGTCGCTGGTCTGGACGTGAGAGCCGTCCGGCACGAACAGCATCGACTTGACCAGCAGCTCCGGGTCCGCGGACGTCGAGCGAAACAGGCTCGGCATCACCAGCACCAACGCATACAGCGCGACAGTCGACGACCAGTAGATCGGGACGATCCGGATCAGCCGGCGCACCATGAATTGCGACGTATCGAGCGAGCCGACGTACGCGATGATGAAGCCGCTGAGCACGAAGAACAGGTCAACGCCGTGCGCTCCGCCATCCCAGGCGAGGCCGAGACCCGCGACGCCCGCTGCATGAGCGTGCACGACCAGCACAGCAGCGACCGCTCGCAGGATCTGAACGTTGTAGAGCACCGCTAGCCTTGCACTTCGTCACCGAGGACGTCACTGAAGTCGAACGCTTTGACCCCGAGCGGCATCAGCACGGTCTGCGCGAGGATCTTGAGATCGAGCCCGAGGCTCCAGCGCTCGACGTACCGGAGATCCATCGCGACCCGCTGCGCCCACGGGATGTCGTTGCGGCCGTGGACGATCGCGAGGCTCGTGATTCCCGGCCGCACCGCGAGCTTCTTCTCGTCGCCGGGGCGGTACATGTGGCGCTGCGACGCCATCTCGGGCCGCGGCCCGATCAAGCTCATCTCGCCGCGCACGACGTTGATCAGCTGAGGCAGCTCGTCGAGCGCACCGCGCAGGTACCGACCCACGCGCGTCACCCGATCGTCGTTGGCGTCGACGCGGGTCGAGCCGTCGGCGTTGTACTTGATCGGGGCGTTCTTCATCGTCCGGAACTTGAGCAGCCGGAACGTCTTGCCGTTCCGACCGATCCGCTCCTGCACGAACATCACGGGCCCCGGACTGTCGACCTTGATCGCGGCCGCGATCGTCGCCATCGCCGGACCTGCGACCAGCAGACCGCCGCCGGCAAGGCCGACATCGAGCGCGCGCTTGAGGAGCTTTCCGATCACGTGAGCCACAGATGATACGTGACGTGCTCGTGGGTCGGCACGAACCCGTGCCGCGCATACAGCGCCAGGGCCGGGTTGTCGGCCTGGGTGCCGACCGTCGCCACGACGTCACGGTCCGCGATCCAGCCGACCACGCTCGCGACCATCGCCGAGCCGATGCCCTTGCCGTGCCACGCCGCGGCGACCGCCACGAGGTCGATCACCACCGACCTCCCGTCGACGAGCAGCGTGATGTAGCTGACGACCTCGCGGCCCGCACGCGCGACGATCGTGCGCTGGGCGCGACCGGTGATGTCATTGGTCGCCCACGCTGCGTACAGCGCGCGCGTCTGCGCGACCGGTAGCCGCTGATCGGCGTGGAGATGCGAGGTCTTCATCACCTCGGCGGTCAGCGTCGCGATCGCGGCGATGTCGTCGGGATCGGTGATCCGATCGTGATGCTCGATCGTCACGGCGGCCGGAGGCGGGCTGGCGGCTGCGCGAGTGGTCAGCCTCGAGGTCACCAGCGTGTCGACCGGAACGACACCGAGAGCCTCGACGGCGTCGCGCAGGCGATCGGTGGCTGACAGCCGGAGGAACACGACGGCGTAGCCCGCGCGCTGCGCCGCCTCGAGGGCTGCCGTGATCTCCGCCGGCCCGTCCTGAGAGTCAGGCTGCGCGACGAGCCGGCCGATCGAGATGCCGTAGTGCTGCGTGTCGAACGGAGACGCCTCGACCCTCATGAGACGCTGGCGGCGGTGACCTCGAGCACGGCCTCGATCACGTCATCGACATCGCGATCCGTCATCTTGCTGTAGATCGGGATCGAGACCTCGCGGCGGAACTCGCGATACGCGACCGGGAAGTCCTCCGGCTTGTAGCCGTACATGTCGCGGTAATACGGCTGCGTGTGGAGCGGGATGAAGTGCACGCTGACGCCGATGTTGCGCTTCTTCATCGCCTCGGCGAACGCGTCGCGTCCACCGCGCATGCGCTCGTTGTCGACGCGCAGCATGTACAGGTGCCAGGCGTGCTGGTTGTTCGCGCCGCGCGCGGGCAGCTGGAGCTCGGGGCGCGCACCGAACGCGGTGTCGTAGCGCTTCGCGATCTCGGCGCGCCGCCGCCACATCACATCGAGCTTCTCGAGCTGAACCATCCCGAGGGCGGATGCCACGTCGGTCAGGTTGTACTTGAACCCCGGAGCGACCACCTCGTAGGCCCACGAGCCCTCGGCGGTGTAGCGCTTCCACGCGTCGCGGCTGATCCCGTGCAACGACATGATCCGGCAGCGATCGGCGTCCGCGTCGTTGTTACACGTGATCATGCCGCCCTCGCCGGTCGCGAGCGTCTTGGTTGCGTAGAACGAGAAGCAGGTGAAGCGCGACAGGTTGCCGATCATCTGATCGCCGAGCCTGGTCGGCAGCGCGTGCGCGGCATCCTCGATGATCGGGATGTCGCCGGCGAGCTCGTGGAGCGCGTTGATGTCGACGGGCTCGCCCGCCATGTGCACCGGCATGATCGCGGCGACCTTCTCGCGACGAAGCGTGTCGGCGACCTTGGCGAGGTCGAGGTTGAACGTCTCGGGGTCGACGTCGACAAACAGCGGGTGCGCCCCCATGTAGCGGATCACCTCCGCGGTGGCAGCGAACGTGTAGGGCGTCGTCAGCACCTTGTCGCCGGCCTTGACGCCGATGGCCTCGAGCGCGAGGTGCATCGCAGCGGTGCACGAGTTGACGGCGATCGCGTGCTTCGCGCCGACCAGCTTGGCGAACGCGGCCTCGAACGCCCGGGTCTTGGCACCCGTGGTCAGCCACCCGGATCGGATCACCTCGGCGACAGCGGAGACCTCTGCCTCATCGGTGTCAGGCAGCGCGAACGGCAGGAAGCGCTCTCTCATGGAGTCAGTTACGGATAGCACTCTCGGGAGCCGACGGTGCGTCCAGGTCCTGAGATTCGGAGAGGGTGCGCTCGGTGATGGGGGTATGGCTCCCCGACTTCTTCGAGGGGTGGGCCACGCCGTACTCGGGGACGAGGTCCGCGAGGCCGGCACGAACGCGGTCCATGTCCGTGCCGCCGGCGACGCTGAGCAAGCTGTCGACGCCGCGGACGACGTCCGTCCACTCGTGTGGCTTGATGCGCCCGATGAACACCTTGGGGTGACGCGTCTTCTCGGCCTGCTCCGCCGCGGTCGAGAGCTCCTCGAACAGCTTCTCGCCGGGCCGGATCCCGGTGAACTTGATATCGATGTCGACGCCTGGCCGCAGGCCCGACAGCGTCACGAGGTCGCGCGCGAGGTCGACGATCTTCACCGGCTCGCCCATGTCGAGGATGAAGATCTCGCCGCCCTGGCCCATCGCGCCGGCCTGCATCACGAGCTGGCTGGCCTCGGGGATGGTCATGAAGTAGCGACGCATCTCGGGATGGGTCACGAGCACCGGACCACCCGCCGCGATCTGCTGGCGGAAGATCGGGATCACGCTGCCGTTCGAGCCGAGGACGTTGCCGAACCGCACCGTGACGAACCGCGTCTGCGAGCTGCTCGAGAACGCCTGCAGATAGATCTCGGCGACGCGCTTGGTCGCGCCCATCACCGACGTCGGGTTGACCGCCTTGTCCGTCGAGATCAGGACGAAGCGCTCGACACCGTAGCGATCGGACAGCGTCGCCATCGTGCGCGTGCCGCCGACATTGTTCTTCACGGCCTCGCCGGGGTTCCACTCCATCATCGGCACGTGCTTGTGCGCGGCGGCGTGGAACACGATCTCGGGCTTGCTGGTCTCGAACACCTGGGTCATCCGGTGGATGTCCGTGATGTCCGCGATCCGCGGATCGATCGGCACGCCCGGGAAGGCGGTCGTCAGCTCGCGATGGATCTCGAACAGCGCGTTCTCGAACCGCTCGACGAGGATGATCCGCTCGGGACCGAACCGGCAGATCTGCCGGCACAGCTCCGAGCCGATGCTACCGCCGGCGCCGGTGACGAGGACGACGCGGCTGCGCAGGCTGGCGCCGACGATCGCCTCGTCGAGCTTGACCGGCTCACGGCCGAGCAAGTCCTCGATCGCGACCTCGCGGACGCGCGACAGGTTGACCTTGTCGCCGACGAGCTCGTAGATGCCGGGGATGATCTTGGTCTCGAGCCCGGCGTCGCGGCAGAGCTCGGTGATCCGGCGGATCTCCTGGCCGGATGCATTGGCGATCGTGATCAGGGCGCGGCGCGCGCGCACCTTCTCGGCGATCTCTCGGATCTCGTGGGTCGTGCCGAGCACGCGCAGGCCACCGATGCTGGTCCGTAGCTTCTGCGGGTTGTCGTCGATGAAGCCGACCGGGGCGAGCCCTAGATCGGGACGGTTGACGATCTCGCGCGACACCATCACGCCGGCCTCGCCAGCGCCGATCAGCAGCACGCGGGCGCGATCTCCGTCGACGACGCGCTTCTTGCGATCCTGCAGCTCGTTGTGAACGCGCCACGCCGCGCGGACGCCGACGAGGCCCACGAACACGAGGATGAAGTCCATGGCGAGGACGCTGATCGGGATGACGTTGTTCGTCGACGGCAGGATGTGAGCGAGCCGGGTCGCGAACAGCAGCAGCGACGACAGCGTGATCGCGAGGCCGACCTGCAGCGCGTCGGTCATGTTGATGTAGCGCCACGCGACGCGCGGCACGCCGAACGCCGCGAACACGATGTACTGGAGCCCGACCACACATGGCCAGGTCATCACCGCGACAGTGAGCGCCACGTCGGGGACCTGGAACTCGAAGCGGAACAGCCAGGCGAGCCAGTAGGCGACCGACATCACGAGGATGTCGAAGGCAATCCGGAAGGTGCGGTTCAAGAAACGAGGCATGCGAGGGCGTGAGGTTAGTGGTCCGTAGTCGGCCGTATGTTCACGGCGGCCGGCACCCTAACCGAAATTTTTGCCGCCCCGGCACAATCCATCGTGAGACCAGAGGCAGAGAGTGAGACGGGCCATGCTCAACCGGCTAACCGCCCGTACCTGGGCCCCCTCGTCGGTAAAAGCCTCGACGAGAGATCACCGCCACACCTTCCCGGCGAGCGGTCGATTGAGTGTTGACTTGTAGGCTCCCCCGAGGGGATTGTTCACCAGGGTCTATGTTCATCAAACATTACGTTAAGCCGCTGTTCCTGGCGCTCGTTGCGCTCGTGGGTCTGAATGCATGCGCGGAGCTCGACTTCGGGTCGACCGAGCAGCACATCGACCCGCCCACGACCGTGACCGCAACCGCGATCTCGGATTCGCGGATCCAGGTGTCATGGACCACCCAGAGCTCGATGGGCGCGTTCAAGTACTACGTGCAGCGGGCGACGTCCGCTGCGGGCCCTTACACGCACATCGGTTCCGTCCTCGAGCCCGAGACGACGTTCACCGCCGTCAACCTCGCGACGGCCACCACCTACTTCTTCCGCGTCGTAGCCGTCGCCACCGACGGTAGCGAATCGGTTCCTTCAGCTCCCGGTTCGGCGACCACCTTTGGTGGCGCGGGAAGCGGTGGCGCACCGACCGGCGTCTCTGCCACCGCGATCTCCGACACGCGCATCATGGTGTCGTGGACCGCGTCGCCCACGGCATTCAAGTACTACGTGCAGCGCTCGACGTCCGCCGTCGGCGCGTTCGTTCACGTCGGCTCGGTGCTGGCCCCCGATACGTCGTTCCTCGACGTCGGCCTGACGGCTGGAACCACGTACTACTATCAGATCGTCGCCGTGTTCCCGAACAACAGCGAATCGGGGCCGTCCGCGCCTCCGGCCTCGGCGACCACGTTCGGTGCGATCCAGCCGCCGACCAACGTCACTGCACAGGCGATCTCCGAGGACCGCATCACGATTTCGTGGACGGGCTCGGCAAACGCGGTCAAGTACTACATCTACCGCGCCTCGTCGGCCGCCGGCCCGTACGCCAACATCGGCACCGCACTGGCGCCCGGCTCGTCGTACCTCGACGCGAACCTCACGCCGAGCACGACCTACTGGTACCAGCTCACCAGTGTCGACGTGAACGACAGCGAGTCGTCGCCGTCGACGCCACCGGTCTCCGCGACCACGTTCGGCCCTGGTGGCGGCGTGTTCGAGGGCTACTGGAAGTTTGATGAGCGAACCGGTTCGCAGGCCGCCGATTCCTCGGGCCTGTTCCGCACCGGTACCCTTTCCGGCGGCGCTGCATTCAGCATCGCGGACAAGGCTCAGATCGACGACAACCGGTCGGCCGTTGCCATCACGGCGGCAACGAGCTCGGTGGTTACCGTCGGGCCCGCCCCCGGCCTGAACCTCACGGGTAGCTTCACCGTATCGTTCTGGGCCAAGGCCGCCGGCGGAGCGCAGGTTCGCTTCCTCGGTATGCGCGCCGCGGGTTGTGGTGCGCCTGGATGGGAGATCGGACAGGGTGGTGCGGGCCTCTACTTCCAGGGCGAGAACGAGACCGTCAACTTTGGCCAGTCTCTCCCGGCCGACACGTGGACTCATCTCGCTGCGACCCATGCGGGCGGCGTCATGCGTCTGTTCGTGAATGGCGCGCAGGTCGCCATGGGCGCGTACACGTCGACGAACTCCGTGCAGGGCTCCCTCGAGTTCGGTCATCCTGGTGGCTGCCCCGGCGACGCCTTCCTCATCGACGAGACACAGATCTTGAGCCGCGAGTTGCCACCGAGCGAGATCGCGACGGCTGGCACCCTCCCGCCGCCACCGGCGAGCATCACGGTGACGGCGAAGACGTCGGTCGCGCTGCGGCTGTCGTGGAGCCTGGTGCCTGGCGCGACGTCGTACATCCTCTCCAAGGGTGACGGCGCTGGACCCATCACCTTCTACACGCACGTTCCGAACACGGGGACCTACGATGTCGATCACCTGACGCCCGGGATGACGTACTCGTTCCACGTTCGCGCGGTCGTCAACGGGCTCTACTCGAACCCCTCGCCGACCGTGACCGACTCGACCAACGGCGTATTGGCCGCGCCGACCAACGTGATGGCGACGACGATTTCCGCCGACCGCATCAACGTGACGTGGTCGGGTGTGACGGGCGCGTTCAAGTACTACGTGTTCGAGTCGGTCAACAACGGACCGTTCACGTTCGTGGGTAGTGTCGTCGATCCGCAGACCAGCCTGCTCCGCGCGAACCTCGCTGCGGGCTCGACGTTCACGTACCAGATCCAGGCCGAAGACCCCGGGCAGCAGACGTCGGCGATGTCGGCATCGGCGAGCGCGACGACTCCGTAGTCATCAAAGATCGCTCAGCGCGGTACGCGCGGCCAGAGTCGCGCTAGTATCGCGCTGGTGAGAGCCTGGGTCGCGTTCAGCGTCGCGCTCACGGCGTCGGCGTGTGGCTTCAGTGTCCCGACCGGCGACGTCGTCGCGGACGCGCCCAATGATAGTCCGCCGGATGTCACCGATGCGGCCTTGGCGCGGACCCGACAAGGTCTCGTCGGCTTCTGGACGTTCGATGACGCGCCGGGCACACGGTTCATCGCCGACACAGCGCAAGCCGGCCCACCGGTGCCGCTCGAAGTGATGACGAGCGCCACGCTGGCGGCGCCGACCTTCAGTAACGGCAACCTGGTTGCTCTGCAGCAAGGACGTTTGCATTCCGCCGAGAACACGCACCTCCCTGCCGATTGCGCGATGGCCGGCGCGGTGACCCTCGAGGTCTGGGCGATGCCGAATGTCGCGATGCAGGGAGCGCTCGACGCGCCGTCGTTCGTCGCCGGGCTCGCTTCCAACGTCGTCTCGCGCGACGTCGCTCTGATGCAAGCAGGCGACAAATGGGTCGGCCAGGTGCGCACGACGTCCTCACTCGATGGCAAGCCCAACCTGATTTCTACCTCCGTCGCATCGACCTCGACGATGACGCACCTCGTGCTGATCGCGGACGCTACGCAACGCGTCCTGTACGTCAACGATGTGCCGCAGGCGATCGGCGCCCCTGGAGGTCCCATGGGCTGGGACGTCTCGTATCCGATGGCGTTGATCGACGAGTATCAACACGCGCGGTTGTGGACAGGTACGCTCGCCCTCGTTGCCCTGTACCGCCGCGGACTCTCTGCGGCAGAAGTTCACCAGAACTTCATTGCTGGCCCCGACGCTCCGTAGTCACTGATACGACGCAGCGGTCTTCACGATCCACGTTCGATTCGGCGCGCGCGTCCCAACCGAACGAAGCAGCGCCCCAGCACCGGCGCGATCGCCATTCGCGGCGAGCAAGGCAGCGCGCTCGCACACCGCCCAGGTCGCGAAGAACGGGACGTGATACGCGGCATAGAAGTCGAGCGGTGCGGAGTACGCGGCCGTCAGCGTCGGCTCGGTGAGCACCTCGGAATCGGCGGGCGCGGCGGGGACGAGGCACGCGCCACCGAAGAACGTCGCGCGCGCGCGAACGAGCATCGCGAGCGCAGCGGGCGCACCGTACGCCGGCTTCGCAGGGGTGGCGGTCGCAGCGAGAGCAGCGAGCTCGGTCGCGGCCTGCTCCGCGAGCGATGGATCGACAACGCCGGCGACGAACAGACACGCGCCGCGCTCGGGCGCGTTCGCATCGGCGCCGCCGGCGAGGCAGGGCGTGACCGTCGCGCGTGCGGCGGGATCCCCGTCGAGCCACTGCAACAACCCGAGCGCTGCGCGACGAATCGGCCGGCGCCCGGCGCCCGCGCGATCGAGCGAGCGCTGATACATCTCCTTTGCTCGCGTGCGATCCCCCGACAGCGCGAGGACCTTGCCGAGACCTGCGAACGTGTCCTCGCCCTCGGCGAGCCGGAGCGCCTCCTCGGCAGCGGTGATCGCCTCGGGGAGCTTGCCGGCCGCGGCGAGCGTGGTGGCGTGCACCGCGACCGCATCGGCCTCGCCGGGAAACGCGTCGCGATACAGCGTGCCGATCCGCAGCGCCTCGGTCGGCTCGTCGACATAGAGCAGCACCGACGAGTAGTGATCGTAGATTCGACCGCGCAGCTGCGGTGCCGGTTGCGCCAGCAGCGCCTTGTACTCGTCACGCGCGGTCGCGTAGTTGCCGGCCCGGTAATCGAGCTCGGCAGCCCAGAACGCCAGCTCGCGCTCGGCGTTCGCAGGTCCCAGCACCGAACGCGCACGGGCGGCGCCATGCTCGACGAGCGCGATCGCCGCGTCGAGCAACAGCCGATCCTTGCTGCCCGCCGGCGCCGTGTCGCGTGCACGACGCGCGGCCTCCGCTGCCCTGGCACGATCCTGCTCGGACGCGCCCCCGAACAGGATCACGTAGGCGTTTGCGCGCGGATGCTCGGGGGCCACCGCGAGCGCGGCACGCAGCGACGACAGCGCCTTGTCGCCGTAGAACACGTCGTACTCCTCGAGCGCTCGCTTGACGTACTCGTCACCCGGTCGCGACGGCGCGGCCGGAACGGATCGCTGCGAGCGCCACGCCCAGATCCCGGCACCCGCACCGACGACGAGCACGGCGGCAGCGACGGCGAGCGGCCAGCGACGCGCCGGTGGAGCAAACCGACGCGTCCGCTCCGCGGCGATCGCATCGCGCAACGCGAGCATCGTCGGCCATCGCGTCGCGGGCTCCTTCTCGAGCGCGCGCTCGACGATCGCCACGACCGAATCGGGGATCTTCGGCAGCTCGGGCGGCGGATCCTTCGTGATCTGCAGGAACAGCGCGTCCATCGTGGTCGCGGAGTACGGCGGCTTGCCGGCGAGGATCTCGTGCGCGAGGACGCCGACGGAGAACACCTCGCTGCGCTCGTCGGGTGGATCGCCTGCGATTTGCTCGGGCGCCATGTACAGCGGCGTGCCGAGCAACGAGCCGGCATGCGTCTGGTAGCTCTCGATCTCGGCGCTCGACGGCCGGGTCTCCGCGATCGCTGCTGCGCGATTCGGCTCGCTCGGCATCGTCGCATCGAGCGCGACCCGGGTGAGGCTCGACGACGGCGCGATGCGCTCCACCGAGGTGGCCGGCGGGGCTTCGTCATTGCGTAGCTTTGCCAGCCCGAAGTCGAGGACCTTGATCCCGTCGGGCGCGACCATGATGTTGGCAGCCTTGATGTCGCGGTGCAGGATCCCGCGTGCGTGGGCCGCGACCAGCGCATCCGCGACTTCTTCGATCCAGCGCAGCGCGACCTCGAGGGACGGAGCGCCGTCCTTGCGCAGCGTCTCCGACAGCGTGCGACCCTCGACGAGCTCCATCACCAGGATGTCGTCACCTCCCTGCGAGACGATGTCGAACAGCGTGACGACGTTCGGGTGACGGATCGCGGCGGCCGCGCGTGCCTCGCGCAGCATCCGTGCTCGGCGCTCGATGTCGCCCGCGGAATCTGCCGGCAGCACCTTGAGCGCCACGTAGCGGTCGAGACGCTCGTCGCGTGCGCGCCAGACCTCGCCCATCGCGCCCTTGCCGAGCTCGGAGATCAGCCGGTAGGGACCGACCAGGTCGCCTGCCTCGGGCATCGCTCGCTCCTACTCCGGTTTCGCCGTCAGGAACTCGATGAGCACCTTGTTGAAGCTCTTCGGGTCCTGCCACATCGCAAAGTGGCTGGTGTCGGCGAACACGGTGAGCTCGCCGTTCGGGATCAGCTCTGCCATCTCCTTGATCTGATCGAGCTCGATGATCTCGTCGTGATCGCCGAGCGCGACCATCGTGGGCGCCGTGATCCCACGAAGCTGATCCTTCGTGAACCCGCCGGGATTCCTCCACACCGGGAGCAAGGCATCGATCGCCGCCGAGAACGACTTCGGCTTGTTGCCGAACCGCGCATGGTCGGCGCGACACTTCGCCGTGTAGGCAAGGAACGTCGCCGCCGGCGGCTTGCCCTTGCGCGGCTTGCTGCCGTTGCCGTCGTAGTTGGTCCCGATGATGAACAGCTTGTCGACGCGGTCGGGGTGGGTGACCGCGAGGTCGAGACCGATCGCACCGCCATCACTCCACCCAACGAGCGAGGCCCTGGGCAGGGACAGCTTGTCCATCACGGCAAGCACGTCACTCGCCATCGCGTGATAGCTGAGCTTGCCCTTCGGCAGCGAGCTGCGTCCCTGGCCGCGACTATCGATGACGATGACCTGGAATTTGTCGCGCAGCGCGGGCACCTGACGCGAGAAGTGATCGCCGTTGCCCATCCCGCCGTGGAGCAGGATCACCGGAGCGCCGGTGCCAAACGTCGCGTAGTAGATCGTGCCGCCCTTGATCGTGACCGTGCCCTTGGTATCCGCCTTCGGCATCGCCGGCGGCAGCGGCAGCGTCTGCCAACGCGGCTTGGCGAGCGCAGGTGCGTTGGTAACGACTAACAGCGCGATAGAGAACACCAAGCGCGCTCGCATCCGTGCCGAGCATACCGCGAGCGCGCGCGCAGGGCAGCGGGTGGAAACCCACCGATGGTGGCCGAGCAGCGCTAGGATAGCGCATGACGCTAGCGCGCTGGTGGATCGCCGCGGTCGTGCTCGCTGCTTGTGGTGGATCCAAGGAGCAGCCCAAAGAAGCAGGTCCCGGAGACGATGCCGCGGCTGAGGCAGGCGTCGATGCGCCGTTCGAGCCACCCGCCTGCGCACATGCTAGCGCTGGCTCCACGATCAGTTATCGCGAGATCGGACGCGTCTCGATTACCGGTGCCGTCCTCGCTACCTCGCCGCCAGGCGATCCACGCTTGTTCGTTGTCGAGCAAATTGGCGGCATCCGTCTGTTCAAGGACGAGGTGCTGCAGCCGACGCCATTCATCGACCTCAGCCAGGATGCTGGTGGTCCTGTGATCGGAGGCGATGGCGGCGGCGACGAAAAGGGCCTCCTCGGCCTCGCCTTCCATCCGAACTACGCGGCGAACCGCTTATTCTACCTTTTCTACACAAGCACGCGCAGTGGTGCGTTCCACAACTTCCTCGTCCGGTGCGAGGCGAGCGTGGCAAACCCCGACGTCGCAAACCCGTCGTCCTGTGTCGAGATGCTCGCGTTTCGGGATCCATACTCGAATCATCAGGGTGGCATGCTCGCGTTCGGGCCCGATGGATTCCTCTACCTCGGTCTTGGCGATGGAGGCGGTGGCGGGGATCCGTTCGGCTACGCGCAGGACCTCACGTCACTACTCGGCAAGATGTTGAGGATCGACGTCGACCACAAAGATCCCGGGAAGGAGTACGGGATCCCTACCGACAATCCGTACGCCACAGGAGGTGGCCTGCCCGAGATCTACATGCGCGGGCTCCGGAACCCGTGGCGATGGACATTCGATCGGGTCACCGGCGACATGTGGATCGCGGACGTGGGCCAGCAGATCGTCGAGGAAGTGAATGTCTTGCGGCCCTCTGAGCAGAGGAATGCGAATCTCGGATGGAGCATCTTCGAAGGTGACCAGTGCTGTGTCACCACGCCGTATCGATGCCAGGTGTCCGCCCCCGCGGACCAGTGCCCACCACCAGCGGGCTTCGTGTTTCCCAAGGACAATCGGCGGCGTGAAATCGGCGACCTCGGCTGGCAAGCGATCATCGGCGGCGAGGTGTACCGAGGTTCGTGCTTTCCAGACCTTGTCGGCTGGTATTTGTACTCCGACTGGAATCAGATGGATCTCGCCAAAGCCCGCCTGAAGTCCGACGGTACCCTCGAGATCGTGGATCTTCCCGGCAAGCTGCCCGGACATCCCGCGAGTATTCATGGTGACTCGCGCGGCGAGCTCTACCTGACGACGAGCGAGGGCTACGTCTACCGGATCGAAGCGCGTCCATGAAATCTGCGCGCATGACTCGCTTCGTGCTGTGCGCACTCGTCCTCACGGGCTGCAGCAAGAAGGACCCCGCCGACGACTTCGCCGACCGGATCGCCTCGTGCAACATGCCGACGCTCCAGAGCTGTCAGGAGTATCGCGGCGCCAACCTCGCGCTCGGCACCAAGCTGGTCGAGGAGCTGTGCAAGTCGCCCAACATGGACATGCGGTTTGGCCTCGTGCCCTGCCCGACCGAGAAGATGATCGGGTCCTGCCAGCGCAACGAGGGCAAGGACTTCTATTACGAGGGCTATGTCATCGAGCTCGCCAAGCTCGAGTCCTCGTGCACGGAGCGCGGCGGGACGTTCGCGAAGCCCTAGCTCGGCTGGAGGGCGAGCACGAGCCGGAACTCCTGATCGGTGGGATCGCCGTCCTTGTCCTTCGGGATCGGGAACCGCCAGCTCTGCATCTGCGTCGAGATGCAGGTGTCGACCTCGCTGCTGACACCGCTCGCCTCGATGTCGTCGAGGCCTCCGCGCTCGGTGACGCTGAACCCCATCTTGATCTTGCCCGCGAGCGAGGCCTCGCCGAGCAGGCCCTTGCGATAGCAGCGCTGCAGGCCCTGCATGTAGACGGTCGTGATCTTCGACAGCACCATGTCGACGGTCAGCGTGGTGCCCGGGCCCTCGACGGGAACCGGCCGCAGCGTGCTCCGTCCGCCACGTGGCTCCTCGGCCCGATGCGTGGGAAGTGGCGTCACGCCGGTCGGGTCGTCGACGAGCGGACCGGGCTCCGTGCCGATCCGGGGCCCCGGCTGCTCGCGGAAGCCCTTGCCGTCGTCGCCGATCGTCACCGTGCGCGTGCCGACGTCATCGATCTGCTGGCGGAGATCCGCGCCGGGCTGGCGGTTCCTCATCTCGCTCGGACCGTTCGGGCCGGTCGCCGGGCCGGTGAGGATCGACGCGTAGCGCGCGGCTTCCGCGGCCGACATGCCGGGCGGCTGTGCAGCGCGCGGCGTGCTCCGCGGGCGGTCGACGATCGGCTTCGCGGTCTGGACCGGGGCCACCGGCGTTGCCGCGCCTGGACCTGGTTCCGACGGTGGGACGTCCGGCGTCAGCTCCGGCAGCGACACGGACATCGTGTCGTGGCGGTAGAGCGCCGCGACCGGCGAGCTCATCAGCGGGATGGTCTCGACCTCGGTCGCCCACGCCCACACGCCGATCGCGAGGTGCACGGCGAGCGAGCCACCGACGATGACCGCGAGTCGCCGGTCGATCCGGTCGCCGAACGTTCCGCGGATCGAGGCCGGCAAGACCGGGCGCGGCGTGATCGGCGGCGTCGCGATCTCCTGGAACAGCACGGTGGCCTCGCCGATCTGCAGCCGGCCGCGCACGCCCTTCTCGAGCGGGATCGTCCAGATCCCGCCGTCGCCGGGCCCGACCCGGAGGTCGGTCGTGACCGTGCTGGCCGTGGCCAGCCGACCCTCGATCGAGGTCGACACCCGCAGCAGCAGACGGCCCTGATCACGGGCAAACAGGACGTGCTCGTACGGGACCCCATCCCCGGGGATCGACAGCGAGCAGCGGAGGGACTGACCAAACGTGATCGGGGCGAGCCCGGTGAAGACCCGCTCCTCGACCAGGTTCCCACCCAGGAGGACGCCAATCCGGAGTGCGCGAGGAGCGAGGGGTGCCATGGACATCCCAAACGGTCGACGGAGCCGGCGGGTCTGCCACGGGGCTCGATCGGCCTCCGCTATAACGGCGAAGGCGTTGTCCAATATAACGGACGGGTGGTAACATCGGAACATTCCGACCTATCGCCGTTCCCACCTCGACACGCTCGAAGACGAGTCTGTCCACATCCTCCGCGAGCTGGCCGCGGAACGTGAACGCCCGTGCCTGCTGTTCTCGGGCGGCAAGGACTCGATCGTCC
>JAQBQE010000028.1 GCA_028287135.1 Myxococcales bacterium
CCTCCGAACAGGATCAGCACCGCCATCCCGAGCGCGGCGAGCGTGTTGAGCACAGGGCCGAGCTGGATCCGGACCTTGGCGGCCTCCATGTTCTCGGCGAGCAGCTTCTCGGACGCGTCGATGAATCCCGTGCGGCGGACCCGCTCGAGCCCGTACGTCTTGATCACCTGGATCGCGCCGAGGTCCTCCTGGATGCGCGACGACAGCGTGCCGAGCTGGATCTGCACCGCGCGCATCGACTTGTACATCCGCTTGCTCATCGCCTTGCCGACGACATAGATCAGCGGGAACGGAAGGATCGCCCACAGCGTGACGATCGGATCGGTGTAGAGCATCACGCCGAGCACGGTCACGAACGCGAGCAGCGCGTTGCCGAGGCTGACCACGCCAAAGCCCCACATCGCGCGGACCGTCTGGACGTCGTTCGTCAACCGCGACATCACGTCGCCGGTCGGATGGTCGCGGTAGTACGCGGGCGACAGCGTCATCAGGTGCCCGAACAGATCCGAGCGCAGGTCGTACTCGGCCGCGCGGGCCGCGTTGAAGATCCAGATTCGCGAGGCGATCCGCGTGGCGGCCGTGAGCACGGCGAACACCGCCATCATCCCCACGAGCTGCGCGATGTGATGCTGGTCGTCGATCCCGAGCGCATCGACGGCCCGGCCCATCATCTCGGGCACGCCGAGATAGAACAGGTTGGTCAGCGCGAGCATCAGCACGCCCCAGGCGAGCTGCGCTCGATACGGCTTCAGGTAGCCGAGGGAGCTGCGCATGGCGCCGGGCACTGCTGGACCTTCCTACCACCGATCGCGCCGGAGGCGCTCGTGACGGGACCTACCGCAATGGAGGGGGCGATCGGCGGGGGCGATTCAGGACCATCAGGAGTCCGCGGTCGCCCAGGCGGGGGTGTGGTCGTCGATCACGGCGGCCTCCTCGCGAACCGAGATCCAGTCCGCACCGTCCGTGACGGCCGGAAGGAACGCGGGCTGATCGTCACGCGCAGCCGACCAGGTCTGGTCCTCGGGAAGCGGCGCGGTGTAGGGCGGGGCCAGCGGACGCACCGCGGATCCGGGCTGCCCGGTCGCGCGTGCGAGATCATCGTCGGGCAGATCGGCGCTCCCGCCACCGGCCGCGGCTCGCTCGAGCGGGGGACCGTCACCGCCACCACCGTAGATCAGGCGAGTCGTGGGCGCGGTCACGGGCATCTTTGGCCCGGCACGCTGGCGGGCGGCGGCGGCCTCGGCGTGGGTGTTGAGCTCGGCGGGCATCAGCGGTGCAGCCTCGAGCTCCACGGCGGGTGCCTCGACGCGGGTCTCCAGCGACTGGTCGTCGCGGTGGGTCCGGCTCACGCGTCGTGCCCCATCGACGTCGCGAGCTTACCCATGGCGGCAGATTCGAGCATCGCCGCGCGCTGCAGGTGCTGGGTCGTGATCGCCGAGTCGTCGTCGGCCGCAAGGAACGCGGCGCGCAGCACGGCATTCCGGATGTAACCGCCGGTGAACTCGTAGCGGGTGGCGAGCGCGCGGTAGTTGATGTTCGGAGCGACCTGCGCCTGCTTCGGGATCATCGAGCGCCATAGCCGCTCGCGATCGTCGATGTCGGGCAGCGGGAAGTCGACGCGGAACGAGATGCGGCGCCGGAACGCGTCGTCGATCGAGCTGTCGAGGTTGGTCGTCAGGATCGTGATGCCGTTGAACTGCTCCATGCGCTGCAGCAGATAGTTGACCTCGAGGTTCGCGTATCGATCGACCGAGGACTTGACCTCGGTGCGCTTGGCGAACAACGAGTCCGCCTCGTCGAACAGCAGGATCGCGTGGCCTGCCTCGGCCGCATCGAACACGCCGGCGAGGTTCTTCTCCGTCTCACCGACGTACTTCGAGACCACGCGCGAGAGATCGATCTGGTAGAGGTCCAGCGCGAGCTCGTGCGCGATGATGCCGGCGACCATGGTCTTGCCGGTGCCCGGCGGACCCGCAAACAACGCGGAGATGCCCAGCCCCTTGGCGACCTTGCGCGCGAAGCCCCACTCCTCGTAGACGCGGCGGCGGTGCCGGATCCGCGCGATGAACTCCTTGACCTCGGTCAGGGTGTCGGGCGGCAGCACGAGATCCGACCAGTCCTGACGCCACGCGATCCTCACGCCGAGCGTGGACAGCTTCGCGTCGAGCGTGGACCGCACGCCTGCGTGCAGATCCTCGTCGGTGACCTGGCCATCGCCACTGCGAGCGTGGGCGCTCGCGAGGGCCGACTCCGCCGCCTTCACGATCAGTCCGCCGGTGATCGGATACCGCGCGGCGGCGTGGTCGAAATCGATCCGACCCTGTCCGATCGATCGCCTCCACAGCTCGGCGCGCGCCTGTTCGCCCGGCAGCGGGACGTCGACCATCACGATGCCGCGCGACAGGCCAATCGGCCGGGCATCGCGGCGCGTGCACGTGCCGGCGATCGGGCCGACGTAGCCCTCGAGCTCGCGATCGAGGAGCCTGCCGCGATCGTCGACTCCCTTCTCGAGGTCGCTCGACAGCGCGTCGATCCCTTCGAACAGCGGCAGCGCACGGAACAGGATCGCCTCGCGCAGCAGCGCTCGGAGCACGCGTGCGAGCTCGCCGGGGTCGCGGGGCAGGCGATCGCACGAGATGCGCAGCACGCTGCACCCGAGCTTGCGAGCCGCTCCGTAGAGGAGTGACTTGCGACCCGCGCCGGTCGGCCCCGACAGGATGATCGCGGGTGTCGCGACACCTTGCGCCGCGCTCGACAGCGCGCTCTTCACGAGGTCCGAGATCTCGGACTTCAGGGTCTCGGGCAAGAGCAGCGTGTCGAGTGGAGCGAGCGTCTGGATCAGCGACGCGCACTCGGCGAGCTCGCGGTCGAGCTTGACCACACCGTGCGCGAGCTCGATGACGCGGTGATTGACCTTGAGCGGCCGGAGCAGCAGCGGTGTCTCCTCCTGCTGGCGGCGCGTGCCGATCGGCTCGATCAGCCGATAGCGAAACAGCCGGCTCGTCGGTGCGAGCTCGTGGATCATCAGATCGCGCGTCTCGGGTGCCAAGTAGACGAGCAGCTCGAGGAGTCCGAGATCCGGATGGATCCGGCTCGACTCGTTGACGAGATAGCGCATCAGCGGCCGCAGCTTTGCGCTGACCTCGATCGCGATCAGCACCATCAACGTTCGGTGCTCGGTCGCACTCAGGCCGAACGCACGGCGGAGCTGATCGAACGGCAGCGGTTGCTCCTCCTGGCGCGAGTCGCGGAGCTTTGCCTCGATCTGTTCCTCGCGCGCCAGGATCGCTGCATCGAGATCGGCGAGTTGCCGCTCTCCATCAGGGGTGGCCGCTCCGGCGTGCCCGAGCTGGCCGAGGACCTCGCCGCCCGAGACGAACGTCCCCGAGTACTGGTCGCGGATCCGGGGCAGGGTGCCCGCTTCCCACGCAGCCACCATCTGGCGTTCGATCAGCTGAACGACCAGCGCGACGCAATCATCGAGGTGGTCCCGCGGGGTCCGATAGGGTCTCGACACGCGTGATGAGCTTACAATGCTCCTCGCATGGACGATACGCATGCGCTTCCCTCGGTCCTTCGTGCCGCGCTGGTCGCCGGCACAGGACAGCCCCCGCTCGTCACGGCGCAGGAGCTCGCCAGGCATGCAGGGGCGCGCGGGCTCGACATGCTCGCCGCCCTCGGTGTGGATCGGCGGCTCGCACCGCATCAGCGGATGGTCGTGCTCCTCGCAGTGTCGCTCGTGCTGGCGACCACCGAGGGTGCCGTACCGCCGGCGTCCGCGCTGGATGCGGTCGAGGATGCGGAGACCGCGTCGGCAGCGATCCGCGCGGGGCTGGGAGCGGCGCTGACGGGTGTGCTCCGGGCTGCACCGCGCGATCCCTCGCTGGCAGCCACACGTCGGTTGATCGGCCGGCAGCTCGTCGCGGCGGGAGAGCTCGGCCCTCACGTGGTCGAGCTCCTGCTGGACGCGGGTGATCGTGCGCGCGCCGCCGAGATCGCGGCCACGGATTTCGTGCGGCACCTCGAAGGGAATCAGCGGCCGAGCGCCGAGACCTGGGCGCGGCTCCGGATCCTGATGCTTTGGAGCGACGACGCCCCGCTGTTCGACGACATCCTCCGTGCGGTGGTCCGCGCCGATCGCAGCGCGCTGACCCTCCTCGAGCAGCTGGTGAAGGACGTCCGCGAGGTCGATCCGGTGGTCGTCGCGCGGGTCCGCTCGGCGATCCTCTGGATGCGCGATGTCGATGCGCGTTGACTAGTTCTCGACGAACGAATCGGCGAGCTCGCGCCACGCCTCGATCAGCACCTGGAGCCGGTCGCGCGTGAAGCGGCGGCGATCCGCGACGTAGATCTCGAGACCGCGAGGGGTGAAGAACGCCGAGCGTGGAGGCTCGGCCGCTCCTGCCGGGAAGAACTTGAGGATCTCGCCGACCGCCGCGATCCCGCGCTGGAGGTTTGCGCGCGCCTGGTCGCGGACGTCACGATCGAGCCGCTCGATCGAGGCCGGTACCTGCGCGCCGAAGTGATCCGCGAGCGCGAGCCACCCGCCCGCATCGATCAGCGTCGACGGCTCGGCGTTCCCCCACGCACCGTCGGGGACCCTGGCATCGGCGAGCATCAGCTCGAAGCTGCGCATCGTTCCGCAGCTCTCGCAGTACCCGCTCGCGACCGCTGCGAGGCGTTCGCCGTGAGCGACGATCTTGCTTGGATGCTCGAAGCCTCGATGCCCGCACGCGCACGGCTCGAGGCTCATGAACAGGCGCGCTTCGGCGATGCTTCGAGCCTGGAGCATGGCTACTTCCCGAGGTCGATGTAGAACTCGGCGGGACCGTTGCCCACCGACGCGGGTTGCTTCAAGGATAGCGCTTCCTTCACGCAGAACGAGAGCGGCTGCGGGAGTCCGCCGAGCGAGATCGCGGGAGCTTCCGGACTGAACGTCACGACGACGACGAACTGAGACGGCGTCTGGACTTCCTCGGTGGCGCACGCCGCGACACGCTTCTTGAGCTCGTCGTACCAGGCCTGCTGATCCGCGTGCAGTGCGAGATCGATGGGCTTGAACGTCCCCCCGTTCTGGACGGCGACGAGCGTGACGCGGTTCGTCGGTCCGGAGGGAGGAGGCTCGGGCTTGCGCGGTGTCATCGGCCCGATCGTACATGCGAGGAGATCCTCGCGGGTGCCCGCCTTCTCCACACATACCATCTCGGTCTTCGTGACCCTCCCGTTCGCGCAGGCTCGCTGCGCACTCTCGACCACGGTGGCCCGCTGGCCCGCCGCCGGATCGCTCAGATCGGCCACCTTCGCGGCGTAGGTGTCGCAGCTCGGAGCCTTGTCGACGCCGCGCTGCTGGCCGCACCCGAGTACGAGCACCAGCAGGCATGCCTGTTTCCACATCCTTCGAAGCCTACACGCCGGGCGACCCGACGAGCGATCGGGCGGGCCAAGTTGCTTCATTGCTTGGCGAATTCGGCGCACGATTGAGGGGAAGAAGGGGCGTCGTGTCCCGTAAGATACCAAGCCAGCGGTGATGGGGATGACGACATGATAGGGCTCGACCTCGAGCATTCCGTCGCCGTGTTCGGCCGCGTCGCCACGCTTGCGGGCGCGTACCACGTCGACGTTGCGGGTCTGCTCGAGCGGCTGTCCGCGCTTGCGCCGGAGCTCGCGGCCGAGGCGCTGATCACGGTACCGAGCACGTTCGATCGCATCGCGGTCGCCACCCGGATCCTCCGCGGAAACGATGGCATCGATCGCGTGCGCTCGCTGTCGCGCGCGTGCGATCCGAGGCAGCCCGCTCGGCTCGAGGCGCTGGCCGGCGCCGAGACCAGCGATCTCTGGATCGAGCTCGAGACGGTCCCCGGTGAGTCGCAGGCGTGTGCGCTCACCGTGTCGGCGTATGGCAAGCGCGTCCTGTCCGCGGATCTCGGCCGCCTCACACAGTTTGGCGTTGCGCCCGACGTCCTCGCCCAGCTCGAGACGCTGACGACGACGCTCGTCGGTGAGGACAAGCTGATCGGGCTCGCGGATCGCGCCGACACCGCGGGCGCTCGGTCGTGGACGATCCACGTGGCGCATCGCAATGCGACCGACGAGCAGCGCGCCGCTGCCGTGAACCAGATCACCACGGTCGCCGCGACCGTCGGTGTCGGAGAACCGCAGCGCAACCTCGTGAGCGGCTTGCACGCGACGTTTGCTCGGGCACGCGACAGCTACAGCTGGCTGCGCGTGCGCGAGAACATCCCGGGCATCGAGCTCGGGGTGATGTGGGCCGACGTGCCGTGGGAGCACCTCGTCAACATGATGCTGGGCTTTGCGCCGAACAGCGAGTCGAGCGCACGGCTCGGTGAGCTCTCGGGCGCGTTCGATGCGGCCGCTGCTTCGGCGGTCGAGCTCGAGCTTGGTTCGTCGAAGATTCCTCGGATGCGTGCATCCGTGACACTGAGAAAGGGACGTCCTCAGTCATGACCAAGGAGCTCGCACCCAATCCGCCCGTGAAGGTCGACGCCAAGGTGCCGCCGGCGGTGTCGCCCGCACCACCGACCAACAACCTCGACGCCGCGAAGTCCGCCGAGTTCTTGCGGCTGATGACCGACATCACGAAGGACTGGAAGACGGTCTGCGGCAGCCTGCTCACCGAGACCGAGACACCCAAGGACCCTCCGACGTACGCGAAGTTCACGGCCGACGCGTACGGTCTGCTCGCGCGGCGAGACAAGACCGGCGAGACCGGCCTCCCGGCGGTGCGCAACATCCTCGCGCTCACGCCGTCGCGCTTGCGGTACGCGCAGGAGCTCGAGCGCGTGGAGGCGCTGGCCCAGGCAGATGGGATCCGACGCCTCGCGATCCACGAGAACCTCCTCGATCTCCAGGCCGGCGGTGACATCAAGTTCAACACCGATCGTCTGATCGTCTCGTACATGGCGCTGTCGAAGCACGGCCGCGAGTGGTGGCAGGCCGCGACACCGGAGGTCTCCGAGTGGGTGGGACCGTTCTCCGCCTATCTGCTCAACGGGGGCACGCTCGCGAAGCACTGCACGGAGGCAGGGTTCGGCGCATGGGCCGCCGGTGCCAAGCGCGCGGTTGCGCTCAAGCCGTTGCTCAATCTGCTCAAGGGCGGCTCGCTGGCCCCCCAGGAAGTGACGACGGCCCTCGTCGTCGACGGCGCGACGACGACGCACGTCGATGCGACCGATGCCCAGAAGAAGGAATGGGACGACGAGGCCGCGAAGATCAAGGCCGAGATCGAGCCCTTTCTCCCGGCCGATGGGGCGACCGGCGACGACGCCAAGCTGAAGAAGCTCGAGCGCAAGGAGCGTCTCGACCTGATCCTGAAGGTCTCGGCTGCCCCGATGCCGATCAAGGATCGGCTGAGCGCGGACGCCGTGTTCATGCGTCGCGTCGCGATGCTCGGTGAGCAGGCGACGGGCCAGGGGCAGCAGTCCTTGCTGCGCGCTCTCGACCCCGTCGAGGCACTCGCCGATCAGGTCTCCGGCGCGAAGGTCGCCGCGAGCGGCTACGTCATCCACGGGACGGCCGTCGATAACAAGCAGCGGTTCGCGTACATCCGCGACTTCCTCTCGAGCCATTCGAGCAAGGACCCCGCGCAGAACAAGTCGCTCGAGGCGATCCGGATGCGCGCGATGACGCATCCGACGATCTCGACGCACTGCCGATACCTGTCTGCGCCCGAGCAGCAGGATCTGTGGAAGCTCGTCACGCGCGGCACGCTCGAGCCGCAGCTCTCCGACAAGCTGTTCCCTGCGCTCAAGGCGGGCAATCCGACCGACGTCGCCCGCTTGCTGCTGACGATGGGGCCTGACGATCAGGCCGCGATGGGAGCGCTCAAGGACGACCTGATCTTCCGCAACGCGATCGCGAGCGACAAGATGCGCGAGCAGGTCGTCGTCGATGGCGTCACCGTGCGTCCGTACGACCTCTGCCTCCTGATGTGGGGACAGCGGCCCGGCCTCAGCAAGGATCCCGGTCAGACCGGGCCTGCCGAGACGATGGAGCCCAACACGAAGCCGCTCAACTTCGACGAGCGCGTGTTGCTCGACACCGGGTTGTACAACCCGATGATCAAGCAGCTGCAGTCCGACCTGAGCGCGGCGGACTCGTGGTTCGCATCGGGCTGGCGCACCGACGACGATGACGTCGCGAACCACCTCGATGCGTTCGCGACCTCCTGTGCCTCGGAGACGTTCGTGCACCTGATCCGCCGCGGCGGGGCGCCTCCGGGGCAGGAGCTGGTCGCCAAGTACAATGCGAAGACCGGCAGCTCGCTCCACTCGCTGATCAAGAGCGGCTGCGGTGAGAAGTCACGACGCGCCGCAGAGCGCGTCCTCAACATCGCGATCGGCAGCGAGAGCGTCGGCGTGATCGGTGGCGTGGTGCAGCGAGCAGGGGATGGCCCGGAGGCCGCCCCGATGAAGCTCGAGCAGGCGCTGCGCGAGACGCCGACGACGGACAAGGGACGCTCGATCCAGCAGGTCGTGCACTCGGCGGCTGCGGATCTGCGGCGCGAGCTCTACGAAGGACTCGCCTGGAACGGCGCCGACATCGAGGACGTGATCGAGATCTACGACAATCTCGAGAAGCTGGTCGCGCCGCAGCTCGCGGCCGTCAAGGACAAGACCAAGCTGACGGTGTTCGTCATCGAGCTGCTGCAGAACGCGTATCTCGAGATCGATGGTCCCCTCGTCAACGCACTCGACAAGCGCCTCAGCAACAAGGACGGCAAGCAGGCCACCCAGCGGTTCGGGCTCACGATCGAGGGTGCCGCGAGCCGGAAGAAAGAGGCGCAGGGAGCCGAGCCCGCGCTCGACGCGTCCACGGCTGCGCGGCAGACCGCCGAGCAGAAGTTCGGGCCCAAGGCGACCGAGCTGTTCGAGGCGTTTGCAGGACTGTCGCGCGCGGCCGAGGAGTCCCGGTTCATCGCGGCAAAGACCAAGCTGCTCGAGTACCTCCAGCTCGACGGCGTGGGACCCGCGGTCACGAGTCTCCGGATCACGGGCGATGCACTCGCGAGCGAGCGGCCGGTCGATCAGGCGGCGGGCTCGGCGCTCGGCGTGATGAAGAGCCCGGACGACTACTACCGCCTGATCTACGGCATCACGCCGAAGAACCACGCGGTGCAGATCGCGCGCTCGTTCAAGCACTCCGACGGCACGGGCATCCGGCACAACCCCGAGGAGGTTGCAGGGTGGCTCGGTGTCGACCCGGCGGCGATCGGCGGAACCACGCCGGCGCCGGTGGGTGGGGCGCCCGTGATCGATGATTCCAATCGCGCCCTCGTCCGCTCGGGGTTCACGGTCGAGAAGGCCAAGGACAACGCCGACGCCATGTGGAAGATCCTCCACGAGGGCGGCGAGATCCGGCTGTTCGAGGCGACGCTGTACGCCGCGTACAACGACGAAGAGAAGCGCCTGATCCGCATGGCGTTCCGTCAGCTGTCGGGCGGCATCGACTGGCAGTTCTACGTCCAGCAGGCGAAGTACCAGCAGGACCACCGCCAGGGCGCGGGTGACTTCCAGACCATGCAGGTCGGCGGCGAAGGCACCGACCTCGGCAGCAAGGCCGTGGACGGTGCGACCCAGGTCAAGGTGACCGCGAACAAGGGCGAGCTCGAGGCAGCGCTCGCACTCGGCACGCAGGGCGAGCTCAACATCACGGCCGAGCTCAACAACGCGCTGTCACAGAGCGACAGCTGGAACCTGATCCTTCGCATCATCGATCGCGCCGACGATGCCCAGTGCCGCACGATCCTCGCCGATCCGAAGCTGATGGGACGGCTCCAGGACAAGCTCGATGCGTACTCGTGGGATCGCGTGCATCGCGTGCTCACGGGCCAGGACGGACTCGGCGTCCGGCTCGAGTCGCGCTCGCATGGTGACCACGACGGCACGATGGAGGGGATGTTCGGCGGGACGCACGAAGCCGGGATGAAGGAGGACATCAAAGCGTACGTCCACCGCCTGCGGATGAAGTTCGAGCAGGAGGAGATCAAGAAGGCGCGGCTCTCGGACCAGCTCCCGAACGAGGATCTGATCGGGATGAAGGTCGCGCACAAGGTCCGCGAGGCCTGCCAGTCGCTCAGTGCAGATCCGGAGATCGCTGCGATCCTCGACCGCGAGCTGTCGGGACTCGAGGCAACGTCGATGCGCGGGATGGTGCTGAACGGCGGCGAGGAATCGAACGTCGCGACCGTCGCCGAGAACGAGCGCGATGCCGAGAAGATCCATGCCGAGATCCGGCGGATGCAGAAGCCCGAGCGCGATCGCCGGCTGCACGACCCCGAGTACATGGCTCGCCTCTCGAGCCTGCTCTACGGCAAGGACCTGCAGCTCGCGATCAGCTTGCTGCAATCGACGAGCGAGGAAGCCGGCGCGCAGGACAATCTCGCCGAGCTCTCGAAGATGCTGGCGCCCGGCGGATCGCGCGACAAGGACGACGTCCTCGCGAAGCTCGTGGAGCTGTCTCCGCCGGAGCACGAGCGCCTGATCGCGAACCCGCAGCTGATCGCGTCGATCACCGCGTTGTTCCACTACGCGAGCAAGGAGAAGCGCGACATCGCCCAGCGCATCCTCGGCTTCCGCAAGGAGCAGAGCGACACGATCCTCGGCGCAGCCGTGGTGACCCCGGATGGCGCGCAGAACGCTGCAGGTCGCACGCTCCCCGACGGCGAGCGGCAGCGCCTCGCGTTCCTGCAGGAGACGGCGGTGGCCCGCCTCCTCCAGGGCGCATCGGTCAGCTGGAACCAGCTGCTCGGACAGCTCGTCGAGGTCTACAAGATGGACTTCATGCCGAAGGGCATCGCGGCGGCTGTGCCGGCCGGGCAGACCGCACCGGTCGCACAGCCCGACGGGCCGGCGAAGGTCGATCCGCATGCGGGGCTCGCGATCGAGATCGAGCAGAAGCTGCGCGAGGGCATCTGGAGCCGGATCAAGACCAACGAACAGGTCAAGGATCGCGCCGACAGCAAGCTCAAGATGGACCGCGTCGAGCAGGCGATCATGGGCGGCTCCGATCCGTCGTCGTTCCGTGTCATCGAGCAGTGGGGCGCGTTCGACGATGACGAGGCGGGTGTCGAGGAGGCACTTCGCAAGGCGTCCGACGATCACCTGATGGACTGGTGGAGCTCGGTGCGGCTCGACAAGCCCAACGGCGAGGAGTCACTCGCGACCGTCTATCACCGGTACCGGACCGCTCACGACAAGGCACGCGCCACGGTCCAGGCTCAGCCCGACGCCCCCAAGGAAATGCCGGCGAACGTGAAGGCGCTGCGCGATGACTACATGAACTACGTCATCGACATCTCCGGCGACTTCGAGGACCTGGTCCTCAACTTCGCAGGCGGCGTGTTCAGCGACGATTCGAAGACGAAGAAGGACGGCAAGCGCAGCAAGGTCAGGCAGCGCGACAACGAGGACTATCAGAAGTGGCGCGCGATCATTCGCGCGCGCATTCCGAACATGCCGGTCGCCAAGCTCGCGAAGCGGATCAAGGCGGAGGACCGGCCCGAGGACGTCGAGCTGATCTCGAACCCGAATCGCAAGGCGCGCACGGCGCACGAGTTCACGGAGGACGAGTACACGCGGCGCCTCGGCACCACGGGGGCGGGCATGCGCGTGGCCGGGACCGAGCGCGCGGCGGTCACCGACACGATGGGTCGCTTCGGCCAGGAGACGGCGCAGGCCGAGAGCGATGGCGTGATCACGTCGAAGGAAGGGGAGGGGCTCGAGCGCACCAAGGCCGACCTCGATCGCGCGATGCAGGAGTTCAGCGACGCTCGTGCGAAGATCGCGAGCATCGCGGGTGCGATCGTGGGACTCGTGGCGGGTGCGATCGTCACGATCATCACCGGCGGCGCCGGTGCGGGTCTCGCGTGGATGCTCGTCGCGGGCGCGCTCTCGGGTGCGGCCGGCGCAGCGGGCACCGCGATCACGAAGGAGATGATCCAGGGGTCGGAGTTCGACTTCAGTCACGAAGGTCTGACCAGCATCGCGCAGGGTGCGATCACCGGCATGGTGATGGCCGGCACCACGCGGCTCGCCGGCAACATGATGAAGAGCCTGACCGGCCCGGCCACCGCCAAGGCGCAGGCCCAGGCGATGGAGCACATCCTCAACGGCACCAAGCCCGATGCCTGGCAGCGGGTGATCACGGCGGCGCAGGGTCTCGGCTTTGCGACAGGTGAAGGCGTGCTCTCGGAAGGCCTCAACATCGGCATCGAGGCCGGCATGGCGCCGCTCGATCCATCACTGTGGGTCCACGGCTGGGACGAGGGCGTGATCCGTGCGCGCCACAAGATCCGCGATCACATCTCGGCGGCACCGCAGCGGCTGTTCAACTCCGGCGTGATGAGCGCGCTCACCCACAGCGTGGGTGCGATGCGCGGCCAGGGTGACGCGAAGGTGCAGCCGCCGACGACGGAGCTCGACAAGGTCCACGTCAAGGGCAGCCTGCAGTGGCACGTCGACCGGATGAAGGAGAACGTCAAGAGCTACATGAAGGTCGACGACGTCATGGTGATGGCGTTCTCGAGCTTCGTGTCGCAGAAGGCGTCGCAGTTCATGTTCGACAAGCCGATCGACTGGTCGAAGCCTGAAGAGCAGATCTTCATGGAGTTCCTGACCGCGTGGCAGGGCCTCGCCCCGAACATCCACGCGGATCACCGCCGGCTCGTGTTCGAGCGCAGGGAAGCGCTCAACGATCAGATCGAGAAGTTCGGCAAGAAGCTGACGACGCCGCAGGAGCTCGCTCACTACAAGTCGCTCAATCCCGATCACGCGATGGGCGAAGTGCTCACGATCGACCAGTACACGATGGCTCGCCGCGGCATGTTCGAAGCAGCGCTCGGCAGGACCGAGGCCGGCTACGGCGGCAAGCACACGCTCAACGCGGAGCAGCGGCGGATCTTCGAGCACTGGTGCCGCCAGGCTGCCGACTCTGCCGAGTATTCGGACCGGATCGCCCGCGACCCGCTGTCGCTCGACATCGTCAAGGCCGCCGCCGATCCGGTGAAGGCAACCGTTCCCCCGCCGCCGCCACCGCCCGAGCCGCCACCGCCACCGGCGGACGTCCGCACCAAGAAGCCGAACGAGGACACGCAACCGAAGCCCGAGGTCAAGACGGGCGACGAGACCAAGCCGGAGGTCAAGCCGCCGACGATCGACGAGCTGATGCAGATGAAGGGCGCGTCCGAGGCGATCGACAAGTCGACGTTCTCGGGCCAGGAGCGCAACGAGGCTGCGCCGGAGAAGATCGCTGCGGAGGTTCAGCGTGCGTTGCCGTTCGTGGCGGCGCAGTTTCCGCATGGCACTGTCGAGCTCCTGCCTGCGGGCGCGATCAAGGTCCACCTCAGCGGTGACAAGGGCTCGATCGTGATCGAGATCAAGGTCAAGGCAGCCGAGGGCAACGACGTCGCGACGTTCCACTTCGCAGGGCAGGAGCACGCGATCATCGAGATCTCGGATCGCGCGCGCGACAAGCACGTCGAGCGCTCGGTCGCCGACCTGGTGTCGGAGATCAAGGCGATGCGCGAAGCGCAGCTCGCCGGCAAGCCGCTTCCGAAGGACGGCGCGCTGCGTCCAGGCTCGAAGTCCACGGAGCTCAACGGCAACGACCTCGGCAACATCGCGCAGCTGAAGTCGCTGCTGCGACAGCTCGATGCCGCGAAGAACCCGTTCGGTGACGACGCGCCCAATCCGCAGGTCGTCAAGCAGCTCAACGCCGACATCACGGCACTCCTCGACTCGCTCGGTGTGACGGGCATGGAAGCAGCGCGGATCGAGCTGATCGAGAAGGTCCTCACGCCGCGCCAGCGCGAGCAACTCACCGATCGCCATCGCGAGCCGCCGCCCAAGGCGAAGCGGGTCAGCGAGGATGCGAACAAGGACGGAGTTAGCGACCGGTCGCGCGTCGGCGTCGATGGCATGGCCATCCCCGACAAGATTCCGCGGCTCGACAACCTGCCGCCCGAGCAGGCGGCTGCGCAGAAGAAGTTCGCGGAGCTGTACGAAGCTCCCGGCGGGAAGGAGGGGATGGCAACGCAGTACCTCAACGAGGTCCTCGCCGACAAGCACCCCGATGGACGCGCGAAGACCGCAGAGGAATCGAAGACGTTCGCGACGGATGACGCCAAGCTGCTTTCCGAGGACTACAACCTCGACGTCCCCGGGGCCAGCAAGCAGGACATCCTTGCGGCCCGCGGAAAGATGAACCTGGCCGTCCACCAGACGGCGAACGCCGTCGCGAAGCTCGCGTTCCTCATGCGGCTCGATCAAATCCAGCAGACTGAGGGCGGCGGGATGATCATGGTGACCGCAGGTGGTGTTGCCGCCGGCAAGGGCACCGCGATCAGGGGCAATGAGATCGCCAAGGCAATGGTGGAGCGGGCGAAGGTGATCTGGGACACGGCAGGGGAGCAGAACTCGACCGAGCTACCGTGGGTGATTGCGGAGGCGAAGAAGCGGAACCTGACCGTCGAGATCCTGTACGTCCATCAGCGGCCCGAGAACACGTGGGAGCGCGTGGTGTCACGTGCGCAGAAGGAGGGTCGCATGGTCGATGCGCGCCTCCACGCGGAGAGCTACGCCGAGGGGGCGCGAAACTTCGATGCGGTCCAGAAGACGTATCCGGACGTCAGGACCGTCATCGTGGACGTGACTTCGAAGGAGAAGCCTCCCCAGGAGATCCAGAATCTTCCGAAGGATGCACTGACGCTGGACGCCGATAGCGTCCACCAGAAGAACGTCGAGTACCTGAAGAAGCAGGAAGGGCTCTCCGAGTCGATCACGTCCGGTGGCAATGAGCAGGGCGAGAAGGTCTGGGGGCCGCCCGAGCAACGCGCCGCACTGGCCGAGCTCGGCAGCATCGAGATCTCGACGTTGCCCGCGGGCACCGTGATCAAGGGGCAGGAGGGGGTGCCGCTCGATCGCAACACGTACTTCGTCTCGCAGTCCGACGGTAAACGGATGCTCGAGCTGATGCTCAAGCTCGGTCCAGAGGTCGAGACCCGGGCGTACAAGAAGGGCTTCATCATCCGCCGCACCACCGAGGGCAAGCTCCACGAGTGGTACTTCGAGTTCAACGACAGCGCGTCCAAGGTCGGAGCGAAGAAGGTCGAGGGACCTCGTGGCGACGGCGGGCTACCGCCGCCCAATGCGGCGACGATCGAGCTGTGGGGCTTCAGCGGCGTCCGCAAGATCAAGGGCCGTGGAAAGGATCAGTGGACGAAGCACGAGGCGGAGATGGTCAAGCGTGCGCGCGACCAGGAGCCGCTGCTGTTCGCCGGGCACATCGGCATCTCCCTCGATGGCGGCAAGACGATCATCGGCTTCACGCCCAAGCCGCCCGAGGGGATGACGATGCCCGAGTTTCTGAAGAGCCTGATGGAGCACGATGCGTTCCCGGGCATCCTTGGAAACGACACGCCCATCTTCCACAAGGCGGCCGAGGCAGCCCGCGAGCATGGCTGGGATACCGAGCCGATCGCGGCGGTGCAGCTCGTCGACGAGCCGAAGAAGATGGAGATCGTGGATCAGGCCGCCAAGCTGTCCGGCATGAAGCCCGGGGAGCACGGGTTCGGCTATTCGTTCCCGAAGCGCCCCGAGGAGCGCACAGGCCCGAACGATCTGTTCGCCTCATCGAATGGCTTCGACGCGAGCTGCGTGCGCAACTGCGGCGCGTTCCCAGAGAAGCTCGGGGTGGCGATTCCGGAGCCAAGCGGTAACGTGAAGCACTACATGCCGGAGCTCGAGAAGTGGGCCAACGAGGACGGTCCGAAGGACTTCCGGACCAAGATCGTCGACAAGCCGAAGGAGAAGAAATGACCATCTCCCTCACGGAAGACGAGCTGCGGATGGAGCTCGAGTTCAATCGCAAGCCGCTGAGCCAGATCCAGGAGACGGCGAACGAGTGGCTCCTCGGCACATGGACGCTCGCCAAGTCGCATCGCACCTGGCGCGTCGGCTATGCGCATCCGCTGGTCGCCGGCGCGGCGTTCCGGACGTTCCCGTTCGACATCGACGGGAAACGCGGCGTCGCCGTGTTCTTCGAGTCGGCAGGCGAGCCGCCCTGGATCTTCGCCGGGTGGGTCGAGCCCGAGCGCGCGACGGAGGCTGCAGCGTGGGCCGACTTCCTCAATAGCGAGATCGCGAATCGACTCGCTGATCTGCCGGCGGGGAAGAACCCGACGTACGATCCGCACGACGGCAAGCTCAGCCAGGACATCGAGGACGAGATCGCAGAGCGAAAGTTTGCGAACTCGTTGGGCCGTAAACCTTACAGGCCAACGTGAACGCTCGCCGCGACGCACTCGCTCACCGGTTCATCGCGTTCACGCTCGAGGAGACCTCCGCGTGGCCCGCCGAGATCACGACGAGCCTCCACGAGCTGGCGTTCTCGACGTTGCCCGAGCTCGTGCTCGACCTCGATGCGCCGTCGGCCTGCAGGTTCGTGCGCGCGTGGCGCGAGCGGCTCGACCTCGAGCTCGGCTCGCCGACCGAGCTCACCGCCGAGGATCGCGCCTGGCTCGCTGAGCTTGCCCGGGGCTGGACGCCGGCCGCGGCAGAGCCGGTGGCCTCGGGGCCGGAGGTCTCGCGGCTCGCCGAGCTGCTGCGCCGGTTCGGGCCCCTCGCGCTCGCGCTGCCGTGGCGTGACGACGTCACCGCCAAGGCCTGATCTCCGGCTCGCAGGACCCGCCAGCCGGCCCGGGAGCGGCTCCGAAATCAGCGTCACCTGCGCCGATCCGCGCGGCGTAACTGCGCGTCCGCAATTGGCTCCCACGGTTGTGTCGCTCAGGGGTGGTCGGTACCATCGAACGCCGTCCGCACCCCATGGCTGACCTCTCATCGCTCCTCGCCGTCATCGAAAACGATCCTGACGATCCGCAGGCCCGCGAAGCGCTGCTCGGAGCTGCGCAGATCGCCCCTCCGGACGTTCGAGCCAGCCGGTTCGCGTCCGCGCGCAAGGTGATCGCAGGCCGCGGTCGGCCGGATGCGGTCGTCATGCTGCTGAACGTCGAGCTCGCGGTCAGCGCGGAGGTCGATCGCCAGGTCGATCTGCTGCTCGAGAAGGGGATGATCCTCGACGGGGAGCTGCTCGACGTGCCGTCCGCGCGGGCCGCCTTCGAGCAGGTGCTCGCGCTTCGGGCGAACGACACGATGGCGAAGGAGGCTCTCGAGGAGCTCGACCTCGCGAACCAGAACTGGAACAAGTTCGCCGACAAGTACGTCAAGGAGGCGAGCGCGTCGACCGACCGCAGCCTCGCGACCGGGCTCTACGTCTCGGCCGCAGAAGCGTACGTGCGGTTCTCGCCCGACACGCCGGAATCGGAGACGTACCTCCGCAAGGCCCTCGAGGTCGATGCCAAGAACACCAAGGCCGCGTTCCATCTGGCGCGCCTTCTGCGCCGGAGCGAGCGCTGGACCGACCTCGCGAAGCTGCTGGAGAGCCGCGCGGATGTCGCGCCGACGGTCGACGAGAAGGTCGGTGCGCTGATCGCGCTCGCCGATCTGTCGCGATCGGAGCTCGGGACTCCCGAGCGCGCGGAGGTCGCGGTCAAGCGTGTGCTCGTGCTCGACCCGTCGCAGCCGCAGGCGTTGCGCGCGGTCACCGGTGCGCTCGCCGAGGCGCAGAACTGGCCGGCACTGATCCAGACCTATCAGGCAGCGCTCAAGGCGCGTCGCGAGGATGACCTCGGGATGCTGCTGCAGATCGCGATGGTGCTGTGGAAGCACATCGGCGATCTCGATCAGGCCGAGGAGTACTTCCGTCGCGTCCGCAAGATCGACCCGGCGCACCCGGCTGCTCTCGACTTCTATCGCGCGTACTACCCGACCAAGGGCGAGAACCAGAAGCTGCTCGCGATGCTGCGGCAGGTCGAGAAGTCCGCCCGTCCGCGCAACGACAGTGGTCCGCACGCTCGCCCGATCGGGCTGGAGATCGCGGAGCTTGCCGAGGCGCAGAACAATCCCGAGAAGGCGATCGAAGCCTGGAAGCAGCACCTGCGCCAGGAGCCCGGCTCGACCGACGCGCGGATCGCGCTCGCTCGGCTGTACCGGAGGACCGAGAAGTGGAACGCGCTGCTCGACCTGATGAAGGAAGAGATCGAGCGCCTCCCCGAAGGTGACATCGCGGGCCGCGTCGAGCGGCTGCACCAGGTCGTCGAGATCTACCGGGACAAGCTCCGGCTCGACGTCATGGTGATCAACACCTACAACGCGATCCTCAAGATCGATCCGGACAACAAGCGCGCTGCCGACGAGCTCGCGGCGAAGTTCCGGGCGCTCGGTCGGTGGAACGATCTGATCGCGGTGCTGACGAAGAAGTCCGAGGCGCCCGATGTGCCCGACGCCGACCGCGTCCTGATCCTGCGCGAGATCGCGGATCTGTGGTCGGAGCGGTTCGGTAACTTTGCCAATGCCGTCCGCCCGCTCGAGCGCATCCTCGAGCTCTCGGTCGGAGACGCGGACTCGCTCGCGAAGCTCAAGGAGATCTACATCAAGCGCCGGCAGTGGCGCGCGTTGATCGACGTGCTCGGGCGCGAGGCGAGCTTGCTCGCGGGCGAGGAGCGGCGGATGAAGCAGGGCGAGATGGCCCGGCTCGCTGCCGAGCGTCTCGGTGACACGCGGCTCGCGATCGAGATCTACAACACGATGCTTGCCGACGGCCGCGCTGCCGGCGACCCGCTCGATCATCCCGAGACCCTGACGGCGCTCGCCGCGCTGTACGAACGCGAGAAGCGGTACCTCGCACTGGCGGAGATCCTCGACCGTCAGATCTCGACGCTGCTCGCGACCGAGCCGCCGCAGAAGAAGGAAGCGATCACGCTACTCGAGAAGCTCGGGCAGGTGTTCTCGGATCGCCTCGGCTCGGCACAGGTCGCTGCCGCGCAATGGCAGCGCGTGCTCGAGCTCGAGCCGAACCACGCCAAGGCGCTACGCACGCTCCGCGAGCTGTATGCCACGGCGGGAGACTTCGCCGGCCTGGAGAACCTGTACGCGCGCCTCGGTCAGGAAGAGGAGCTCGTCGACGCCTTGCTCGGCATCGCCGATCGGCTCGACGCGAAGGCGCAGCGGTTGCCGCTGGTCGAGCGAGCGGCGCAGCTCGCGCAGCAGCGCGCAGAAGCCGCGAAGGAGGCCGCGGCGGTGCCGGCCCTCGAGCGCGCGCGCCAGGTCTGGGAACGCGTGCTCGCCGTCGAGCCGACGCACGTCGGTGCGGCTCGCGCGCTCGCGCCGATCTACGCGAAGCAGGAGAAGTGGGCGCGACTGATCACGATGTACGAGATCGAGCTCGCCGCCGCGCCCGACAAGAATGCGCGACTATCGAAGATCGCGCAGATTCGCCAGCTGTGCGAGCAGAAGCTCGCGTCGCGCACGCTCGCGTTCACCTGGACCCTGCGCGCGTTCGATCTCGAGCCAGCGAGCGGCCCGCTCTACACCGACGTGCTTCGTCTGGCGAGCGAGCCCGATCAGTGGCGCGAGGTCGCGGCGAGCTTTGATCGCCACCTCGCCGGCACCGTCATCGACGACGCGACGCGGCTCAAGCTCCTGCGCGAGCTCGCCAAGATCGCCAGTCGCCGGCTCGTCGATCCCGAGCGTGCCCGCGCATATCATCGCCAGGTCCTCGCGCTCGCACCGGATGATCACGAGGCGGAGCAGCATCTCGAGGAGCTGTCGATCCAGGTCGCAGACTGGCCGGAGCTGCTCGGCTCGTACCGTCGGCGCGCCGCGCGCGAGAAGGATGCCGAGGAGCGGGCGTCGCTGCTGATCGAGATCGCGTCGTTGCAGGAAGAACGGCTCGTCGATCTCGATGGTGCGGCCGCGACGTATCGCGAAGCGCTCGAGGTCTTGCCGAACCAGGTGCGTGCCATGCGCGCGCTCGCGAGGATCGAGGAAGCGCGTGGCGACTGGGAGTCGCTTGCGCAGGTGCTGCAGATGGAGCTCCAGGCGCTCGGACCGCAGGCGCCCGACGGCCAGGCCCGCTTCGATCTGCTGATGCGCCTCGGTATTCTCCACGAGCAGACACTCGAGGATCCGGCGAAGGCGCTCGGGTTCTATCGCGACGCGCTCGGAGTGACGCTCCCCGGCGGAGCCGTACGCCCGCAGGCGATCGGTGCGCTCGTGCGCTATCTCCCGATCGATGGCCCCGGCGGCAAGGTCGTGCCGGCAGACCGGATCAGCGCAGCGCGGCTCGTGCTGCCACACCTCGAGGCGTCGAGGAACATCGGACTCCAGGCGGTCTCGCTCGAGGTGATCCGCGCCGGCGAGGAGACCACCGCCTCCGAACGTCTCGACATCGATCGCGCGCTGATGCGCCTCTATCACAGCGAGCTCGGCGACCCGGCCGCCGCCTGGCTGTCGGGCCTCCGCGTCCTCGCTGCGGATCCGACCGACGGGGAGGTCCGTGGCTCGCTCGCGGTGCTCGCGGGCCAGCTCGGGCGCGATGGCGAGTGGGCGCAGCAGCTCGCCGGCACCCTGGCATCCTTGCGCTCGACGAATGCCGCACCGGCTCACATCCGCGCCGTGGCGACCGAGCTCGCCCACGTGGCGGCGGATCGCCTGAGCGATCGCGCGACTGCCGAGCGCGCATGGAACACGGTGCTCGAGGTCGAGCCCGATGCATCGGACGCCTTCGAAGCACTGTCCCAGATCTATCGCGGCGAGCAGCGGTGGACCGATCTGCGCGCGCTGCTCGAGCGGCGGATCGAGGTCACCGGCGACGACCAGGCACGCATGTCCTCGTTACTCGAGCTGTCGGCCCTCGAGGAGGACGTCCTCGCACAGCCGGCGCGCGCGATGGACGCACATCGCCGCGTGCTCGAGCTCGATCCGGGCTACCTCGCGTCCTACCAGGCACTCGATCGGCTGTACGCGGCCGGCGAGCAGTGGAAGGAGCTCGAGGACCTGCTCGGGCGCCAGCTCGACCACATGCCCGCGAAGGGCGCAGTCAGCCCGACCGAGCACACGCGGCTGCTGTACCGGCGCGCGGAGCTGTTCGCGCACCGGCTCGACAATCCGACGCGCGCCGTCGACCTGATCGAGGACGTGATCAGCCGCCAGCGCGGACACGAGGATGCGCGCGAGCTGCTCGAGGAGCTGATGCCGAAGGCCGACGTCACGCTCCGCGTGGCGCGCATGCTCGAGCCGCTCTACGAGCAGGACAAGCTGTGGAAGGATCTGGTCGCCGTCCTCCGCGCGCAGCGCAAGCTCGCGACCGGGACCGAGGCCGTCGAGCTGCTGTCGCGGATCGCGACGATCGAGGAGACCGAGCTCTCCGGCGCACGCACGGCGTTCGATGCCTGGGTCGAGGTGCTCGGCCTCGATCCAACCCACGAGCGCGCACGCGTCGAGCTTGCACGGCTCGCCCAGCAGCTGCAGCGGTGGCCCGAAGCAACGGCTGCTCTCGAGACCGCCGCGGCGAACGCGCCCGAGGGCGACATCGTCACCCGCGCCGCACTGCTCGGTGAGCTCGCGGCGTACTACGACCTCCAGCTCGGCGACGCGCCGCGTGCGATCGCAGCGTACCGGCGCTGGCTCGACGTCGACGGGACCAATCCGACGACGATCCGCCGGTCGACGACCTCGCTCGCGCGGCTCTACAACGAGTCGCGCGCGTGGCCCGAGCTTCGGGCGGTGATGAAGAAGCAGGCCGAGTGGGCTGAAGATCCCGGCGAGCGCCGAGCGCTGCTTGCCCGGGTGGCAGCGCTCGAAGAGGAGCAACTGTCCAATCGCGAGGCCGCGATCGGGACATGGCGCGACTTGCTCACCGATCAGCCCACGGATGCCGGTGCGCTCAACGCGCTCGAGCGGCTGTACCAGCAGTCCGAGAGCTGGCGCGAGCTGATCGACATCCTGCATCGCAAGCTCGACCACGCCTCGCCCCCTGAGGCCCGGCAGCTGCTCGCCCGGATCGCCGAGATCCACGAGGTGATGCTCGAAGAGCCCGATGAGGCGATCGCGGCGCACCTCGACATCCTCGACCGCGATGCCAACGATGCGACGGCGCTCCGCGAGCTCGCGCGTCTCTATCGCGAAGCCGGCCGCCATGCGGATCTGCTCGAGGTGCTCGAGCGCCAGGCCGGACTCGACCCTAGTGCGCGGATCTCGCTGTTCGTCGAGATCGCGCAGCTCCTGACCGGGCCCCTCGCGCGTCCGATCGAGGCCCTCGATCGATGGAAGGCCGTGCTCGACGAGGAGCCGGAGCATCCGCAGGCGATCGCGGCTGTCGAGGCGGCTCTCGACGATCTCGATCTGCGGCTGACGGCTGCCGAGATCCTGCGTCCCGTCTACGACGGCACGACGCAGTACGAGCGGCTCGCGCAGCTCCTGCTGCGGACCGTCGACTGGGCGGATGATCCATCCGCGAAGCTCCACGCGCTCTCCGAGGTCGTCCGGCTCCGCGAGTACCAGCTCGACGACAAGCCCGGCGCCCTGGCCGCGCTCATCCTCGCGCTGCAGCACGCCGCCACCGAGCCCGAGCTCCCGCAGGTCGTCGCCGAGGTCGAGCGCCTCGCCGGCGAGCTGGGCCGCGAATCGGATCTGATCGATGCGTACCGCGAGGTCGCGCCGAACGTGCTCGATTCGGAGATCCAGCGGCGGCTGTATCTCGACGTCGCCGATCTGGCGCGTGCGGTACGCCGCGATCTCCAGCTCGCGCGCGAGTACTACCAGAAGGTCCTCGACGGGCAGATCGATGATCGCCGTGCGCTCGCCGCGCTCGAGAGCATCTACCGCGAGACCAACGACAACGAGAAGCTCACCGAGGTGCTGCTGCGGCAGGCCGATGCGGCGACGGCCGACGTCGACGATCGCGTCGGCGCCCTGGTCGAGGCTGCGGGCCTCTACATCGAGCTCGATCGGATCGACGACTCGATCTCGACCTGGGAGCAGGTCCTCGCGGTGGCGCCCGAGCGCCGCGATGCCGTCGATGCGCTCGAGCAACTCTACCGGTCGCAGGGCAGGTGGCCCGATGTGGTCGATCTCTACGAGCGCCGGCTCGGGTTCGCGACCTCGATCGAGGAAGCGGTCGGGCTGCGCGTCCAGCTCGGCGAGATCCACGAGCGTCACCTCCACGATATCGAGGCGGCGATCGACAATTACTCGGCCGCGCTCAGCGGCGACTCACGCCACGTGCAGGCCCTCGCCGCCGTCGAGCGCTTCCTCGTCGACCCCGAGCTCCGGGCGATGGCAGCCGAGGTGCTCGAGCCGATCTATGTCGCGCAGCAGCGCTGGCCCGAGCTGATCCGCGTCCACGAGGCGAAGCTCGAGAGTGCATCCGATCCGCGCGAGCGGCTGCGGATCACGCGGTTCGTGGCGCGGCTCTACGAGGAGCAGCTCGAGGACTTCGAGAACGCGAGCCGGTGGTACGCGCGGCTGTTCCGCGAAGCTCCGAGCGATCCGGCGATCCGCGATCAGCTGCAGCGGCTCGCGGGGATGGTCGATAACTGGGCGTTCGTCGCGCAGACGTACCAGCAGTATCTCGACGACGAGGAGGGCGAGTCCCTCGAGCTCCGCGATGTCGCGATCGCGGTCGCGGCGATCTACGACCGGCGTCTGGCGCAGCACGACCAGGCATTCATCGCGTACCGCCGTGCGCTGTCGATCCAGGTCGACGAGGCCCGGCCGAACGAGCGCGAGCTGATCCGTCGGCTCGAGGAGATGCTCGGCCGCACGCAGAAGTGGGCAGAGCTCGTCACGATCTACGAGGACGTGATCGCTCGCAGCGATGATGACCTGCGCCGCGAAGCACTGATCAAGCGCGCTCGGCTGCTCGAGGATGGCGTTGCCGATCCGGCGCGCGCAGTCGACGGCTGGCGCGAGGTCGTGGCCGCCACCGAGGGCGGTGGTAGCCCGGTCGTCGAGCATGCATATCGCGAAGCGGTCGGAGAGCTCGAGCGGCTGTACCGGCAGGGTTCCCAGTGGACCGAGCTCGTCGACCTGTTCGAGTCGCGGCTGTCGCGCTCGCAGAACCAGAACGAGACCGCCGATCTGCGGCTGCGGCTCGCCGAGGTCCTCGAGATCGAGGTCGCGGACATCAACGCCGCGCTCGATCAGCTCGAGCACGTGATCGCCGAGGGCCGGCTGTGGGAGCGCGCGGTCGGATCGCTCGAGCGTCTCGTCATCCACGAGCAGCACCGCGAGAGGATCGCGGACCTGCTCGAGCCGGTGTATCGCGACCAGGACTGGTGGCAGAAGCTCGTCGTCATCCTCGACGCCAAGCTCGACTTCATCCGCGACCCGATCGATCAGGTCTCGGTGCTCCACGAGATCGCGCTGATCCACGAGCAGCGTGGTGGCGCACTCGACCTCGCGCTCGAGGCGCTCGCACGCGCCTGGCGGATCGATGTCGCGGACGACGAGAGCCTGATGAAGCTGCTCTCGCTCGCCGGCAAGCTCGAGGCGTGGGATGACGCGGTGACTACCCTCGAGGAGGGTGCCGCCGTCGCTCCCAACCAGGACCTCGCCGCAGGGCTGTGGGCGCGCGCGGCCGAGATCCACGAGGCGCAGCGCGGCGATCTCCAGCTCGCGATCCGCGCATGGCGCAAGGTCGAGGAGTCGAGGCCCGATGACGTCGTGGCGCTGGCTGCTCTCGATCGGCTCCTCGCCGTCGAAGGCCGCGTCGCTGAGCTCGTGCTCGTCGTCGCCCGACGCGCAGAGCTGTCCGAGGACGCCGGCGTACGGCTGGTCCTGCTCCATCGCGTCGCCGCGCTCTACGACGAGGTGCTCGACGACAAGCCTGCTGCCATCAAGGCGTACCGCAACGTGCTCGAGGTCGACGACACGGACCTCGCAGCGCTCGATGCGCTCGAGCGCCTGTACGGAGAGTCCGGCGACGGGCGCGAGCTGGTGACCACGCTCGAGCGCAAGATCGAGCTGACCCCGGATCTCGTCACCCGCCAGGGGCTGCGCCACGCCGCCGCCGCGGTCTACGAGCAGAAGCTCGACGACGTGTACCAGGCGATCGCGCAGCTGACGGCGATCCTCGACGATGATCAGGGCGATCCAGCCGCGCTCGCGGAGCTCGACCGGATCTACGCGAAGCAGAAGATGTGGCCGGAGCTGCTCGACGTTGTCGATCGCCGGGCTCTCCTTGCGATCAGTGCGCAGGACCGAGCGGACCTCGCATACCGCGCGGCACACCTCGTCGAGGTCGAGCTGCTCGATCCCGAGGCCGCGATTCCCCGCTACGGCGCCGTCCTCCAGGTGCTGCCGGCGCACGAAGCGGCGCGCGCAGCGCTCGAGGCGTTGCTGCTGCGTGACGATCATGTCGCGACTGCATCGGCGATCCTCGAGCGCGTCTACCGCGGCGATCGCGATGCCACCGGACTGGTCCGCGTGTACGAGCGCCGGCTCTCCCTCGCCTCCGATGACTCGGTGGCACGCCGCGCCGACTGGGCCGCGCTCGCGGAGGTTCAAGAGACCCTCGCCGGCAAGCCCGTCGACGCCTTCAAGGTGTGGGGACGGGCGATCCAGTCGGATCCCGACGACGCCGACCTGCTCGGACCGCTGCTGCGGCTCGCCGAGGGTCATCCTTATCTGTGGGCCGAGCTGGCGGTGACGCTCGAGCAACTGCTCCAGCACTCGCTGCCACCGGATGTCGAACAGGCTTACGCGATGCGCGTCGGCCAGATCGCCGAGGACAAGCTGTCGGATCTCGATCGCGCCGCGAGCGCGTACGAGAAGGCGTCTCACGGTCCCGAGCCGCGCCCGGCGCTGGCGGCGCTCGAGCGGGTGCTCGCGCGGTCGAGCCGGTGGCCCGATCTGGCGTTCGTGCTGCGGCGTCAGGCCGACGCCTCCGAGGACGACACGCAGACCGCCGAGTACATGTACCGCGAGGCGGATCTCAAGGAGACCACGCTGCAGGACACGCGCGGCGCGGTCGCCGCGTACCGCGAGGTGCTCCAGCTCGTCCCCGCGCATCTGCAGGCACGCGCTGCGCTCGAGCGAATGCTCGCGTCGGCGCCCGATCAGCGCGCGGAGATCGTCGAGATCCTCGAACCGCTGTTCGATCAAGACGGCGACGCAGCTCGGCTGGTCGCGGTGCTCGAGGCCCGGCTCGACATCACCCAGGATCCAATCGACCGCGCCAGCCTGCTGGCACGGATCTCCGAGCTCTACGAGCAGCGTCTCAGCGATCGTGGCCGCGCGCTCGATGCCGCGCTGCGCTGGCTGGCGATCGATCCAGCCTCGGGCCAAGCGCTCGCAGAGACCGAGCGGCTGGCAGAGAAGCTGGGGCAGTGGCCCGAGGTCGCGTCCCGGGTTCACGCGATCGTGCATGCCACGGACGCGTCGCGCCGCGAGACCGACGTTCAGGTCGCACTGCTCACGTTCCTCGGACGGATGCAGCGCGAGCGGCTCGGTCAGCTCGAGGAAGCGGCCGCGTCGTATCGCGCAGCGCTCGTCCTCGAGCCGGAGGCGATCGGCGCACTCGACGATCTGATCAAGATCCTGCGCCAGCGCGGGGATGAGATCGCGCTCGCCGACGCGCTCCGCCACCGCGGCCGGATCGTCGCCGAGGTTCCCGAGAAGCGTGCCGCCTACGCCGAGGTCGCGCAGATCTCCGAGCGCGCGGGCGATCGCGATGCCGCGATCACGGCATGGCGCGAGATCGCCGACACCGACGAGGCCGATCGCGAGGCACTCGACGAGCTCGCGCGGCTGTATCGCCAGAGCGGGCAGAAGACGGAGCTGATCGATGTCCTGATGCGAGCGGCGCGGATGACCTCCTCGCCCGTCGACGAGAAGGCGCTGCGGGTAGAGATCGCGCAGCTCGAGACCGACGGCCAGCGTGCGGTCTCCGCCTGGCAGGCCGTGCTCGACCTCGATGCGGATGATCTCGTGGCGCTGTCCGCACTCGAAGGCGCGTACGCGCGCGCGGGCGACTGGATGGCGGTCTCCGATATCCAGACCCGTCGTCTGTCGCTCGCGAAGTCGACCTCCGACAAGGTCGCGATCCACGCCGAGATGGCGCGGATGGCGGAGCAGAAGCGCAGCTCGGTGGACGATGCGATCGCGAGCTGGTACGCGGCGCTCGAGGTCGATGCATCGCATCAGCCGGCGTACGACCAGCTCGACCGCTTGCTGACGCAGGCAGGGCGATCGCATGACCTCGTCGAGCTGCTCGAGAAGCGGGCCGAGCTCTACGCGACGCTCGGTGACAGTGCCGGTGAGATCGCGACGCTCGCGCGTGCGGCAGACGTCTGGGAGAGTCAGCTCGACAATCCCGACGCCGCCGGCGAGATCCTGGAGAAGATCCTCAAGCGCGAGCCCGGCTCGGTCGCTGCCCTGACGCGGCTCTCGAAGATCTACGAGCGCTCGGGTGACTGGGACAAGTGCAAGGCCACGCTCGAGCAGGCCTTGCGGCTGTCGCCGACCGGGCGAGATGCCGCGGATCTGTTCTTCCGCCTCGGGGAGGTCGCGCGGGTCGGGGACAGCGATCCCGAGACCGCGATCCTGCACTTACAGCAGGCGCTCAAGCACGACGGCGGTCATGCATCGACGATCGCGGCCCTCGAGAAGCTCGCGCGCGATCGCCGCGACCACACGCTCCTTGCCGATCTGTTGCAGCGTCGCGTCGCCACGCTGACGGTGCCGCTCGAGCGCGTCGCGCTGCTCGTCGAGCTCGCGGAGCTCGAGCGCAAGGCGGGCCGGACCGACGCGGCGCTCGCCGCCCTCGCGAAGGCGGCCCAGGATGCTCCGACGGACGTTCGTGTGCTCGCGCCGCTCGCGGATCTGTACTTCGCCTCGAACCGTCTCGACGAGGCCGCGCCGATCTACGACCGGCTGGCCGAGGAAGCGAAGGCCGGTCGCCGCATGAAGGACGTCGCGCGGTTCCGCCAGCGGCAGGGCGGGATCCTCGAGGCACGGGGTGATCGTCCCGGTGCGCTGGCGGCGTACGAGGAGGCGCTGCGCGTCAACCCGACCGATGTGTCGACGATGACCGGCCTCGGCCGGCTCTACCTCGCGCTCGAGGACTGGGAGAAGGCACGCAAGATCTACCAGTCGCTCGTCCTCCAGAACATCGACGTCGAGGCGGGTGTCACGAAGGGCGAGGTCTACTGGGCGCTCGGCAAGATCCACTTGCAGCTCGGGCAGCCGCCGAAGGCGAAGAGCATGTTCCAGCGCGGGCTCGAGATCGAACCGCAGAACCAGAAGCTCAAGGACGCACTCAGCTCTCTCGCGTAGCGTCGGTCACCGTCATGGGGATGTTGAAGCAGAGGGGACGGTTCGGTGTTCCGTTCGTGCTCGTGGTCGGCTGCAGTCAGCCCGCTCCCACGGCGCCCCGAGTGCTTGCCGTCCACGACGAGCTGGGCACGACCGAGATCGCGGATGCTGGCGTGGATGCCGAGTCATCGGTGCCACCGCGGGTGCAGGATCCAGCGCCCGTCATGGAATCGTCGCCCCCGATCAAGAGGTCACGGCGGCGCGATTTCAGCGGGAACCCGCCAAGCCCACAGTCCGTCGACCCCATCGATCGGCGCGTCATCCTGCAGTCGGCGCTGTCGCCGAATCAGCTCCGGCTCGTGATCGGTCTGCGCGGCGCCGCGGACCCGCCAGCGATCACCGCCCGGTGGACGGGCGTGTTCCTCGCTGACGGCAAGCCAATCGCCGGCAGCGGATTCAAGGTAATCCGTGTCAGCCGGCGAATGGTCGAGGTGGTCGTCGATGGCGCTCAGCCACCGTCCAAAGACGTCCGACTGTACGCGCCCGGCGTCACGGTCCACTGACCGCGAAGCTCCGGCTGCTAGTTCGCGCTCTTCTCGGTCTGCTGCTGCGCCGCGGCCTTCTCGGCGCGCTCCTTGGCCGCCACCCCGAACACGGTGCACGTGTTGTTGCGGATCGACCAGGTCGCATCGTTCAGGCAAAGATCGATGTCGTTGATCTCGCACTCGACGCCGTCCTCGTCGACGAGCAGTGCGTCGTAGAAGTCGCAGTTGACGCCGAGGAGTAGCTCCTCGTCTGGGAACAGCACATCGCCACCGAGCAGGTTTGGCCCCCATGTCGAGCTGCCTGTGTCGGTCAGATAGATCTGCTCGATCACGAAGTCCGAGTTGTTGACCACGCGGAGCGACGCGTCCGCGACGAATCCGTCGTCGGTCGTGCAGCCGGTGAACGCCGCGAGCGACGCGCACGCGGCCAGGACAGGGGCCAGTAGGCGATGGGTCATCATGACGGTGCAAGGAGCAATGGATGTGCCGCTCACGCTTCGCCGGAGATAGAGCGCGGCGACGCCAACCCGCGCACATGTTCCGCGTGATTCGCGGACCTACACAGCTGTGCGAGCGTGCACGCAGCGCGATTTCGTCACGACGCTGGTGGAGGGCCGAGCGCGCGTGGCGCAGGGCCGGGCGGTGGCGCACCGCTCGCGCGGAGATCGGTCAGATCACCGACCGCATTGCGCCGCAGCACGCTTCGCGGCGACGGCAGCCTGGTCGTCGCTCCGGCCGATCGCGTCGAGCTTCAGCTTCGCCGCAGGCGGACACGCCGGGCCGAGCGCACCGAGGGCGAGCGCCGAGGCCGTGACGATCTCGGGGAACGCGGAGTCATCGAGCGCGGCGAGCAGCGCTTCGGCAGCGCCAGGTGCGGACAGCCGCGCGATCGATGCCGCCGCGCTCTGCGCGAGCGCGAGCGCTTCCGCGCTCTCGATCGCAGCGCCCCGCCAGCGGGTGAACCGACTCACGAGGATCGGGCCGAGCCTCGGATCCGCGAGCGCGACGGCGAGGCTCACGGCCTGCGTGCGGAGCTGGATCGGCGCCTTGCTGTCGTCCCACGTGCGTACCAGCAGCTGATCGATCTCCGCCGCGTGACACTGCACGAGCGCGGTCAACGCATCGATCCGGACGTCGATCTCCTGGTCCTTGCCGACGGCGTCGACGAGCGCGCGCGCAGGACCTGGGCGCTGACAGCGAGCTCCGAGCGTTGCCGCAGCGCGGCTCCGGATCTCCGGCCACGTGTCGGCGCCGAGTGCGTTGATGATCACGCGGTCGATTCCATCCGGCCCGTCCGCGGTGTGCCACGGATCGCTCGCGTCGGTCGTGGCTCCGGCGAGCGCGGACAGCACCGCGAGCCGGACGCCGGGATCCGGATCCGTCGCGAACGACAGCAGCAGCCGGATCGCCTCGGGGCGGGGAGCGAAGCCGATCGCGCGGATCGCGACCTGGCGGAGCGCTGCGGTCTCGGCGGTCGCGGGGAGCCCACGCAGCAGGGCGTCGAGCGTTCGCAGCGCGGCCGCATCGCCGAGCGTGGCGATGCCGTCGACGAGGCGGTAGCGGCGCTCGTAGTCGGTCACGGTGGGCAGGGCCGCCAGCATCGCGGCGAGCGCTGATGCGCGCGCTGCGGGATCCGTTCGCGTCGACCGCGTCAGCGCGCGCCACAGGTCGCCCGATGCCGCCGGATCGGACTCCTTGGTTGCGGCCTCGATCAGTTCCGCGGTGGGTGCCTCCGCGAGCTGGTCGATCACGGCACGCCGCACGGGATGAGGTCCCGTGCCTGCGAGGTCGATGAGCAGCGGCAGGTCCTTGCCCGATGGAGCCAGCCGATGAGCCGCGGCGACTCGCGCGTCGATCGCGAGGCCTCCGCTCCCTGCGAGATCGTGGAGCTCTTGCCCGAGCCCGTTGCGCGCGAGCGCGTCGATCAGATCGAGCAGCTCGGGACCGGTGACCCAGCCCTCGGTCGCCGCTCGCGACAGGGACGCGGCCGCCGCGGGATCCTGGATCTTCACGAGCACGGCGATCAGCCGGCGGCGTGCATGTGCATCCGTGGTCTTGGCGAGCTCGGCATCGATCGCCGATGCACCGGCAGTGCCACGGCGCGAGAGCGCAGCGGCGGCATTGACCGCACCCTCCTTGCCCTCGGCGACCACCTTGGCGAGCATCGCGTCTCCGCCCCCAGCGCGCTCGCCCTCGGCGAACACCTCGAGCTCGGCGATCGCGGTCGCGCCCAGCGCCGGTCCGTACGTGCTCTCGAGCACCACCGTCACGCAGCCGCTGACCGCCTCCGGCAGGTCGACGACGTAGGCCGTCCCGAGCGGATCGTTCGCGGCATCGGGGAGCTCGACGCGCCACGCGCGGGCCGGCGTCGCGATCGCGATCTGGCGCGGACGGTTGACGCTCTTCATCGTCGCGGCGGACGCGGGATTGCCGCTGACGATCCGGATCTGCTTTGCCTTGGCGCCGGCGATCCGTGGCTCGAACGTGAAGAACTGGCCCTCGCCGGTGCTCGCGCTGAGCTCCTCGCGCCACAGCGTGTCGGTGCGCCCGTCATCGAGCTCCTTCGGGATCCCGAGCCCACCTGCATCCGTGGCCCCGGGTTGGATCGAAGCCACGCGGGCCTGATAGAGCTGGGGCGCTGCCTGGGTGGCCGAGTCGGCGCGAGCGGGCAGGGTGGGAACGCCATCGGGCACACCGCTCGGGATCTTCGTGAGCCGCCGGAACCGCGTGCCGTCGAAGCCCTCGGCGAACAGGTACGCCGGCCGTGCATCGCAGCGACGGAGCCCATCGCGGGTCTGGTACCGGTAGAGGCCACCGGGTCCCGCATCGAGCTCGACCCCGTAGTCACCATCGAGCCCGACGCCGCCGAGCTTCACCGTGGTGATCACGGCGAGCGCTGCGCCCCGGTACTCGACGATCGTGGCTTCGCGCGCCGCGCCGCGGGTGACCTGGACCACGAGCATCGATCGCCCCCGGTGCGGAGCGATGGCGAGCTCCGCGCGCGAGATGCCGCCGCCGAGCGCGAGCTTGGCCCGCGACCCGCCGGCGACCGTGAGCACGCCATCGGCGGACAGCTCGACGGTCTCGGCCGAGCCGTCACCATCGAGATCCTCGCGAAGGGTTGCGAGCGGCGCGGCGGTCGCGACCGACGTCAGGACAAGCAGCGTCGTGGCGGAACCGAGCGTTCGCATCGCGCGCAATCTAGCATCCCCGCGTGCCGGCCAGCTCATGGCCATCGAGACACGCCCACGACCGCGTGATTGCAGCTGCGAACACCGCGTGTGCTAGCGTGCGCCGCCGTGTTCGCGCCGTACGACTACACCTTCGACCTGCCGCCCGAGCTGGTGGCGCAGGAGCCGACTCCCGAGCGCGATGCATCACGGCTGCTGCACCTGCACGCGGATGGCCAGCTCTCGGATCATCGGTTCGCTGAGCTCGTCGAGCTGCTGCCGGCGGACGCGGTGCTCGTCGCGAACGATACGCGCGTCATCCCGGCACGGGTCCTGACGCACAAGGACACCGGCGGTGGGGTCGAGGTGCTGTTCCTCGAGCCCGAGCCCGGCGTCGCTGCGCCCGAGGGCAGCTCGGCGTGGCGCTGCCTGTCGCGGGCCCGCCGGCCGCTGCGGCCGGGGCAGACCGTACGCGTCGACGGAACCGGCGTCGTCCTGACCGTGCTCGAGGGGCGCCGCGAGGATGGCTCGCTCGTGTTCGCCGCTCCCGGTGACGGGCTCGCGATGCTCGAGGAGCACGGCCACATCCCGCTGCCGCACTACATCATGCGCGAGGACGGAGCGACCGATCGCGAGCGGTACCAGACGATGTTCGCGCGGGTTCCCGGCGCGATCGCAGCGCCGACCGCGGGCCTCCACATGACGCCCGCGATCCGCGATGCGCTGGTCGCGCGCGGCGTCACCTTCGCGACCGTCACGCTCCACGTCGGCTGGGGCACGTTCGCGCCGATCCGCGAGGAGGATGTTCGCAAGCACCACATGCATCGCGAGCGCTACGACATCCCCGAAGCCACCGCGGCGCTCGTCGCCTCGGGCCGCCCGGTGGTCGCACTCGGTACCACCGCGCTGCGCGCACTCGAGGCCGCGGCGCTCGCTGCCAGGACCGAACACCGCTCCGTCGCCGTCGGTCCCGGGACCACCGAGCTGTTCGTGTATCCCGGTTCGGGCCACACGTTCCGCGCCGTCGATCACCTGGTCACCAACTTCCACCTGCCCGAGTCCACGCTGCTGATGCTGGTCTGCGCGTTTGCCGGCACCGAGCGCGTGCTCGCCGCGTATCGCCACGCCGTCGCCCATGGCTACCGGTTCTTCAGCTACGGCGACGCGTCGCTCCTCCACCACGCGCGCTAACGGTCACGTCGCCAGCGCTCGAGCGCGGTCGCGAACCGGCGCGCCCCCTCGACGAGCTGGTCGGGTGCGGTGTTCGAGAAGCAGGCGCGCATCGCCACCGGACCCGCGGCTCCGCGCGGGCGAAACACGCTGCTCGGATCCATGCAGACGCCGGCGGCGATACACGCTTCGAGCAGCGCGACATCGTCGCCGTCGTCGTTCGTGTCGATCCAGATCGCGAACCCGCCTTCGGGCACGGTGAACCGGATGCCGGGGACCTCGTCGTGCAAGGCCTGCCCGAGCACCGCGGCCCGCTCCTGGTAGAACCCGCGCGCCTTCGCGAGGAGCGCGTCGTAGTCGAGCGTCGCGAGCAAGCGTCGTATCGCGAGCTGCGTCAGGCTCGCGGTCTGGAGGTCCATCGCGCTCTTGATGTCGACGATCGAGTCATGCTCGCGCGCCGGCGGAATCAACCAGCCGACGCGCAGACCCGGGCTCACGCTCTTCGAGAACGTACCGATGTGCCAGACCCGTTCGGGTGCGTCCGCGAGAAGCGGCCGTGCGATCTGCCCGTCGAACCGCAGCTCGCTGTACGCCTCGTCGACGATCAGCGTCTTCTCCGCGAGCCAGCGCAGGCGATGCGGTTCGATCTGATCGACTCCGTGCGGATTCCCGACGCCGGGCATCACGTACGCCGCATCGCCGCCGGTCACCACGACCGCCGCACCGGCCTGGCGAAACGCCGCGATCGCGGCAGGGTAGGTCTCGCTGCCGACCGAGATCCGCTCGCCGCGACAGGCCGCACCGACCAGGGCGAGCGCCTGCTGCGCCCCCGAGGTGATGATCACGCGCTCGGGATCGACCGTCGCACCGCGCGCCGTGAGCCGCCGGGCGATCCACGCCCGCAGCGACTCGTCGCCCTCGGGCCAGCCGTACTGGAGCGCCTCGTCGCGATGGGCGGTGACCTCCGCGAGCGCTCGCGCGAGCTCGGTTCGCGGCATCAGCTCGTCGGCCGGTAGTCCGCCCGCGAGGCCGATGACGTCGCTTCGGCCAGCGGCCTGCTTCTGGAGCTCCGTGATCCGGGGATTCACGCTCGATCAAGTGTTCACACGCAGTGCCATCCCCCAGACCGTGCGCCGGCGCGCGCACCCGCGTATAACGACGCGCCCGTGCTGTTCGAGCTCCCCACGCCAGGTTTCTCCTACGAGCTGATCGCGACGCTCGGGCACGCCCGCGCGGGCATTCTCCACACGCCCCGCGGCGACATCCCGACCCCGGTGTTCATGCCGGTCGGAACGCTCGGCACCGTGAAGGCGATGACCGCGGACGAGCTGCGCGCCGAGCCGATCGACGCGAAGATCATCCTCGGCAACACGTATCACCTGTACCTGCGCCCGGGCCTCGAGGTGATGGGCGTCGCGGGCGGCCTCCACAAGTTCGCCGCGTGGGACCGCCCGATCCTCACGGACTCGGGCGGCTTCCAGGTGTTCTCGCTGTCCGCGATCAACGAGATCGATGACGACGGCGTCACGTTTCGATCGCACATCGACGGATCGAAACACCGGTTGACACCGGAGGTCTCGATGCACATCCAGAAGGTGCTCGGGTCGGACATCGCGATGTGCTTCGACCAGTGCCCGCCCGGGGACGCTCCGATGGACGTCCAGGAGGTGGCACTCGCACGCACGACGGCGTGGGCGGCACGATGTCGGCGCGCAGAGCGAGCACAGGGACAAGCATTGTTCGGAATCATCCAGGGCGGCACGGATGCCGCACGCCGGCAGCGCCACATGGCGGAGATCACGAAGCTCGACTTCGATGGTCACGCCCTCGGCGGCCTCGCGGTCGGTGAGAAGATCGAGGAGACGTATCGGGTCCTGGACGAGGTCGCGCATACGTTGCCGGCCGACCGCCCGCGCTACCTGATGGGAGTCGGTACGCCCACGGATCTCGAGCGTGGGATCGCGGCCGGTATCGACATGTTCGACTGCGTGATGCCGACCCGGAACGCGCGAAACGGGTACCTGTTTTCGAGCCAGGGTCGGGTAAACATCCCCAATGCGCAGAACCGGACCGACCTTGGTCCCATCGACCCGGAGTGCCCGTGCTCGACCTGCCGGACCCACTCCCGGGCGTACCTGCGACATCTTTACATCGCGAAAGAGATCCTCTATTCGCGCCTCGCAACCCTGCACAACCTCACGTTCTACGCCCGTCACGTCAGGGCGCTGCGCGAGCGGATCCTTGCCGAGGGGATGCGTGCTTGACCCCATCTGGGGCCAGTGCTACGCAACCGCTGCTTTTTCCGAGTCTTTCCGCCGGGTCGCCAGCGGGCTCGGTCGTTGCCGTTTTCACGTCGATCCAGGAGTGCGCCGATGCAAGCAATGCAGCCGATTCTGATGATGCTGGTGATGTTCGGGATCTTCTATTTCATCCTGATCCGTCCCCAGGTTCGCAAGCAGAAGGAGCACCAGGCGCTTCTCTCGAAGCTCGGCAAGGGCGACGAGGTGATCACTCGCGGTGGCGTGATCGGCAAGATCACCGGCATCTCGGATGATGGCGTGCTCGTGCTCGAGCTCCAGGAGAAGGTCCGTGTCCGCGTTCCCCGTGCCTACGTCGAGGGCAAGTGGGAAGGCAAGGTCCCCGAAGGCGCTGAAAAGCGCGCTGCTTGATCCTGGCGACGATTCGCGTTTCGGCCTGTCTGGTCTCGTTCGAGGTGGTTCATGGACCGTAGTCTCAAGTGGCGCACACTCGCTCTGATCGCGAGCATCTTCCTCTGCATCGGAGTGCTCGCGCCGAGCTTTGTCGATAACGACAAGTTGCCGTGGTGGTTCCCGTTCGAGAAGAAGATCAACCTGGGGCTCGATCTCCAGGGCGGTCTTCACATCGTCTACAGCATCGATCTCGATCGCGCCGTCGACGACAAGGCGTCGGAGATCAAGCGCGATCTCGACTCGCGGTTCGCCGACGACAAGATCAAGGCGACGGTCAAGACGCTCGAGACGCCGGTCGGTGGCGTCGTCGTGCTGCTCGAGGACGCCACGAAGCGCGATCAGGTGAAGGCTGCGATCAACAGCGACTACGGCAAGGACATCAGCGCGCGTGAGTGCGCGCCGACCGATGGCCCGAACGCGATCTGCTTCCGGGTCTCGTCGACGTTTGCCGACACCATCAAGAAGTCCGCGCTCGCCAACGCCGTCACGACGATCCGCGAGCGGATCGACGAGAAGGGCGTCGCCGAGCCGACCGTGGTCGAGAAGGGCGACGAGATCCTCGTCGAGCTCCCCGGTCTCAACAAGGAAGTCATCGAGGAGACGCGGAACATCATCCGCCGCACCGCGAAGCTCGAGTTCAAGGTCGTCGATGACGGCTCCGAGTACATGCGCAAGCTGTTCGCCAAGGTCGGCAGCGCGGGCAAGAAGGGCGATCCCACGGACCCGCTCGCCATCAAGGACGAGATTCGCGCCGAGATCGATCAGTGGCGCCCTGAAGAGGGCAACACGATGCACACCGACTACTACCTGGTCGCTCGCGACCGCAAGGAGTGGGTCACGGCCGAGGAGGCCAAGGAGCTCGAGTGCTCCGCCCGCACCGACAAGAAGGCGTTCAAGGACGGCAAGGTCGAGTGCAACGTGCCCGGCCGGTTCGTGATCGACCGCTACGTCAAGGCGCTCGCCGCGCAGGACCCGTCGTTCAAGATCCCCGACGATCGCCAGCTGGCGTACGAGCTCAACGACGCCGCGCCGACGGACAGCGACACGCGTCCGACCTGGCGGTCGTACTGGCTCGACAAGGCCGTGCGCCTCACCGGCAGCGGCATCAACGACGCGCAGGGTAGCTACGACCCCAACACGAATCGTCCGATCGTCCTGCTCGACTTCAACCGCTACGGCAGCCGCGTGTTCGGCGACCTGACCGCGGAGATCGTCGGCAAGAAGCTCGCGACGATCCTCGACGACAAGGTCAAGAGCGCGCCGATCATCAACGGCGCCATCCGTGGCGGCCGCGCATCGATCACGATGGGCGGAAGCGATCCGACCCGCCAGGAGATCGAGCGTAACGAGCTCGTCAACGTGCTGAAGACCGGCTCGCTGCCGGCGCCGCTCAAGGAAGAGTCGGCATCGGAGATCGGCCCGACGCTCGGCATGGATGCGATCGAGAAGACCCGGCTGTCGTTCGGTCTCGGCGTCCTGCTCGTGTTCGCGATCATGCTCGGCGTCTACAAGTGGTCCGGGATGGTCGCGGTGTTCGCGGTCCTCTATCACGTGCTGCTCACCCTCGCGGTGATGGCGGCGTTCGGCGCGACCCTCACGCTCCCCGGCATCGCCGCGGTCGTGCTGTCGGTCGGCATGACCGTCGACGGCAACATCCTGATCTACGAACGCATACGAGACGAGCTGTTACTCGGAAAGAGTGTACGAGGTGCGATCGACCTCGGGTTCTCACGCGCGTTCTCCGCCATCCTCGACGGTCAGCTGACCACCGCAGCCGCTGGCTGGGTGCTCCTGCAGTACGGCTCGGGCCCGATCAAGGGCTTCGCCGTGATGCTGCTCGTCGGTGTGTTCACCACCCTCCTCGTCAACACGTGGGTCACGCGCATCTTCTTCGACTGGAGCATCTCCAGGAAGAAGGGCACCGCGTCCACCCTTTCGATCTGAGCGTCCCATGAGCGATCAACACAAGTTCCGATACCTGTTGCCGCCGGGGAACAACTTCAACTTCGTCTCGAAGTTCAAGGGCTGGGTCATCTTCGCCGTCATCGCCATGATCGCGTCGATCGGCATGCTCTTCGTGAACAAACAGGTTCGCGGCGAGTACCTGAACTGGACGATCGACTTCAAGGGTGGCACCGAGATCATCCTCGCGTTCAAGGACAAGACGACGGGCGAGTACACGAAGCCCGACCTCGGTAAGATCCGCGACGAGCTCGAGAAGGCCGACAAGACGGTCGAGCTCAGCGAGATCTCGTGGACCGCAGAGGACGCCAAGGGCGACGACGTCGCCGTCAATGGCGTGATCGTTCGCACCACGCGGTTCTCCGCACTGGTGCCGGCGACCGCGCAGAAGGTGGTCACGGACTTCCAGGAAGCGTTCAAGGACCGCGAGCTGCACAAGGTCGCCTGGTCCGGCGATCGCCTGAGCGTCCGGTCGCAGAAGCCGATCTCCGATGCGGATGTCGCCGCGGTGTTCGCGAAGTCGGGCCTCGAGGTCAAGCCGTGGGACCAGACCGAGAAGAACCTGTACACGCGCGCCGACGAGGGCACGGGTGAGCACAACCAGTGGTTCGCGATCTCGGGCCTCGCCAAGCAGTACGAGCTGGCGATCGAGAAGGCCGAGCCGACGACGGATGTCGTGGTCGTGCAGAGCTACGGCGTCGGTGCCAAGGCCGGCGACAAGCTGCGCGACGATGCGGTCAAGTCGCTGATCTACGCGATCTTCCTGATCATGCTCTACCTGGCGTTCCGGTTCGACATCCGGTTCGCGCCGGGTGCGGCCGTGGCGACGATCCACGACGCGATCATCGTGATCGGCGTGTTTGCGGTGACGTACACCGAGGTCTCGCTGACCTCGGTCGCCGGTCTGCTGACGGTGATGGGGTTCTCCGTCAACGACACCGTGATCGTGTTCGATCGAATTCGCGAGAACCAGGCCAAGCTCAAGGACAAGAAGCTCGAACGGATCGTCGACATCTCGCTCAACGAGATGCTCGTGCGCTCGATCCTGACCTCGGCGACGGTGTTCTCGACGACGCTCGTCATGAACATCTTCGGCGAGGGCCTCGTGAAGAACTTCGCGTTCACGATGAACGTCGGCGTGATCGTCGGCGTGTACTCGTCGCTGTTCCTCGCGACGCCCGTGTTCCTCTGGGTGTCCAAGACCTGGTACTCGGGCACCGGGCCCGCGCGTCGTCGTGGACTGCCGGTCGCTCCGGCCGGCACGGCGCCGACGCCGACCGCCGACGACGAGTAGCGACTCGGGGCGATCTCGCTCATACCGCCAGTGCGATCCCGGGATCGCGCTGGCGTTCGTCGTTTCGGGGCGTTGGGTGTCATACCCGGGCACTAGCGTGCGCGTGTGCAACTGCGGCTCCGCTCGGTCGACGAGCAGCTCGTCACTCGTCTCGCGGCCGCCCTGCGCGTGCGGCCCGCCACGGCGCGCTGTCTGGTCGGTCGCGGTGTCCATGACCCACGCGAGGCTCAGGGCTTCGTCGATCCACGGCTCGCTGCGCTGCGTCCGCCGGCGGGTCTGGCGGGGCTGTCGAGCGCCGTCGGTCGGATCGCCGATGCCGTCGTGCGCGGCGAGCGGATCGGGGTGTTCGGTGATTACGACGTCGACGGAGTCACCACCGCTGCGCTGCTGACGTCATTCCTGCGCGCTGCGGGTGCGAGCGTCGAGGTCGCGGTCGCGAGCCGTGATGCAGGCTATGGCTTCACGCCGGGCGCAGCAGCTGCGCTGATCGCCAGGGGCTGCCAGCTGATCATCACCGGTGATTGCGGGACGAGCGACCTCGAGTCGATCGCGGTCGCCTCCGCCCACAGCGTGCCGGTGATCATCGTCGATCACCACACGGTGCCGTCCGCGGACACGCCGCATCCGGCGTTCGCCCTGGTCAACCCGTACCGCGCGGACTCGACGTTCCCGTTCCGCGGCATGGCCTCGGTCGGGCTCGCGTTCTATGTCGCCGCGGCCGTGCGCACCGAGCTGCGCGAGCGTGGCCACTTCTCGCGGTCCGGCCGCTCGGGTCCCGAGCCCGATGTCCGCGACCTGCTCGATCTCGTCGCGCTCGGAACGATCGCGGACCTCGTGCCGCTGACCGCGGAGAACCGGATCCTCACCGCACTCGGGCTGCGCCAGCTCCAGAGCCGCAAGCGGCCCGGCGTCGCGGCATTGCTCGCGTCGGCGGGCGTCGATCTCGAGCGCGACGTGGATGCGCGGACGGTCGCGTGGAAGCTCGCGCCGCGGATCAATGCACCGGGTCGGCTGGGCGCCGCGGAGCCCTCGCTCGCGTTGCTGCTCGCGGGATCCGATACCGCCGCGGAGTGCGCGCAGGCGCTCGAGGCCGCGAACTCCGAACGCCGCACGATCCAGGATCGCGTGGTCACCGAAGCGCTCGATCAGCTCGGCGATCGAGATCCGGGCGCGGCGATCGTGATCGCCGGCGAGGGCTGGCCCACCGGCGTGGTCGGGATCGTCGCCGCCAAGCTCGTCGATCGCTACCAGCGTCCGGCGTTCGTGATCGGCATCGATCCCGTGACCGGCATCGGTCGCGGATCGGCACGGAGCGCCGGTGGTGTCGATCTGTACCGCGCACTGTCGGAGGCGGCGCTGATCCCGGGCTGCCTCGGTCGCTTCGGCGGTCACGCCGCGGCGGCCGGCTTCACGATCCAGCGCGAGCAGATCGCGGCGCTCGCCGAGGCGCTGGGTGGTGCATGCCTCCGCCTCGCCGAGGGCTCCGGTCCGGTCGTGGCTGGACGCGAGGTCGATGCCGAGGTCCGGCTCGGCGAGATCGACGAGCGCCTCGCCACCGAGCTCGCTGGCCTCGGGCCGTTCGGCCAGCAGAACCCTGCGCCCACGCTCGCCACGCGCAATGCGCGGGTGACCGCGGTGCGCCGCGTCGGTGACGGGTCGCACATCAAGCTGACCCTCGAGGACGATCAGAGCACGACGCGAACGGCGATCGGGTTCGGGCTCGGCGATCGGCCGGTGGACGTCGGCGCACGCGTCGATCTCGCATTCGTCCCGACGGTCTCGACGTGGCAGGGCCGGCGCAGCGCCGAGCTCGAGCTGTCGGACCTCGCGGTCCTCGGCTCCTGAGCCGACCGCGCGGTCGCTCCGCCTTGGTCGATACGGGCGTGCATGCTAGGCAGCTATATGCGCGTCGTGTGGATTCTTGCGGTCCTGCTGAGCGTCCTCGCTCCGGCCGGGCACGTGGGGATCACGATGGCGCCGACCGACACCGAGCAGGTCACGACGCCTCGCCCGGTCGCCAGCGGTGTGGCGCGGCGGGCTGCCTCGGATCTCGACCTTCAGGATCAGGATCTGCTCGCGCTGCCCACCGTGCGCATCGCTCGGGTGGAGCCGGCCGCCGAGCACGTAACCATGCTGCCGTCTGCCACGTACGGGCGGCTCGCGCGCCCGAGCCTCGACGCAGCGAGTCCGCGGGCGCCTCCGGCCTGATCCGCGGTCCGTTCGTTCTCGAATCCTGAAGGCCCGAAACTCGCCGCGATGGCGACGTGGAGGTGTGCCATGCACGGCGCGCACGAGTTCCTGTCGGCGTTGACGATCGTTCTCGGCGTGGCCGCCGTGACGACCCTTCTGTTCCAACGGCTCCATCAGCCGGTCGTCCTCGGCTACATCCTGGCCGGGCTGATCATCGGGCCGCACGTCCCGCTGCCGCTGATCGCGAACCGCGACGTGGTGGCCACGCTGTCCGAGCTCGGCGTGATCATGCTGATGTTCGGGCTCGGCCTCGAGTTCAGCATCGGGAAGCTGTTCCGCGCGGCACCCACCGCCGGCGTCACGGCAGTCATCCAGTGCAGCGTGATGATGCTCCTCGGCTTCGTCACCGGGCGGCTGCTCGGCTGGACGACGATGGAGAGCATCTTCGTGGGCGCCGTGATCGCGATCTCGAGCACCACGATCATCGCCAAGGCGTTCGACGAACAGAAGATCCAGGGCAAGGTGCGTGACCTCGTCGTCGCGATCCTGATCGTCGAGGATCTGATCGCCGTGCTGCTGATGGCGCTGTTGACCGGCGTATCCTCGGGGAGCGGGCTCTCGGCGACGGATCTCGCGATCACGGTCGCCGAGCTCGCCGGGTTCCTCGTCCTGCTGGTGGTGGTCGGTCTGTTCGTGGTGCCGCGCGCGATGCGCATGGTGGTTCGCGTCGGTCGTCCCGAGACGACCATCATCGCCTCGATCGCGGTGTGCTTCGGAGTCTCCTTGCTCGCACTCGAGTTCGGCTACTCGGTGGCACTCGGCGCGTTCGTGGCCGGCATGCTGGTCGCGGAGTCCGGCGAGGCCCGCCAGATCGAGCCGCTCGTGAACCCGGTGCGCGACGTGTTCGCGGCCGTGTTCTTCGTGTCCGTCGGCATGATGATCGACCCGATGACGCTGGTCGACCACTGGTTCGCCGTCGTCGTACTGACGATCGTCGTGATCGTCGGCAAGATCGTCAGCGTGTCGATCGGTGCGTTCCTGGTCGGCACCGGCACGCGGACCTCGGTCGCCGCGGGGATGAGCCTCGCGCAGATCGGCGAGTTCTCGTTCATCATCGCGGGCCTCGGACTGACCCTCGGTGCGATCGGCGACTTCCTGTATCCGGTCGCCGTCGCAGTCTCTGCGGTGACCACGCTGACGACCCCGTGGCTGATCAAGCTCTCCGGACGCGCGGGCCAGTTCGTCGACCGCAAGCTGCCGGGACCGATGCAGACGTTCGTCGGGTTCTACGAGGGCTGGATCGAGCGCCTGCGGGCGCGCCGTGATGCCGCGTCGATCATCCGTCGCGTCGTGCGGATCCTGATGCTGGATGTCGTCGCGGTCGCGACCGTCGTGATCGCGGTCTCCCTGTCGTTCGAAGATCTGATCGAGCTGCTGGCGGTTCATCTCGAGCTCGATCGCTCGGTCGGCCGGATCGTGATCGCTGTGGTCGGGGGTGCGTTCGCACTTCCGTTCTGCGTCGGGATCCTGCTCAGCACACGCCGGCTGGCCACCGTGCTCGCGGATACGGTGGTTCCTCGCAGCGGTAGCGCGCGCGATCTCGACCTCGGGCAAGCCCCGCGTGGCGTGCTCACCGCGGCGCTGCAGCTCGCGGGTGTGTTGATCGCGGGGTTGCCGCTGGTCGCGCTCACGACGCCGTTTCTGCCCGGGTTCACCGCCGCCGCGGTCCTCGGGGCCGCGCTCGTCGTGCTCGCGATCCTGTTCTGGCGCATGGCGAGGCATCTCCACGGCCATGTCCGGGCCGCGTCGCACGTCATCCTCGAAGCGCTCGCGGCTCAATCGTCCGCCGATTCCGCCCACGCGGCGGACGCTCACGCCGCGACCGATCCTCTGCTCCCCGGGCTGACCTCGTGGGAGCAGGTCGAGCTTCCTCCGGATGCGCGCGCGGTCGGCCGATCGCTGGCCTCCCTCGAGCTCCGCGGAACCACGGGGGCCACGGTCCTCGCGATCCGCCGGGATGGCCACGGCATCGTCGCCCCTGACAAGAACGACCCGCTGCGCGCCGGCGATGTCCTCGCCATTGCGGGGTCCAGGGATGCGATCGAAGGCGCGATCGCCATTCTCCGCGGTACCTAGGATCTGGCGCCGGCGGGATCGCCGCGGTATCCCGTCCTCATGAGCGTCCCCGATGGTGACGAGCCCGTTCCGCGGCTTCCCCGAGGGCGCGGCATGAAGCTCGACGGTCCGATGTTCGTGCGGATCGGGATGACGCTCGCGCTCCTGGTGATGATCATCGTCACCGCGCGGCCGTGTGCGAACGCGACCTCGAAGTTCGTGACCGGCTTCGGCGAGCAAGGCTCCGGGACCACCGCGATGCCCAAGCCGGGCAACGTCGACGTTCCGCCGCCCAGCATGGGGAGCAGCGCCGACTACGAGCAGATCGGTCCGAACATGACCGATGCCGAGCGCCGCGCCGCGATCGAGCGCGCGAAGGCAAAGGCCGCCGCGCGCGCGGGCAGTGGTGCGGGCAGCGCATCGACCCCGCCGTCAGCACCGGCCCCGCCGGCCCCATAGCTGTCAGCGGCGTGCCGCGGCGGCGGCGTTCGCCGGGACCACCAGGACATCGCAGCAAGCGTCCCGCATGACATCGAGCGCGACGCTGCCCAGGCACGCATGGGCGAGGCCCGAGCGGCCGTGGGTGCCCAGGGCGATCAGATCACACGCGAGGCTCGCCGCGGAGCTCTCGATCACGCCTCGCGGATGACCGCGGAGGATGTGCTGTGTCCAGGCACGTGCGCGCCACCAGCCGGTGGTCACGAGCTTCGTGATCCACGCGGCCGCCCGGTGGTGTTGATGGTCGCGGTAGCTGGCAAGATCCTCGGCGGACGGCGTCGGATAGAGCACCGACTCGAGCGCGGTCTCGTACGCATGGACGAGCGCGAGGGGAGGACACAACGAGCCGAAGAACCGGGGCGCGAACGACAGCAAGGGGAGGGCGGTCTCGTCGAGATCGAGCGCGAGCATGGGACGGCGGTACGCGTGGACGGCGCTCCGGACCACCAGCACCGGGCGGCGCACGGCGCGGATCACCCGGCCCGCCATCGAGCCGGCCCGGTTCATCACGACCAGGTCGGCCGCGACCGCGCGCGCCTGGTCGACGATCTGCGTGCACGCGAGACCCACCGCCATCGTCGAGCTCACCGACGCGCCGGGCGGGAGCCGTCGTTCGAGCGTGCGGCCCGCTGCGACCAGCGTGGCACGGGCCTCGCGTTGCAGCCGGCTGCGGGTACGCGCTGGGCGCAGGCTCGGGATCACGTGGAGCAGCGTCAGGCGAGCATCGGGCGCGAGCGGCAGCAGCGCGGCTCGCTCGACCGCACGGACGGCGCCATCCGCACCGTCGAGCACGACGAGCACGGAGCGCAGCGGGCTCTCGATCGGCTCCATGTCGAACCGACGAGCATCCGGCGCGCCAAACCGACGCATCGGCGGGCGCTCTCGCGGCCAGCCCTCTGCGCGCGCTCGCTCCTGCGCGCGCGGGCGCTCGCTGGCGCGCAACCGACCTGCGGGAATCACTTCCAGAGAACAGCGTGGCGCAGCGCGGGCAGCTGCATCCGGCGCTTGTCGAGCGTGGCGCTATCGAGCGTGGCGACGATGACGCTGTCACCCTCGGCGCGCTCGGCGACGATCGTCCCCCATGGATCGCTGATCAGCGCGTGGCCATAGCTCTCGCGCTTCTCGTTGTGCCGGCCCCACTGCGCCGGGGCGACCACCCAGCACTGGTTCTCGACGGCGCGTGCGCGCAGCAGCAGGTGCCAGTGCGCGGCGCCGGTCGCCGCGGTGAACGCGGCCGGCACGAGCAGGATCTGGGCGCCCCGATCCTTCGCCAGCTCGCGATACAGCTCGGGAAACCGGACGTCGTAACAGATCGAGAGCCCCACCGGCACGCCCGCGATGTCGGCCACCACGAGCTGGTCGCCGGGCGCGGTGCCATCGGACTCGCGCAGGGACGTGCCGCACGGCAGATCGACCTCGAACAGGTGGATCTTGCGATAGGCCGCGATCAGCGCGCCCGACGGATCGATGGCGACGGCGGTGTTGTAGCTGCGCTTCGGATCCTCCGAGATCCTCTCGGGCGTTCCGCCCCCGACGATCCACACGCCATGCTTCGTCGCGAGCTCGCGGAGCGTGCTCATGATCGGACCCTCACCGTCGTTCGCCTCGGCGATCTTCTGCTTGTCGCCCTCACCCCGGCCAAGGAACGAGAAACATTCGGGCAGGACGACCAGCTGGGCGCCGTCCGCGGCCGCCTGGGCCGTCAGCGTTCGACACACCTCGAGGTTGGCAGCGACATCGTCGGTCGAGCGCATCTGGACGGCGCCCACGCGTAGCTCCCAGCTCATTCCTCCGTGGTAGCACGGCGAAATCACGACCCAAACGATCGAGATCGCCCGGTTCTCGACGGGGTCCCCCAAGAACCCCGCACCGCCCGTTCATCCCTCTTGCCCTGGGCACAGGGCGGTGGTACCCATCCGCCAGCTTTATCGCTTCGCGGTGGGGTGGCCATTCGGCCACCTTTTTTTTCGCCCTGACGTCACAGACCATGTCCCGCAACCCCCAGCAAACACGTTTGATCTCGATCGTCGAGCCGGTGTGCCACGCCGCCGGCTACGACCTCGTCGATCTGCGCTTCCTGCTCGACCAGGGCGGCTGGGTGCTGCGCGTTGCGATCGACTTGCCGCTCGACGAGAACACGGATCCGACGCAGGTCTCCGAGGACCGCGTCGACCTCTCCGACTGCGCGAACCTGTCGCGCGAGCTATCGGCCGTGCTCGACGTCGAGGACCCGATCCCGCAGGCGTACAGCCTCGAGGTCAGCTCGCCTGGCATCGACCGCCCGCTGCGCACGCCGCACCACTACCGCCACTTCGCGGGCAGCGACGCCAAGATCCAGCTCGCGGTGCCGGTCGCGACGCCGACCGGTGAGCGGAAGAACTTTCGCGGCATCCTGCGCGGCATCTCCGACGACAACAAGGTCGCGATCGAGGTCGACGGTCAGGAGTTCCACCTGCCGATCGACGACATCGACTCCGCCAAGCTCGTCCCGGACTGGGACGCGGTGATGGCTGGCAAGAGCGGCGTCGGCCCGAAGCAGCCAAAGCCGGTCAAGCCGGGGCATCGCCCCAGCGCCAAGAAGAATTCCTCGGGGGGCAGCAGCCCCAAGAACTCGCCCAAGCAACGGATGAAAGAACAGGGATAGTCATGGAAGCCAAACTCGACATGGTCCTCGAGCAGGTCGGCCGGGACAAGAACATCGACAAGTCCGTCCTGATCAACGCACTCGAGCAGGCGATCCTGACGGCGGCCAAGCGCACGTTCGGAATGAACCGCGAGATGGAAGCGAAGTTCAACCCGGAGACCGGGTCGGTCGATCTGTTCCTGATCGTCAACGTCGTCGAGGAAGATGACGCGATCGAAGGTCGCGAGATCACAGTCGAGCAGGCGAAGACGGCGGGCCTCGAGGCCGAGCTCGGCGACGAGCTGCTGTTCCAGGTGTTCTACCGTGCCGAGGACGGCGACCGCGCCTCCGAGCAGGACGAGAAGTTCGGCAACCTGATCGACCTCAAGAACGCGAGCAAGAAGTTCGGCCGGATCGCCGCGCAGACCGCCAAGCAGGTGATCTACCAGCGCGTCCGCGAGGCCGAGCGCGACAACGTCTACAATGAGTTCAAGGACCGCAAGGGCGAGATCATCTCGGGCGTCGTCCGTCGCTTCGAGCGCGGTGCGCTCGTCGTCGATATCGGCAAGGCCGAGTCGGTCCTGCCGATGCGCGAGCAGGTTCCCCGCGAGAGCTACCGCGTCGGTGACACGATCAAGGCGTACTGCCTCGACATCGATCGCAACGCGCGCGGGCCGCAGGTCATCCTGTCCCGCACGCACAAGGGCCTGCTCGAGAAGTTGTTCGAGCAGGAGGTCCCCGAGATCTACGAGAAGATCGTTCGCATCGAGAGCTCGGCGCGTGAGCCCGGCGCTCGCGCGAAGATCGCCGTGTCCTCGCGCGACCGCGACGTCGATCCGGTCGGCGCGTGCGTCGGCATGAAGGGCTCGCGCGTCCAGGCCGTCGTGCAGGAGCTGCGCGGCGAGAAGATCGACATCGTCCCGTACGACGACGACCCGGCTCGCTTCGTGTGTAACGCGATCGCGCCTGCGGAAGTCTCGCGCGTCATCATCGATGCCGAAGGTCACCGCATGGAGCTGATCGTCCCCGACGACAAGCTCTCGCTGGCGATCGGCAAGAAGGGCCAGAACGTTCGGCTCGCGTCGCAGCTCACCGGCTGGCGCATCGACATCCACTCGGAGTCGAAGATCTACGAGCTCGAGCGTCGTGCGAAGGAGCAGATCGCTGCTGCGCTCGCGAGCGAGGGCTTCGAGGCTCCGATCGCGGAGAACCTGTTCAAGCTCGGCTGGCGCTCGGTCAACGAGCTATCGCGCGCTGCGATCGAGGAGATCGCGGGTCTGCCCGGCATCGGCGGCCCCGAGGGTGCTCGCCGGGTGATCGAGGCTGCGCAGGCGTACATCGCCGGCGGTGGCCGTCGCCGCGACGACGCGCGCAAGGAAGCGGAGCGCCGGTCCAGCCTGTCGGGTGGCCAGCAGCTCATGGAGCTTGACGGCGTCGACGAGGACGTGCTGACGGTGCTCGCCACGGCGAACATCCACTCGCCCGAGGATCTCATCCGTACGCCGATCGAATCGATCGCGACCACCACCGGCATCGACATGGGCGATCTCGCGCGGCTCCGCCAGCGCGCGATCAGCTGGCTGTCGGAGGTCTCGTCCTGAGTAGTCACGTTCCCCAGCGAACGTGTACCGGGTGCCGTGCGGTGGAACCGCAGACGGCCCTCGTGCGCGTGGCGGTCTCGGGATCTCGGCTGATCGTCGACGCGAGTCGCCGGCTGCCGGGCCGGGGTGCCTACGCGCATCCCCGAGCTGCCTGCGTCACCGTGCCGGGGCTCGCGCGGAGCCTGCGTCGGTCGGTGACCCCGAGCGACGTTCAGCGGCTGGTTTCAGAGATGTCAACGGCGGACGACAATTCGACCGGTCGTCTGCTTCACCCACGTAGTGATCTGCGAGCGAAAAACGCCCCTGGCCTTGGGCATGCAGACGCTGTAGAAACTCCCAGCCTGAGCGTGGTTGGGATCAAGGCAGAGGATGACCGGAGCGAAGATGCGCGTTTATGAGATAGCAAAAGAGGTCGGCATCCCGAACAAGGACCTCATCGCCAAGATCCGGGCACTCGGTCTCGAGGTGAACAACCATATGTCGTCCCTCGATGCGGACGATGTCGCGCGCATCAAGCGTTCGCTCGAGAAGGAAAAAGCATCGGTGGCGGCACCCGCGCAGACGAAGGTTCTGTCGACGGGTACCGTGCTCCGTCGCCGATCGAGTGGCGACAAGGCCGCTGGTGATGGTTCCGAGGAACGCTCTGTCGAGCGCGCCCCGGTCGCCGCCGCTGCGCCTGCCGCTGCGCCCGCCGCGGTGGTTCGCCGCAAGGTCGTCGCCGAGGAGCCGGCTCCGCCGGTGACCGCAGCGCCGCCCCCGGTCGCCGCACCCGTGCCTCCGCCGGCTCCGCCCGTCGTGGCGCGTCCGGTGGTCCGCGAGCCCGAGCCGCAGGTCGTCGCCGCGCCACCGCCTCGCGTCGTCGAGGAAGCGCCGGCCCCGCCTGCGCCGACCCCGCCGCCACCGCCGCCGCAGCCTCGGGTTGCGCCGGTCGTGCGCGAGATGGCACCGCCACCGCAGCAGCGCAACGATCGTCCGATCGTCGTCGAGCAGCGGCATTCGCACTCGCACTCGGCTCCGGCTCATACGCCGGCGCCGTCGAGTGATGCTCCCCGCCAGGCCCCGATGGCCGCGTCGTCGGAGCAGCCTGCCGAGCGTCCACGCTCTCGCGTGATCCTCGCGGGACCGCAGGTCGTGGGTCGTGGCAGCAACGACGGCACGCAGACCGTCGGTCGCACGCAGCCGCAGCAGCCGCCGCAGCAGTACCAGGCGCCGGCACCGTCGACGCAGCTTCCGCGTCGCGATGCGAACGCGCCGCTGACGCAGCCGCCGCCGCTGTCGGAGGCACCGCGCCCCGACGAGACGCCGCAAGATGCACGCAGCAGGTTCGAGGCGGAGCTCCAGAAGGCTCGCGCGCGGACCGTCGTGCAGGAGCGTCGTCCTCGCGGCGACACCGCTCAGATCGAGCCGCAGACCGCTGCTCCCGAGGAGTCCGCCGAGGCTCCTCCGGCACCGCCGCCTCGCGACCCGTCGCGTCCCGCCGTCGGTACGGTGATCGCGCTTCCTCCGCGGATCAAGATCACCGAGCGCACCCCGGTCGTCGGTCGTCCGCCTCCGGGCGCGCCGCCGGCGAACCCGATCCGTGGTCGGTTCGCGCAGCAGCAGCAGCGCGGTGGTCGTCCCGGTGGTCCGGGCGGTCGCCCGGGTCCGGGTAACGACTTCGGTCGCAAGAAGCTGCCCCTCGGCAAGAAGGGCAAGCAGACGACGATCACCACGCCTGCCGAGCACAAGCGCGTCATCAGGATCGAGGACTCGATCACGGTGGCCGACCTCGCGCGCGGCATGGGTGTGAAGTCCCCCGAGGTGCTGAAGAAGCTCTGGGGCATGGGCATGACCGGCGTCAATATCAACGCCGCCATCGACTTTGACACCGCGCAGCTCCTCGCGAACGAGTTCGCGTACGAGGTGCAGAACGTCGCTTTCAAGGAAGACGACATCTTCTCGCAGAAGGTCGACGAGGCCGAGTCGATGACTCCGCGCGCGCCGGTCGTCACCGTCATGGGTCACGTCGACCACGGCAAGACCACGCTGCTCGACTCGATCCGCAAGGCTCGCGTCGCCGCTGGCGAGTCGGGTGGCATCACCCAGCACGTCGCTGCGTACAAGGTGAAGGCGCCGGGCCACGGGGACATCGTGTTCCTCGACACCCCGGGTCACGAGGCGTTCACCGAGATGCGCGCTCGTGGCGCGCAGGCGACCGATATCGTCGTGCTCGTGGTCGCGGCGAATGACGGCGTGATGCCGCAGACCGTCGAGGCCCTCGCGCACGCGAAGGACGCGAAGGTCACGATCATCGTCGCGGTCAACAAGATCGACACGCCGGATGCGGCGCCCGATCGAGTGCGCCAGCAGCTCGCAGACAAGGGCCTGATTCCCGAGGAGTGGGGAGGAGACACGATCTACGTGAACGTCTCCGCGCTCAAGAACGAGGGCATCGACAAGCTGCTCGAGGCCATCGCGGTCTCGGCAGAGGTCCTCGAGCTCAAGGCGAACGCGAACAAGCCGGCCTCCGGTCTTGTGATCGAGGCTCGCCTCGATCGCAACCGTGGACCGATGGCGACCGTCCTGATCCAGGAAGGCACGCTGAAGACCGGTGACATCCTCGTCGCAGGTCGCGTGTTCGGTAAGGTCCGCGCGATGCTCGACGATCGCGGCCAGCCCCTCATGGAGGCCGGTCCGTCGACGCCGATCGAAGTGCTCGGACTCGACGGCGTTCCCGAGGCAGGCGATCTGGTGAATGCGGCGGACGACGACAAGGCGGCCAAGCAGGTCGTCGAGCACCGTCGCCAGCAGCATCGCAAGCGCGAGCTCGCGTCGACGACGCGGATCTCCCTCGAGGGCATGATGGAGCGCAACTCCGTCGATGCCATCAAGGAGCTGAAGATCGTCCTCAAGGCAGACGTTCAGGGTTCTGCCGAGGCGCTCAAGGCATCGCTGATCAAGCAGTCGACCGAGAAGGTGCGTGTCGTCGTGATCTCCGCCGGCGTTGGCGGCATCACGGAGAGCGACGTCAACCTCGCCAAGGCAGGCGGCGCGATCATCGTGGGCTTCCACGTTCGTCCCGCCGGCAAGAGCGCCAAGCTCGCCGAGCAGGAAGAGGTCGAGATCCGGCTGTACGACATCATCTACGACGCTCTCGACGAGGTGAAGCTGGCGATGGCTGGCCTGCTCGCCCCGATCAAGCGCGAGGTGCCGATCGGTCAGCTGTCGGTGCGCGACACGTTCTCGATTCCCAAGATGGGCGTCGTCGCGGGTTGCATGGTGTTGACGGGCAAGATCAACCGCAAGGCGCACCTCCGGATCATCCGGGACGCCGTGCAGGTCTACGAGGGCAAGATCGGAAGCCTTCGCCGGTTCAAGGACGACATCAGCGAGGTCGGCGTGGGCTTCGAGTGCGGTGTGATGGTCCAGGGCTGGAATGACATCAAGACCGGCGACGTGATCGAGGCCTACGAGGTCATCGAGGAAGCAGCGAAGCTGTAGCCGGCGGGGTAGGGTCAGGGTGTGTACGTCGGCATCGCCAGGCTCAGTGTCGTGATCGCCCAGAGCCATTCGCTGAAGGAAAAGCGGATGGTGATCAGGCGGGTCAAGGACCGCGTGCGTGAGCGCGTGGGCGTGGCGATCAACGAGGTCGGCGAGCACGATATCTGGCAGCGCGCGGAGCTCGGCTGCTCGGTGACGAGCAGCGACCGTGCGAAGGCCTACGAGGTCCTCGACGAGATCGTGCGGGTCGCCGCGGCCGCGATGGTCGCGGGCGACGCGCAGCTCGTCGCGGTCGCGAAGGACGTGATCAAGTTCGACGCGGCGGCCGCACCGGTCGCCGAGGTCGATGACCGCACCGGAGCTGGGGACAAGGCCGTCGGCGCCAAGGGCGACGGCGACTGGATCCCCGACGAGTGGCGCGAGGAGGCGGAGTCATGACGGCACAACGCAAGTCCCGGGTCGAGCACGCACTGCGTGACGTGCTGACCAGCGCCATCAACAACGACGTCAAGGATCCGCGCGTGCGCGCGGCGACCTTGCTCACCGTGTCGAAGGTCGAGCTCAACGTCGACCTGTCGGTCGCGAACGTCTACGTCTCGATCATCGGAGACGACGCGACCGCCGATGGCGTGATCGCAGGGCTCCAGAAGGCCGCGGGCTTTCTGCGTGGGCCGGTCGGCCGCGAGCTCAACCTGCAGCGCGCACCCGAGCTCCGGTTCTTCCAGGACTCGACGGTCGATGTCAGCGCCAAGCTCTCCGCGATCGTTCGCGAGGACGAGGAGCGGGCACGCGCCGCCGGGCGGGTCCCCGAGCCGCCACCCGCGCCAGCGACCCCGACCACTCCTGCCGGGCCGCCGGGTCCGAAGAAGGAGCCGACGTGAACGAGCACCCGCGCCGCGTCACCGAGACCGCGTCGCCGGTGCCACCCGTTGCGGAGGCGCTCGAGAAGGCGTGCGAGATCCTTCGCAAGGCCGAGCGCATCCTGCTGACCAGTCATCGCCGACCCGACGGAGACGGCACGGGCTCGATGGCGGGTCTCGCCTCGCTGCTGCGTGCGCGTGGCAAGACCGCCGTGATCTACTCGGTCGATCCGATCTCGCGCCGCTACAAGTGGCTGCCGCTCGCGAACACGACGGTCCACACGATCTCGTTCGACGAGCGGTTCGACTGCACGATCGTCGTCGACTGTGCGGATATCGCGCTGCTCGGTGACACGCTGCCGCCGCCCGAGGTATGCGGCACGCTGATCACGCTCGATCATCACGCGAGCGGTCATCCGTTCGGCGACATCGCGGTGTGGGATCCGACCGCGTCGGCGGTGGGCGTCCTCGTGTTCCGGCTCGCCGAGCGCGAGGGCTGGCCGATCACGGAGGAGTGCGCGATCCCGCTGTACGTCTCGCTGATCAGCGACACCGGCGGATTCCGCCACGCGAACACCAACGCCGAGGCGCTGCACGTGGCGTCCGAGTTGATCAAGCGCGGCGTGGTGCCGTCGACGATCGCGTCGAGCCTCGAGGAGCGGCCGAGCCCGGGCAAGTTGCGGCTGCTCGGCGCCGTGCTGTCGACGCTCGAGCTCCACTGTGCCGGCCGGGTCGGCGTGCTGTCGGTGACCACGGACATGGTCGAGGGCGCGCGCGCCTCGTGGGAAGACATCGAAGGCATGGTCAACTGGGGCCGCAACGTCGAGGGCGTCCAGGTCGGCGTTCTTCTGACCACGGCGAAGGGCGGCGGCGTTCGCGTCTCGATGCGGTCGCGGAGCGAGAAGATCGACGTCGGGAAGGTCTGCATGACGCTCGGCGGGGGTGGTCATCCCGGCGCCGGTGGCTGTCACCTGACCGAGACCCTGGCCGTGACCAAGGACAAGATCGTTCGCGCGCTCGAGATCGCGTTCAACCGGCAGAGCCGGCCTGTGATCGACCCCGCACCCGATCCCACGCACGGGTGATAGGATGCGCGGCATGCGCTCCTGGGGATCGGTAGTGATCGCGCTCGCGCTCGCCGCGTGTGGTGATGACGGCAAATCTGTCGTCGATGCGCCCGCGGGGGACTCCGACGGTCCCTGCACCACGTGCGTGGATACCGGCGTCGACGCGCCCTTCGCGCCGACGACGCTGGCCGACACGGGGCTGTGTGCAGATGCCGCGTGCACCACGGTCCAGACCGACGTTCGCGAGTACGCGCCGCAGTACCAGCTCTACGCGGACGGCTCGACCAAGCGCCGCTGGATCTGGTTGCCGCCGGGGACGACGATCGACACGACCGACATGAACCACTGGAAGTTCCCGGTCGGCACGAAGGTGTGGAAGGAGTTCACGCGCGGCACGGTCCGGGTCGAGACCCGGTTCATGACCAAGCTATCGTCGGACGACGCCGCGCCGGGCGCCTGGTTCTACGCGTCGTACGAATGGAACGCGGCGCAGAACGCCACCACGCTCGCGTCGCCGCAGATGGGCGTCCCCGACGCGAACGGTACGCAGCACGACATCCCGTCGCGCTCGAATTGCCGGCGATGCCACGAGGGCGTGCCCGGTCGCGTGCTCGGCTTCCAGGCCATCTCGCTCGACTTCGCGGCGCCCGCCGGGCAGCTCGATCTCGCCGATGCGATCGCCGCAAATCTGCTGTCAGCGCCGCCGTCGCCGACGAACGGCCCGTACTTCCCGTTCCCTGCTGCCGCCACCGTCGCCGATCGGACCGCGTTCGGCTACCTGCACGCGAACTGCGGCGGCTGTCACAACCCGCAGGCGCCCGTGTACTCGGCGCTGACGTCGAACATGTCGCTGCGCCTCGACGTCACCAAGCTCGGCACGGTCGCGATGATTCCTGCGCGGGCGACCACGGTGGGCAACAACGGAACGGTCAGCGGAATGAACGGACCGATCGTGGCTCCGGGCAATCCCGGTGGCTCGGTGATGATCATGCGGATGAATTCGCTGACGTTCCCGACGAAGATGCCGGAGATCGGGACCGAGACGACCGATCCCGCGGGCATCGCCGCGATCACCGCTTGGATCAACCAGCCACCTTGATCGATCTGCACGGCATCCTCATCGTCGACAAGCCCGCTGGCGTCTCGTCCGCGCTCGCCGTCGATCGCGTCAAGCACTCGCTCGGTGTCCGCCGCGTGGGCCACGGCGGCACGCTCGATCCGCTCGCGACCGGCGTGCTCGCGATCTGCCTCGGGGGAGCGACCAAGCTCGCGCCGTACCTGCTCGCCGATGACAAGGAGTACATCGCGGACGGGATCCTCGGCGTCGAGATGGACACGCTCGATCGCACCGGTGCGATCACAGCCGAGCGCGAGGTCGCGGTCACGCGGGAGGCGATGCTCGCCGCGATCGAGCAGTTCCGCGGCGAACAGGATCAGATTCCGCCGATGTACTCGGCGATCAAGCAGGGCGGGGTGCGGATGTACGAACGCGCGCGCGCGGGCGAGGAGGTCGAGCGGGCCGCGCGCCGGATCCGGATCGATCACCTCGAGCTCGTGATGTTCGAGCCGCCGCGGTTCCGGATCGCGGTCGCGTGCAGCAAGGGGACGTACATCCGCAGCCTGGTCGCGGATCTCGGCACCGCGGTCGGAGCCGGTGCTCACCTCGCCGAGCTGCGGCGAACGCGCGCTGGAAAATTCACGATCGCGCAGGCGGTGCCGCTCGATCGCGTCGGCGTGATCGACCTCGCGCCCCACCTGTTCGGCATGAGTGCGGCGATCACCTTGCCGGCCGTGGTCGTCGCCGACGAGCTCCACCATCAGATCCGGAGCGGGCTTCAGATGCCGGTGGAAACCCTGACCGCCGAGAACCACGAGCGATTCCAGATCGTTGCCACCAGCGGCCGGCTGCTCGCGATCGTCCATCCCGAGGACGGCAAGGTGATCTACGACCGTGTGTTCCCCGAGCCTTGACGCTCGGCCCGGTTTCCCCCAATCTCCGCCCTCGACCACGGCGCTCGTTCACGTCAGGACGCGGCCGCTGGTGACTGGAGCAACAGCATGTCTCTCTCTTCCGTTCGCAAAGCCGACATCGTCACCAAGTTCGCGCAGCACCCGGGCGATACCGGTTCTCCGGAGGTCCAGGTCGCGCTGCTCTCCGAGCGCGTCACCCACCTCACCGAGCACCTCAAGAACAACGCGAAGGATCACCACAGCCGTCGTGGTCTCCTGCTGATGGTCGGCCAGCGCCGCGCGCTGCTCGACTACCTGAAGCGCAAGGATCTCTCGCGCTACAAGAAGCTGATCGAGACGCTCGGCCTCCGCCGCTAGGTGGTTCGCTGATGCGGGCGTCGCTGGTCGCAGTGCTTCTTCTGGAAGCGCTCGTCGGCTGCGGCAAGAGGTCATCTGATCCGGGTCCCTCGGCGACCTCACGCGAGGTCACCGGGACGATCACCGTCGACGGCACGCCGTTGACGGTGGCGTCGTGTCGTCCGGGCCGCGACATCACGACGTATGTCGAGGCGCTGACATCCGCGGGCGTGCTGCGCTTCGAGGACCGTCAGCTGTTCTGGAGCGCGGATCCGATGGCGATCGCGCGCGGTGAGGTGCTGACCTGCGAGCAGCTCGACCGGAGCTGGGGCGGCGGCACGCGCGCCGACGGCACCGCGTACTGGCGCGGCACGCTCGTGTTCCGCTGCAAGGCGGGCGCACGATCGATCACCGGCGACCTGAAGCTCGACTGCGGCAACATCACTGCCGAGGAGCGAGCGCAGCTCGATCACAACCGCCAGGAGCTGCGCGACGAACAGACGCAGCAGCGAGACGGTGCCGGCTCGAGCGTCGCGCCGTAGCCAGCGCTTCGCTCTATCGCCGTTCGTGGTTTGCGGATCGGTGCGGGGGGCCCACGGCGGACGGTGCCGCCGGTTCTGTCTCGGTTTCGAGGAGTTCGCGGGTTCCGCAGTGGCAGGACCAGCGACGGTCAGGAGCCACGCGGCAGCCAGGAAACCACCGGCATGTCGCCACGCCATGGGACCCCGCCCGTATCAGTTTGGGGGCTTGGTTTTTGAAATCTGCTGTGCCATAACGCCCACCGTTAACTAGCTAGAAACCGTCACGTAGCGTCGCAGCAAGCTCCAAGAGAATCGACCAGGTTTGATCGTTCCGTCGAGGCGCCCGAGCTCAGGTTCGGGCGATTGGACAGAGGGACCAGGCCACGAAACTCGGCGGCCCAGTGCGACGTGACTCAAACAGGAGCACGTATGCCGTTCGTTCGTGAGTCCGCCATGGTTGGCGGAAAAGAGATCATCGTCGAGACCGGGAAGTGGGCCAAGCAGGCCGGCGGATCGGTCGTCATTCGTTGTGGCGACAGCATGTTGCTGGTCACCGCCACCGGGTCGTCGCAGCCGCGCGACATCGACTTCATGCCGCTGACCTGCGAGTACCAGGAGAAGTTCTACTCGTCGGGCAAGATCCCCGGCAGCTTCTTCCGCCGCGAGGGTCGGACGACCAACGACGAGATCCTCGTCTGCCGCCTGATGGATCGCCCGATGCGCCCGCTGTTCCCGAAGGGCTGGTTCATCGACACCCAGATCATCGCCAACGTGATCTCGTTCGATCGCGAGAATGCGACCGACGTGCTCGCGATGACCGGCGCGTCGTGCGCGCTGCACATCTCCGACCTCGTGTGGGACGGTCCGCTCGCGGGCGTCCGCATCGGTCGCATCGACGGCGAGTTCGTCGCGAACCCGACGTTCGCCGAGCGCGAGAAGTCCGACATGGACATCATCGTGGCCGCCTCGAAGGACGCGATCATGATGGTCGAAGGCGAGATGGAGGAGCTGCAGGAGGACACGATCATCGATGCCCTGCTGTTCGCTCATAAGGCCGTCCAGCCGCTGATCGAGCTCCAGGAGCGCCTCCGTGCCGCGAACGGCAAGGAGAAGCGCCCGTTCACGCCGCCCGTCACCGACGAGGCGCTTGCGTCGAAGGTCAAGGAGTCCGCGTGGGATCGCCTCAAGGAGGTGATGCTGATCAAGGACAAGAAGCAGCGGCGCGAGGGCATCGGCAACCTCCACACGGAGACCCGCACGGCGCTGACCGCCGAGGGCCAGCCGTGGGCCGGCAAGCCGAAGGACGTCGACGCGGCGTTCGCCAAGCTCCAGAAGAAGTGGGCACGCGGTCACACGATCTCGACCAAGACCCGCATCGACGGCCGCAAGCCGAACGAGATCCGCGCGATCAGCGTGGAGACCGGCGTGCTGCCGCGCGCGCACGGCTCGGCGCTGTTCACCCGTGGCGAGACCCAGGCGCTGGTCGCCGTCACGCTCGGCACCAAGTACGACGAGAAGAAGCAAGACACCCTGATGGGTGACACGAAGAAGACCTTCTACATGGACTACAACTTCCCGCCGTTCTCGACGGGAGAGGTCAAGATGCTCCGCGGCCAGTCGCGCCGCGAGGTCGGTCACGGCTTCCTCGCCGAGCGCTCGGTCGAGGCGATCGTGCCGGTGTACGAGGACTTCCCGTACACGATCCGCGTGGTCTCGGACATCCTCGAGAGCAACGGCTCGTCGTCGATGGCGTCGGTGTGCGGCGGTTCGCTCGCACTCATGGACGCAGGCGTTCCCACCAAGTCGCCGGTCGCGGGTATCGCGATGGGCCTCATGAAGGAAGGCGATGACTACGTCGTCCTGTCCGACATCCTCGGCGACGAGGATCACCTCGGCGACATGGACTTCAAGGTCACCGGGACGCGCCGTGGCGTGACCGCGCTGCAGATGGACATCAAGGTCGACGGCCTGACCCGCGAGATCCTCGAGAAGGCGCTCGCGCAGGCGAAGGAGGGTCGCCTCCACATCCTCGACAAGATGGATTCGGCGCTCTCGGCGGCACGCGACGAGGTCTCGGTCTACGCACCGCGCATCGTCACGATCACCGTCAAGCCCGACAAGGTCCGCGACATCATCGGACCCGGTGGCAAGACCATCCGCGCGATCCAGGAGCAGACCGGCGCGCAGATCGACATCAACGACTCCGGTGTCGTGTCGATCGCATCGTCGAGCTCGAAGGCGATCGAGCAGGCGACGGCACTGATCTCCGGGCTCACGATGGAGCCCGAGGTCGGCGCTTACTACAACGGCGTCGTGAAGAAGATCGTCGAGATCGGGGCGTTCGTCGAGATCATCCCCGGCACCGACGGCCTCCTGCACATCTCCGAAGTCTCGAAGGAGCGCATCCGCTCGGTCGAGGACGTCCTCAAGGAGGGCGAGGAGGTCATCGTCAAGTGCATCAAGGTCGACCGTGACGGCAAGATCCGTCTGTCGCGCCGCGAGGCACTCGAGGCGAACCCGGGTCCCGAGGAAGTTCACAACTACGTGATCTGATCGTCGCTGCCTCGCGAGCTGCGAGGAGATGACGTCAACGGCCCCGATCACCTCGGGGCCGTTTTCGGTTTCGGCGCCGGTGACTCGGGCCGCGACGACGGACGTTTCGAGCACGGTCGCGACGCGCGCTGCCGTGTCAGCGGCGTTCTGCCGGTGCTACGATGATCGGCGATGCGACCGCGCGTGCAGATCAAGAAGCTGCGTCCCGATGCAGTGGTTCCGGCGTACATGAGCGAGCACGCTGCGGGCCTCGACCTGTCGGCGGCGATCGCTGCTCCGATGGTCATCCAGCCAGGCGAGCGCACCGCGATCGGCACCGGCCTCGCATTCGCGCTTCCGCCTGGATACGAAGGGCAGATTCGCCCGCGTTCAGGCCTCGCGCGCAAGCACGGCATCACGCTGGTGAACTCTCCCGGCACGCTCGATGCGGACTTTCGCGCCGAGCTGATGGTGCTCGTGATCAATCACGGAGCGGAGCCGGTGCGGATCCAGCCCGGCGATCGGATCGCGCAGATCGTGATCGCGCCCGTGGTGCAGGCCGAGCTGGTCGAGGTCGACGAGCTCGACACCACCGCCCGGGGCGCCGGCGGTTTCGGGTCGACGGGGCGATGAGCGCACACGACGACGACGGTTCGCGGTTCGACGACGACATCGTCCCCACGATGATCGATCCGGAGGTCCCGACCGGAGTCCGCGATCGGCCCGCGATGTTCGATCCAACGGCTCGGCTGAAGGACAACCGGCGTTCGCTACCTCCGCAGAATGCGCGATCGTTCGTGCCGCCCGTGATCCCGATGACGAAGCCACCGGCCGAGCCGCTCCCGGTCCGGCCTCCGCGCCAGGCGGCCGGCTTCGATCCGCACGTCCGGATCGACGACAACAGCCGCACCGTCCAGGTCGACGCGGGAACCGGACCGATGCGCGTGATCTCGATGAAGACGCCGGGGCAGGGCGATGCCGCGAAGCACGATCGGGCGATCCCGGAGGTCAAGCTGCGCGCGCTCTCCGAAATTCACCAGACGCCGGCACGCGGGATGGGCAACCTCGCTGCGCCCTACGATCCGCAAGAATCCCGCTCCCGGCGCCGCCTCGACCACGTGATCTGGGCATCCGCCGCGGTGATCGTCGCGTCGATCGTGACGCTCGCGATCTGGTTTCTCTCGCGTCGCTGACCGCTGCCGTGGCCCCGCCAGGAGGCTGTGGTAAAAGGTCCCCGCCCCGATGATCCCTCGATACTCGCGACCCGAGCTAACCGCGCTGTGGGACGACAAGTATCGATTCGAGCTGTGGCTCGAGATCGAGCTCGCCGCCTGCAAGGCCATGGAGAAGGCAGGCACCGTGCCGGCGGGAACCGCTGACAAGGTCCGCACCGCAGCAGCGGGCAAGCTCGACCCGCAGCGAATCCTCGCCATCGAGGCGACCACACGCCACGACGTCATCGCATTTCTGACCCATGTCGAGGAGCTCGCGGGTGAGCCCGCGCGCTGGCTCCACCTCGGGATGACGTCATCGGACGTGCTCGACACCTCGCTCGCACTCCAGACCGTACGTGCGCTCGACCAGATCCTCGCGAAGGTCGGCGATCTGACCACCGCGCTCGCGAAGCGCGCTCGCGAGCACGCGAAGACGCCGATGATCGGTCGCTCGCACGGCATCCACGCCGAGCCGGTCACCGCGGGCCTGACGTTCGCGCGCTGGCATGCCGAGGTCGCGCGTGCCGCGCAGCGGATCGAGCGCGCACGCGAGGCGATCCGGGTCGGCAAGATCGCCGGTGCGGTCGGTGTCTACGGCAACCTCGATCCCGCGATCGAGGCCGAGGCACTCGCCGAGCTCGGTCTCGAGCCGGAGACCGTGGCCACGCAGATCGTCCAGCGTGATCGGCACGCCGAGGTGTTCTGTGCGCTCGCGCTGCTCGGCACCGCGATCGAGCAGATCGCGCTCGGCGTCCGCCACTGGCAGCGCACCGAGGTCGGCGAGGCGGAGGAAGGGTTCGGCAAGGGGCAGAAGGGTAGCTCCGCGATGCCGCACAAGAAGAACCCGATCCTCAGCGAGAACCTCACGGGTCTCGCGCGGCTGCTCCGTGCGTATGCGCAGGCCGGGCTCGAGGACGTCGCGCTGTGGCACGAGCGCGATATCTCGCACTCGAGCGTCGAGCGCGTCGCGATGCCGGATGCGACCACGCTCGCGGACTTCATGACCGTGCGCGCGACCACGCTGGTCGACGGGCTCGTCGTGCACGCGAGCCGGATGCGCTCGAACCTCGATCGCACGGGCGGCCTGTACTTCTCCGAGGCCGTGCTGCTCGCGCTGGTCAAGACCGGGCTGCCCCGCCAGAAGGCGTACGAGATGGTGCAGCGCGCGGCGCTCGCGGCGATCTCGGAGTGCGCCGCCGAAGGCCAGACCGGTGCGAAGCCGGGGCGGTTCCGCGAGCTGCTCGGTGCCGACGCTGACGTCTCTTCGCGCCTCGACGTCGCCGCGCTCGATGCCGCATTCGATCTCGAGCACCATCTGCGTCACGCGCCGCACATCATGGAGCGCGCCCTCGGAGCCAAGCGATGAGTGACCTCGTCCAGCAGCTGCGCGAGCAGCTCCGCCACACGCTCGACGCCACGCCGTGGGAGACCATCGGCGGCAAGCGACTCGAGCGCTACGACGGCAAGGTCCGCGACTGCTACATCGATCGAGAGAAGGGCGAGCGGATCATCGTCGTCACCGATCGGCTGAGCGCGTTCGATGCGGTCGTCGGCTCGATCCCGTCGAAGGGCCAGGTGCTGAACCAGCTCGCGACGTTCTGGTTCGAGAAGACGCAGCACATCGCGCCAAACCACATGCTGCGCGTGCCGGATCCCAACGTGATGATCGCGCGCGAGTGCGATCCGCTGCCGGTCGAGCTCGTGATGCGCTCGTACCTGACGGGCGTCACCTCGACCTCGATCTGGAAGGCCTACGAGAAGGGCGCGCGCACGTTCTGCGGTCACGCGCTGCCCGAGGGCATGACGAAGAACCAGAAGCTGCCCGCGCCGATTCTCACGCCGTCGACCAAGGCACAGAAGGGCGATCACGACGTCTCGGTCTCGCGTGCCGAGCTGCTCGCGATGGGCCGCATCGATCCCGCGCTGTTCGATCGCGCCGCGGAGATCGCGTCCAAGCTTTTCTCCGAGGGGCAGCGCCACGCTGCCGCCCACGGCCTGATCCTCGCCGATACCAAGTACGAGATGGGCATCGCGAAGGATGGCCCGAACAAGGGCGAGATCACGGTGATCGACGAGATCCACACGCCGGACTCCTCGCGCTACTGGTACGCCGAGGACTACGAGGAGCGCCTCGCTCGCGGCGAGGAGCCGCGCAGCCTCGACAAGGAGTACGTCCGCTGCTGGCTCGCCAACGAGGCCCAGTGGAACGGCGACGGTCCACCGCCGGTGATGCCCGACGACATCAAGATCGAGGCCGCGCGCCGCTACATCGCGAGCTTCGAGCAGGTCACCGGCACCCCCTTCGTGCCCGACACCCGCGAGCCTCTCGCCCGGATCGCCGCGGCCCTCGGAGCCGCGTGATGCCCGAGCCAGGGACGCTTTCCACTGTCTCAACTCTCGATCCGGAAATGCGCGAATTCACAGACCCCAGAAGGGACGGTCTCCACTATCTCCGTCCTACCCCCGACCTCAGCGCTCAGCGGCACGATCGGGACATTGCGCGCCTGGCCCCACGACTCGAACCGAGAAAGTGGAGACCGTCCCTTTTGACACCAAGGATCTCGCAAGGTTCCATGTCGAGAGTTGAGAAAGTGGAAAGCGTCCCTGGCTCGGGGGCCGCGTGCTGATCATCGGCGGCCGCGCAGCACTGAGCGCGGCGCGGAAGGCGCGCGTACTCGCGAAGATCCGCGCGGCGTTTCCCGGTGTCACCGGGCTCGAGACGCGGTGGGCGCACCTGCTCACGACGACGCGTCCGCTAGCTGCGGCCGAGAGGGCGCAACTCGAGCAGATGCTGACGTACGGGCCGGCAGAGACGCCGGCGGAGGCGAGCGGGCCGAGCGAGACGTTCTGGATCGCGCCGCGGCTCGGCACGATCTCGCCGTGGTCGTCCAAGGCGACCGACATCGCGCATGTCTGCGGCCTCGACGTGGTCACCCGGATCGAGCGCGCGATCGCGTACACGTTCGCGGGGCGCGGCGATCCGGCGGCGATCGGCGCGCTGCTCGCGGACCGGATGACCGAGAGCGTGATCACACGCGAGACCGACTTCGCGCTCGTGATCGGAGGTCATGGCGGGGAGCCGCGTCCTCTCGGTCACATCGAGCTCGGCGCGAACGGAGCGGCGACCCTGCGCGAGGCAAGCAACCGGCTCGGTCTCGCACTCGCCGACGACGAGATCGAGTACCTCGTCGCCAAGTACGGCGAGCTCGGTCGCGATCCGACGGACGTCGAGCTGATGATGTTCGCGCAGGCGAACAGCGAGCACTGCCGCCACAAGATCTTCAACGCGGAGTTCTTCGTCAGCGGCGTGAAGCAAGAGAAGTCGCTGTTCCAGCTGATCAAGCGCACGAACGAGGTCAGCCCGGGTGGCGTGCTCTCGGCGTACAAGGACAACGCGGCGGTCGTCGAGGGCTCGGTCGCGACCCGGTTCTTCCCCGGCGCCGATCACGCGTACCGCGGCATCACCGAGCCCGTGCACATCCTCGGCAAGGTCGAGACTCACAACCATCCCACTGCGATCTCACCGTTCCCCGGCGCGGCGACCGGCTCGGGTGGCGAGATCCGCGACGAGGGTGCGACCGGTCGCGGCGCCAAGCCGAAGGCTGGCCTCGTCGGGTTCACGGTCTCCGATCTGCGGTTCCCTGGCGCGCTCGAGCCGTGGGAGCCCGCGGCAGGCGAGTGGATCGGATCGCCGTCGCGGATCGCGAGCGCGCTCGAGATCATGACCGACGGCCCGCTCGGCGGCGCCGCGTTCAACAACGAGTTCGGCCGTCCCGCGATCCTCGGGTACTTCCGGACGTTCGAGCTCCCCGAGGGGGCTACCGTCCGCGGCTATCACAAGCCGGTGATGCTCGCCGGTGGCATCGGGTCCGTGCGCGAGACCCACGTCCAGAAGGCGAAGGTCTCCGCCGGCGCGGCGCTGATCGTCCTCGGCGGACCGGCATTCCTGATCGGGCTCGGCGGTGGTGCGGCGAGCTCGGTCTCGCAGGGCGCCTCGGCGGAGGATCTCGACTTCGCATCGGTGCAGCGCGAGAACGCGGAGATCCAGCGCCGCTGCCAGGAAGTGATCGATCGCTGCTGGGCCCAGGGCGACCACAACCCGATCCTCTCGATCCACGATGTCGGCGCCGGTGGCCTGTCGAACGCCATGCCGGAGCTCGTGCACGACGCCGGCCTCGGCGGCACGCTCGAGCTCCGCGCGATTCCGACCGGCGAGCCGGATCTGTCGCCGCTCGAGCTGTGGTCGAACGAATCGCAGGAGCGCTACGTGCTCGCGATCGATCCGGCGCGCGTTCCCGAGTTCGCGGCGCTGTGCGAACGCGAGCGCGCGCCGTGGGCGCAGCTCGGTACCGCCACGCCCGATGGTCGGCTGACCGTCACCGATCGGCGCGGTGGTCCCGCACCGGTCGACCTGCCGCTCGAGGTCGTGCTCGGCAAGGCCCCACGGATGACCCGTCGCGCGGAGCCCGTCGCTCCGGCGCGGGTGCCGCTCGATCTGCGCGGTGCGACCGTCGCCGAGGCGCTCGACCGCGTGCTCGGACTGCCGACCGTCGCCGACAAGTCGTTCCTCGTCACGATCGGCGATCGCACCGTCGGTGGCATGGTCGCGCGCGACTCGATGGTCGGTCCGTTCCAGGTCCCGGTCGCGGACTGCGCGCTGACCACGGCGGGCTTCGATACCGATGCGGGCGAGGTGATGTCGCTCGGAGAGCGGCCGCCGGTCGCGCTGCTCGATGCTGCCGCCGCGTCGCGCCTCGCGATCGCCGAGGCAATCACGAACTTGATGGGCGTGCCGATCGGCGAGCTGTCGCGGATCAAGCTGTCGTGCAACTGGATGGCCGCCGCCGGGCACCCCGGTGAGGATGCGCGGCTCTACGACGGCGTGCGCGCGGCGAGCGAGACCGCGGTCGCCCTCGGCATCTCGATCCCGGTCGGCAAGGACTCGATGTCGATGCGCACGGTGTGGGCCGCCCCGCCGTACGCGGCATCGACCGGCGCAGCGGGTTCTGCGACGGCGGGCGCACCCGGATCCTCGTCAGCCACCGCCTCCGCGACCGCTGCCACGCTCGCCGACATCGAGCGTTCGATCTCCGGTGGCCCGGCGCCCGGCTCACCGGCTGCGACGCCCGAGAACGCGGCGATCGATCGCGAGCTCGCGGAGCTCGAGCGTGCTGCGCAGAAGACGCTCGATCTCGAGGAGCTCGCGCGCATGCGCGGGGATCAGCCCGGCGCGCGTGGCGACACATATGCGGCGCAGACGTACGGTTCGAAGGTCGGAGCCGCCGTCGCGGCGGCGGATGCGATCGGCGATCGCGTTGCTGCCGGTTCATCGGTTCCCTTCGTGCCGTCCGCCACGCCGGCGACGGCCGCCGCGTCGACGCGCTCGGTGGTCTCGCCGGTCACGCTCGTCGTCACCGCGTTCGGACCGGTCACCAGCGTGCGCGCGGCGGTGACGCCCGAGCTGCGCGGCGACGGTCACGAGCTGCTGCTCGTCGATCTCGGCGCCGGCAAGGGACGGCTCGGTGGCTCGTGTCTCGCCCAGGTGTTCGGCCAGCTCGGCGACGTGCCGCCCGATCTCGACGATGCGAAGCTGCTCGCCCGCGTCTACGTCGCGTTCCAGGAGCTGCTCGCGGCGAGCAAGCTCACCGCGTATCACGATCGGTCCGATGGCGGCCTCGTGGTCACTGCGCTCGAGATGGCGTTCGCCTCGGGCCTCGGGCTCGAGCTCGACACGTCGAGCGTGCATGCGGATCCGTTCGCCGCGCTGTTCGCGGAGGAGCTCGGCGCGGTGATCGAGGTCGCTCCGGCCGATGCTGCTCACGTCCGCGCCACGCTCACGGCGGCGGGTGCGCAGGTCCATCCGATCGGCCGTGCGTTCAAGGGCGATCGCGTCCGCATCACCCACGCCGGTGCGACCGTGATCGACAGCAAGCGCACCGAGCTGCGCGCGCGGTGGTCGCACGTCACCCACCAGATGCAGCTGCTGCGCGACGATCCGACGTGCGCCGCCGAGGAGCATGCGACGCGCCTCGACCCCGATGCGCCGGGCCTCACCGCAGACCTGACGTTCGACCCGGCGATGCCCGTCGTCGCGAAGAAGACGGCGAAGCCGCCGCGCGTCGCGATCCTGCGCGAGCAGGGCGTCAACGGTCAGATCGAGATGGCGACCGCGTTCCACCTCGCGGGCTTCGAGCCGGTCGACGTCCACATGACGGATCTGATCGAGGGCCGCTTCGATCTGACCGACATGCGCGGCGCGGTCGCGTGCGGCGGGTTCTCGTTCGGCGACGTGCTCGGCGCCGGTCGCGGCTGGGCGGCGACGTTCCGCTACAACCCGCGCGCTCGCCAGGCGCTCGCGACGTTCCTTGGTCGCGACGACACGTTCCTCCTCGGTGTCTGCAACGGCTGCCAGATGCTCGCGGATCTCGCCGATCAGCTCCCGGGTGCCGCGCAGTGGCCGCGGTTCGTTCGCAATCGCTCCGAACAGTTCGAGGCGCGCGAGGTGCTGCTCGGGATCTCCGAGAGCCCGTCGATCTTCTTCCGCGGCATGGCGGGCTCACGGATCCCGGTCGCGAACGCGCACGGCGAGGGCAGGGCAGAGCTCGATCCGGCCCAGCTCGCTGCGATCGAGAGCGCGGGCCTGGTTGCCGCGCGGTTCGTCGACGGTCGCGGCGCGGTCGCTTCGACGTATCCCGCGAATCCGAATGGCTCACCCGGCGGCATCGCGGCACTGACGACCGCCGATGGCCGGAAGACGATCATGATGCCGCACCCCGAGCGTGTGTTCCGCAACGCGCTGCTGTCCTGGCATCCGCGTGAGTGGACCGCCGACCACAGCCCGTGGATGCGGATGTTCGAGAACGCGCGCGCCTGGGTCGGCTAGCGCTGATGACAGGAGCCTGATCGATGATCGTGCGGCGGCTCGATATGGAGTGCCAGGGCGACGAGCTCTCCGATCGTTGATACGACGAAGCTTCCGAGGCGGGGCATCCCATCGATGGCGCCCCCGCCCACCTGACGTTCCGCGGTCATCGACAACGACCAAGGTGGCGTTCAGTTCACGTTCAGGTCCTGGTCAACGTCTCCGAGCTTCCGTGCGGCTCGATCACAGGAACGGCAGGACCGCGGCGAGCGCGCCCGCGGCGATCAGCCCGGCGTGAGCCCGCCGACACGAGCTCTGTGTCCGCTGCCAGCCGGTGATCAGCACCATCGCGGCGGCCGCGCGCTTCATCGCGAGGAGGCCGGGGACCAGCGCACCGATCGCAACGAGGCCAGCGACCGCGGCGGTCAGGTTCGACGGCGCGAGCATCATCCGTGGCGCGAGGGTCGGCAGCAGCATGAGCTCGGCGATCACGACCAGGGCGATCGCCCAGCGCTGGTTTGCGAACATCGCGGTCGCTGACACCGCGAGCACCGCGGCGACCTCGGGACCGTGCCAGCTGTTCTGAGCGAGCGGGAGCGCGAGCATCGACGCGAGCAAGGCCGTGGCGGCGATCCACATGTCGTCGCGGCGACGACGGAGCTTTGCGGAAGCGTGACGGTGGAACCGAAGACCGGGTTCAGCGCCGAGGACATCCGCCATTTCCTGATTGTAATGGAGTGTCTACATTTGTCGAGGGCTTGTAATCACACGGTGACAATTCGCGCGTTCGAACCCCGCGCCGTTTCTCGCATTTTCGGTGAACGCTGGTCATCTGCAATACATCGTTTTCCGGAGCGATCGCGGGTACGCGCTCCACGGGCACGGGTGGGAGGGCGGTCGCCATGCCATGCTCAGCGCATGAGTGGTGGCACGGAGATCCTGATCAAGCTCGGCGTCCGGCTGGTCGTGTTCGGGCTCGTATTCTTCATCGCGACGCGAAAGAACCCGAAGGTCATCGTCACGAAGAAGCGCGTGCTGCCGCTGATCGCGCTCGTGTTCGCGGTGCTCAACACCGGCCTGTACTGGGCGCTCAAGCCGATCCTCAACATCGCGACGCTCGGTGCGTTCGGGTTCGTGATGCCGTTCGTCATCAACATGCTGCTGCTGATCGGCACCGTGAAGGTGTTCAGCCGCTGGAAGTGGTTCGAGATCCAGGGCGTGTTCACGACCCTGTGGATGGCCGCGTTCCTGACGCTCGCCCACGGCGCGCTCTACCTCGGGCTCGACTACTTCCCCGCGCGGTTCTGACCGAGCGTGGGGCGGCGAGCTCGCCGCCTACTCGGCGACTTCGCGCAGCTTGCGGAGTAGCTCGCGCGCTTCGTCGCAGTGACCCGCTGCATCCTTGAGCGACTGGCGGATCAGCTCGAAGCTCGCGCGCGGCATGTTCGCGGCGTACTGCTCGAACTCGCCCTCGGCCGCCATCACCTCGATGCGCAGGCTCGACAGCAGATCGTTGAGCGACGCTGCGGTCTCGGCGGTCATCGCGGCGATCTCGAGTGCGCGACGGACCTTGACGCTGCCGGCCTCGAGGCTGAGCTGCTGTTCGGCCCGCTCCATGCGTGCCTTGAGGTTGTCGCGCTCGATCTCGATCATCGAGAGATCGTTCTCGAGATCCTCCATCCGGCGCGCGGTGTCCTGGTTGAACTTGTTCGTGCGATAGACCCGGAGCTCGGTCTGCAGCTGCTCGACGCGGCGGCGCAGAACGCGGATCTCGACATCGGACTCGGCATTGTTCGCGGCGATCGCTGCAGGCGCGGGGCCCGCCGACAGCGGCGTCATCGGCAGCGCGCCGGGCTGGACCGCCGAGACGTGCCCGGTCGGGCCTGCGGCGGAGACGGCGCCCATGCCGGGATGCTGCATCATCGGCGTCGACGGGTTCGGGGCAGGGCCCGCGGCCGGTCCGACGCTCATCGGCTGACCCGCATCCACGAACCGCAGCCAGAGACTTCCGCAGCGCACGGCATCGCCATGCTTGAACAGGTGGCTCTGCACCCGCTGCTCCTGGAAGTAGACGCCGTTCGCGGAGCTGAGGTCCTCGAGGACGTAACCAGCGCCACCCCAGAAGATCCGCGCGTGGTGGCGCGAGACCATCGCGTCGTCGGTGCGGATGGCGCAGTCCATGGCGCGGCCGACCTTGATCTCCGCCGTAGCGAGATCGAGAGAGCCCTCGATGCCTTGTGCATCGCGCCAGAGAAGCCGAGGCACGCCGGAAAAAGGTAAGCCAACCCTGCGAGATCCACAAGTTTGCTACGCCCGATCACCCCTCCGTGCTACTTGAGCGGCATGTGTGGCGTCTTCGGCATCCATGGTCATGACGAGGCGGCCAATATCGGGTACCTCGGCATGCACGCCCTCCAGCACCGCGGGCAGGAGTCTGCAGGGCTGGTGGCGGTCGAGGACGGCCGGCTGCGCCGCCACGTGGCCATGAGCCTGGTTTCCGACGCTTTTGACCGGGAATCCCTGGCCAAGCTGCCCGGCCGGACCGCCATTGGCCATGTCCGCTATTCGACCGCAGGCAGCTCCGAGCTCCGAAACGCCCAGCCGTTCGTGTTCGAGTACGCCGGGGGCCAGGTCTCGATCGCCCACAACGGCAACCTGGTCAACGCCAACGAGATCCGCTCCGAGCTGGAGGCCCAGGGATCGATCTTCCAGACCTCGAGCGACACCGAGGTGATCGTCCACCTGATGGCCAAGGCCAAGGTCGCCGCCCAGAACGACGTCCTGGCCCGGCTGACGTACGCCCTGAACCGCGTCCGCGGCGCGTACTCCCTGGTGCTCCTGACCAGTGACGAGCGGATGATCGGCGTGCGCGACCCCAACGGCTTCCGTCCCCTCGTGATCGGCCGGCTCAAGGACGCATTCGTGCTGTCCTCCGAGACCAGCGCGTTCGATCTGATCGAGGCCGAGTTCATCCGCGAGGTCGAGCCCGGCGAGATCGTGGTGATCGAGAAGAACGGGATGACGAGCCACAAGCTCGGCTTCGACCAGGGCTCGCAGGCCCCGACGTTCTGCGTGTTCGAGCACGTCTACTTCGCGCGGCCTGACAGCCTGGTGAACGGCAAGAGCGTGTATCGCGCGCGCGAGAAGATGGGGATGAAGCTCGCGCAGGAGCACCCGATCGAGGCCGACGTCGTCATCGCCGTTCCCGACTCGGGCGTCCCCGCCGCGATCGGGTACTCGCGCGAGAGCGGCATCCCGTTCGAGATGGGCCTCATCCGCTCTCACTATGTGGGGCGCACGTTCATCGAGCCGCAGGAGTCGATTCGCCACTTCGGTGTTCGCCTCAAGCTGTCGCCGGTCCGGTCGATCGTCGACGGCAAGCGGGTCGTGGTCGTCGATGACTCGCTCGTTCGCGGCACGACGTCGCGAAAGATCGTCAAGATGCTGCGCGGTGCCGGCGCTCGCGAGGTCCACATGCGGATCAGCGCACCGCCGACCACGCACCCCTGCTTCTACGGCATCGACACCCCGAACCGCAGCGAGCTCGTCGCTGCGTCGCACACCATCGAGGAGATCGGTCGCTACGTCACCAGCGACTCGATCGCGTACCTGTCGCACGACGGGATGATGTCGGCGGTCTCGGGCAGCAGCAGCAGCGGTAGCGGTTACTGCTCGGCGTGCTTCACCGGGAACTATCCCGTAGCGCTCGGCACCGAGAACCTCGTGCAGCTGCGCACCAACCGCGCCGCTCGCTGACCGACGCCCGCGCCCTCGCGTGTGCTAAGACAGCTCGGTCATGGCGATCGAGTCAGTCGATATCAGCGCGGTGAAGCGGCAGCTGAAGGAGCTCGGGACGAAGGTCTCCGAGCTCCGGAGGTTACTTTGACGTCGACGCCAAGCGTCTGAAGATCGAGGAGCTCGATTCGATCGCAGCCCGACCCAACTTCTGGGACGACCAGAAGAAGGCCCAGGGCGTGCTGAAGACCAAGAAGCAGCTCGAGCAGGTCGTCGGGATTTATGACTCGCAGCTTCGCGCGGTGTCCGATGCCGAGGTCCTGATCGAGCTCGCCGAGGAAGCGAGTGACGAGGACTCTGCCAAGGAAGCGGAAGGGCAGGTCACCGCGATCGCGAAGGCGCTCGATGACATGGAGTTCCGGCGCATGCTGTCGGGCGAGCTCGACGGCGGCGGCGCGATCCTGCAGATCACCGCAGGTGCCGGCGGCGTCGATGCGTCCGACTGGGCCATGATGCTGATGCGGATGCTGATCCGCTACGCGGAGCGCAAGGGCTGGAAGGTCGAGGTCAACGAGGAGACCATGGCCGAGGAGGCCGGGATCAAGAGCGCGACGCTCACCGTGGCCGGCGACTACGCCTACGGTCTGCTCAAGGCCGAGAACGGGGTCCATCGCCTCGTCCGCGTGTCGCCGTTCGATGCCAACGGCCGGCGCCAGACCTCGTTCGCCGCGGTCACCGTCACGGCCGATATCGACGATGACATCGAAGTCGACATCAAGGACGAGGACGTCCGCGTCGACACCTACCGCGCCGGCGGCGCCGGTGGACAGCACGTCAACAAGACCGATTCGGCGGTGCGGATCACGCACATTCCGACCGGCATCGTCGTCCAGTGCCAGAACGAGCGCAGCCAGCACTCGAACAAGGACAAGGCGTACAAGATGCTGCGCGCCAAGCTCTACGACTACGAGCTCGCGAAGCGCGAGGAGAAGGCGCACGCGGATGCCCGGGCGCGGCTCAAGATCGAGTGGGGCTCGCAGATCCGCAGCTACGTCCTGTTCCCGTACCAGCAGGTCAACGACCACCGCACCGAGACCAAGACGTCGGACGTCAGCGGCGTCCTCGATGGTGACCTCGACGAGCTGATCCGCACGTTCCTGCTCAAGTCCGCGAACGCGCACAGCTGACGCGGTCACGTTTCGGCTCGTCCGCACCCAGCAGTTGAGGCAGGATGCGCGCCTCATGCGCGCCAGCCTCGTCTCGTGTCTCGTCCTGGTCCTCGCCTGCGGTGGTGATGATGCAGCCTCGCCGGATGGTGGCGGAGGTGGTGGCAGCGATGCGTCGGTCGCCAGCGATGCGCCGACCGGCTGCATGCGCACGACGGCGGCGGCGGATCGCCCGCGCTTCGTCGTGATCTCGCATCCGTACGACGCCGCCGGCGAGCGCGCGCCGGTGTTCGAGGTGCTCGAGCTGTCGGCCGCCGGAGCGCTCACTCGCGTGCAGCCGCCGCGGCTGTTCTCGCTGGCGAAGCGCGCATCGTTCGGGACGGTCGAGTTCACGCCCGATGGTCAGGTCGGGATCGTTGCGCTCGAGGACGGCTCGCTCGGCGTGTTCCGGCTCGACGCCGCCGGGATGCCGACGGTGGTGCACGCCGGCCTCACCGGCTCGTACTACGCGACCAAGGTCGTCATCGATCCGCGCGGCGATCGCGCCTGGATCCTCGAGGGCAACACCCGCGGCAATGGTGGCGGCATCTACCTCGTGACGATCGCGTGCGATGGGACCCTGACGGATCACGGCCTGTTCGCGGCTGCGGACCTGCCGGGTGCGCTCGCGTTCACCAACGACGGCCGCGCGATCGTCGGGGCGCGCGACGTCCTCGATGCGAACACGGAAGGGAACGATATCCAGCTCGTGCGGTGGACCGAGCCGCCCACAGCGGTCGCGGGCGTCGACGTGTTCGGCGCCGACGAGAGCGTGGGAGGCGCTGCCCTCACCGCGGACGGAGCGACGTTCCTGGTCGGTGACCGGAGTGGCTTTGGTGCCGCACCGAACTCGGTCGCGGTTGTCGGAGTGGGGGCCAGCTCGCTGTCGAAGGTCGGCGTGATCACGCCGCTCGAGGATCCCAACGCGATCGCGACCTCACCGTTCGGCGACGTGGCGATCGTGACGAGCGCGTTCGGTGACCACATCTTCGTCCTCGACAAGGGCGGCACCAACGGCGCGTGGCGGAGCCGCGGTACGGTGCCGTACCTCAACGGCGTGCGGCCGATGTTGCCGGGCGACCTCGCGACGGTGTCGCGCGGCATGCTCCAGGGCCACGTCTTCGTGTCCGAGAACGTCTCGGTCCGGCACCTCGCGTTTCGCGCGAGCGGGATGGTCGAGGATCTGGGATCGCTGCAGCTCGGTTCGGGGCTCGACAACATCTCGGGCGTGATCGGCGTGACGCCGTAGTCCCGCCCGGTGTGACGGTGACAGTCGTGCACAGGCATGACGTGACCTGACCACTCGACTTGCCACCCGGCTGCCAACCACGCGACATCACGACCGCTCGCGCACGGATCGCGCGGCACGGGCGCTGCTCGTGGCCGGAGCATGCGTCGTCTCCCTGGTATCCTGTCGCTCGCGCTGGTGTCCGTGATCATGGCGGTCGGATGTGCCGACGAGGCCGTCGATGTCGACGACGAGTGGGGTATGGACGGCCCGGTCGAGCCGGTGCCTCCACCGGGCAAGGAGGATGCGCAGAATCGCCGCGGCCTGCTGGTCGCGACCAACACGAGCCGGACGCAGGTGTGGACCGCACGCAACGCATGGGAGGACCGGACGTCGGCCGCCGCACGCGCACCCGGGCTGGCGTGGACCGCCGACAGCGGTCTGTCGTGGGACGAGAAGCTGTCGCGCTGGGTCGAGTCGCTCGCGTGGATCCCGTCGGTCGACGGCTACTCGATGACCGTCGAGCTCACGACCCCGTGGGGCAAGACCCTGCCGTCGCCGTACCTCGAGTGCGCCGAGATGGCGATGTTCCTCCGGATCACGTTCGCGGCCTGGTACGAGCTCCCGCTGCAGCTCGAGGCGGTGTCGAATGGCCAGCGCGTCTACTTCGGCCACTACGGCGTGCGCACGGCGGCGGGACGGTTCGCTCAGTCGCCCGAGTTCGCGATCGTCTATCGCGATCACGGTGCGAGCAACTGGCGCGCGCAGTGGCCGCGCGATGCGACGCTACGAACGCGCAAGCTACACGGTGGCATCGACGAGCAACCCGAGCTCGGCGCAAACCAGGTGTTCGGTGCGTACGTCGACGAGCTGCACGTCAACAAGCGCGCCGCGTACTTCACCGTCCTGACCCTCAACTACCTGAGCTCCGCCAATCTCGCCGACACGGCGAACACGTACAACCTCGTCCCCGACGCGATCCGCGCCGGCGACGTCCTGATCGAGCGCTGGCAGCGCACGGGCATCGGTCACACGCTCGTCGTCCATGACGTCCGCGAGTTCGGCGAAGGCAACCTCGACGTCACGATGCTGTCGGGCTCGATGCCGCGCCGGCAGGGTGTGCGCGAAGCGGGACAGGCGTCGAAGGGCTACTTCACGAGCGAGTACGCCGGTGGCCCGGGGACCGCACCGAGTGGCGAGCCGTACGCAAAGCTCGGTGGCGGGCTCAAGCGGTGGCGCGTGACGAAGAACGTCGGCGGCTACTGGACCAACACCTGGATGAGCGGCGACGAGGCGCACTGGATCAACTCGACGGACTACCCGCGGATCGCGGCGCGCACGTCACGGTTCGCCGCGCTGCTCGGTCAGGTGTCCCCACAGCAGCAGCGAGCCGAGCTGCTGTCGGTGATCGCGGATGCGCGACATCACCTCGGCCAGTACCCCGCGTCGTGTGCAGCGCGCGAGAGGCGCGAGCACGCGTTCCGCGAGCTCTACGATCTCGGCGAGCGCGAGATCGGAATGACGAGGGCCCAGATCGATTCCGAGCATCGCGAGCTCGAGGACTACGTGCTCGGCGAGCTCGACTACACGACGAGCAAGACCTGCTGCTGGAACTCGTCGACCAGCGCGATGTTCGAGATCGTTCTCGCCAAGGCACGCGCCGAGCAGGCGAGCGGAACGTGTGTGCCACCGACGGTGTTCCGCGCGCGCCCCGATGGCTATCGCACGTGGTCGGACTTCGCACAGTCGCTCGGTCGCAGCAGCGACTGGCGTGCGTGGTCCGAAGACGAGGCCTGTGCCCAGCGCAACGTGGCCGAGGACACCGTCCTGCCGCTCGCCGCGACGCCGTACTGCGAGCTGTGATCAGTTCGATGCCGGCACGGCGGCGGTGGCGCCCGATCCGGTAGCCGGGCTACCCGGTCCCGCGCTGCCCGTCGACGCGCTGCCTGCAGAGCCACTGCCGGTCGCAGCACTGCCGGCCGCCGGTGCGTCGAGCTTCGCGAGCGCGGCCTTGGCTTTCTCGAGCGACTCCTCGTTCGCGTGGCCGGTCGGTAGCAACTCCCACATCGCCACGACCTGCGTGCGATAGGTCCGCTCTCCCGCGGCATCGCCTTGCTTCGCCGCGATCTCGGCGCGCTGCGACAGGACGCGGGCCTTGCGCGGGCCATAGGACAGCGCGATCGCCTTGTCGGTCCACTGCGCGGCCTCGGTCAGCTTGCCGGCCTTCAGGTAGAGGCTGCCGAGCCGGGCAGGCGGGTCGTACTCGGTCGGCAGATCCGTGGCCGACTTCTCGAGCACGGGCACCGCGTCCAGCGGTCGGCCGAGGTACGCGTAGACGTCCGCGAGCTGATAGATGTACGTCATCGCCGCGAGCGGGCTCGTAGCTTTCTGCGATGCCTCGTCGAGCAACGCGCGCTGCTTTTCGGCGACCTCGACCGCCTTCGCCTTCTGCCCGAGCGCGTCGTGCAGCTCGCGCAGGTAGACCATCGCGTCGGAGCGATCATCGTACGACAGGGGAGCGGTCGGATCGGCGAGCACCGCCTCGAGCCGCGTCGCAGCGCGCTCGCCGAACGCCCGGATCCGCTCGGGCGGGGCGGTCTTGTACTGATTCGCGCATTCGATCGCCGTGCCGATGAAGTCGGTCGCACTCGCGGCATTGCCGGTCTGATCCATCGACGCCTCCGCGAGATCGAGGCAGCCCTCGAGATCGCCGCGCTTGCGGAGCGTGTTGAGCAACGAGCCGAGCGCGTCTGGCTTGCGCACCCAGCCGGTGGGCGCACTGGACAGCGCCGCGGACAGCTCGGTCTCGGCCGTCGCGAGATCCTTGCGCGCGATCGCGCGCTCGGCCGCGAGCAGGTGCTTGTCGGCCCCTTCGACCCCGACCCCCGCCTTGGCGCCGGCATCGAGGAATGCATGGAGCTGGACCAGGCTCGCCGCGCCGACGAAGCGCGCGAGCACGGTCTCGTCGGTCCCGATCACGTAGAACGTCGGCCACGCGGACAGCGGGAACTTCGCAACGATCGGTGCGTTGCCCTCGCGATCCGTGTCGAACGAGGCGAACACGAATCGGCGAGCGTCCTTCTTCAGCGACGGATCCATGAACACCGTCGACTTCATCGAGAGGCACGTGTGGCACCAGGGCGCCCACAGGTCGAGGACGAGGGGGACCTTGCGCGCGGTTGCACAGGCCAGCGCCGCGGGATAGTCGTCCTCGATCCACGCGATCGGACCCTCCTGCTTGGCCTTCGCACAGGCGGGGTTCGATGCGCCGTCGTCCGTGTCCTTCTTGCAGGCAGGCGCGACGAGCGCCACGAGCACGAGCAACCGGTACATGCGCACCTGATAGCACGGCCGGATCCGCGAGGATGAGGTAAGGTGCGCGGCCATGTCGTCGCGACCTCCCGAGCCACCGGAGAAGACCCTCGATCGCATCATCGGCGAGCGTCGCGACAAGGCGACCGCGCTCCGCACGAGCGGTAACGATCCTTATCGCAATGATATCGGGCCGGCGATCTCGCTCGCCGATGTCCGCGCACGCTACCTGCCGAGCAAGCCCCCCGAGCAGCCGCCGCTGCCCAAGGATGCCCCCAGGCCGCCCAAGGATGCCGATCCGGGCATCACGCCGGTCGACGGCGCGCCGATGCGGGTCGCCGGTCGCGTGATGGCCAAGCGCGGCTTCGGCAAGACCGTGTTCGCGCCGATCCGTGACACCACGGGGGATCTCCAGCTCTACCTCAACGTCGATCACCTGAACGCGGAGGACTTCGAGAAGGTCCTCCCGCAGCTCGACGCCGGCGACATTGTCGGGGCCGAGGGACCGGCGTTCTGGACCAAGCGAGGCGAGCTGTCGATCCTCGTCACGCGGCTGTGGATCCTGACCAAGTCGTTGCGACCGCTGCCCGACAAGTGGCACGGCCTGACCGACCTCGAGCAGCGCTACCGCCAGCGCTACGTCGACCTCGCGGTCAGCCCGGACGTGCGCGAGGTGTTCCGCAAGCGATCAATGATCGTCAGCGGGATCCGGCGCTTCCTCGATGCCCGGAGCTTCCTCGAGGTCGAGACCCCGATGATGCATCCGATCATCGGTGGCGCCGCCGCACGCCCGTTCGTGACGCACCACAACGCGCTCGACATGAAGCTGTTCATGCGAATCGCGCCGGAGCTCTATCTCAAGCGCCTGGTCGTCGGCGGGTTCGATCGCGTCTACGAGATCAACCGCAACTTCCGCAACGAGGGGCTGTCGCGTCAGCACAACCCCGAGTTCACGATGCTCGAGTTCTACCAGGCGTACGCCACGTTCACCGACCTCATGGACCTGACCGAGACGATGATCGGCGAGCTCGCGATGGCGGTGAACGGGAGCACGAAGGTCACCTGGGATGGCGTCGAGATCGAGCTCGCCGGTCCGTGGCGGCGGCTCTCGATCCGCGACGCGGTGCGCGAGCTCGGGGGCGTGCCCGAGGCGGACCAGGTGTTCACGGATCCACTTGTCGCGACCGAGATCTCGCTCAAGCACGGCGTCCCGGCCGCGGATATCGCGCGCGTGCTCCTCGGTGGGGTTCCCGCCGAGAGCTCGTCTGCGACCGCGCATCCGGAGACCACCGCCGGACTCAAGAATGCGGACCGCCGGCGCGAGGTCGCTCAGGCGATCATCGCCCGCTACGACTCCGACGAGCAGCGTCGGGTCACCGCAGGCCACCTCGGCTATCTCCTGTTCGAGAAGGTCGCAGAGGCCAAGCTCGTGCAGCCCACGTTCCTCACCGAGTTCCCGCTGGCGGTGTCCCCACTCGCGAGAAAAAACGACAAGGACGGGGCATTTTGTGACCGCTTCGAGCTGTTCGTGAATGGCAGGGAGATTGCGAACGGCTTCTCCGAGCTCAACGACCCCGACGACCAGCGCTCGCGCTTCCAGGCGCAGCTACGTGCCAAGGCTGTGGGCGCAGACGAGACCATGGATTACGACGAGGACTACTGCCGCGCGCTCGAGGTCGGTCTTCCACCGACGGCGGGGGAGGGTATTGGCATCGATCGGCTCGCCATGCTGCTGACCGGTTCTGCCTCGATCCGCGACGTGATCCTGTTCCCGCTGATGCGGCCAGAGTAACCGACGTGGACAAGCAGCCCGGTCATATGCGCGCCTGGATCGAAGTGGTCGTCGGGCTGCTGCTCGCGATCGCGGGTGTGGTGATCACGCTCACCACGTTCACGAAGGACCAGGAAGGCAGCGGCGGTCATTACCTGATCGCGTTCGGGCCGATCGTCGTCGGCGTCGCACTCGCGATGCACGGGATCTCGGAGCTCAGTGGCTATCGGTCGTACGTCGCGCTCCGCTACCTGCTGGTGCCCGAGCCGAAGGTCACACGGCGGGTCAAGATCACGCTCGCCATCGCTCTCGGGGTCCGCATCGTGTGGGCTCTGCTCAACGAAGGTGGCCTCGGCGCGCGGGCGTGGGGCGCGACCCTGGTGCTCGTCATCATCGTGGTGGTCGGCGTGCTGCGATACTCGCGACCGGCGCTGTGGGTGTTCATCATCGGCGTCACCCTCGCGGTCGCATCCGCGGTGCTGACCAGCCTGATCTCCGCTGACATGCTCCCCTTCGTCCGCGCGGACAACCCCGAGGTGAAGATCCTGGTGCTCCAGGGCCTCGGGATCTCGATGCTCGTCGGTGGTGGGCTCGGCGGCCTCTCATGCTTCTTCGGCTGCCTGCGTGCGTTCTTCACGTTCTTCACCACGGTGCCGATCGGTGGCGTGTGGATCGGCACGGCGGCACTCGTCATCGTGCTCTCCGTCATGAGCGGCTTCGAGACCGACCTGCGCGAGAAGATCCTCGGCTCGAACGCGCACATCCAGATCACGCGCGAGGACGGCGAGTTCGTCGAGTGGCGCACGATCAAGGATCGGATCGATCGGATCCCCGGTGTCGTCGCCTCCACCCCGTACGCCGTGAGCGAGGTCGTGATCGCCGCGCACAACAACGGGATGAACGTCATCATCAAGGGGATCGATCCGGAGACCGTCGGCAAGGTCACGGATCTGATCTCCGATCTCGAGGACAAGGAAGCGATCCACCGGCTCGAGCCGCTGATCGATGATTCGCGCGACCTCTCGGTGCCGCAGAAGCCGCGCGGCACCGACGTGCTCGACCCGCCGCCCGACGACATGCCCAATGGCGGCGAGCCGATCGACTTCTCCGGCGAGAAGACGGCTCCGCAGACCGACGACTCCGCCGACGTGGCTCCGATGCCAGGCAGCGCGTCGGGCCCGCTGCTCGAGCCGCCGGTCGGCTACGGCGGTGACGCACCCGCGATCCTGGGCGTTGACGACGCGCCGCTCGCGGCCGGCCCGGTGCTCGACCCTGCGCCGTCCGACATGCTGACCCCGGCGGAGCCACCGATCGACTTCAGCGGCAAGGACGAGGACGAGACCGCGATCGATGTCACCGACATCCCGCTCGAGCCGTCGTTGTCGCGCCGCACGCAGGCACTGCCGGGCATCCTCGTCGGACGCGAGCTGGTCAAGCAGACCCACCTCTACACGGGCGAGGAGGTCCGGGTGGTCTCGCCGCTCTCCGATCCGTCCAACCCCGATGCGACCGGCACCCCGATCCCGTTCAATCGCGACTACCGCGTCGCCGGCATCTTCTTCACCGGGATGTACGAGTACGACCTGAAGTACGTCTACGTGACGCTCGACTCCCTCCAGGACTTCCTCGATCGCGGCGAGTCGATCGATGGCATCGAGGTCCGGATCCAGGATCCGGATGACACCGAGCGGTTCGTGCCGACGGATGCTGGTCCTGGCCTGATCGGTCAGGCCCTGGGACCTGGCTATCGCATCGTCGACTGGCGCGAGCTCAACCGGAGCCTGTTCTCCGCGCTCAAGCTCGAGAAGATCGCGATGTTCCTCGTCCTCGGGATCGTCATCCTCGTGGCGTCGTTCTCGATCGTCGGCAACCTGATCATGGTCGTCGTCGAGAAGGCGCGCGAGATCGCGCTGCTCAAGACGCTCGGCGCCTCGAACTTCGGCGTCATGCAGCTGTTCGCGATCCAGGGCCTGCTGATCGGCATGATCGGGACGGTGCTCGGGGTGGTGACCGGGTTACTCGGGTGCTGGGCCGGCAAGCGGTTCGGGCTGCCGCTCAACCCGGACGTCTATTACATCGACCGGCTACCGATCCACGTCGACCCGCAATCCGTCGCCGCGGCCGCGGCCGCGGGTGTCGTGATCAGCATCGCGGCCACGCTGTACCCGGCACTCCTCGCCGCTCGGGTCAGGCCCGCGGCCGGCATGCGCCACTAGCTCCCGCGGGGCGACCGCACCGGGCGACCATCGCCGGTAGGGTCGGGGGCGCCCGCGGCAGAAATGCGTCACCCAGGTCGTGAAGTTGTGAAAATCCATCGGCGCGTACAGTTGCGGTGGGCGTGAATCCGCCCACTTGTGGGATTCAGCGCGGTGGCACGGCGAATGCT
>JAQBQE010000004.1 GCA_028287135.1 Myxococcales bacterium
GCGAGCCGTGACGTGAGATCGGGCGATGAGAGCTTCTTCTCGAGCGACTCGCCGCGGACGAGCTTCATCACGTAGTACGGCTCACCCCGCCAGGTCCCGGCCTCGAAGATATTGACGATGGACGGATGTTGCAGCCGCGCCGTGATCTTCACTTCCTGATCGAAGCGTGTCCGCAGGTGCGGAGCCGCGTCGCGCATCAGCTTGATCGCGACCGTGCGATCGAGCTTCGGATCGTGAGCCTCCCAGACGACGCCCATGCCGCCGGCTCCTACGCGCTGCTGCAGCACGTAGCCACCGATGTTCTCGCCCGCGCGTAGCTCGCTCGCCTCGACGCGTGGACCGCCGGCGGGACCGGGAAGGGTCGAGCTCGCTGCGAACGACGGCATCGTCGTTGCTCCGGGCCTCGTTCGGAGCCGCTCGACCACCACCTCGCACTTCCGGCAACTCGCAAGGTGGCTCGAGATCGCGGCGGCCGCCGCATCCGGTACCCCGGAAAGATAGCTGCTCAGGTCCTCGTCCGTAGGGCACAACACGGACCGCCATCATAGGCGAAGTCGAGATCATGCTGCCTGGGTTGCCGCATGCTGGACACGATGATCGTACGACGTTCGATCCGATCAGGTTCGCGACGGTCTGCTTGCCGCCGCTCTGCATCACAAGCGACCTCAGCTCGGTGGCATCGAGCGCGGGGGGCGAGGGCGCGGTGCATGGCCGGAATGCTGCCGCCCCGCTCAGCGCAGGACGTAGTGCGGTCCCGCCGTGACCTCCCACGTGTTCATGGACGGAACATGACCTCCGCGGCGCGGAGATCGTGAAGCCGGAGAACACCACACCCGGCAACTTCGTCGTCCCGCCGACCAAGGCCGAGGAGATCTACATGCCGGAGACGTTTGGTCGCAGCGGCAGTGATCGCGTGATCGTCGAGTAGTGGCGCGGGATTTGGTAGGTTCCGCGGAATGCCCCAGGTTCTATCTCCAGGCGTTCAGCGGTTCGCCTCGGTGCTCGAAACAGATCCGTCGCTCGCGGCGAGGTTCTCACCCCCGATCGCCGAGCTCGAGGCGGCGCGCAGTCTCGAGAGCCTCGGCCTCGAGGTGCCGCAGGCGCTGCGCGATCTCTACCGGATCTGCGACGGCAACGTGTCCGGCCACATGGATGACGCGGGAACGTACGTGCACAACGCGGTGCTGTTCGAGGAATCGGGTGTTCGACTTCTGCACGTCGCCAAGATCGCGGGCATCAAGATCCACCTGGACCGCGACGCAACCGACTACGAGTCACTCGATGCCGAGCAGCGAGAGTACTCTCACGGGTTCTGGCATCGCAGCTGGATCCCGATCGCGATCGGGGATCTGGACATCTACGCGCTCGCGACCCGGCCGTGCTTCGGTGGTCCGGAGGGGCAGGTGATCCGGTTCGACTTCAAGGGCGACACGAAATGGACCGTCGTGGCTCCGTCCCTCGACGCGCTCCTCGTGATGTTCGACAGCGACTTCCGCGCTGCCGACTACGATCGGGAGACGCTGGTCGCGCATACCCCCGACGCGCGCGAGATCGAGCTCTCTCGCGAAGGCGGAGCGGATCGTTTCGACCGCCCGGGCATGCTCGTCGTCGACGTGCTGGCGAGCTTCGCGGAATCCGCTCCGTACTCGTCTCCATCGACCCTCGGCCACGTGGAGGATCCGGGCGTTCTCGATGCAGTCAAGGCAGCGGTCCAGGCCCGGAGTCAGGCCGTGTTCGGTGAGCGGCACCGCCTGGAAGCGCAGATCGAAGCGGGCGAGATCGTGCTGTTTCTCCTGGTCAACGTCGTCGAGACGGTCGAGATGCCAGGCCTCGAGGTGTCCGTCGCCGGCGTGGACGCGGCGCTGGGGGAGGGGGCGGCTGCCGCTGGCGACGAGCTGTTCTTCCAGGTGTTCTTCCTCCCCGGTGCCGAAGAAGCGGAGCGCGATATGGAGGACAGGTTCGGCGCACTGCTGGCGCTCGACGAGGCGTTCACCGCGAGTGTCGCGAGCTGGCGAGCGATCTACCCGCAGGTCGTCGCCGACGCGCTCACCGCGATCTGAGTCGAATCAGGTGCAGGGTTGCCGCGCGCGTCGTCGGCAACATCTGCTGAGCCTGCGCCGGAGACCTTCGGTCGCAGCGGCAGCGATCGCGTGATCGTCGAGTAGGCGCGGGCGTTACTTGCGCGCGATCGTATGGGTGAGCTCCTCGACGATTGGCGGCCACTCGGGATTCGTCGGCTGCGCGATCACGAGTTGCTGGTAGACGGCGATCGCTGCGCGGTACGCGGTCACGGCGGCTGCGCGATCGGTCGACCACAACAGCTTGCCGATCTCCTCGTGACGTTCGGCGAGCTCGGTTTGCATCGCCACCTGGCTCGGGTCGGCGGCGACAAGAGTCTGTGCGATCGCGAGCCCGGCTCGCTGGGCGGCGAGGGCTTCGTCGCGGTTGCCGAGGATCGCCAGGGTCGCGCCGAGCGCGGCGTAGCAGCCCTCGAGGAGCATCTGCCAGTCGATATTCGTTCCGTCCAGCGCGACGAGACCCTTGCCAAGCTCGACCGCCGTACGGGCCTCGACGAGCGCCTCGGCCACGCGCCCGCTGTCGAGCAGGAGTAACGACATGTGCTGCGCCGACTCGATCTGCTGCGCATGCCAGGTGATGTTGGTCGGGTCATGCGCGACCAGACGATCACGAACGCGCGCGCCTCACGAACATAGGGCAGAGCCTCGGCCAGCGAGCGGTCCTTGACGACGCTTGCGATGGTGGTGAGCCCGTTGGCCAGTTGCTCCTGGTACGTGAGCCGCTCCGGCTCGCGCTTCACGAGCAGGCGGAACAGGGTCAGCGCCGCCTGGTGCTCCGTGAGTGCGCCGTCATGATCACCGCTTGCGGTCAGGCTGCGGGCCAGCTCGGAGCGGAACGCGGCAAGGTCCCGCGTGTACTCCCCCGCTTCCGGATCGGCAGCGACGAGCTTCTCCATGACCGCCACGGCGCCACGCAGCTCGGTGGTGGTCACCACGCGACGCGATCAGCATGCCGACCTTGGACCGAGACCGCGCGTGACTACGAAGGCGTCCGCTGTCGCCCGGGGAGCGGGCAAGGATCCGGTCGGAGAGGGCGATCCCGGCGCGGGATGTTCTCGGGCTTGAGATCGCGATGGATGACGCGCGCGCCATGTGCATACGCCACCGCATCGACCACGGCGGTGATCGACGGCAGGAGCGCGAGCCGTGACGCGAGGTCCGGCGCTCGAAGCTTGCTCTCGAGCGACTCGCCGCGGACGAGCTTCATCACGTAGTACGGCTCGTCTCGCCAGGTGCCCGCCTCGAAGATGTTCACGATCGACGGGTGTTGCAGCCGCGCCGTGATCTTCACCTCCTGATCGAAGCGGGTCCGCAGGTGCGGTACCGCATCGCGCATCAGCTTGATCGCGACGGTGCGGTCGAGCTTCGGATCGTGGGCCTCCCAGACGACGCCCATGCCGCCGGCCCCGACGCGCTGCTGCAGCACGTAGCCACCGACACTGTCCCCCACGCGAAGCGGGCCTCCCTCGAGTCGTGGAGACGGGCCACCGGGACCGGGAAGGGTCGGTGCGATGGACGGCATCGTCGTTTCCCCACGGCGGGCGCACCTTCGGCAGCTCGTCAGGTGATTCGAGATCGCGGCGGCCTCCTCGCTCTCCACCCGCCCCGCCAGATACCTGCTCAGATCGTCATCGGTGGGGCACAACACGGATCCCCAGTATAAGCGGGACTCGGTGCTCGCTTACGTGCGTGGGTACCTCCGTCGTGCCGGGACGTAGTACGGTCCGGCCGTGACCTCCTACGTGTTCATCGACGGAAATGACCTCCGCGCCGCGGAGATCGCGAAGATCGTTCCGTCGCTCGCGATCACGGTCGAGGCGCTGCAGAGCGGGTTCTCGACCAGCGCGCCCGAGCCCGGCCAGCGCGCGCGCGACAAGGTGCGTGCTCACCCGGTGGCCGCGGGATGCTTCGCCGAGGCGGTCGACCTGACGACCGTCGAGGGCAAGAGCCTGCGCCTCGAGCTCGACTCCGAGAACGAGACCCGGTTCACGAAGTGGTGGCGCGAGACGCCCGCCAAGATGCAGCTCGTCATCGCGTTGCGCCGCGATGCGAGCTCCGAGATCGAGCTGTTCACCGCGGTGTGCGA
>JAQBQE010000005.1 GCA_028287135.1 Myxococcales bacterium
AGAGTTGGAGCTCGGGATTCGGCGACCGCTCCTGGGTGCTCGCGCGGTCATCGAGCCAGAACTTGGTGTCCATCCGAACGCGCAAGATGTCGCGATCTCGCAACTTGAAGCTGGCATCGACGAGGCCGGAGAACGAGCGCTCGAGATACGTATTGTCCGCGATCGCCTCGTCGAGGTAGCGGAGGCGTGTACGGACCCGGAAGTCCTTGTTCGGGACCCAGGTGCCGATCGCCCACGCCGCAACGTCCGAGCGGAAGGCCGTCATCGATGCCTTGTCGTCGTCGAGCAGCTGGTGCTGGAGCATGAACGTCATGCCGAGCGTGCGATCGGCCTGGTAGTGCGCGCGCGCGATCGTGGTGAGCTGACGTCCGGCGCACGGGATGGGATCTCCGGTCGGCGACGTCTCGGTCGAGACCTCGAAGCACTGGTCGTGCCCGCCTTCCGCGAGATCCTTGTCCTGGTACCGCAGCCACAGTCCGAGCCGGAGCTCGTCGGTGGTCCGCACATCGGCGCGAACGTACGTGTCGAGCTTGGGGGTCGCGCGGCCGAGCACGAAGTCATCGCGCATCGTCGATGGCGGCACCCAGACATCGAGCAGCGCGCGCAGCGTGAACCGCTTGCCGGTGTTGAGATAGCGCAGGCGCGCGCCGAGCTCGTCGCGTGCACGCTGGCCGTCGAACTCGTCGGCCTGCGAGATCGGACGCGCATACGGATTCGCGTAGTCGATGCCGTAGTAGCGGAACACCGCCTCGAGCTCTTCCTTGCGGCGCGTCGCGGTGACCCGGAGGATGCCGGCCGGGCCACCACCGCCGGTCGACGGTGCGGACTCCGGAGACTTGTCGTAGCTCAGGGCAGCCTCGCCGAACACGTCGAGCCAGCGCTGGCCAAACGAGAAGTTTGCACCGGCAGCACCGAACGTGCGGCCCGTCGGATAACGCGACCACTCCTGGAAATCGAGGGCGACCCCATCGACGAGGTTGGTCTCGGTGGCACCGTACGCCGTCACGCCGACCGAGTTCCGGCGATCCGCGTAGTAGCTGACGTTGCCGCCGGCGAGCTTCTCGAGGAACACGTCGGGCAGGGTGACGAACGAGAGCTGCGAGGTCGGCGTCAGCAGATTGCCGTCAGGGCGCACGAACACCGTCGGTGCGGCGCACAGCGGATCGTCGTCGTCGTGCGGATCCCGGCAGGTCGCCGACGTTCCATCGCGCACCACGAGCTCGTACTGATAGATCGAGCGCTTCGATGCGGAGGCCCAGGCAAACGCCTGCAGCCAGCCGGTCGGAAGCTCGAGCTTCTTCACGCCGGCGCCGACGCCGAGCAGGCCGTTGCGCCAGCTGAAGTCCGGCGTGACGTACTTGCTTCCTCGCGCCCCGGTGCACGGCGACGCCTCGAGCTCGCCGGTCGATTCGCGGCAGTCGCGATCGAGATCCACGGCGTAGAACAGCTGGTCGTCGGAATACAGGCCGTTCGGCGTGTACTGCGAGGAGTTGTCGAACACGAGCCGTTGCGCGAAGCCGGCGCGGTAGCTACCGGCGATCAGCGCGAACTCGTCCGTCTCCCACTTCACGAACGCCTTGGGGACGTGGACCTCGAGGCTGCGGCGCTCGGAGATCAGCGCGTTGCGATTGGGATCGAACACCGGTGCGCCGACGCGCAACCGGGTGGTCGTCATGCCGAACCCGGCCTGCAGGTGCCTCGCCGCATGAAAGCGACCGCGGAGCAGGAACGGCGGTGCGATCCGATCCTTGTGCGAGACGCGCGTCATCCCGCGCACCCAGCCGTGCAGCGCGATCGGGCTCTCGCCGGGCGGGCGCACGAGCAAGAACCCGGCGATCGCGAGCAGCTTCTCTTCGGACAGCGCGCCGGCGGAGACCAGCTCGGCGGGGTCGCGGATCACGCCCTTCTGGAGCGAGCGATACGCGATGATCTTGTCGACGTCGTCGTAGGTCAGGTTTGGCAGTGCATACAGCTCGGACCGTTGCGCCGTGTTGAGATCGACGCCGCGCTCGAGCAGATCGAGCAGCTCATCGTAGGTGTCCTGGGAGATGTCCTGCGCTGCGAGCAGATCCTCGAGCTCGGACTGATCGGTGACGTCGATGAACGTCTCGTACGGGATCGCGCCAGCAGGACGCGCGACGACGAGGACCGCAAGAGAGGCCAGGACTGCGGCGCGCACCGCGGACGAGCCTAACACGCACCGGATGGTTGCAGTTACCGGGTTCCCCGACCTCTGCGGCGATCATGTGGAGGTCCGCACGGCGGACGAGGATCTGGGCGTTGCACGACCAACGGTAGTTCTTGGCTCTCGCGGCAGTCGCATGGTCACGGGTCGGGACCAACGTTCCGTCAACGACCCAAGACCACCGGCAATCCGCACCGCTTCGGGGAGATAGCAAGGCGGCGATGCGCTCGCTGATGTCGACAACGATGCGATGAGCCTGCGAGCGAGAGATCTCGAACATCGCGGCAAGCTCGCGCAGGGTCAGGTTGGTACGCAGGCTCGTGCAACCGATCAGGACGCGGTGCTCGAGCGAGAGCGCCCAGGGCCGGCCGCGCCGATTCGGCTGCATGTGAAGTCGGCCGATCACCGCGGCGAGCTGCGAGGGTGCGGGGCCGGTGAGCACGTGTGCATCGCGCATACGCGGAAATCATGTCAGAGCGTCGCGCTAGGATCTCCTCGTGGCGTCGACGGGGCACAGGCGGATGCGGGGGCCGAACAAGCAGACGCCATGGGCGCGCCTGCCAGAGGATGGACTTTCGGTGCTCCGTTTGCCGCTCGACACGACCGATCCGATCGAGCGCCGGCGTGTCGAGTCGATGTTCTCGGCAGCGTTCTCGATCCGCCGGGCCGTGCAGCGCGACGCGCGTGGCAAGGCGCGCGCGTACCGGGCCGCTCGTCACGAGCGCCGAGCGGATCCAGCTGCGGCGCGGGCTCGACTGGGCCTATCGCGCAGCGCGTTCGAGCACGCCGCGTACGCCCACCTCGACGGTGCGCCGCATCTGCGCCGATCGCTCACCAAGGCGCTCGCGATGCACCTGGCCGACACGGTGTGGAGCGCGACCGAGCGCCACCTGTTTCGCGACGCTCGCGGAGAGCGGCACGGCATGCCGCGGATCGGCGGCTGGTTCGATTTCGCGCGGATTCCAGGCCGTGCTCGCTCCCACACCACCGAGCGCAAGTGGGAGACGTTTCGGCTCCACGGATCGCTCGATGGCCATCGCGCCGCGTATGCACGGTCCGACGGCTCGTGGTTTCAGCCCGACCGGATGCGTCCGATCGCTGCGCCGCCCGGCGGCTGGTGGAGCTACACCGGGCCTCTCGCGGTCGTGGTCACCGGCCTGCCGATCGGCACACTCGTCTTGCCCGTGCGGCTACCCGCTGCCCCGTCGAATCAGCCCATCCTCGAGCATCACCTCGCGGATCCGACGCGGTGGCACAAGATCGATCTGGTCCGCGATCGGGATCCGACCGCGCCGGGCGGCTGGCGCTACGAGGCGCACCTCATGGTGCTGACCTCGCCGTATGTCGCGCCGGCGGTGCGCGCACGACGCGAGCATGCCGCGGTCGAGACCGCTGGTCGTCACGGAGGCATCGACGTCAACGTGTCCAACGTCACCGTGGCCTCGCACGCCGCAGGCGGTGATCTGCAGATCACCCGCGTCATGCACGACGACTCGTCGCGACGTGCGATGGCCACGCGCGCGCAGCGCCAGCGCCGCCGAAACCGCCACCTCGACCGGTCGCGCCGCGGCCGCAACCCCGATCAGTACGAGCTGTCGGCGCGGCAGCTCGAGCACCTTCGCCGGAAGGTGGTCTCCGGTCTACCGCTTGTGCGGTTGGTGCCCAAGGGCCCGCGCAAGCGGCGCACGAACGGTACGCCGCTCGTGGCTTATCGCCACGACTCACTATCGAACACGTACCGTCGCGAGCGGGCCGCCGCTGCCTGCGACGCTGCGGCAGCCACCCAGGCCCGCCGCGCTCTCGCGCGAGAGATCGCCGCCCGGTTCGTGCGCGATCATGGCTGTCGGTTCGTCGTCGAGGACTGCGATCTGCGGACCTGGGCGCGACGGTGGGGCCGCCGCCTCGCGGCGTTCACGCCCGGGACCCTGGTCAGCGCGCTCGAGCGCGAGGCCGGAGCGGTCGCGACGATGGCTGGCATCATCGGCGGTGTCGCGCGCGCGTCGACCCGTACCACCGCGCTGTCGCAACACTGTCTGTGCGGTGCCCGTGTCGCCAAGCTGCTCGGCGAGCGCACGCACGCCTGCACGGTCTGCGGTCTGCGCGGGGACCGCGATGCGGTCTCGGCCACGCTCGGAGCGTGCGTCACCTTAGCCGACCGCACGCAACCGCGGTCCGCCGAGGTCGATCTGCCACTCGCGCAACAGCTCCTCGCCGCTCGCGACACCCGGGCGCGGCTGTTCGCCACACTTCCGTATGCGCTCCATGGACGGCAAGACGTCCTGTCCGAGTCAACTGTGCACTCCGCCCGCGACGGATGGTTCGTCGCGGAGAAGGGGCCTTCACCCGACCTCGTCGTGGTGGCTCGGCGAATTGCTGGCACGGCGTCGTACCCAACCCTGGATGAGCGTGGCGATTTCCGTCGCCACACCACGCCAGACCGGGGACGAACGCGAACCAGCCTGCACCGTAGTTTCGTCGATTACTCGACGCAATTACGGGACAGCTCTTAGTTGCAGGGGATCGGATCGCAGGCGCCCCACAGCCCGCGGTTGTCGGCCTTGGCGGCACTCTCCAGCGCCTTGAACTCGGCGAGCCGATCGGCACCGTTGGGCGGGATGTGCAGCAGGCAGGCGTAGCCACGCTCGAGCATCAGCGCGTTGACCTCCTGACCGCCGACCGAGACGTACGCCAGGGTGCGGTCGAACCGGTCGGTGCACTCGGCGTCGTAGTCGATCGTCACCGTCTTGCCGAGCACCAGGTCCGAGTTGAACGTCACGGCGTTCGAGCCGTAGCACTCGTCCTTGCCACCCGTGGTCTCCGGCGTGTTGACCATCAGGTAGCGGATCTTGAGGCCACCGGTGAGCTCGATGGTGTCACCGTCGATGATCCGCTCGACCACACCCTCGGTCGGGCCGCACTCCGAGCCGCCGCCGTCGCACGCGGCAGCGCTCGCGAGGAGAGCTAGCGCGAGACCGCGCCTCACGGGCACTGGGGGTTGGTGGCTTTCGGTGAGCCCATGTTCGTCATGTCGCCGTAGCCACCGGTGCCGAGGCAGAAGTTGCCGAGGACCGGGGGGCTGCCGCCGGTGATCATATCGTTTGCCGTCGTCATGAACTGGTCGGGATCGAGCGAGAGCGAGCGGCCATCGTAGGCGGTCGTGCTCACGTTGCCCCATGTGACCTGGTCGAGCACGGTCGCTCCATCGACGATCGCCACGTCACCGGACGTGTTCGACATGCCAAACCCGAAGGTGGCATCGACCGTCGGAAGCATCGCGTTCGTCAGCGGGTTGTTGGACCGTGCGAGCAACGCAAACGCATTCGGCGCCACCGACAGGCACGCGGCGGAAATGATCACGTCGGGGATCCGCGTCGTCCCGATCTGGTCGATGCCGAGACCGTTGAGGTCGAACGCGGCGCCGCCGCGGTTCGTGATCTCCAGCCACTCCTGACCGGCAGGGGTCTCGATCTTCGGATTGACCATGATCTCGGTGATCACGAGGTCTCCCGCGGTCGGCTTGACGATCGGACGGAGCGTGCCGCCTGCGTCGCACATGCCGGCCGTGGTGCCAGCGCACTGCGGATTCGCCACACCGGGAGACCCGGCGTCCATGGCGTTGTAGAGCGCCATGCCATCACAAAAATTTGTCTCGTTGTCGTTGGCGATGGGGTCAGCGACATCCGGGTCCAGGGCGTGCGACTTGCCGCTGCGCGTGCTGGTCCAGCTGATCGCGTCGATCACGTTCGCGCCGGCCATCACGCGAACATCGCCGGGGGCTGCCCCCGAGCCATCGACGAGCGCGAAGCTGAACGTGCCGAGCACCGAGCCCGCGGGCAGACCGCCGTTCATGGCGATATCGGCGTTCTGCGCGAACACGACGTAGCTTCCGGCCGTGACGTGGATGCAGTCGGCCGAGGAGATCTCCGTCGGGTTCGACGTGTCACCAGCGCGATCGAGGCCGACGCCGTTGAGGTCGAACGCATGGATCGCCTTGATCTCGAACCATTCGCCCTCGGTGTCCGAAACGGCGGCTGGGTTTGGCATCACCTCGGTGATGATGAGGTCCCCTTCCACGGGCAGCACGGCATCGCGCATCGTGCCGCCATCGTTGCACTGACCCACCACCACGGGCGTGCAGTCGTTGTCGGCCCCCGGCGTCCCGAAGTTCGAGGCTTCGAACTCGCTGTTGCTCGCCTCGCACCAGTTGAGCTGATCGTCGTTGACCGTGTAGTCGGGGGGCTGCGCGGCGGTGAGCTGACGCGAGCGGCCTTCCTTGACCGCCTCGTAGGTCGCCGAGTCGATCTCGCTCGAGCCACACGCGAGCGCGAGCTTGCCGCCGTCGGTGTTGAAGAAGTCGCCGAGGTCGGCGCTGTAGCCGTAGTCGATGTACGCGGGCAGGAGATCCGACGCCGAGTTGCCGAGCGTGAAGAACTGACCCGGCGCGATG
>JAQBQE010000031.1 GCA_028287135.1 Myxococcales bacterium
TCGCGTCGCGCACCGCGGCCGTCGAGCTCGCCCGCGGCGCGCCGGGCGGCGATGCGACGCTCGAAGTCCGCGAGTCGTACACGCCGCAGGACTTCGGCGCGCCGGCCGATGCGCCGCCACCACCTCCTCCGCCGCCGGTGAAGCCGGGGCAACTCCGCTACATCGCGCTCCTCCGGCACGATGCGGTTTCCGAATCGGGGCACCTGAAGCAGGCGTCGATGGCGATGATGGAGGCGTACATGGAGCCGCTCGTCGCCGAAGGCACGATCCTCGGCGGCCAGGGCCTCAAGCCGAGCGCGAAGGGCACGCGCGTCCGCCGCATGGCGAAGCACCGGTTCGTCCTCGACGGTCCGTTCACGGAGTCGAAGGAGCTGATCGCCGGGTACATGATCGTGCAGGCGCGGTCGCTCGACGAGGCGGTCGACCTCATCCGACCGTGGCTGGCAATCCATCGGATCGGGCAGGGCGTTCCGTTCTCGGCGATCGAGGTCCGGCGCCTGCTCTAGCAGGGTGCTGAGAAACAGCAGTCAGTCGCCATCAAGGATCTCGCGCACGATCCGAGCGAGTCGCTGTGTGGAGAGTGGCTTTTCGATGAAGTGGATGCGGCCTTCGCTGATGTCCTGCTGATCAAGCGCGTTTTCTGTGTAGCCCGACATGAACAGGACCTTGAGCTCGGGCTGTGTCTCCTTCAGTCGTGACGCGAGCACGTGGCCGCGGATCCCCGGCATGATGATGTCAGTCACGAGTAGATCGATCGGTTGGCTTCGGCTCGCCACGAGCGCGATGGCTTCTTCACCAGCACCGGCCCCGAGAACGGTGTAACCGAGCTTCGTGAGGGCGCGCGTCGCGAACTCGCGAACCAACGGCTCATCCTCGACCAGGAGAATCGTCTCGGTGCCGTTTGCTACGCGCTCAACGGATGCAATGGCGTCGGCGCTTCGCGAGGTGTCGCGGTCACGGGGAATGTAGATCTTGAACGTCGTGCCCTGACCCACCTCGCTATAGACCAAGACATGGCCGCCGGCGTTCTTGACGATCGCGAACACGGTGGCGAGCCCCAACCCGGTTCCTTTGCCAACTTCCTTCGTCGTAAAGAACGGTTCGAATATGCGCTGCTGCGTTGCCTTGTCCATGCCGATGCCCGTATCGCTCACGGCGAGCATCACGTACTCGCCGGCGCGAACGTCGGCGTGAACGCGCACGTATTCGGCATCGAGGAAGACGTTCGCCGTTTCCAGGAGCAGCTTTCCGCCTTCCGGCATCGCGTCGCGCGCGTTGACGATCAGGTTCACCAGGACCTGTTCCATCTGTCCCCGGTCGACGCGCACTGGCCACAGGCCCTCCGCTGCGCGCGTCGTGAGCTTGATGTCGGCGCCGATAATGCGCTTGAGCATCTTATCGACGTCCGTCACGAGCTCATTGAGTTTGAGGTGGCGGGGAGCCTCGGCTACACCTTTGCGACTGAACAGCAGCAACTGGCGGGTGAGGTTGGCCGCTCTCTCTGCGGCCTTGACCACTTCCTGGATATCCGCGCGCACGGTGCTGTCCGCGGGTAGCTCTTCCTGCGCGAAATTCGCGAACCCCATGATCACGGAAAGCAGGTTGTTGAAGTCGTGCGCTATGCCGCCCGCCAGTCGACCGACGGCATCCATTTTCTGCGCGTGGATCAGTTGCTCCTGGAGCTGCTTCTTTTCCGTGACGTCGCGCGCGATCGCGAAGGTCAGACCCTCGTCGGGCACGGTCACCGACGTCCACGAGATGAAGCGATACGAACCGTCACTTGCTCGGTACCTGTTTTCGAACCGCACCGACGGCGGCGCGCCAGTCGCGAGACTGGACGCTTCGACAGCAGTCGTGCCCACGTCCTCAGGATGGACAAAGGCGAGATACGGACGCGACACGAGCTCTTCGGCAGAGTAGCCGAGCGTGCGAGCAAACGCCGCGTTCACGCGCTTGAAGTATCCGTCTGTGCCCGCGATGCACATCGGATCCACCGACAAGTCGAAAAAACGATCGCGTTCCACAACCGCGCGATCGCGCTCGCGCTCCAGGAGACGCTGAACCTTCGCCTGTTGGTCGGCGAGCTCGCGCATCTTGCGGCGCAGTTCGAGTTGCGCAAGAACCTGCCGAGCGAGGGTGTTCAGTGCTTTCGTTTGCATCGGGGTCAGCTCGCGCGGAACCCGATCGATCACGCAGAGCGTGCCGAGCTTGAAGCCATCGGAGGTCGTGAGCGGCGCGCCGGCATAGAAGCGGATCTTTGGATCGCCGACTACGAGCGAGTTGTTTTCGAAGCGCGCGTCTTTCGCCGCGTCTTCGACGGTGAAGACATCGTCTTGAAGAATTGCATGCGCACAGAACGCGACGTTCCGCGGAGTCTCGCGGACGTCGAGGCCCTTCGTTGCCTTGAACCACTGACGTTCGCGATCGATCAAGGAGACGAGCGCGATCGGCGTCCCGCAGATCGTCGACGCCAGCTCCACGATCTCGTCGAACGCCTCCTCGGGAAGGCTATCGAGGACCTCGTAGGCCTGCAGGGCTTTGAGGCGTTCTTGCTCGCGATCAGGAAGCGGTGCTGACATGGTGAGCCGACGCTCGGCGCGGGGATTCAGCGTAATGACACGTCATCGCACCAGCTAGGTCTCACGCGCGACTTCTTTCCGGAACACCTGGTGTGCTGGAAGTTCGCAGAATCGCCCCACGCCACTTCACACCCCCGGCGTGGTCGAGCTGCACGTCCTGCGCTTCAACGGAGCGAACGGTCGAGCATCACGAGGCCGAAATGCGCGCGCTGTGGATCCTCGGTCGCGTCGCGCACCGCGGCCGTCGATCTCGCCCGCGAGTCGTACACGCCGCAGGACTTCGACGCGCCCGCCGATGCGCCGCCACCGCCACCGCCACCACCTCCACCGTCGCCGGTGAAGCCGGGGCACCTCCGCTACATCGCGCTCCTCCGGCAGGATGCGGTTGCCGAGTCGGGGCACCCGAAGCCGGAGTCGATGGCGATGATGGAGGCGTACATGGAGCCGCTCGTCGCCGAAGGCACGATCCTCGTTGGCCAGGGCCTCATCTCGGCGATCGAGGTGCGCCACCTGACCTAGCGACGGCGCCTACGCGCAGTAGCAGAAGCGCCAGGCCGATCGGTACTAGACCCGGGCGTGTCGGGGGACCGCGCTAGAGTACGCCGGATGTCTGCGCCGGAGCTCCGCGCGTATCAACGCGAGGCGATCGATGCCGCCATCGCGGCGCGCCGAAGTGGCGTGCGGCGGATGGTCGTGTGCCTGCCGACCGGCGCGGGCAAGACCGTGATCTTCTCGCACCTCGCGCGACTGGCGAAGAAGCAGGTGCTCGTGCTCGCGCATCGCGAGGAGCTGCTCGCGCAAGCCGTCGACAAGCTGTCACGCGCGCTCGAGGGGACGCGCGTGGTCGGGCTCGAGCGTGGCACCTCGCGCGCACCGGTCGACGCCAAGGTTCTCGTCGCGTCGTTGCGGTCGCTCCATCCCGATCGCATCGGCCACGTGCTGGGCGGCCGCGATCTGGGCCTCATCATCTACGACGAGTGTCATCACGCGCCGGCCGAGGACAACCTGCGGGTGCTCCGCACGATCGGCGCGTTCGAGCCCGACTGGCCCGGTACGCTGATCGGCTTCACGGCGACGACGTCGCGCGGTGACGGGCAGGGGCTCGACACCGTGTTCGAGCGCATCGTGTACTCGCGAACGCTGCCGGATCTGATCGACGCGGGCTTCCTGGCGCCGCTGAAGGGCTACCGGATCGCGACCGCGGCCGACCTGACGCGACTGTCACCGGCAGGCGCGGACTTCGCCGACGCCGAGCTCGCGGAAGCCGTCGACATCCAGGAGCGCAATGCGCTGGTCGCGCGTTCGATCCAGGAGCTCGCGCGCGATCGCCGCACGATCGCGTTCTGCGTGACCGTGAACCATGCGCGCAACCTCGCGCGGGCCCTGAACCACATCGGTGTGCCAGCAGGCATCGTCCACGGCGAGATGACCGCGGCGGACCGGGCCCGTGCGCTCGCCGAGTTTCGCGACGGTCGCATTCACGTGCTCGCGAATGTCGCCGTGTTGACCGAGGGTTTCGATGATCCGGGCGTCTCCTGCGTGGCGATGGCACGACCCACGCGGTCCGAGGGGCTGTACGCGCAATGCGTCGGACGCGGCACGCGGCTCGCGGAGGGCAAGCGCGACTGCTTGATCCTCGACTTCGTCGACGTTTCGGAGCTGAGCCTGTGCACGCTGCCGACGCTGTTCGGCTGTCCACGCGACCTCGACTTCGCAGGGGAGGATGCACGCGAAGGCGCGCGACAGTGGCAGCAGATCCAGCTCGACTATCCAGCGCTCGAGCTCGAGGCCGGCGCGCTGACGCTCCGCGAGATCCAGGATCGCGCGGCGGCCTTCGATCCGCTGACGCTCGAGCTCGATCGCGACGTCCGTGCGATCTCACCGAACGCTTGGTTCTCGCTCGGACGTCACGGCGTCGGGCTGCACTACGCGCGGGCGACGAACGTGATCAGCAGCGTCACCGTGCTGACGCGCGGGGCGCGCGGCAAGCGCTGGGAGGTCGTGATCGACGGCCGCGCGGTGGAGCGCTTCTCGACACTCGAGGACGCGGTGCAGGCCGTCGATCACGAGATCGAGAGCCGCGGACGTGCCGCGCAGGCATCGGCACGCCACGACGCGCGATGGCGGTACGCGCCACCGCCACCGGAGGTCGTCGCTCGTCTCCGCGAGAAGCAGCGCGCGAGCACCCACGCGGAGGCGTTGCGCCTGGCGGTGTGGGAAGCGCTGACGCGCCGCTGACGGCAGCGGGACGGGGCTCACGCCCTGCCGGCACTACGGTGTCTGACCCCGAACCTGTTCGTGCGCATGGCCGGCGTCCTACCAGGATGCGACTGCCGGGCAGCAGCTTCCGTCCGGACCTGGGTGAAGCCTGGCGAGACGCCGGATCAAGGAACGACAAGTGGTGCCAGAAGTGTCTGATCCCGAGCCGGCGACAACACCGACGATCGCACGTAGCCTCGCAGCGGTGCGCAGCAACTCGCTCGTGATCGTCACCGTCGTCATCGCAGCGATGTTCGGTTGCAAGAGCCGCCCCGCGCCGGAGCGGCAGGATCCTGCGGCTGCTCCGGGAGCCGCTAGCACCGCTGCTTCGAACGAGCCGTTGCCTCGCGAGATCGAGGCGGATGTCGCGAAGTTGGCGGCCGCTGAGCAGGCGACCGCGAAGCAGGCGAAGGGCACGGTCTCGATCGCACGGGCATGGCGCTCCGAGACCGGGCCGCGTGTCGCCGCCGGTCATGCGTGGGTTCTGGTCGAGGTCGATTTCGGAGCGCTGCGGATCGACACCGATGATCTCGAGCTCCACGATCCCGACCGGAACGTCACGGCGCCGATCGGCGACGTCCGGCGTCTCGACGCAGCCGGCAACCCCGTCGTCTTCAGCGGCGCGCATTCGAACGAAGCGCACTACCTCCTGGCATTCGAGATCGAAGCCGCGACGAGGCGGGTGTCCCTTCGCTACTGGGGCGAGACGCTGACGTCCGCGCCCGCCGAGATCGCAGCGAGCGGGCCGGTGTTCGCGGAGCCTCGGCGCGACGTGATCGGGCACTTCGCGAAGGGCGAGCGGCACATCCTGCTGTTCGAGGACCACAACCAGGAGGGCGCGCCTGGCGACACCACGACCCACGTCGGGTTCGACGGCGGCGAGTGCCTGATGCGCGGCATCCTTCCGGTGAGCGCGAAGCTTGGTGTGGTCGATCCGTCCGTCGAGTCGATCATCTCGCACGCGTTCTACGCGGCCGACTACACCTGCGCGAAGCCGCCGACGAAGTTCGAGTGGGGCGCGGTGAAACCGATTCCGGCAGCGGCGGGGTTTGCGGTGCCAGCCGCGACGCTCGACGCACTCGAAGGGCGGGGTGCCGATCTCGTGTCGATTCCCACAGGAGAAGAGTCTCCGGCGGTCGCGGTCCGCACGAACGGCTCGATGATCGCGATCGCGCTGGCGCAGAATGACATCCAGCTCGTGGATGCGAGCGGGAAGGAGCTCGGGCGCATCGCGTACAAGGGACCCGAGCTGACCCGCCTCGGCTTCACGCCGGATGGCGCGAAGGTGTGGGGTGTCGAGGACAGCGGCGATGTCACCGTGTGGGACGTCGCGAGCACGAAGGTGATCGCCTCCCGCCGCCTGACCCCCGAACCAGACATGTATGGTCGCGCGAAGCTCTCGAGCGACGGACGGTGGCTCGCGGTCGATCATCCGTGGATCGCGCCAGATGGCACGAGCGTCGCGTGGAGCGGGCAGATCACGGTGCTCTCGATGCCCGACCTCGCGGTGAAGGGGAGCGTGAAGATCGTGGACGGCGACACGGGCTCGATCAGCGACCTGGCCTTGTCCGCAGACGGCAGGCGGCTGGTCGTCTGCGCGACGACGAGCACCGAGAGCATGGTCCGCGTCTACGGGCTTCCGGCCGGCGCCCAGCAGGTCGCGCTCCGATCGACGACGAGCCGCGCACAGACGTGCGCCCTCGCACCGGATGGCCGGATCCTCGTCGGCACCGAGGAAGGAGAGCTCGAGATCTACGACCGCGGTGGCAAGCGGTCGTCGGTTACCGCCGCCCACGCCGGCGGTGTGGGGGTGCTCGCGGTACGTCCCAACGGCACGTTCCTCAGCGGCGGCAACGACGGTCGGATCCTGGACTGGGGCCGCTCGGGCAAGCCCGTCGTCCTGTTCCAGCACAAGTATCCCGTGGGCGACATCCAGGTGGCGGGGGACTACGTCGTCAGCACATCGAGCGACGATACCGCCGTGCTTGTCACCGGGAAGCTCGTGAAGCGGCTATCCGGAGCTCCCAGCGGGCCTCACGACATGGCGGCCGCATCCGGCATGGTCGTGGTCGCCGAGCTCGCGATCCAGGCGAAGGCGAATCGCGTCCGGATCTGGCGGCGGCCGTGACCGTTCCGCACTCGCTGCAGCCGAGCGCGTCGTCAGAGGGGCTGTGTCAGCGATCGAGCGCGCGCGCTGCGATCGCCGCGAACGCCGGTGCGGCCACGGTCCCGCCCGAGCCGGTGACGCCGTCGACGCCGACGAGCACGACGAACCGGGGCGCGTCGGCGGGGACGATGCCGACGAAGCTCGCGTAGTAGGTCCTCATAGTCGGACGCGCGTGCGCGGTGCCGGTCTTGCCGGCGACCCGGACGCCCTCGATGCGGGCGGCGCGACCGGTGCCATCGGCATCGGTGGTCACTCGCTCCATCATCGCCCGCACCGTGCGCGCGGTGTCCTCGCGCATCACGCGAACGCCGCCGGCACCGATGCCGTCCTTGGCGAACACGGTGTACGCAGCGGCGAGGTCGAGGGCCGAGACCTGGATACCCTCGCCCGAGGCGACCGAGGCACCCTCGATCGTCGTCGTGTCGACATGTGCCGGTGCGGACAGGCCGTAGCGTCGAAACGAGTCGGTGAGCACGTCGCCGAGCGGTTCGGCGATCTTCGCCGTGCAGACGTTCGAGGACACCGCGAGGATCCCTCCGAGGTCGAGCGTGCCGTGCGGTGAGGCGTCGAGGAGCTTCTTGTCCTTGTACGAGCGGCTACCGTTCTCGCAGTCGAGGCGACTGGTGGGCTCGACGACACCGGCCTCGAGCGCCGCGGCGAACGTGAACGGCTTGATGGTGGAGCCCGGCGTCAGCGGAGTACGTGCATCGGCGTTGCCACGGGTCGCGATCACGAGCGGCGTGCCGGTCTGGAGATCGAGCACGATCGCGACCGCGCCGGTCGCATGGTGCGCCGTGACCACACGGGCGAGCTCCTGGTCGGCGAACGCCTGGAGCGCGACGTCGGTAGCGGGCGGCGAGGGTGCGGTGGGGGCGTTCTGCGACGGACTGCGTGGCGCGGCGGGCGCGTCGTCGGGCGAGACGCAGGCCGCGATGCCGGCGACGGCGCCGACTGCGACGAGGACGCCCAGGCCGCGTGCTATGCCCAGCGGGCGGCGCGAACGGTCCCCGTCGAGCAACGCAACGACGCGCGACTCGAAGCGCGAGGGCTCCACCATCGCGAGCGCCGCGGCAGGACCGCGATGGGTGGACCCGGAGGCGATGGCGAGCAGGTGCTCGGCGTACGTCGACGCGCGTGAACCGGCGCGCAGCACCGCATCGTCGGCTGCGAGCTCGCGCTCGTAGCGGAGGCAGAGCATCGCCACCCACACGAGCGGATTCAGCCAGTGCACGCTGCAGCGCGATCTGCGCGACGAGATTCGCGAGCCCATCGCGCTGCCGAACGTGCGCGAGCTCGTGCAGCATCACGACGCGCCAGCGATCGGCCGTCCACGCGGTGGATCCGCGCGGTACGACGACGACGGGCGCGATCGCACCGATCACCACGGGCGCATCGATCTCGCCACTGAGCGCGACGCGCGGCACCGCACCTCGGCCGCCGAGAGCACGCCAGGCGCTCGCGATGTACGGCGCGGCGCTCGCCGGAGCATCGTGCGCACGCGCAGCGATGGCACGCGCGCGAGCTGCACCCACGCCCACGCGGAGCAACGCGAGAGCGACGCCGGCGAGCCAGAGCGTGCCGAACCCCGCGTGCCACGGAAGCGAGGATTCCGTCCTCGACGCGGCGGTCACGTGGTGGGGGGCCCCCGCGACCACGGGGCCGGTCTCGGCAACGGGCAGCGCAGGGACGTCGACCAGCTCGAGTACGGCCGCGGGCACCGCGCCGGTGTGCCAGCTCGGGACCAGCGCCTCGATCACCGGCAGCACGAGCACCGCCCCGAACGCCGCGGCGAGCACCAGGTAGCGCAGCGAGGCCGGAGCGCGCCGGAGCAGGCGCACCGCGACGAGCGCTGCGCCGATGATCAGCGCTGCACGGACGAACAACAGGATGGGGAACATGGACATCTAGCGGCCCTCCTTCTTGGCTTTCGCGACGAGCGTGGCGATCCGTTCGAGCTCCGGGGTCGAGAGCTTTGGCTTCGAGGCTTCGACGAGCGTGGCGACCGCGTCCTCGACGGAGCCGTCGAAGAACGTCTCCACGAGGTGCGCCAGTGCCGACCGCTGCGCATCACGGCGCGCAACGGTGGGGGTGTAGACGTACGTCTTGCCATCCTGCTGGTGCCGGACGTGGCCGCGCTCCTCGAGCAATCGCAGGAACGTACGCACCGACGAGTAGCTCGGCGGCTCGGCGAGGTCGGCGAGGACCTCGTGCGCGGTGGCTCGCCCGCGGCGGTGCAGGATGTCCATGATCTCGCGCTCGCGGCGCGTGAGCGGATCGGGTTTCGTGGTCACGTGCGAAAGAATTAGCACGTGCGGAAAAATTAGCAAGTACTTGGTGGACCCGCGTCGTCAGATCGCGTCCTCACGCGACGAGCATCCCTGGCCATCGCGACACGTCACGACAGGGCTCACCTCTGGTCGAGATGCATCCTCTCGCGAAAGCCGACGGTCTTCATCAAGCTCTGGCGCGCACGTCTGCCGCCAGCAGGTCGCGCACGCGAGGCACGACCTCGGTCCCGATCAGCTCGATGCTACGCATCATTTGCTCGTGAGGCATCGGTCCGTTGCTGTACTTGAGATCGAAACGCGCGAGCGAGAGCGTGCGTGCTGTTGCGGCAATCTTGCTTGCGACCGTCACTGGTGAACCGACGAACAGCGCGCCGTGCGGCCCGGCCTCGCGCTCGAACTGCGCGCGGGTCGGCGGGGGCCAGCCGCGCTCGGCGCCGATCTTCGCACGGTTCGCAAGAAAGTGCGGCCAGAGCTCCTCGCGTGCCTGCGCATCGGTCGCGGCGACGTGACCCGGCGCGTGGACGCCGACAGCGCCCGGCGGCTGACCGAGCTCGGCGAGCGAATGCCGGTACAGCTCGACGAATGGCGCGAAGCGTGCCGGATCGCCGCCGATGATCGCGAGCATGAGGTCGAACCCGTGGCGCGCCGCCCGGACCACCGATTCGGGTGAGCCACCGACACCGATCCACGTGCGTAGGAGCCCACGTTCGATCGGCGGAAACACCTGCTGATCGGACAGCGGGGGACGGGTCGAGCCCGACCAGGTCACTGGACCGCCCGCGCGCACCTTTGCGAACAGTTCGAGCTTGTCCTCGAACAGCTCCTCGTAGCGCGCGAGATCGAACCCGAACAACGGGAACGACTCGGTGAACGAGCCGCGGCCGAGGATCACCTCGGCACGCCCGCTGGACACGGCGTCGAGCGTGGAGAACCGCTGAAACACGCGGATCGGATCGTCCGAGCTGAGCACGGTGACGGCGGAGCCCAGATGGATCTGTCGGGTGCGGCTCGCGATCGCGGCGAGCACGATCTCCGGCGCAGACACTGCGAAGTCGTCGCGGTGATGCTCCCCCACGCCAAAGAAAGCGAGGCCGACCTGATCAGCCAGTGCCGCCTGCTCCACGAGGTTACGGATGACCTGAGCGTGCGACTGCAACGTGCCGTCGGGGCCCAACGTGCGGTCGCCGAAGGTATCCAGTCCGATCTCGATGTTGGACATGACGCGTGACCTAAGCATGGTGCCGCGTGCGCCAAGGAGCACGACGGCAACGGTGTTGTCCGGTGCGAACCGCTGTGCGCCGGATGCGCGAGGTTACCGTACTCGTCATGCTGCGAGCTACTACGACGAGGTCAAGGCCGGCAAGGTGTCAGACACTGTTCGCGGTCGAGCCTCCAGCGACGTCATGACCTGGGCCGCCGGACGTCGGAGAACCGTGCCCAGGTCAGATTATCGGTCGAGGGCCTTCGCGGCCGCGCCCACCATGACCTTGACGTTCGCGATCGCGAACTCGAAGTCGAGATCGACGACGGCGTCCGACGTCCCGCCCGGGCAGTGATAGTGCGCGTTGCGAAAATCGGCAGTATCCGTGATGAAGAGGGCCGGATAGTCCGCGTCCCAGAACGGCGCGTGGTCGGAGCGACGAAGCGCGTCGAGCGAACGCTTGAGCGGGGCGAGCAGGGAGATGTTCACGACCGGGAGGCCGACGTCTGTTGCGATCGCCTCGAGGTCGGCCACCGCCGCGCTCGCGGATTCGTCATTGACGACGAGCGCGAAGTCGCCGCGGTACTCGTTCGCCGCGATCTGTGCGGCGGCATCCGGGAACACGGCCTCGAGCTGAGGGTCGCTTCGCTGTGACATCGGCGCGGTGCTCCGGTATCCGATCATCTCGAACACGAGGGCGAGCACGATCGCGTCGCCGGCGGCCTTGGCGCGTGTCACGTACGCCGACGACCCGATGAGGCCGCGCTCCTCTTCGTCCCAGCACGCGACCACCAGGGTCCGGTCATGGGGCTGCCGCGAGAGCACGCGCGCGACTTCGAGCGTGGCGGCGACGCCGGTCGCATTGTCGTCGGCGCCCGCGCAGTTCGCGACGCTGTCGTAGTGGGCGGAGACCACGACGCGCTCCATGGGATTCGTCGTGCCCGCACGGGTGCCGATCACGTTGACGCCCGTCGAGTAGGCGTGGCGCTCCACGTCAAACCCGAGCGCCGCGAACCGATCGGCGCACAGATCCTGGACCGCCTGCCAGTGCGGCGTGCGCGGGCTGCGCGGGGCCGCGATCGTGGTGACGTCGGCTTCGTACCCGGCGCGATCGACGAGGTCGACGGGCGAGGGGGCAGGCTCGCTACACCCGAGGACGGCGCCGAACACGGAGAAGCACAAGCGTCGCATCGGTTGGTTCTATCACCGTTGATGGGGACTGACCCTCGAGAGGGGGCCGCCCTCGATGCGAGCTCGAGCCAATTTCTGCTCTTCGTGTGTAACGTTCGGACTCGACGATCCGGATGCCAATCGCAGCCTCGTCTACGCTCGCGACAGCTCAGCACGGCCGGCCTGACCTGCACGGCGGAGCAGCTCGCCGCCCGCATCTACGCGACCATCGTGGAGGGAGCTCGCGGCGGCAGGAAACGAGTCCCGGGGGCCGCGAGTTGCTACCATCTGTTCCATGAACGCGATCGACGATGGGCCACTCGTCAAGATTCGAGAGGTGTTGGCGACCCAGGGCGTCCTCGCCGTGCTGCGGATTCTCAACAGCCGAGCACCACACCGTTTCACCGGGATCTACCGCTACACACCGGAGCTGTTGAAGAACGTGTACCTGGTGGACGCATTCGCTCCCCAGCTTCAGAAGGGCGACGACGTGGCACTGGAAGATGCGTATTGCATGCTGCTCCGTGACCGCCGCAATGTGTCGTTCGGTGATCTCGAGGGTGCGCCATGTGCCGCGAAGCTGGCGAGCCCGGTGGTCTCGTACTGCGGTGTCCTGCTGGTCACGTCGAGCGGAGAACCGTATGGATCGCTGTGTCACTTCGACATGCATCGCTGCCAGAAGCCAGCCACCGAGATGCCGCTCCTCGAGATCGTCGCACCGTTGATCATGGAGGCGCTCGAAAAAACACCCCCGACATAGCCTTGCATCACGCTGGGCTGGTGGCTGGCCGCTGCTTTCCCGACCGCGTTGTCTCGACGAGCCGCCTGACAGGGCGTGAGCTGCGCTTGGTACGTGCACTCGTTGCGCCTCGTGCCTCCAGCGGTGAGGCACGCACAAGTAGTGCGAGTAGTGTCTGACCCTCCTAGTTCGCGCTGCAGTCGACCGGGATGTACGAGGGCAGGGTGCAGATCGAGACGCGGAAGTCGAACGTGCCCGTGAACAGCGCGCCGCACCACTCGCGAACGGTGTCGTGGTAGCTCGTGCCTGGCTCGAGCCCGAGGATGATCGGTACGTGGTTGAACGAGTCGATCTTGGCGACGTCGCACTCGGTATCGCCGACGTTGATCCAGTTGACCTCGAATGCGGTCCCGGCAGGTACGTCGATGCGTGCCGGCGTGGCGGTGAGCACGCACGTGTTGTGGCAATCGATGCGAACATCGAGCACCGCCGGGAAGGCGTCCGGGGTCGGAGCCGCGTCGAGGGGCGGCGACGCATCGACCGCGTCCGGGCCGCCACCGGGCGAGGCGTCCGCCGGGGCCTCGGTGCTCGCGTCTTCGAGGGGCAGAGCGTCGTCGCCGCTACCAGGCTCGCGATGGGAGCCGCAGGCCGCGGCTGCCGCGAGCAGCCCGAGAACACCGATGAGGGGAGATCGAGACATACCCATCCGGACGCGGCGGACCGGTCGAGGGTCGCACGACGGGTATTGTCACAGAACGCACACGTAGTGCGAGTAGTGTCTGACCCCGTCTCCTCATCGCGAATCGCTGGAACGAGCTCCTCTCGATCGAGACCCGCTATCCCGAGGACCACGCCGGGTTTCCTGAGCGGGGTCAGACACGACTCGTACTAGTTGTGGCGCGCACGACCGCGTGCTTGCTCGATCGATCGTTGGCTGCGACCATCGCTTCGTGTTCGCGAGATCAAAGGACGGAGTCGAGATCTATTACGAGGTGACCGGTGACGCCGACACGGCCCTCGTGTTCGTCCATGGCTGGATGGGCAACGTGCGCTGGTGGGACGCGCAGCGCGATGCGTTCGCGTCCACTCACCGTGTCGTCGCGCTCGATCTCGCGGGGCACGGCCAGTCGGGACGGACGCGGACGCAGTGGTCCGCCGAGGCCTACGCGGAGGACATCATCGCCGTCGTCCAGGCAGTCTCCGCGCCGCGCGTCGTGCTCGTCGCCCACTCCATGGCGGGCGCGTACGCGCTCACGGCGTGCCCCGCGCTCGAGGGCCTCGCCAGGTTGATCCTCGTCGACACGCTGAAGAACCTCGATGCGACCCCGACGCTCGAGCAGGTCGCGCCGATGATGGCGAGCTATCGCGCGGACTATCGCGCTGCCGTCGAGACCGCGCTGCCGCGCTTCCTGTTCTCGGCGCAGACGCCACCGGCCGTGGTCGAACGGTTGACACGCGAGTTCCTCACCGTGACCGGCGATGTCGCGGTGACGCTGCTCGAGCCCCTGTATCGGTTGGACCTACGCGCGGCCGCGCGGAGTGTGCAGGTGCCCGTCCGCGGCATCGGGAGCGACCTCAACCCCGGCAACGTGGAGGCCAACCGCGCGTACTTCCGTGACTACGCGTACGTCGAGCTCACGGGCTGCGGTCACTATCCAATGCTCGAGGCGCCGGGTGCGTTCAACGTCGCGTTGCGCACGCATCTCGTCCATCAAGGATGATGTGCCGGCGACCTCGACGGCCGCGAGCTGCTCGATGAGCCATGGCTCCGGTGGCGCGCTGTGTCGATGGAGCACGCGGAAGGCGGCTATCCGACCTGTGCCCACCCGATAGAGGTCGCGAGCTTGCGTCGGCGAGCCGGCCTCGACTCGGGGCACACGAGCTGCACTCGGTGAGTCGCGATGCCCCGCGCACAGCTCGAGATCACGGCCCCGATCAAGCGCGACGAGTTGCTGCGCTTGCTGAAGGCGATGACGCCGTTGTCGGTGCGTGCACGGGCCCGGTTCCCGCGGGCCACGCGTCCATCACCGATGGCGCGGGCGACCACGCCGATCCGCTCGCTCGCCATCGCAGAGCACAAGGCCCCACGGACCGTTGCCGAGCTGCGCGCGAGGCTGGACCGTGGCGAGTCGGCGGCGCTGTGGGCCGCCTCCTGTGAGCTGTCCCCCCGCGTTGTCGCGCACCTCCGCGCAGAAGCGAGCGCGATGGTGTCGGCAGAGGTCGAGCCATCGCTTCCCGAGGCGAACCCTGCGCCACGCATCGGCGTGACGCCAGTCCCAGGCACCGACGTCGCCGCCATTCCCGCCGCACGTCGAGCCGGGCGAGTCCCAGCGGCGGGCTCGCAGCGCTTCGCGACGATCATCGCGAGCCTCGCCGTCTTGTTCCTCGTCGGACTCGTCGCCGTCCTCTGCCTGGTCTGATCCTGCTCCGAGCTGCACGCTCGCCGTCGCAGTGCGAAAGCCGCTGGAGTCGCGGCCGGGGTACGCTCGCGGCGCATGAAGGGTCTCGTTGCGTGCTTGCTCGTTGCCTGCAGCTCCGCCGGCTCGCCACCACCTCGAGTGCCGGCACCCCCGACGCCGTGGCCAGTCCCCGATGGCTGGAAGCACGAGCTGATCGCGTTCCCGCTCGGCTTTGCACCGTCGCTCGCGCATGACGGTGTCGAAGAGATCCGGTTCGCGCCCGGGTTCTTCCAGCCCGCAGCACCGGGCTACTGGTCATACGCGTTCGTGTGGCGGCTCGACAACGTGCCCGCGTTCGACGCGTCGACCGTCGCGGCGGAGCTGACGACGTACTTTCGCGGACTCGTCGATGCCGTGGACGAGACGGACGAGATCGCGGATCGCGAGTCGATTGTCGTGCGCGCGAAGCCCGAGCAGGCGCACCTCGCGCTCGCCGCACACGTGATCGATGCGTTCGCCAGCAAGCTGCCCGTGGAGCTGGTCGGGACAGCGAGCCAGATCGTGTGTCCGCGCGGTGCGCTGTGGGTGTTCTCGTTCGCGCCGGAGCGCTCGGCGCTCACGGCCGAGGTCGCCGCGCTCGCGGCCCGTGCTGCGTGTGACCAGCCGACGGTGCCGAACGCGCCACGACCGTGAAAGTGTACTCAGTATGGGTTGGACGGAGTCAGCACTGGCTGTCGTACGGATCGTCGAGGGCTTCGCGTCAACCGACATCGTGGAGGGGACCGCCGCCGAGCTCGGGAGCTCGATGCCCGGAACGCCCCGTTCGCGCGCGCGCTGTCTCGACGACGCACGCAGAGCTGCATGTGCGACGTGGGCTCACCCGATTGCCGTCGCACCCTTGCGAGGTCGCGACCGCCGAGGTCGGGGGCACACGAGCTGCACCACGCTCGGCGAGATGAACCGCGCGGAACGCGAGAATACGGCCCCGATCAAGCTCGACGAGTTGCAGCGCTTGCTCAACGCGATGACACCTCTGCAGCAGCAGGCGATCACGACGCGAGCTCGGGTCTCGGAGATCGAGGCGGAGCTCGCGCGCGTCGATGCGACGGCGCGGGCACAGCCAGCAAAGGTGGACGTTGCGGCCACGACCCAGGCCGAGGTTCCGCGCTTGTTCAACGGTGTCGACCTGGATGCGTTCCTGACCGAGACGATGTCGATGATGGTCACGCCCGGGAAGCGCAAGAGCGCGTCTTCGTCATCGCAGGTCGCCGCGCTGTTGCCACCACGCGAACCGACCCGATCCCCGCGTCCCAAGCGTCCACCACCTTCGACGCGCGCGCGCTCGCTGGCCGTTCCAGAGCACAAGGCGCCACGGACCGTGACCGCGCTAGGCACGCAGCTGGACAGTGGGGAGACGGCCGGGGCCGCCTCGAGCGTGCTCTCCCCACAGGTCCTCGCGCACCTCAGCGCGGAAGAGCTCGCGATGCTGCCCGCAGAGATCAGGGGAGAGCTTCCCGTGCCCGCCGAGGACACTCCGCCACGCATCGAGATGACGCCCGCGCCCTGCGCCGAGGTCGTCGACCCTCCGTCCCAGCTGGCGCGGCGGCCGTGCCCGCGACGGACGTGTTGCGGAAGTCGCAGCGCCTCGCGGCCATCATCGCGAGCTTTGCGGCCATGATGCTGGTCGGGATTTGCGCGATCTACTTCCTGGTCTGATCGTTGGTCGGGCAGGGAGCCCGGAACGACTCTGCTGGAACCTGGTTCAGCAGCCAACCGCTGTACGCTGCTGCCGATGTCGCGGGCAGTCCTGATCGCGTCGCTGGTCCTCGGAATCGCGAACGCCCGCGCACAGCCCAGCGCCGCTGCTTCGCCGGTGCGGGTCGCGCTCGAGTGCGAGCTCGTGGGGCGCACGAAGGCGTGCCCCGCGTTTCTGCGCGGACTCATCGACGAACAGAAGGTGCTGCTCGCCACGCCCCGCGCCGGCGCTGACGTTGTCGTCTATGCGAGTACGACGAGCGTCGGAACGATCGATCGCCTCCACCTTCGCTTCGTCGGTCATATGACCGGCACTCCGGCGCCGGTGGAGATCGACGTCACCCTCGACACGCGCGCGACGGATGATGAGCAGCGCGCCGCGCTCGCGCCCGTGTTCCGCAAGGGCATCGCGCTGTTCGTCCACGCGCGGCATCCGAGTGCTGTCGATGTCGTGCTGTCGGCTCCGAAGGCGCTGGCCGCGGGCGCCACGGCGACGGGCTCCCCGTGGGGCATCGAGCTCGGAGTCTCGGGAGAGGGAAACTACACGGCGCAATATCAAACCGTCGGCATGCACGCGCATCTGATCGCGCGCTACGTGCGGCGTCGGTTTCGCGCGTTCACCATGCAGATGGTCGAAGGCGGATTGAACCGACAGCCGCCGCTCATCCTCGACGACGGAGCGCAGGTGTCGCTCGACAGCGAGCGGTGGCAGTACCGGTTCGGCGCCGAAGCGGTTTACGCGTGGTCGGATCGGTGGTCGGCCGGCGTCGGTAGCTACACGTTCTTCGAAGACCCGAAGGGGCAGTACGATTACAACTCGCGCACTCGCGTCGCTGTCGCGTGGGACATGTTCCCGGCGGACGATCCGCGCGGGAATCGACTCGCCGTCTTCTATCACCTCGGATGGATGGTCGAGCGCTACAATCTGCGTAACGAGCTCGGAGAGAGCTTCGCGCAGTATCCAAGTCACGGCATCGATGCGACCGGAAGTGTTCGCCACGATCGCGTATCGTTCGGGCTCAACCTGTCGAGCGATGCGCAGGTGGATCATCCGGATCGACGCCTGCTGCTGACGGCTTCACCGTTCACCACCATCCAGATCGGCAACCACGTGGACATCAACCTGTCCCTGTCGCTCACCAAGCGCACGTTTCCCGCGCCGGATCCCGCGGCGATCGATCCCTCGGACTACGAGCAGCTTTCGCGCCTGTCGTACGCCGAGCCACTCTCGCTCGCAGGAACGCTCGGCTTGACCTTCCACTGGGACCCGACGAACGGTGTGCGCAACGATCGCATCGAGTCCATTTAGAGGACGGGTCAGACACTACTCATACTACTTGCGGCGGGAGTACGTGGGTTTGCGCCTGCCCACCCCTGACCGGGTCCTGGAGGGTCAGACACTATCGGTACTACGTGCTGCTCGCGTACTCGAGCAGCCGCACACACGCAAGGATGCCAGACTGCGTCATGGACCTCGGTCTCGCTTCCATGCGCATCCTCATCACCGGCTCCACCGCCGGCATCGGCTTTGCCGCCGCGCGCCAGTTCGCACTCGAGCGCGCACGAGTGATCGTCAACGGTCGCACCCAGGATCGCGTCGACGCGGCGGTCTCACGACTTCGCGCGGAGGTTCCGCAAGCAGAGGTCTCGGGTATCGCAGCGGATGTCTCGACCGCGGCCGGCTGCGACGAGATCGTGCGTCAAGCGCCGGATGTGGACGTGCTCGTCAACAACGCCGGCGTGTTTGCCCCGCGCGCATTCGAGGACATCTCGGATGGCGAGTGGCTCGCCTTCTTCGAGACGAACGTGATGAGTGGCGTCCGGCTGGCGCGCGCGTACATGCGAGGCATGATCGAACGGAACTGGGGACGTATCGTGTTCGTCTCGAGCGAGTCGGGGTTGCAGATCCCGGTCGAGATGATTCACTACGGTACGACCAAGACCGCGCAGCTCGCCGTCGCACGTGGGCTTGCCGAACGGACGCGTGGCACCGGCGTCACCGTGAATAGCGTGTTGCCTGGGCCGACGGCCTCCGAAGGTGTGAGCGCTTTCGTGCGAGACCTGGCAGCCCAGCAGGAACTGACGATCGCCGAGATGGAGGCGAGCTTCTTCGAGACGGCGAGACCGACGTCTCTCCTCGGGCGGTTCCTCTCACCCGACGAGGTCGCCTCGATGATCGTCTACGTCTCGAGTAAGGCAGCCAGCGGCACCACCGGCGCATCGCTGCGGGTCGATGGCGGCGTCATCCGCACGATCGCCTAGGGGTGGCGACATCTTCGTCGCGACACGCCCGAGCCTGCGTGCGCAGTTCCGCCGCTACGGTTACTGCGGCGCCTGGATGATGGCGTCGATGTCGAACAGGCCGGCCGCGATGGTCGAGGACTGCGGACCCTTCGCGTAGACGTCGACGCTCGCGAAGCCGGCGGCATCGTAGCGCTCGCGGCTGCCGCACAGCGAGCAGCTCGAGTTGTCGGTCTTGAGGCTGACGCGCAGCTCGGTCTTCTCGGGGGCGGAGAGGCTGAGCAGGGCGAACGATGCGATCTGCTCGGGGTGTGCCGCGCGCGAACCGCCCGAGCTCGGCATGTCATCGGCCTCGTCGCGGAGCTTGTCGTAGAGCGAGCTGACGACGCCGGCGCGAGCCTGGGCGACCGACTGGCTGATGGCCTGGTCGTAGACGGGGCGCTTGCTGGCGTCGACCGCGAACCGAACCTCGATGGCGTTCGCGCCGATCTCGCCGAGCGTCTCGATCCGCGCACCTTCGATGGAGACGAGGCGCTGGTACTGCTTGGAGTGGTCGACGAAGATCGTCGCCATCTTGTCGGCGACGGCGGTCGAGCGCTCGCGGATGCGAGTGCGCTCGGCGGTGGTGTTCGTGGTGGTGCGGTCGAGCTGGGTGGCTTCCATCAGCTCGATGACCGAGTTGCGGAATGCCGTCTGGTCCTTGGTGAACAGGCCGCGCAGCGCGGCGTCGTCGAGGCGGAAGTCGACGACGACCGAGGCCGTCGGGCCGACCGCGGAGGCCGCGGGATCCTGGATGGACTGGGCCGAGAGGCGGAGGTCAGCGACCGCCATCAGGAGGTCCTTGCTCGGCGCGGGCAGGCTGCCGATCGCGGTCTCGAACTCGGAGAGAGCGGCGGCCTTGAGGCCGCGAACCTCGGAGCCGTTGACGAGGGCGATGTTGCAGTCCTCGTCGAAGTACTCGCCCTGCGTGGGCAGCGGGCAGCGGGTGTTGATCAGGCGCTCGAGCTCGTTACCCTTGTTCTCGATGGCGCGGAGCGCCGGCTTGCCACCGACGGCGACGATCACGCTGTCGAGCTGGTCGATGACCTTGTCGCGCTCCATGAACTTGTCGCCTTCCTGCGTCTGCAGGAACAGATTGGTCTCGCCCTTGGCGACGCCGGGGGTGCGTGCATCGAACTTGAGACCGGCGACGCCGACGCGCGTGAAGCCGTGCGACGTGAAGAACCAGCCCGCCTCGCGGTGCAGCGACTCCCACATCAGCGCGAGGATCCCGCCCGGGGTCTGGAGCACCGCCGAGCCCTCGCTCTCCGCCGAGCGGCGGTAGAAGCTCATGCCCAGCACGTCGACGCCGGCGTACGAGATGGCCGAGGCGCCCGAGCGGACGAGATCGAATTCGGCGACGACGCCGGAGTCAGCGCGTGCTGCGAGTGCCTGCGCCAGCCGAACGTCGCCCTTGAGCGCCTGCGCGAGCGCTGCCTCGCGAGCACCGGTGGGATCCGCGCCCGCGAGATCGAAGCGGAGGCGGGCGACGCTCATGCGCATCGCCGTGTTCGTACGCTCGGCGCGAGCCTTGATGAGAGAGAGCTTGCTGGCGACCTTGCTCTGCAGCGCCTTGTCGAGCAGCCGGCCGAGGTCGACGGTGGCGCCGGCGATCTCGACGGTCGACGACACGAGGCCCTGAACGCCGAAGCCGTCGGTCAGCGCGATGTACGCCTGGTTGAGCTTCGCGGTGCGCACGCCGACGTCGATCACGACCTGCTCGCCGCGCGCGTGGACGAGCTGGACGTCCATGTCGCCCTCGAACACGCTGCGCATGCCGGCGCTGAGGACCAGGCTGTAGGTCAGCCACGAGGCCGGGTTCGCGATCAGGATCGGGACGCCGGCGCCGAGGTTGATGCCGAGCTTGCCGTGACCGGCGAGCGCGAACGACTCGCCGGGAGCCATCTTGCGGATGTCGGCGAGCGAGCGGGGGAGGACGAAGCCGCGAGCGGTCTTGACCGCCGCGAGCGGGGCGCTGACCAGGGCAGCGTTCTCGCGCTCGTGCGAGGTGATGACGCGCGCCTCGATCTCGCCACCGGCATCGAAGCCGAGGGTGACGGCGCCGTTTCCGTTCGCCCCGAAGCCACTCGTCGGCAGCGTCCAGTTGTAGCCGAGCGAGGCCGACAGCTTGAACGCGCTCTCCGCATAGACGCGCTTGCCGGACTGGCGGAGGTACTCGGAGCGGATGGTGTTGATCTCGGTGGTCAGCGCGCTCTCGCCGAACTTCGCGGCGAGGCCGGTGACCAGCGAGTCGAGGTTCTTGAGGGTGAGGTCGTTCGCCGCGACCGCGGCCGGGGCGTAGAGCTCGGTCGGCTGGATGCGGACCTGGGCGTAGTTGCTGACGCCGAGGGCGTCGTTGACCGCGTCGGTCGCATAGCCCGCGCCGACATTGATGAGGTCCTGGAGGTCGAGCTTCTTGGCGTCCGAGACGAGCGCCTTGACCGACGACAGGCCGTCGCACTTGCCCTCGCAGGTGATGCTCAGCTCGTCGGCGTCGTCACCGGCGGTGCACCCGGCGAGAGAGACGGCGGCGAACAGGAGCGATGCGAGCTTGGTCGAGATGGGCATGGCGAGCTGCGATGGTTGCAGCGTCCATGCCGAAATTATCGGTGGTGCCGGTTCGCCGCGACAGTGCAACTAGCTGGAGGCACTGGTGGCAAGTGCACTTGCCGGGGGGAGTACCGTTGTCCCCAGGAAGCGAGCGTTGCCGGCAAATCGCGCCACCGGCCGCCCGATCCGCGCCACCTCAGCGTGGGTTGACGCCGAGGCTTCCGACCGCGATCCCGAAGCGGTCGAGCAGCGTACCGGTGGCCGCGGCGAGGCGCGTCATGCCGATCCGATAGTCGGCCCGCGCCCGCGCAGCGTCGATGCGAGCGCGGGTGAGCTCGTCGGAGACGCGAAGCACATCGAAGCTGGTCGCCGCGCCGACGCGGAACCGCTTGCGCATCCCTTCCACGAGCTTGGTGGCGAGGACGACGACTTGATCGCTGCGCGCGACGATCTCGAGCTCGAGCGCCACACGCGCGGATGCGGTGCGAACCTCGGTCTCCACGCGTGACAACGCCTCGCGTTCGGCGAGCCGTGCCCGCGACACCGTCCGTTGCTGGATCGCGTGGTCGACCTTCGCCTGGTCGTTGCCGACCTCGACGCGGAGACCGACGTATACATTGAAGTCGCGGCCGAGGTTCTTGGCCGAGGTCCCGAGCCCGCCGTTGTAGGCCGGATCCGGGGTGTACGGTGGATCGAGCAAGCCACCGTTCACCGCGGCGGTCGCGTAGGTCGACGCGATCTTCCCGCCGAAGCCCGCGGTCCCCGCGCCGACGACGAGGTCGAGTCCGAGGCGTCGCTTGTCGTCCGTGACGTCGAGCTGCGCACTCTCCGCGGTCACGAGGTCGTGAGCCGCGTGCACGTCGGGGCGCTTGCTGCGCGCGATCTGGAGCTGCTCCTCGAGCGGCGGTAGCGTCGATTCGATCGTGGCGGCGTCGGTGGGAACGATCGAGCCCGCGCTCCCCATCGATGCTTCCTCGGCACGCACGCCCATCGACTCGAGCAGCTTGCCCTCGGCTTCGATCACCGCGCGCTCGCTGCGCGCGAGCTCCAGGGTCCGGCGGCTGACGGCGGTCTCGGCCTCCACGACATCGAGGTCGGATCCGGTGCCGAGCTTGGTGATGCGCTTGCTCTCGGTGACCTGCTCGCTCGCGAGAGCCAGTGCTGCCCCGCGCGCCTCGCGCTCCGACCGCGCGCTGACGAGATTCCAGTACGCCGTCTCGACCTCGGCGATCGCGCGCTCGATCCGCGCACGCAGCTCCTGCTCGCTCTGACCGCGCCGCAGCGATGCGACGGTGATCGGCCGGCGCGCCGCCGAGAACGCTCCGCGAAGCAGGGGCTGCACGACCTCCGCACGCACCGTGGTCGTCGTCGCCGGCGTGTACACCGTCGAGAACGGCGCATCGTACATGCGTTGCTGCGCGAGCCCGGCGGTGACGGTGTACGTCAGGCCGGTGCCCATGACACCGGAGACCCCGACCTCGCCGCCGAGGACCCTCTGCTCGCCTGCGAACGAGGTCGCGGACGGTGGGCGATCGTCGCGCGTCCAGAACAGCTCGCCGAACAGGCGCGGCGTGAACAGGGACTCGGCGCGAGTGACCTCGTCGCCGGCGGCGCGCGCCTCCTCACGGCCGATGTAGAGCTCCGCATCGCTCGCGAGCGTCAGGCGGACCGCTTCGGCGAGGGCGAGGTCGCGTCCCGTCGCCGGCTGGCTGCGCGCCGTTCCCGGCACCGCGACGATGGCTGCGATCGACGCGGCTACAACACTCCGACGCATGCGAACAATCAGGGCGAGATCTTGCGCTCGAGTACCTCGGACATCTCGCCGAAATCGAGCGACAGCTTCTTCTTCGCCGCGATCCGCGGCACGTTGATCGTCACGGGCGCGTTGTTCCGGAACAGCGTGACCGCCACCGGCACGCCGGGGGTTCCGAGGAGCTTGGCGATCGCGCCCTCGTGGCCGAGCTTCGCGATCGTGACGCCGTCCACGCCGACAATGCGCTCACCGACGACGATTCCCGCGGCGTGCGCGCCACCACCAGGGTTGACCTCCATCACTCGGAGGCAGTTCGGCTCCAGCTTCAACAGAGCGCCAATGCTCGTACCAGACGGGCGCGGGTCTTTAGGTTGCAGCTGCTCTGCTTTGGCGGTCATCGCACTACCTCCCGGTAAGACGAAAACGAATGTGCGATCACCGTACGAGGGTGATCGTCGACTGTCAATGTAGGCGCAACTCTCCACCGACGGGGTTGCAGCTGGAGCTATGCGATAGTCCTCGTGGATGTCCCATTTGTACGAGCTGTCATCGTCGGGTTGGGCGCTATGGAGGTCGGTGTGTGTGCGAGGCGCGGGTTTCCCCGCCGATCGGGTCGCGCGGCTGGCCTCGGGTGCGGTGGTCGAGGCGATCGAGCGCGTGCTCGCGCACGAGCCAGCGCTGCAAGCGCTGACGGCGACTGCCATCGATGCGGTCGAGCAGCGCTCCCGGTCCCTGGGCGCGCGCGAGGATCGGGCGCGGCGCCGTGCGCTGGCCGCGATCGTACGCAAGCTCGAGGAGGGCACGGCCGTCGAGCCCCACGCGGAGCTCGATCTTCCCGCGCTGGCGGCGATCGAGGCCCACCGCTCCGGCGTGCTCGCGCATCGCGCCCTGCTCGACGAGGCCGCCGCGGTCTTCGAGCGCGAGAACGAGCGCGCCGTCCGCGAGCTCCAGGCGATCGGTGCGGAACCGGCGTTCCGCGAGGCGATCACCTGGCAGAACCGGCACGCGCTCCACACCGGCGTCGACGTCCTCGTGCGCCAGGCGCCGTCGATCTCGAACGCGAAGAGCCGTGAGCGCGAGCGACTGGTCGTGAGCCATCTCCAGCGCTACTGCGTCAAGAACGACTCGATCAGCTTCTTCGGTCCGTTCGGGTGGGCGGCGATCGACGACGGCACACCCGCGATCGTCGTCCGCCCCGGCCCGCAGCTCGTCGACGCACGTACCGTCTACTTCGAGCATTGGGCCATCGATGCGCTCGCATCCTCGCTCGCGGCCGACCCCGCGCTGCGCCGGCACCTGCCGCCCCGACGCCACCCGACGATGTGGCTCGAGGGCAACGTCCTCCACTTCCCGCTGGATCGTCAGAGCGAGCTCCCCGACGAGTTCGCCCGCGTGCTCGCCGCCTGCGACGGGACCAAGAGCGCGCACGCGATCGCGCTCGAGATCCTCCAGGACGCCTCGCTCGGCCTCTCCATGGAGGAGGAGGTCTACGACCTTCTCGGAGAGATGGCCGAGAAGCGGATGGTGATCTGGACGCTCGAGATTCCCACCCACGTCGACCATCCCGATCGCATCCTCGCCATGCTGCTCGAAACCGTCGATCCGCCCGACGCCGCGGCGCCGGGGATCGCCGCGCTCGCCGCGCTGTACGCCGCGCGTGACGCCGTCGCCAAGGCCGCCGGCGATGCGGCCGCCCTCGACGCGGCGCTGGCGCACCTCGACGAGCTGTTCACCAAGCACACCGGCGCCGCCGCAAGCCGTCGCGCGGGCACCATGTACGCCGGCCGCACGCTGGTCTACGAGGATTGCCGGCGCGACCTCGACATGCGCCTTGGCCCCGCGGTCATCGATCGGCTCGCGAGCCCGCTCTCCCTGCTCCTGCAGAGTGCGCGCTGGTACACGTTCGAGGTCGCGAAGCGATATCGTGCGGCGCTGCTCGCGATCCATCGCGAGCTGGCGGCCGAGCGCAACTCGCCGACGGTGGACTTCCAGCTGTTCTGGCACCGTGCAAACGAGCTGTTCAGCGGCGATGCACGCAAGGCACCGCCCCTCGTCGCCGAGGTCTCTGCCGAGCTGCAACGGCGGTGGGGCGACGTGCTCGGTCTGGACGAGACGACGTGGCAGCAGGCGCGCTGCGAGATCGGAGCCGCGCAACTCGCGCGGGCCGCAGAGCTGTTCGCGGCCCCGCACCCGGGTTGGCCGTCGGCGCGTCACCACTCTCCCGATCTCATGATCGCGGCCCGCAGCGTCGAGGCGATCGCGCGCGGCGAGTTCGTCGCCGTTGCCGGCGAGCTTCACGTCGGCCTCGCGACGGTGTCGACGCCGGTGACCTCTCGCCAGCATCGTGATCCCGCGTCGATCGTGCGCGCGCTCGAAGCCGACCGGCCCGAGCCGATCGTCGAGGCGGTCACCGCCAAGGCGCTCGCGACGCGCGCCGACTGGTACTCGCTCCACTCTCACGACCTCGATCTCGAGCTCGGCACGACGCGCTCGTGGCGGCCGCGCGAGCGCGTGCTCGGCGTGGGCGAGCTGGTCGTCGAGGCAGCGAACGACGCGCTGGTGATCCGCACCCGCGACGGATCGCGGACGCTGTCGCTCGAACGGTTGCTCGACTCGTACCTGACCGCCGAGGCATCGCTTCACTTCAAGGTGACGCCGCGCAGCGCCCACACGCCGCGGATCACCGCGGACGGCCTCGTCCTCAGCCGCGAGACCTGGCGGTTCGAGAGCTCGCAGCTCGGCTTCGCCCAGGTCGAAGGCGCTGTCGAGCGCATGCTCGCGGTCCGCCGGTGGGCGCGGTCCCTCGGGCTGCCCCGCTTTTCGTTCTACTCGCTCCCCGAGGAGACCAAGCCCTGCTACCTCGACCTGGATAGCCCGCACTTCGTGGAGCTGTTCACTCACATGGTCCGCAAGGCGACGACCTTGACCGTCTCCGAGATGCTGCCAGCACTCGACGAGCTGTGGCTCACGGATCAGGACGATCACCGCTACACCTCGGAGCTCCGCTTCGTCGCCGTCGATCCGGTGCCGTGGCCTGAACCCGCTGCGTGAGCCGGCGTGCGTCGGCACCGTGGTAAGGTGGCCGTCCCGAATGCCAAGGTTCTATGAGCTTTCCTCGTCGGGGTGGGCGCTGTGGCAATCCGTCTGCGTGCGAGGTGCGGGGTTCCCGGCCGAGCTGGTCTCGCAGCTGGCTGCGCGCGATGGGCTCGACGCTATCGATCGCGTGATCTCGCTCGAACAGGCGTTACCACCGCTCGCCACGGCCGCGATCTCCGCGGTCGAGACGTGCTTTCAGTCACTCGGCGGGCGTGAGGATCGGGCGCGGCGCCGCGCGCTGGCCGCGCTCGTGCGCAAGCTCGAGGAGGGCGGGGCGGTCGAGCCTCAGATCGAGCTCGTTCCCGCCGTGGTGGCTGCGATCGATGCTCATCGCGCCGCCGTGCAGGCATGCCAGGCGCAGCGAGTCGAGGCCGCGGCGATCCTGGAGCGCGAGCACGAGCGCTGCATCCGCGTCCTCCAGGCGATCGGCGCGGATCCCGCGTTTCGCGAGGCGATCACGTGGCAGAACCGTCACGCGCTCCACAGCGGTGTCGACGTCCTCGTGCGCCAGTCTGCATCCGGTAGCACCGGGAAGCATCGCAGCCAGGAACGCTTCGTCGCGAGCCATCTCCAGCGCTACTGCGTCAAGAACGACTCGATCAGCTTCTTCGGTCCGTTCGGCTGGGCGGAGATCGACCTCGAGGCGCCTTCGATCGTCGTGCGCCCGGGCGCGCAGCTCGTCGAGGCGCGCACCGTGTATCTCGAGGGGTGGGCGATCGATGTGCTCGCGACCTCACTGGCGGCGGACCCTGCGCTGCGCCGGCGTCTGCCGCCGCGACGTCACCCGACGATGCGGCTCGACGGCGACGTCCTGCACTTCCCGCTCGACCGTCAGAGCGAGCTGCCGGCGGAGTTCGCCCGCGTGCTCGCCGCCTGCGACGGGATCAAGAGCGCTCGCGCGATCGCGCTCGAGGTCTTGCAGGAGTCCGCGGTCGACATCTCGACCGAGGACGAGGTCTACGAGCTCCTCGAGGAGATGGCCGAGAAGCGGATGGTGATCTGGACGCTCGAGATTCCCACCCACGTCGAGCACCCGGAGCGCATCCTCGCCAGCCTCCTCGCCGCCGTCGATCCTCCTGAGGTCGCTGCCCCGGCGCTCGCCGCGCTCGCCGATCTCTGCACCGCACGCGACGCCGTCGCCACGGCCGCCGGAGATCCGGTCGCGCTCGACCAGACGTTGGCTCACCTCGAGGAGGTGTTCACCACGCACACCGGCGTTGCCGCGAATCGTCGGTCAGGCGAGACCTACGCCGCTCGTACGATCGTCTACGAGGACTGCCGCCGAGCTCTCGACATGACCATCAGCCCGGCGGTCCTCGATCGAATCGCGCGGCCGCTCGCGCTGCTCCTGCAGAGCGCGCGGTGGTTCACGTTCGAGATCGCGCGCCGGTATCGCAGCGCGCTCGTGGCCTTGCATCGCGAGCTGGTTGCCGAGCGCGGATCGCCGACGGTCGACTTCCAGCTGTTCTGGCACCGCGCGATCGAGTTGTTCAGCGGCGATGCTCGCAAGGCAGCGCCGCTCGTCGCGGAGGTGACCGCGGAGCTGCAACGCCGCTGGAGCGAGGTGCTCGGCTTCGCCGACGAGGCGACGTGGCAGCAACATCGGTTCGAGGTCGGAGGCGCGCAGCTCGCGCGTGCCGCCGAGCTATTCGCGGCGCCGCACCCGGGTTGGCCGTCGGCCCGTCACCACTCCCCGGATCTCATGATCGCCGCATCCAGCGTCGAAGCGATCGCGCGCGGCGAATTCATGGTGGTCGCCGGCGAGCTCCACGTCGGCGTGGCGACGGTGACGACGCCAGCGACTGCTCGCCAGCACCGCGATCCAGCCTCGCTCATCGGCGCGCTCGAAACCGACCGACCGCACCCGATCATCAAGCCCGTTGCGTCCAAGGAGCGCGCGACGCGTGCCGAGTGGTACTCGCTCAGCGATCGAGACTTCGACCTCGAAGTCGGATCCACGCGCTCGTGGCGCCCGCGCGCGCACGTCCTCGAGGCGGCCGACCTTCACCTCGAGGAAACGAACGACGCACTCGTGATCCGGCGCCGCACCGACGGCCGCGCGTTCTCGATCGAGAGCCTGCTGGACTCATTCTTCTCGGCGGAGTCGTCCTCGCACTTCAAGCTGACGCCCCGCCGTCCCCACACTCCGAGGATCACCTTCGACGGCATGGTCATCATCCGCGAGACGTGGCGGTTCGCCGGCAGCGAGCTCGGGTTCGCCCAGCTCGAAGCGCCGCTCGAGCGCCTGCTCGCGGTTCGGCGATGGGCGCGCAGCCACGGCTTGCCTCGGTTCGCCTTCTACTCGATTCCCGAGGAGACGAAGCCGTGCTACCTCGACCTCGATAGTCCGCACTTCGTCGACCTGTTCACGCACCTCGCGCGCAAGGCAACGGAGCTCACCGTCTCGGAGATGTTGCCGGCCCTCGACGAGCTGTGGCTGACCGATCTCGAAGACCGCCGCTACACCGCCGAGCTGCGCTTCGTCGCCGTCGACCCTGTTCCGTGGCCGGAGCCACACATGTAGGTCGCGGGGGCGCAACTCCCCACCGGCGAAGCTCACGAGTGCCTATGCTAACGTCCGGGCCCTGAGCCATCCCTTCAAATCACTGCCCGGTCCGCCGGAGGAAGAGCTCGCCATCCCCGACGATCTCGAGCTGCCTCCGCCGCCGCCAGCGGACGAGCTCGCCATCCCCGACGACCTCGAGCTGCCTCCGCCGGGGGAGCCCCCCGTGCTGCCTGCGGCGGTTGCCCCGGTTCCGGCCTTCGCTCCATCTCCAGCGCCAGCGGTCACCCCGGACGCAGTCGCGGCGCAGGAGCAGGAAGCCCTGATCGCGGCCAAGCGCACGCGCTGGTACCAGCGCAGGCTCGTGCGCTTCCTCGCGATCGTGGCCGTCCTGGGTACGGTCTCCGCGTTCGTCCACTATCCGCTCCGCATCACCTCCGATTGCACGATCATCCCGAGCGAACGGGCGATGGTACGCACCGAGCTCGAGGGCGTGCTCGCGGAGATCCTCGTCGACGAGGGGCAGTCGGTGAAGAAGGGCGACGTCATCGCGCGCATCGACGATCGAGCGCTCAAGGCCGAACGCGCGAAGGTCATGTTCGAGCTCGAACGGCTCGAGGCGGAGCTGACCCGACTGCGGAACGGGCATCGCCCCGAGGAGATCCAGCAGCAGGTCGCCGTGCTCGCCGCGCGGAAGACCGAGGCTGGGTTCGCCGCGAAACAGGCGAAGCGTCGCGCGGAGATGGTTCGCGAAGGTGTCGGATCGCTCCAGCAAGCGGAGGACGCGACCCGCGATCGCGACATCAAGCGGCGCGCCGTCGCGGAGGCGGATGCCGCCCTGCGCCTCGTCAAAGCCGGCGCCCGTCCCGAGGAGCTCGCCTCGCACCAGGCGGTCATCAAGCGCGCCCAGGTCGAGCTCGAGTACCTCGACCAGAAGCTCGCGATGACCATCATCCGCGCACCGATCGACGGCGAGGTCCTGACTCCGCGGTTCCGCGAGCGCGTCAACGCAGCCGTCGAGGCTGGCGGGCTGGTCTGCGAGATCGCGAACACGCGCCGCGTGCGTGCGGAGATCCACGTGCCGCAGCGGTTCCTCGACGCGGTGGCGGTGGGCATGCCCGCGCTGGTCAAGGTCGAGAGCTATCCGGATCACCCGTTCGAAGGCAAGGTCGATTTCATCGCCCCCGCTGCGGATGACGCCGAGGGTCGTCGCGTCCGCGTCGTCGTGGAGCTCAACAACGAGCAAGGGTTGCTCAAGCCGAACATGAGCGGCTACGGCGAGGTCAACGCGGGCGACCGCTCGGTACTCGAGCTCGCCACGCGTCGGATCGCGCGCTGGGTCCGCGTCCGGTTCCTGCTCTAGGAGCTTCGTGCAGTTCCGAGGACCGCGAACCCGAACCGACCTCCAGTACCACGATCAGATCATCGAGGGCGAGGAGGTCGTCGTCGTCCACGATCCGGTCCGCGCGGCGTACTACAAGTTCAACCTGCTACAGGGCGCGATGTTGCTTGCGCTCGACGGACACAAGGACGCCGAGCAGGTCGCGGCCGAGCTGAGCGCGAAGTTCGACACCGAGATCCCGCCGGTCGCGGCCGAGCGGTTCATCATCCGCGCTCGCGAGCTGATGCTCCTCGACATCACGTCGTATTCGGAGACGCCCGAGCAAGCACGCAAGATCGTAGGCAAGGCGCTGCGGAAGGCAGGCTTTCGCATGCGCTCGCCGATGTCGAGCGGTGGCGCACCGAGGCCGGTGACGCCGGAGTCGACCCTGTTCGCCGAAGCCCTGCGTCAGCTCGATCTCGGACACCCTCGCGCTGCGGGGATGTATCTCGCGCAGATCCTCGAGCACAACCCGACGAACGCACGCGCGCGCCAGCTCTATGACCTGGTCCAGCGCGCCTATATCCGCGCGGCGCACCGCACGACGGACTACCCGATCTGGGTGATGTTCAATCCGTCGAACCTGCTGACGTGGCTGAGCCGCACGATCGGCGGTCTCTTGTTCTCGTGGTGGGGCGTGCTGGCGCTCCTCCTCTACGCCGTGACCGGGGCGTACTGCTACACGCTGATCGACTTCTCGCAGACGACCGCGGGTCCGTTCGATATCGCGCTTGCCGTCACGTTCTCGCTGGTCATTCACCCCTTCGTGCACGAGATGGCGCACGGCCTCGCGTGCCAGCACTACGGGGGCAACGTCACCGAGATCGGCTACGTCCTGTTCTTCTACTTCAAGCCAAGTGCGTTCTGCGATACGAGCAGCAGCTACCTGATCTCCCGTCGACGACACAAGGTGATCGTCCAGCTCGCGGGCAGCGTCGGTTCGGTCGTGACGCTCGCGTCGACGGCGATTCTCGTCTCGCTCCTGTCGCCGGAGGTTCCGATCTACTCGGGGTTTGCGTTCGGGCTGACCGTCTCCTCGGTGTTCATGTTCGTCACGCTGGTGCCCTTCCTCAAGGCCGATGGCTACTTCGCGCTCGCCGACGCAGTCGGGTTTCCGAACCTGCGCGAACGTGCCTTCAAGATCACGAAGGCCTGGCTCGCCAAGCATCTGTTCGGACTCGATCTGCCGACGGAGACGCTGCCACCACGCACGCGCAAGCTCCTGCTCCTCTATGGGCTGACCGCGCGCGCGTTCACGGCCTGCTTCATCCTGTTCATCTTCACCCGCTTCGTGTTCACGCCGCTCGTGGTGCACTTCAGGGGCGTCGGGCTGCTGTTCGCCATCGGGCTCTCGATCTACATGTGGCGGGGGGCGACCTTCACGCCGCTGTGGGCGGGGATCCGTACTCTCGTCACGGAACGGCGCAAGATCTTCACGCTCCGGCGCAGCGCAGCGCTACTGGCGCTGCTCGCCGCGATCATCGCGCCGCTGGGTCTGCGGTGGCCGCTGCACGTCGACGCCGAGCTCGTGCTCCGACCCCACGAGCGCGCCGAGGTCCGAGCGCAGACGAGCGGGCGCATCGTCGAGATCTTCGTGGCCGAGGGCACGCGAGTTCGACGCGGGGATCCGCTGGCGCGGATGGCGAGCTCGGGGCTCCGCGAACGGATCGCGAAGCTCGAGGCAGACCGCGAGGTCGCTGACCACCGGCTGAGCGCGCTGCGAGCCGGTGCACGTGACGAAGAGCTGTTGCTCGCATCCAGGCGTGCGCAGCGTGCAGCAGGCGAGCGCTCGCGCAGCGCTGCCGAGGCGAACCTCGCCAGACGGCTCGCCGCCGCGAAGCTCGGGACGCAGGAACGGGCGGACGGCGCGCTCGGCAACGCGGCCCAGCACGCGGGCGAAGCTGCCGCGGCACAGAGCGCGCTCGCCCTGCTCGAAGCCGGGACGCGCGAGGAGGATGTGAAGATCGCCGAGGCGGAGCGCGCGCTGATCGACGTCGAGCTCCAGCACCTCCGGCACGAGGAGTCGCTGCTGATGATCCGCAGTCCGATCGACGGTGTCGTGGCGACTCCGCGGGTCGCGGACAAGCTGCTGGCCAGGCTGAAGCCCGGCGAGCTGTTCGTCGACATCCACGACCTCGAGAACGTCGTGGCCGAGATTGCCCTGTCACCCGGGGACCCACTGTCGGAGATCCGCGTCGGCGACGACGTGGGGCTCAGGCTGGACGCCGCCCCGACGCACGACGTTCGCGTTCGCGTGGATCGGTTTCACGCTATGGCGACGCCTGGTGCCGACGGCAGCGACCACATCGTCCTCGTGACCTCGCCGTTTCGCGTGGACCGACCGGTGACGGGGCTGACCGGACACGCCCGCGTCTATGGCCGCGAGCACTCGCTCGCCTACGCTCACATCTACATGCCGGTGCGACGCCTCGTGAGCGTCACGCTGTGGTCGATGTACTGACTCAGACCCGGTAGAAGCCCATGCGCAGCTCCGACGTGCGCGCGCCGTCGGAGCCCTGTGCGGAAAGCTCGCCGGGGCCCGGCAACATCTCGCCGATCTTGACCACCGACGTCGCGGGCTGCCGCTCCAGGAGGTTCACGAGTGCCTCGATCAGGAACTGGTTGTGGAAGTCGAGGAGGATCGGCTTGGGCTCGCCGGGGACGGAGACGAAGACGCATGCATCGCACCCGAGCGCGCGACGGAGCGCCTGTGCCTTGCGGAACATCTCGCTCTCGGTCGTCGCGGTCAGCGCCTCCAGCAACTCCCCGCTCGCACGTCGCCACGACCTGCGCCGGATCACGAGATCGTCGATCACGAGGCGCGGCGCGTCGTGACTGCGCAGCGACTCGGGGAGCAGGCTGTCTGGAAAGAACCGCTCCTTGAAGTCGTCGAACAGCGGCGCGATGCGGCTGGTGTAGAGCACGAACGGATATCCCGCGTACGCGACCAGCGGCACCACCTCCTCGTCGCCGCGCGTGTAGATGAAGTCGTCGCCGTCGAGGCGGAGATCGAGATCGCCGAAGGCGAGCGCGTCAGGCCGGTCGCTGTGGGTGACGATCTGCAGGTCGGTCGACGCAAGAGGGATCCGCCGATCGGTCGCCTGCGTGTGCAGGAAGATGCACTCGGCCGTCGATCGCCCGTGGGCCATGTCGCGGATCGCTGCGCGCATCTGGTCGGCGACCCGCTCGCGCTCGTCGGCGGGTACGACGTCGAGCAGACAGGTGGGCAGCCAGAAGAACCCGTGAACCTCGCCGAGCACCAGGGCGCCGTCGCCGCGCACGCCGTCACGGACCATGATGTCGGCGCTGATGTAGCCCGCACGGCCGGGTGTCGGTACCGCGGCCAACGCGGCGAGCACGTCGGTCGACGACAACAGGGCCGGACCACCCGCGCCCGCTGTCACCGCCTCCGCCATCAGCCCGCGCACTCGCTCGAGCGATGCTTCGATCGCAGCCGCCCGCGGGGTGGCCGCCGGCGTATCGAGCACGCGATCCTCGTCGAACGCACGATGGACGTCGAGCGCGGGAACGCTCGTGCCTTCGCCGAACCGAGCGCGAAACCACTCGCGAACGCGCTCGCGGGCGAGCTCGAGCGGTAGCTCGAGCGCCGCGGTCAGCACGGGCAACGTCGCTTGCAGCGAGTCCCAGTGTGCGCCGAGGTTCGACCGCACGTCGACGCTACAGTCTTCGTGCAGGAGCGAGCGGTCGGCGTAGTGCTTCCCCTCGCCGCGCGACGCCGGGTCGCCGGTCGCCGCGACGAACCGTGCCTCGAGCTCACCAAACAACGCGACTCGCTCGTTCAGGGGAGCGCGCGCGAACCTCGCGACGAGTGCCTCGAGCGCAGCGATCTCGTCGAGCGCCCACGTCGTCACCTCGCTCGAGGGCCAGCGCTCGATCTCGTCGGCGGCCGCGCGCAACGGATAGAACAAGCCCGGCGCGAGCGTCGGACCACGAACGACCATGCCCGCCTCGACGAGCTGCGCGAGGAACGCCGTCAGCTCCTCGATGTCGAGCTCGAGCTCCGCCGCGAGCCCGTGCAGCTCCTGCTCCGTGCGAGCGACAGCGAGCGCCTCGATCAACCGCACACCGGCGACGGGCAGGGTGGTGCGACCGTAGCGCCGACGGAACAGGTTCGTCGCGTCGTGCTCCATCGCGCACCATGCGATCGAGGTTCCCGACAATCGAGCGGTGGGGTGCGCCCGGAACGTCACGACGGACGGTCCGGCGCGCCGGACGGCCTCGTCGAGGAGTCGCTGCGCAGCCCAGTGCGAGAAGTACGTGGAGCGGTGAGCGTTCTCGGCGAGGATCTGGAGGCTCGTGGGTGCTGCACCGTCCGTGTCCGTCGCATAGGCCACCCCATGCGGGCCGCAGATGCTGTTGGTGTCGTTCTTCGCGCAGAACCTCTGCGCGTACATCATGGCCAACCGCTCGCGTTGACGGGCCCGCGAGTTGCGCGGGCCCTCGGTGGCGATCAGCTGCTGGATCCGCGCATAGGCCTCGCCGCTCTCGAGGAACACCGCTTCCTGCAAGTACTCGTCGCCGTACATGCGCCGGATCGCCACGCGCGCGCCCTCGAGCTCTTCGCTGAACGCGTCGGCGTAGGCTTGCCGAAGCTGGAGCCAGGTCGCATGTGCCTGGGCGAGCTCGTCGATGCGCGGCACGAGAGAGGGGACGACCCGCGTCAGCTCCGCGAGCGACTCGGCGGGCAGCTCGGCGTCCGACAGCTGGCGTGCGAACGCTCGAGCACGCTTGACGTGGCGGGAGAACGCCTTGCGCACCGCCGGATCATCGAACTCGGGATTGGTTCCGTACCGCGCTTCGCTGACCGCGGTGTCGAACACCTGCCCGACGGCGAGGCGGCGATCGCTCGCGCCCTCGAGCGCGTCGGCTGCTGCAGCAGAGCGCGTGCAGCGGAGGGGCACGAGCCGTTGGAACGCGAACCCCGCGCTGCGCACGAGGTAGGCCGGAAGACTTCGCCATCGACTCAAGGGGACATCCTACCTGGAAGGGGATCGACGGTCGCGACGCGCAACTCGCTCGTGTACCGCGCGCCGTCGCGATCGACGACCCACGCCTGCTCGATCGACGGAAGCATCTCCGACAGCCACGCAGACGAAGCACCGCGCAGCATCCTCGCCAGGATCTCGACGTAGATCCCGAGGTCGAGGTCGACGTACACGGGCTTCACCTCTTCGGGCGTCTTGACGAAGACCCAGCGCGGCAGACCGAGACTCTTCGCCCACCGGCGTGCCGCGATGAAGCGTTCGACGGGCACTTCGACCGTGAGCCACGACAGCTCCGACGGCAGGATTCGCCAGGTCTCGCGCGCGATGACGACGTCGTCGATCGTCACCCGCGGCGTGTGAGGCGCTCCGGCGATCGGTGAGAACACCGCATAGCTCTCCGCGATCAGGTGATGCTCGAGGAAGGCGATGATATCGAAGCAGTGCACACCATCGCGGGTCCGGACCTGGAGGCCGAGCTCGCCACGCTCGACGACGAGCTCACTGACCGCGACGACCTGGGTCCGCGGCCGCGCTGACCGCGTGACGCCGTTCTCGAGGTCCAGGTCGTGCCGCGAGATCGAGTAGTAGTCCGCGCGCGACACCGCCTTCGACCACACCGGTGCGATGCACGGCTCGTCGAGATCCGCCTCACGCGACGCGACGAGCTCCTCCATGGCGGGGTGCTGCTTGGCAAACAGCATGCTGGTCACGGTGTTGAGCCCGACGTGGAGCTCGCCGACGACGAACTGGAGCTCGCCGCGAGCGATCGCCTCCGGTCCCTCCGCGGCGATCATCACGTCCGGCGAGTGGTGGCGGGCCGCCGGCCACCCGGGACCGGGCGCATCGAACGCGCGCCTGACGGGTTCGGCGAGGTCCGCGACGCGACGCCGCACCTGCTGCTCTCCGGGCGCGATGGCGAGGACCTCGGCCCAGCGCCGCTGTAGCTCCTGGCGCACGGAGGAGACGATCGAGCCGGCAGCGCCACCGCCCGGAAACAGCGGCGGGACACGCTGCCAGAACCGGGCAAACTCGACGACGCCACCGTGGTCGGAGACGTCGGCGAAGATGGCGTCGAGCTCGCGGCGATAACGCGCAGCGATCTCGTGGGTGAACCAGCGCGCACTGTCGAGCAGAAGCTCGAGCGGCGGGCCGAGCCGCTCGACCAGAGGTTGTCCGAGCGCCACCTCCAGGTCGCGGGTCGTGTCCTCGAACAACGGCGTGCGACCGGCGTACGTCTGCCCCGATGCACGCTGGCTGCTCGCGCTGGTCGCCGCGGTGAAGCGGTCCTCGAACGTCACGAGCGCGGCGTCCAGTGTAGCCGCATCGCTCGCGGCAGCGACGGCGGCCCGCGCTCCCTCGAGCTCGGCGAGGGCGGCCTCGGCGCGTGCGCGGAGCGGCGCAGGCTCGATCCGCGCCAGCAGCGCAGCGAGGTGGCGCTCGGGATGCGGGTCGGCGGTCGGGATCTCGAACGTCCACGTGATGACGCCGGCTTCGACGAGCTCGTCGAGGCTCGCGAACACCTCGGCCTCGTCGAGACCCAGGTGGCCCGCGAGCTCGCGCGCGGTCCGGACTCCGTCGCAGCCCGCGAGCACGGTCGCGAGCTCGTCCGGGAGCTCGGCGCGACGACCGAGCGGCGCGTGGAGAGTCGTGCCCTCGAGGCGAAGGTGCGGTAGGCCGCGAGGCGCGATGAAGGGCCGAAGCTCGGGATCCCGAGCCAGCTGCGCCGCGAGCGCATCGATCGCCCAGTATTCGTAGTAGACGGTGCGGCTCGCCAGCAGTGCCAGCCCTGGACGCTGGCTCACGGCGTCGCGATCGTCGGTCCACCGCGCCCACCCCACGGGGCCGAAGAATCCGATCGTGTCGTTCTTCACGCAGTACCGCTGCAAGTACGTCGCGATCAGACATTCCTTGCGACGGGTGTCGCTATCGTTGGCCTCGATCGGCTGCTGCAGGATCCAGTCGAGCGTGGTGCGCACGACGGGGCGGTTCTGCCACAACACCGCCTGACGAAAGCGGTCGTCCTGCGCTACCACGCGAAGCGCCGCGCTCGTCATCCGGCGTGCGCGCGCATGGTGCTCGACGAGCTCGTGCATCTGGGCAGCACGCGCCGCGTCCACGTCGGCGAGCTGAACGCGGATCGCTTCGGATGCGCTGTCCTCGCTCGCCTCGGGCACGCGACCCTGCCCGAGATGCTTCTGTGCGCGCCGCACGCCGGCCTTCTCGTTCGGGCCCGCGCGTTCCAGGGCCGCTCGATACGCGACCTTCAGGTCCTCCCTGATGCGCACGAGCGTGGTCTCGAGCTCGAGAAGCCGGTCGGTGGCGACCCCGAGCTCTGGATCGCCGAGCTCGAGCACCCAGCGCGCAGGGAACCCGGTCGCGCGCAGAGACAGGCAGCGCCACATGGACCAGCGGCCTAGCGAGACTCGGTCGGTCCGGCTCGATGTCTCACCCATCTCAGCGACGACGCGCGGTGGTCTTGGCGGCCCGAGCGCTGCCAGCGCGGACCTTCTTGGTGGTTGCCTTCGCCGTGGGCTTCGCCTTCCCGTTCGCCTTCCCGTTCGCCTTCGCCGTCGCCGTCGGCACCTCGGCCGCGACCGGCTCGTCCGGTTCGTCGCGCACCGTGATCTCGCGCATCGGCGTCAGGTTACGGTAGTGGTTCGCGAGCACGTGGACGTCCGGCTGGAACAGCACCGTGATGCCGCGCGAGATCAGATGGTCGATCTGGTGCTGCATGACCGCCTTCGCCGTCTCGAGCTCCGGCGTGATCCACATCGGCATCATCACGTGCTTCCCGGCGGCACGTGCGGCATCGACGATCTTGTCGATCGCTGCCCAGATCACAGGGCCACGCAGCGCGGTCTCGAGCGAGCGCGCAAAGTCGAACGGCCCGATCTCGATCAGGGAGATGTGCTCGTTCGCGACGATCTCCTCGATGTTGTCGAGTGCCTCCTTGTCCTCGATGATCGGAATGATCGAGGTGGCGCGGTTGGCCTGGTCGCGCGAGTCGTCGAGCGGCGTGATTCCGTACTGCGTGTAGCGTGCGACGGGACACTCGCCGCGGGTGCCGATCGGATAGAACCGGGATGCCGCGACGAGCTCGTCGAGCTGCTTGGCGCTCGTGACGTGCGGGCACAGCACGATGTTCGCGCCCCAGTTGAGCGTCTCGGAGACGAGCTTCGGATCGGGGTGCGCGAGCTTGATGATTGGTACGATCCTCGCCGCGTTCGCCGCACGCATCAGCGTCTCGATCATCGACTTGTCGATGGCCTCGACCTCGGTGCCGATGACGACGAAGTCCAGCCCCGTCCACCCGTACATCTCGACGATCTGCGGGCTCATGATGCTGTGTTGAGCGCCGACGCACACGCGACCGGAGCGGACCCGATCCAAGAACTTGTTGACCGGATCCATGTACAGCATCGGCCGATTGTAGGAAGTCGACGCGGACGAGTCAACGCGGGCTCTTCGACGGAGCGCGCAGCTCGGACCTACCAGTAGGACGGCAAGGCCGCGTTCCCTACCCGTTTGATGTTCGGTCACCCCGGTGTATCGTCGGGGGCGCAACATGCCGTATGTCGCAGTGGCCATCGTCGGCGGTGGCGTCATCGGCCGCGCGATCGCGCTGGAATGCACGCGGCGAGGAATTAGCGACGTCGTCGTCGTCGAACGGTTGCCCTCGGATCGCGTCGACAACCAGTCCACCCGCAACTCGGGCGTGATTCACGCCGGGATCTATTACAAGCGTCAGCAGCGTCCGCTCAAGGCCAGGCTGTGCGTGAGCGGCAACGAGAGCCTCTATCAGTTCTGCGAGCGCTACGAAGTGCCTCACGCGCGATGCGGCAAGCTCCTCGTCGCACTCGACGACTGTGAAGCCGAGTACCTGCAAGACATCTGGAACACCGCAACGGAGAACGGTGTCCCGGATGTCCGGATGATCGACGGCGACGAGGCGCGCAGCATGGAGCCAAACGTCACGGCCCACCGTGCGCTCCACGTGCCGACATCGGGCATCGTCGATGCTGCGTACTTGCTCCAGCGGCTTCGTCAGCTCTCGAGTGCACACAACCTGGACGGGTGCACGGTCGAGCGGATCGACAAGCATCGGGACGGGTTCGAGCTCACCTGCACGAGGGGAACGCAGCAAGAGACGTTCGTCGCGCATCGAGTCATCAATGCAGCGGGCTTGTACGCCGACGACATCGCTCGCCTGTTCAACCCCGAATCGACGTGGAAGATCCTGTCGGTGCGCGGCGAATCTGCGCGCTTCAACAAGACGCTTCGGACCGAGCTGAACATGCGCGGGATGAACATCTATCCGGCGCCGCACGGGTTCGACAAGAAGACCGGCAAGCGCCTCCATATCCGGTTGGCCGAGTTCCGTGACCGGCTCGCGAGGGAAGAGATCATCGACTCCGTGGGCGTCCACCTTACGCCGACGCTCGATGCCGACGGACGCGTCTCCAGTACCGTCACGATCGGTCCCGCGCTGACCATGGTGAGCGATCGCGAAGACTACGGCGACAAGCTCCACTCAGCGTCGCGCTACCACGACGGGGTGTCGCGATTCTTTCCGGGCCTCCAGCTCGAGGACGTGGAGCTCCACCAGGCAGGCATCATGGCGCGTCTGTCGGATCGCATCGACTGGTGGATGGCCGCCGATCCCAACGATGATCGCTTCATCAATCTCCTGGGACTGGACTCTCCTGCTCTGACGGCATGCCTCGCCATTGCAGAACACGTCGTCACGACACTTGTTTGACGGAGCACCGCATGACCGATCTGTACGAGCTGTCACCAGCGGGTTGGGCGCTCTGGAAGTCAGTGTGTGTTCGCGGTGCGGGCTTTCCCGCTGATGCGGTGCTCGCGCTGGCATCCCAGGATGCCACGGCGGCCATCCGCCGGCTGATCGACGTCGAGGTCGAGCTGCAGGGGCTCGCCGCGAAGGCGATCGCGGTCGTCGAAGCCGACCTGGGACCTGAACCCCGGCGAGAAGATCGATCTCGGCGCCGCGCCCTGATCGGTCACCTTCGCAAGCTGCGATCCGGTGTGGCGGTCGAGGCGAGCGATGATCTGAGCGAGGAGGCGACGGCATCGGTGGCCGCTCATCGTGCGGCGGTCGAGCAATCCCGGCAGGTGAGGGCGGAGGCCGCGATGCTCCTCGGACAGGACCGCGAACGCTGCGTCAGCGCGCTGAAGTCCGCCGCTGGCGAGCCGCGGTTCCGGGAAGCGCTCACCTGGCAGAACCGTCACGCACTCCACACCGGCGTCGACGCGCTCTTGCGGCAGTCGACGACCACTTCCAATGCGAAGAGCCGCGGTCACGAGCGCCTGGTCGCGAGCCATCTGCAGCGCTACTGCCTGAAGAATGACTCGATCAGCTTCTTCGGCCCCATTGGATGGGCGACGATCGAGCGCGGTGCACCCGCCCTCGTGGCGAAGCCGGGACCCGACCTCCTGGCCACGCGCACCGTGTACTTCGAGCACTGGGCCATCGACGTGCTGGCGACATCGCTGGCCGAGGATCCCGCGCTGCGGCGTTACCTGGCACCGCGCCGGCATCCGTCGATGTGGATCGACGACACCGTCCTGCACTATCCGGTCGATCGGCAGAGCGAGCTGCCGCTCGAGTTCGCTCGCGTGCTTGCGGCGTGTGACGGCACGCGGTCCGCGAGGTCGATTGCGCTCGAGGTCGTGCAGGACCCCACGCTCGAGCTCTCCGGCGAGGATGAGGTCTACGACCTGCTCGAGGAGATGGCCGGCAAGAAGATGGTGATCTGGACGCTCGAGGTCCCGCCGCACGTCGAGCATCCCGAGCAGTACCTGGCGATGCTCATCGAAGCCGTCGAATCTCCCGACGCGGCTGCACGCGGACTCGCCGCGATCGCGGAGCTCCGGGCCGCTCGCGACGCCGTTGCCACGGCCGCTGGCGACGCCACCGCGCTCGAACATGCGATGGCCGGGCTCGATGACGCGTTCACGCGGAACACGGGGGCTGCACCGAGCCGCCGCTCCGGCGAGACGTATGCCGGGCGCACCATCGTGTACGAGGACTGTCGCCGCGACCTCGACATCACGCTTGGACCGGCACTGGTTGATCGGATCGCGCCTGCGCTGTCACTGCTGCTGACGAGCGCGCGCTGGTACACGTACGAGGTCGCACGGCGATATCGCGAGGTGCTGGTCGAGATCCATCGCGGGCTCGCCAGCGAGATGGGCTCCCCCTCCGTCGATTTTCTCCGGTTCTGGGAGCGCGCGAGCGAGCAGTTCAGCGGCCACTCGCGCAAGGCACCTCCGCTGATCGCGGCCGTCACGCAGGAGCTGCAGCGGCGATGGGCCGAGCTGTTCGGGCTCGATGAGACCACCCGTGAGAATCGCCGCCACGAGGTCACGCTGGCGCAGCTCGCGCGCGCGAACGAGGTGTTTGCGGCGCCGCATCCCGGCTGGCCTTCGGCGCGCCATCACTCACCCGATCTCATGATCGCTGCTCGCAGCATCGAAGCGATCGCGCGCGGTGAGTTCATGGTCATCGCCGGTGAGCTCCACGTCGCCGTTGCGACGGTCGCGGTGCCGTGGACGGTCCGCCAGCACCCCGACCCCGCCGCGCTCGTGGCGGCGCTGGAGAGCGATCGGCCCTGGGCGAGTATCGAGGCAGTCGTCGGCAAGGAGCGCGCGACACGCGCCGACCGGTTCTCGCTCAGTGCCCGTGACCTCGATCTCGAGATCGGCGCGACCCGATCATGGAGGCCGCGTGCTCACGTCCTCGAGGCGGGCGCACTCGTCGTCGAGCCCCATGGCGACTCGCTCCGGCTGCGATCCCGTGGCGACGATCGAACGTTCATCCTCGAGCAGCTGCTCGACTCCTTCCTCTCCACGGAGAGCGCTTCTCACTTCAAGTTGATCCCGCACGCAGCGCACACGCCTCGCGTGTCGGTCGACAACTTCGTCGTCAGCCGCGAGACGTGGCGGTTCGAGATCGCGGACCTCGACTTCCTGCAGGTCGAGGATCCGCTCGATCGCATGCTCGGCGTGCGCCGCTGGGCCGCCCGGCACGGCGTTCCACGCTTCGTGTTCTATTCGATCCCCGAGGAAACGAAGCCCTGCTACCTAGACCTCGACAGCCCGCACTACGTCGAGCTGTTCACGCACCTCGCGCGAAAAGCGTCGGCGCTCACGGTCTCCGAGATGTTGCCAGCGATCGACGAGCTCTGGTTGCCGGATGGTGACGACCGCCGGTACACGAGCGAGCTCAGGATCGTGGCCGTGGATCCCGTGGCCTGGCCTGCGCCGTAGGAGGTTCTCGCGTCCGATCGAGCCGGCCTCGACCCTGCAGTGCGTGCGATGGAGGGGAGATGCCTTCATGACATTGCTGCTGCAAGGCTCGATGGTGTTCGTGTTTCTCTGGCTCGTGTTTGGTGGCCTGGGGATCCCGGTGCCCGAGGACATCGCGGTGTTGTCGGCCGGCGTGCTGGTTCACCGCGGCGCCGTGTCGTGGGAGGTCGCGCTCGGAGTCGTGCTCGCCGGCGTGCTCGTCGGTGATTCCATGTTGTTCTTCCTCGCTCGGCGCCTCGGGGCGCGCGCGTTCGAACGCCCGCTGTTTCGCCGCCTGCTGCCGGTCGAGCGGCGCGCCCGGCTGAACGATCTCTATGCGCGGTACGGCGGACGCCTGGTGTTCCTCGCACGCCACGTGGCTGGACTGCGCGGCGCGGTGTTCGCGATGGCGGGGATCAATGGCATGGCGCCGCGCCGGTTCCTGCTGTGGGACGCGCTGGCCGCGTGTATCAGCGTCCCGTTGACGATGGCGCTCGGCTACTTCGGTTCGCTTCACGTCGATCGCGTGCGTGCCGGCGTCGCTCATGTCGAGCACTGGGTCGTGCTGATCGGAGGGCTCGCCGCCCTCGGCTACGTCGCGTGGCGGAATCGCCACAAGTTGCGGGGCGGTCTGACGCGGTCACGCCAGCGCCCCATGACATCGGCGCTCGGTCGCTGACCCCGGACGTGAACCGACATGTTCGATTCCGATGGTGTCGCGTTTCTCCAGTGGGCGCTCCCACGCCTTCACCTCCGCTGGGAGGGCTTCCGGCGGATGCATCGGCAGGTGTGCCGCCGGATCGACCGTCGCCGCGCCGAGCTCGGGCTGCCGGATCTCGCTGCGTACCGGGTCAGACTCGACGAGCATCCCGAGGAGTGGCGCGTCCTCGACGGACTGTGTCGCGTGACGGTGTCGCGATTCGCGCGCGACTGGGAGATCTGGAGCGAGCTCGCCGGCCACGTGCTGCCACAGCTGGCGAAGGACGCGGCCGATGCAGGGCGGACGACGGTGCGAGCGTGGAGCGCGGGCTGCGGTGCGGGCGAGGAGCCGTTCACGCTGGCGATCGCCTGGATGAGCGAGGTCGCGCCCGCCGTCGCGATCGACGTGCTCGGCACCGATGTCGACGCGGGACAGCTCCAGCGCGCCGCCGCCGCGATCTATCCGACGCCACCCTTGCGCGAGTTGCCCGACCACTGGCGCCGCGTGGGGTTCGAGCCTGCCGGCGACCAGCACCGCGTGCGCGACCCGGTGCGTGCGGTCGTGTCGTTCGAGCGTCGTGATGTTCGAGATCCACCGCCGCCGGGACCGTTCGATCTCGTGCTGTGCCGCAACGCGGCGTTCACCTACCTCGACGAGGCGGTCCAGCGAGACGTCGCGGCCGCGTTCCGCTCGGTGCTTCGTGACGGCGGCGTGCTCGTCGTCGGCATCGACGAGCACGTGCCCGACGGCGTGCTCGGGCTGGCGCCGCGCACTCGCAGCATCTACCTCGCGACGACCTCCGACATCACGAGGGTGGCTTGAGCGACAGCTCGCCCGGCGCGCGGAGATCGAAGTCAACGGTGTGAGCTTCGCAAGCCTTGCGGATCGCGGCCAGGAACGTCGCCCCATCAACACCCTCGCCGGCGGCGATCTGGAGGGGAGCCTCCTTGATGTTCGCCAGCAGCCGCATGCTGGTGAGCTCAGCTCTCAGCGCATCCGCCGGCACTTCCTGCTCGCGGTGCGTGGGCTCGGTCGACGACGGAGCCTGCGCATCCAGTGTTTGTGACATTGCGACCCATGCGCCGCCGGAGGTGCGCACGAGCGCGACCAGGGTACCGGTGCCGGGCGCGGGCTTCGACGGCGCGGTCGCAGGCGCGACGACCTTCATCCAGTCGCAGACGTCATCTTTCCCGATCCGCGCGGTGAACCCTTCCTTGCCCTGTCGCTCTCGCATCTTCGCGATCACCTCGGCGGCCGTAGCGAGGCCGGAGAAATCGACGACGTCCGGAACGTTGACCTTGGCCGTCAGCTGGAGCCGCGGCACGATCGACAGCTTCTTGAACCCGAGGTGACACGCCACCAGCGCGGCATTCACCAGCGTGACGCTCGGGTACGTCGGGTCGACGGCGAGCTCGGCATCGTCGCGGGCCACGAAGGATTCGCTGCCCTTGAGATGCTTCAGCGCCTTGTCGAGCTTCTCCCAGTCGATCTCGGGGTCCTTGTCGCGAACCTTGTGGCGGATGTCGTAGAACTGGTTCCCCGGGACGGTTCCGATGTGCACGCGGTCCGCGAGGATCTCGATCGAGAGCGTCGCCTCGGGATTCGCGATCGGTTGGCTCGAGAGGTCGAACACGCACGAATCATCGATGCCGGTCGGATACTCGCTCGACCGGCTCCCATCTCGGTGCGCGATCTCGATCCTCGTTCCGTCCAGATCGCGCAGCAGCGTCTGGGCGACGACCACGGGCAAGAGGTCGATGTCGAGCACCACCATCGCCGACGCCGGTTTGCTCGCGCCGAGTGCCGCCTTCAGCGCTCCCGGCGTGGCGAGCTTGGCGGGCGGGACGACGAGCTTGCGGTGGATGAACACACCGGCGCGGCTCACGTAGGCGTCGGTGAAGGCGCGTCCGCCGCGATCGAGCTCGAACTGATCGAGCTCCGGGGAGCCGGTCTTCTGTGCGGGCTTCGAGCACGCGACGAGAAGCATGACAACGAGAGCGGCACGGATCATCGAGCGCGGAGGATACACGCTCGTCGCCACTGGCTACCTGGATCAGTCGCCGAACAGCTCCCGAGGAGCTTCGCCTGCGCGCCTGCGACGTTGCCCTTCTGGATCGGCGCAAACGACGCCGACACGGCTGCGAGGCTCTGCTCCGTCTCGTGTGGTCGGCGTGGTCGCTGTCGGGCGGCATACGCATCGTTCACCTGATCGTCGGCGACCTCCCAGTCCGGTTCTTCGCCCCATGGCAGCGAGGTAACCAGCAAGTACAGACCGCTGCTCACGACGCCCAGAGGCGGCGCACGCTGCGTGGAATCCGATTGTCGATCTTGTGGAGCTCGGCGGCCGGAAGTCGCCCACGTAGCGCGGCGAACACCGTCCGGGTGATCCGTTCCGCGGTCGGGACATCGACGTCGAGATGATCGGTGACGTGGTGAAGGAACGTTGCCTCGTCCATCGTCTGCGGGCGCTCGCCGCGGTGGCGAGAGCACCGGGTCAGCAGCTCCCGCAGCGTTCGCGGTGCGAGGTCGGAGAGCTCGTCGAGCTCGCCGCCCGTCAGCTCGAGCGAGAACGCGCAGAGCACGGCCTGGGTCGCTTCGATCGCGGAGATCTCGGGGGGCAACACACCGCTGAGCTCGATCTCGCGAAGGATGGTCTCCGTCGGCTCCTCGACGGGACGGTCCGCGATCTCCGCGGGCTCGGGCGGCGGTGGCTCGAACGTCTGCCGGTTCGATTGGTTGTAGGGATACCAGAGCGTATCCAGCTCGCGCGGCAGTCGGTTGCGCACGTCCCAGATCTCGTCCTCGGGCATGAGCTGCTGCACGGCGCCGAACACCGAGCGTGTGAGTCGCTCTGCGTCCTCGACCAGGATGCGGAGCTCGGTCGCGATCAGGCGCAAGAACCCCAGGTGGTCGAGCGAGATCTCCGGCTGGGCTGTTCGATGGACGACGCACCTGGTGAGGATCCGGCGGAGTGTTGCTGGCACGACGTCGGCAAGGTCTTGTGCGTCGGCGCGGGGCAACCGCATCGCGAGGGCACACAGGACGGTATCGGCCGCATCGAACGCGGCGATGCCGGCGGGCAAGGTCCCGCTGCGCTCGATGGTGCGGAACATGTTCTGGACCTCACCCTCGCGAGCGTCCTCGTCGGGCGTTGGCTCGACGGAAACTTCCTGGGGCTCCATGGCGATCCTCCCAGCCCCTCAACGAAGCAAGCGCGGTGCCGCCGCGACGTCGCTAGCTCGTACTGCACGCCCTGCGATTCATCCTGGACGGTCTCCCGTTCGGGCCATCTGGTCGACTCGATGCGGCTGCGCAGGTCAGCCAGCTCCGCATCAGGAACCTTCCCGGGTTGAAACGGACGAATGGCGGATTTTCGGGTGGCCTCCGCCGAGCTCTTCGACGTCGCCGTTGGCGTTGTCGTCTGTGTTGTCGTCGGCATCTGCTTCTCCTGGAAGGTTGCAGCCGCGCATCGGTGCCACGGGACGAGGAGGGCGCACTGCGTACGTGCACCGCACAGGTCGGCGGTGATGTCGATCTTCGGACTGGCGGATTTCGTTGGCGCGGCGTGCATGCCGTCGGCGACTGCAACTGACCGCCCAGTCGTGCTTGCGAGAAGACGCGAACAGCCCGCTCGCGCTCTCGCGAACGGGCTGTCTGTCCAACAAGTGTCGTGCTGCCTGACTGCTACATATGCGCGCGCGCCTCGCGACGCGCCATCCACTTGCGGATCACGATGGGGGCGGCGATCGTGGCGATCGTACCGAGCGCTGACGCACCACGGTGCGTGTTCACCGCGTTCGCGACGCCGCCACGGCGACGACGCGCGAACAGCCCTGCGAGACCGGAACGGCGACGACCCAGGAACAGATTGGCTAGGGTATTCAGCATGAGGAGAGCAGCTGCACTCCGCGTTCCACGGTAGCTACGAAGAACTCTCGTCAAGGCTCGCGGGTGACGTCGCGAGCACGCGTGTCGGCGCGGACGCCGATCAGTCGAGGGTGGCGCAGCTTGCCGTGCCCGGTCCATTCCATGAACCCGACCTGGACCACGATCTCCGGTCGCACCCAGTGGACCTTCGTGCGTGGCAGATCGCTGGCACGCGTGAACGGAGCCTCCGCGAGCTCGAGCGCATCGAGGCGCGCGCGGACGGCCAGGAGCTGCTGAGTGTCGAGCCCGGTCCCGACCTTGCCGGCAAACACGAAGTCAGGGCCCTCGTAGTAGCCAACGAGCAACGCACCGAGGCCGACACGCTTGCCTCGCGGATCCGTGAACCCGCCGACCACGAGCTCCTGGCTCGCCTCGATCTTCATCTTGAGCCAGCTGCGCGACCGACGATGTTCGTACCGAGAGTCGCGGCGTTTCGCGATCACTCCTTCCCAGCCTTCGGCGCGCGCCCGCTCCCACGGCTCGGGCTCGTCGAGCACCAGGGCGCGCGCGAGGGGAGCGTGAAGCGGCAGCGTGGCGAGCTCCGAACGGCGAGCATCGAGCGGCCACTCGCGCAGGTCACGCCCATCGCGCCACAGGACGTCGAATACATGATAGTCGCGCTGGTCCCAGCTGAGCTCCCCGTCGAGGATCAGCTCGGGGTGCGGGAGACGCGCGATCTCGGCGGCGATCAGCGGGACGTGCTGGAGCAGGTGATTGCGCGAATACATCTTCACGTCGCTGCCGTGCTTGAATGTGATCAGCCGGATGCCATCGTACTTGCGCTCGAAGGTCCACTCGGGCCCGGTGAAGCGCTCCTGCGTGAGCGTCGCGGCCATCGGGACGAGCCAGTCGGGAAACGTCATCGCGCAGCGACCAGTCGATCGAGGTACCGCGTGGTCTTCAGCTGGTCGTGGAGCCTCCGCAGCGCGGTTCGCGCCGGACCCGTGACGGCCCGCCCGTCGCGAGCGAAGCTCTGCACGATCTTCGTGAACGTCTGCCCGCGCATCATCAGCTCGATCATGCGGAGCTGCACGTCGTCGAGGCGGAACGTGAATGCATTCATCTCGGCCAGCGCGGTGAGCCAGCGGATCACCGTGGACGCAACGTCCTGGTCGGGCATGCGTTCGGCGACCAGTCGACGCAGCGCCGCGGGGGTGGGGACCACGAGGAGCAGGGCCAGGAAGAAGCGGAGGTCAGGATCCGTGACCCGACTGCGCAGCACCGTGAACCGACGCGCCTCCTCCTTGTGCTCGATCGCCTCGACCAGCTTGTCGACGACCGCCCCATGGAGCTTGCGCGCGCGCGCTCGCACCCGCTGTCCGATCGCACGCTCGGCGTCGTCGTCGCCGATCGCCGCCATCGCCAGGTACACGGACATCAGGTCCCCGTGCTTGATGATCCCGCTGACGATCTGCTCGGCATCGCGCACCCGACCGATGTCGACGAGCATGCGATAGAGGTCCAGCGCCCGCTCGAGGCGCGGCTCGACGACCGAATGCTCGACGCCGATACCCGGAGGAAGGTAGCCGAGCTGGGGCGGAGCATCGGCATCTTCGTAGTTGCGCACCACGACGCTCACCGACGGGTGATCGAGGTGGAACAGCGCATGGATGAACGGCGAGCCCGACTTGATCGGGCGGACCGAACCCCGGGGCAATAGCTCCGACGAGCTCCACGTGAGCTTTCCGATGTGGAGATAGTCCGAGACCTTGTGCTCCGGGCGGAACCGGTACTGCGTGTGCAGACTGCTGCCCTCGAGCACGGCGAACGCGCCCGAGAAGGTGTGCTGATGGATCGCCGTCGTCGACTGCAGCCAGTACAGCACCTCGATGTACATCCGGCCCGAGCCCCACACCGCGAGCGGCGGCTGGCCGAAGCCGGGCGAGCCCTGCTCGAGCATCCGCCCCGGGTTACGGCCGACCTGTGCGAGCTCCCACGGAGATACGTGCTCGTGCGGCGGTCGCCGCAGCAGCTCCTCTTCGGCGATCGGTGGCAGCGCCGCGTCCGCGTAGTCCCGGGCGCGCCAGCGAGCCTCGATCCGCTCACCGAGATCCGCGAAGTAGTCCGGCTTCCTCGCGATGCGCGCCATCAGGACGAACGTACCCTGGAATGGTTCGAATTCCGGCGTCAGGTGTTTTTCAAGAAGGCCAGGACGTCAGCGTTGATCGTGGCCGCCTCCGTCGTGGGCATTCCGTGCGGAAAGCCCTTGTAGGTCTTCAGTGTGCCGTTCCTCAGCAACTTCGCCGAGAGCGGTGCCGACGCGACATAGGGAACGATCTGGTCGTCGTCGCCGTGCATCACCAGCACCGGCACGTTGATCTTCTTGAGATCGTCGGTGAAGTCGGTCTGCGAGAACGCGACGATCCCGTCGTAGTGGGCCTTCGCGCCCCCCATCATTCCCTGGCGCCACCAGTTCCAGATCACGCTCTGGGCGGGCTTCGCACCGGGCCGGTTGTAGCCGTAGAACGGGCCGGCCGCGAGGTCGTAGTAGAACTGCGTGCGGCCCGCCGCGAGTTGTGCCTGCAGTCCGTCGAATACCTCCTTGGGTAGCCCGTCGGGGTTGTTCGCTGTCTTGACCATCAACGGCGGGACCGCGCTGATGAGCACCGCTCGTGCGACCCGGCTTTCGCCATGACGGGCCAGGTAGCGCACCACCTCCCCGCCGCCGGTGGAGTGGCCGACGTGCACCGCTCCCTTGAGGTCGAGGTGCGCCGTCAGCGCCGCCAGATCGTCGGCGTAGTGGTCCATGTCGTGCCCGTCGGCAACCTGCGAAGAACGGCCATGCCCCCGCCGGTCATGAGCGATGACACGAAAGCCGTTGTTCGCGAAGAACAGCATCTGGCCGTCCCAGTCATCGGCCGATAACGGCCAGCCGTGACTGAACACAATGGGCTGACCCTTGCCCCAGTCCTTGTAATAGATCTCGACACCATCCTTGGTGGTGATCGTGCTCATGGTCTGCCTCCTCAAGCGACCGTCATGCAGGTTTGAAACCGGCACGGATCAGCGATCGCCGCGTACCTGGGCTCCCGTCAGGTGTCAGCGTCGAGCTCGGTGAGAAACCACCCGGTCGCATCGGCGAGCTCGAGCCCGCACCGCGGCGTGACGTGTACGATCACGGTGCGTTCGACCTCCCGCGGCGTGAAGCCGTACTTGACGAGCATCGCGCGCACCCGGAGGTCACCCGAGAATCGCACGCACGCTGCGGTGTGGCCCCGGTGGTACAGCGCGGGGACGAGGGCAGCGAGCAGGCGATCGAGCGCAGCGACCGGGCCGAACATGTCCGCGATCTCTGCCATCCCGCCGGGCTCGCCGCGCACGATCGCGTAGGCAAGCAGCTTGTCGTGCGGCGCCAGTGCGGCGACGACGTGCCGCTCGTTGGGCTTGCGCAGGAAGCGCCAGCGAAGAAACGCAGCGTCGCGACGCGACACGATCGGGAACTCCGTGCGCGTCTCCTCCCATAGCTGATCGAACCGGCCGTCGACATCATCGAGCCAGACGAGCGGCTCACCGCGACGCGCCAGCTTGATCCGATCGAGCACGACGCCGGCGAGCTTCGCCGGGCCGCGCACGCGCAGGTAGCGCTCGAGATAGGGCGCGTGCCGCAGCACGCGTGCGTAGCGGACCATGTCGCCGAGCACGCGATAGCCGAGGCGGCGGTACACCGGCATGGCGTGGCGATTCGAGAATCCGATCGCGAGGTCGTAGCTATGATCGACGTGGCGTTTGACCGCGCGCTGCAACGTGATCGCCGGAAGCGCGGTGCGGTGTGCGCGATCGACGGCGAAGTTCGCGAAGTGCGCGGCGCTCAGCTCGCGATCGCGACACGAGACGACCCGACTCGAGATCCCTGCACATCCGATCGCCGTGCTCTCCCAGTTGAGCAGGAACACGCTCCCGGGCGGCATCGGGCCTTCGAGGTATTGCCAGCGCACGCCGGCCGCGAGGTCTCCGGTCATGCCGAAGTTGCGCGCGAGCAGCGCCGCGAACGTCGTGTCGTCCCACGCCACCGGCCTCATCACCGCTTGAAACGCCATGCTCGCTCGACGTGCAACCGCGGTGCGCGCTCACGTCGGCGATCGCGCGCGGAACGGGCCGCGTCGCCCGTCCGGACTGGGCGCACTGGTAGCGCTGTGACGGCGACGCACCGGCAGATGCGTCGGACGTCGTCGAGGAATGCCGTCGCGGGAGCTAGCTCGCGTCGTTCACGTGGTGCGCGGTCGCCGCCGCGCGAGCCGGTCGACCAGCCGCTCGTAGGCATCCTGCACCTCGCGGAACCGCTCGGCATCGCCGCCGTGATCGGGGTGGGTCTCGAGAGCGAGCTGGCGGAACGCCTTGCGAACCTCGGCGAGCGAGGCGCCGGGCGCGAGCCGGAGCGTGGACCACGCAGAGCGCGCCGGGGCCGGGAGGATCGCGGGAGGGCGTGGCGCGCGGCGGGGCGGTGGCGACTCCCCGCGCAGGACCCGGTTCCATGCGCGTGCCCAGTAAGGCTCGGTGAGCACGACATGGCGGCCGACCGCGCGCTCGGCCGCCGCCCGCGCCTCGTCCGCGGTCGCTGCTCCACCGCCGGATGCGTCGGGCTTGCGGAACGGCGCCTCCCGCGGCGCGCCGGTCCACCACACGGCCCAGAAGTATCGCCGCCGCTGGGTAGCCGTGATCGAGCAGAGTGCGGTGGTCAGGTCGGACATGGTCGAGGCGTCGCGTCGCGTACCTACCACGCGCGGACGGGGTAGGGTTCCGCCTCCTGTTCATGACCGCACCGACCGACCCGGACGTCCTCCACACCACCGCCGGGGACATGCCTCTCGAGGAGGTGCAGATGAATGTTCACGGTCGAACGTGGACGATCCTCCACACCGGCGCGGTCATCAGCCGCGAGCAGGAGCTGGCGTTTTTGCTCGACGAGAACACCACGCGACGTCCCTACGGCAGCGTGCTGTGGCCGTCCGCGATCGCACTCGCCCACGAGGTCGCGTCGCGCGACGTCGGTGGCAAGCGGATCCTCGAGCTGGGTGCGGGGACCGGACTGCCGGGCATCGTCGCCGCCTCGCTCGGTGCAAGCGTCGTGCAGACCGATCGTCAGAAGCTCGTCCTGCACGTGTGCACGCAGAACGCCGAGCGCAACGGCGTGACGACGATCGAGCACCGCATCGCGGACTGGACCGCGTGGGACGACACCGAACGCTACGACCTGATCATCGGCTCGGACATCCTCTATGCCGAGCCTCTGCATCCGGCGCTGCGGCACATCTTCGAGACGAACCTCACCCCGACGGGCGCGGTGCTCCTGGCGGACCCGTTTCGCGAACCGAGCGTGCGGTTGCTCGAGGCGATGGAGGCAGACGGCTGGCGGATCAGGATGGACAAGTGGACCGTCGGCATCACGCCCCCGCCGCGACCCGTCGGCGTGTACGCACTGACGCGGGCGTGACCTCGCGGCTAGACTAGCGACATGAGCGAATGGAATCTGCCCTGGGCAGCGGGCTGCCGGTGCGATCGCCTGCGCATGCGCATCAGCGAGGCGCCGATCGTCACGATGGCCTGTCACTGCGCAGGCTGTCAGCGCATGTCGGCCAGCGCGTTCTCGCTGAGCATCCTCGTTCCGTCGAGTGGCTTCGAGGTGACGGAAGGCGAGCCGGTGATCGGTGGATTGCACGGACCGTCGCGCCACTTCCATTGCGCCCACTGCAAGACGTGGGCGTTCACGCGGCCCGAAGGCATGGATGGCTTCGTCAACGTGCGGGCGACGATGCTCGACGACCACGCGTGGTACGTGCCGTTCGTGGAGACCAGTCGGGCCGAAGGCTTTCCGTGGGCCGCGACCGGCGCCTCGCACAGCTTCCCGAACATTCCACCGCCCGAGGCGTTCGGGCCGATCATCGCCGACTTCCAGCAACGCGGACCGCGCCCGCGTCGCTGAGCCTCACGGTCGCTGCGTCTCGGGGCCCATCGTCGCGTCGAGGCCGCGCTGGAGATCGATCGCTTCCTGTGGCGTCAGATTGGCTTCGGGGTGGGCGATCTTGTACTTGTCAGGCGGCATCATCTCGTCCCTGACGGTCTGGCCGGAGTAGACCGCGAGAGGGTAGTGGCGGTTCCACTCCGAGTAGTTGACGACACTGCGCGCATTCTCGACGTCGTACTGGACGACCCACGAGAACGGCGCGACGTCCGCGTACCATGGCCACTTGGTGTGGTTGCTGTGGCAGTCGAAGCACGCCCGCACGGCCAGCTCGCGGGTGCGGGGCGAATCCCATTTCGGCTCGCTGATGGTCGGCGGATTCGAATGGGTCCGGCCGTAGGGGATGGCCTGCATGAGCAAGAACAGACCGAGGACGACGGCCAAGCCGATCACCAGGGACTTCAAGGCGCGTCGCATACGACTACTCATACCGCCGTTTGGATGCGCCGGCGGGCGCACCCGTCGGGTGCCAAGATGTCGCAGGCCTGGGCGCCGGGTACGGTGCGGTCGCGCGGCAGGCCACGATCTCGGCGACACGCGACAGCCTGTCGCTCTGGGCGGCCACACGGCGTGAGCTGTGGACCCTGGCCGAGCAAGCTGGTTTACCGCCGCCGTCGCCGACCGCGCTGCCGGCATGATCCGTCCCTAGCCCCGAGGAATACCAAAATGGTCGCAGCGGTCCGGGTCCATGAGCTCGGCGGTCCCGAAGTCCTGACCTATGAACAGGTCGAAGTCGGCGAGCCCGGGCCGGGTGAGATCCGGCTGAAGCAGCGCGCCAGCGGCGTGAACTACATCGATACCTACTTCCGCACCGGGCTCTATCCCGCGCCGCGGCCGTTCATCCTCGGGAACGAGGGCGCAGGCGATGTCACCGCGGTGGGGCCGGGCGTCACCCACGTGAAGGTCGGCGATCGCGTGGCGTACGTGAATCCGCTCGGCGGCTACTCGGAGGAGCGGTTACTGCCGGCGGATCGTGCGGTGAATCTCCCCGATGCGATCTCGCACACGCAGGCAGCCGGCATGATGCTCAAGGGCATGACCGCGCAGTACCTGCTGCGCCGCACGTTCAAGGTCGAAAAGGGCTCGACCATCCTGATCCACGCGGCAGCCGGCGGCGTCGGTCTGATCGTGTGCCAGTGGGCGAACCTCCTCGGCGCCACCGTGATCGGCACGGCTGGCTCACCGGAGAAGGCCGAGCTCGCCCGCCAGCATGGCGCGCATCACACCATCCTTTATCGCGAGGAGGATTTCGCCGCGCGGGTGAAGGAGATCACCAGGGGCGCATTGTGTGACGTGGTCTATGACGGCGTCGGCAAGGACGTGTTTTCGGCCTCCCTCGACTGCCTTCGTCCTCTCGGCATGTACGTCAACTTCGGGAACGCGTCGGGCCCGGTGCCGCCGTTCCCTCTGTTGCTGTTGACGCAGAAGGGCTCGCTGTTCGCGACGCGCCCCACGCTGAACACGCATATCGTGAAGCGCGATGATCTGCTCGCGATCTCGAGCGATCTGTTCGAGGTGGTGTCGAGCGGCGCCGTGAAGATTCCGGTCCACCACACGTACAAGCTGAGGGACGCCGCGCAGGCGCACCGTGATCTCGAAGGTCGCAAGACCACCGGCTCGCTCGTCCTGGAGCCGTGACCCGTGTACCTCTCACGTCGCAACGGAGCATCGACGCATGGGGGAGCCGGTTCACCGCCGTCGTGCCGGAGCTCCAGCTGATCTCACCGCGACCGGATGGGACGTGGTCGTCGCCGCCCGGAGAGCGCGGTGTCTGTTATCTCGATAGCGGGCTGTGGCAGGCCGATCCGTCGACCGGCATCCTGCCGAGGCTCCTCGAGCTGCCGTCGTTACGGTGGTTGCACACGTTCACGCACGGCGTGGATGATCCGCTGTTCAAGGCGGTCGCGACGCGCGGCGTGCACGTCACCCGCTCGGTCGGTGCGCAGAGCCCGCCGATCGCCCAGTACGTGATCGGCATGATGCTCCGGGTCGCCAAGCGCATGGACGCCTGGTCGGCCGCACAGGCTCGCCGCGAGTGGGCTCCGCATACCGGCGTGGAGCTCACCGACATGACCCTGGGACTGGTGGGGCTCGGCGACATCGGCGTCGAGATCGCGCGCCTGGCCAAGGCGTTTCGCATGCGCGTCATCGGTACCCGGCGGACCCCACGGAAGACGCGCCACGTCGACGAGGTCATCCCGCTCGACCGGTCCGAGGAGCTGTTCTCTCGCTCGGACTTCGTCGTGATCGCCGCAGCATTCACGCCCGAGAGTCGCGGCATGATCGGAGAGACCCAGCTCCGCGCGATGCGGTCGTCCGCCTGGCTGATCAACGTGTCGCGCGGTTATCTCGTCCTAGGAGGAGGTGCTGATCCGGGCGCTCACGGAGACCTGGTTTGCCGGCGCCTGTCTCGACGTGTTCGAGCGCGAGCCGCTTCCCGCCACCAGCGAGCTGTGGACGCTGCCGAACGTGATCGTCACCCCGCATAACTCGATCGGCCGCTCCGCGCTGTCTCTCGAGCGCGCCACCGACCAGTTTCTCCACAACCTCGCCCGCTTCCAGCAGGGCAAGTCGCTGCTTCATCGCGTTCCCGTCGACGCGTTCTGATCACCCAGCGCGGAGGTCCAACGCGCTGTCACTGACGGCCGTGTATCCGCGCCACATGTCCGCGAACAGGGACTGACGTGCGAGCAGCTCCTGGAGACTCCCCGCATCGAGGATACGCCCGGCGTGGAGCAGGACCACGGTGTCGAATCGCGGCAGCAGGTGCAGCCGGTGGATCGACGAGACGACGCATGCATCGCCGAGCGCCGCGAGCACGCCGTCGTAGATCCGCGCCTCGGTGACCGGATCGATGCTGCTGGTCGGCTCGTCGAGCAGCACGAGCGATTCCTGCGATGCCGCGAGCAGGCCGCGGGCGAGCGCGAGCCGCTGGCGCTGGCCACCGGAGAGGTTCGCGCCACGCTCGCAGATCATCGCGTCGAGGCCGCCGGGCAGGGACTCGAGCACCGGCGTCAGACACGCGATCTCGCACGCACGTGCGATCTCCGCGTCGCCACGCGGGAGGCCGAGCGTCAGGTTCGCGCGGACGTCCGCGTCGAAGATCTCCGGCTCCTGCGGCACGAGCACCGCGAGCGATGACAGGTCACGCAGGGTGGTCGGGTGGCCGTCGATCCCGATCCGGATCTGGTCGGCGGGATAGATGCCCGCGAGCGCGCGGAGCAGCGAGCTCTTGCCCGCACCGCTGGTTCCGACGAGAGCGATCCGCGCCCCGCGCCGGAGCTCGAGATCCACGCCGTCGAGGCCTCGCGCGCCGTTCGGGTGGTGAAGCGTCGCGCCCTCGATCCGGATCGTCTTCCAGTGGCGGAAGGTGCTGTCCCGGTCGATCGACATCGAGATCCGCGGCGTCGCTTCGAGGATGACGTCCGCGCCGGCAATGTCGGTCTGCTGGCGAACGAGCTCACCCCAGTGCTGGGCCATCGAGCCCACCACGGTCCCGATCTGCTGCGCGTACTGATGCACCATGACCGCGGTCCCGACCAGCACGAACCCGGACTCGCGCCAGGCCAGCCAGCCGTACAGCGCGACGAGGCCGACGCGCATCGCATTGTTGAGCAGATCGATCGTCGCCCACTTGGCCTCGTTGACGACGATGCTGCGCCACACCGGCCTGGACACCTCGAGGTGACGGGCGCGGACCTGCGCGCGGACCGCGTCATGAAGGCCGAGCGTCAGGACCGTCGAGATGTTTCCGGCGCTGTCGACGATGCTCGAGGTGTAGCGCCGCTCCGCCGCGTTCTCCTCGCGTGCGAGCCGTACCATCACCCGATCGAACCGCACGAGCGCGAACGCGATGACACCGTAGCCAGCGAGCGCCACGCTCCCGGTCGCTGCCGAGACCGCGAGCAGGGCGGCGATCGGACCGAGGACGCTGACGATGTTCTGCAGGTAGATGAACTGGTTCTGCGCGAAGCCGAACAGCGCCGCTGTCGTCTTCTGCAGCCGGTGAAGCACGTCGCCCGTGTGATGTTGCTCGTGCCAGCGGAGCGGTAGCGCGAGCAGACGCCCGAACAACGCGTCCGCCATGCGTTCGCGTGCGAACAGCGCGGTCCTTCGCTCGACGATGCGCGCCGGGCCGTGCATCGCCCACGCGACCAGTGCGGCTGCGAGCATCCACAGCAGGAACCCTCCGGCGCGACGCACCCCCTCGATGCCTTGTGTCTGCAGCGCGTTGACGGCGCAGCCGAACAGCCACGGAATCGAGATCCGCACGACCTGTGCTGCGACGAGCAACGCAAGGGCAACCACCATGCGCCCGCGTCGCCCGGCGGCATGGGTCCAGAGGGCGGAGTACAGGCGACGGATGCCACCTGCATCCGACCCGGTGGTCGTCATCGCGGAGCATCGTAGCCGAGCGGTGGGCTCGCGAACGGCGGGCCAGCCACCGTCGCGGATCCGGCGCAGCCTACGTCACATCAAGCGCGAGAAATTCTGGCGCGATCGGAGCTCACCCCGTCGCGCGCGCGATGCCCGAGTACGCGTAGGACAGGGGGCTCGCGTCGGAATCCCGGCCGTCGAGCTCGGTGACGGTGAGTCCCGCGGCCTCGAGCAGCCGGGGGACGTCGCGATCGAGGTGACAGTTGCCCGAGACCAGGCGCCAGAGCGGTGTCAGCCGGTGCTGCCAGCGGAGCGTCCGCGGTTTCGTGGCGGCGCCGTGCTCGACGAACACCAGCACACCGCCGGGACGCAGCACCCGGCGAATCTCGGCGAGCGCACGTGCGGGATCGTCGACGCTGCACAACGTGTAGGTCAGCAGCACGGTGTCGAAGCGCGCGCCGTCGAACGGTAGGGCCTCGGCCGTGCCCGCGACCAGCGTCGTCGGGACACGTGAAATCCGCGCCGCAGCCCGGGCGAGCAGGGGCGGCGATGGATCGAGGCCGACGAAACTCGTGATGTGCTGCGGGTCGAGGAGCGGAAGGTTCAGCCCGGAGCCCACCCCGACCTCGAGTACCTCACCGCGCGCGCGCGCGAGCCAGCGGACGCGCTCCGCCATGATCGCGGACGTGCTGCACACCCGCTCGAGCAGGTGCGGGTACACCCGCCGATCCCAGCGTTCGCGCAGTGACGGCACAGCCGTGGTGTACCGCGGTTACGGTCCATCCTCGTCGCGCGTTGGGCACACCTTCTTGCACGGTTTGTCCCGGGGAGGGGCCCTCGCACTACGTCGGGGCCGCGCTGTGTCCTTGCAGCCGCTGACGCTCGTCGTTGTTCTGCTCGTCCGCTGGCTCGTCGAGTTTCGGCTCGTTGTTCTGCGCCGGGTACCACAGCAAGCAGCCACGCCCGAGCCACCGCTCGTCATCCTCCCAGAGATCGTGCAAGCGTTCCTCGATCAGAGGCGAGGCGCCGCAGTTCCGTGCGTCGACGGTCCGGTCCAGCGCCGGATCGCCCTCTCGGCGTCCCGCCGTGTACCCGCTCTGTCCGAGTCCGTAGCTCTCGGTGGATCTGGTCATGATCTCCGCGCCTGCATTCGACGTGCCCGGCGGACCCGCGCCAACACACGCGGGTCACCGTGACGGAATCGGGCTTCGATGGAATCCCCCTCGCACGTCGCGACGAGGCGTTCCGCATGAACGAGGGCGGCTGGGTCGCGCAGCTCGCCAACATCGAGCGTCACCTTGCCACGCCGTAGCGGAGCAGAGGCTCGCCTGGTCGACGCGGCGCCCGTGTTTGCGGCGCTCGGCGATCAGACGCGGCTTCGGCTGGTCTCGCGGCTGTGCGTGGAGGGTCCGCTGTCGATCGTGAGCCTGCGCGAGGGCACCGACGTCACCCGTCAGGCGATCACGAAGCACCTGCACGCCCTCGCGGAGGCGGGGCTGGTGCGTGATGTGCGCCGTGGGCGCGAGCGGATCTGGCAGGGCGAGCCGCGCCGCATCGAGGAGGCGCGGCGCTGTCTCGACGCATCTCGCAGCCATGGGACGACGCGCTCGCCCGGCTCGAGGCATTCGTGGACGACTGAGTCCGCTCGCGCAGCTCACGTCCGTCGCGACGAGCGTGCGGCAGACGACGGAGCCCTGCGCCGCACGCGTGCGTCGATCAGCTCGTGCAGGCGATGCGCGGCGGTCTCGATGTCGCGGTGCTTGTACTGGCCGGCCCGGCTCTCCGCGGAGATGACCCCGCAGCGGTGGACCTTCTTGAAGTCACCGCACGGGAACTTGTAGTGGGCCTTGGTCCCCGCGGGCTCGCGGTCGTCGATCCCGAGGTGCCAGCGGGCGTACTCCGCGAAGCCGTGAGTCTCGATGAAGGCGTTCTCCTCCTCGGTGGAGGGTTGATGCTCGCTCCAGGCATCGCGCTCGTCGCGCACCACCTTGCCGGCGGCGATCTGCCGCTGCATGAACAGCTGCCCGGTGTGGTTGAGCTTGATGGTCATGATGGCTGGCCCGGGTGCGTTCACGCCGTGGCGTGCCGGGCCTCCCCGAGCTCGAGCTGGTGGCGCTCCTCTTCCTCGGCGGTGCGGCGCGCCCACGGGACGGCCTCGAGTCGCGCGAGCTCGATCGGCTCACCGCTGTCTTCGCTGAGGCCGTAGGTCCCCGCATCGAGCTTGGCGAGAGCGCGTTCGACCTCGGCGAGCAGCCGGTTGTCGAAGGTCGCCAGACGCAGGCTCGCATCGTGCTCGATCGTTTGCTCTGCGAGATCCGCCGGGTCGCCGGGCTCGGCCTCGGCGGATCGCTGTTCGCGCAGAGTCGCTCGTTCGGCGGCGAGCCACGTGCTTCGCACGTCCTCGAGCTTTTGCCGGAGGCGCGCGAGGTCGGTGTCCGAGAGATGACGGGGGCGCGTGGGCTCGCTCATGGACGGTCCTCACGGGACGGTGGGTGCATCGAGCACGCCAGACGATGGTGTCGCCACGGTACGGTCGTTCATGCAGAGCCGGGCGCCGATGTCATCGTGCGCGTCACGGAGCAGTGCGCGGGCGTCACTGCGCTCGAGTCGCAGACCGTACCCGTCCACGGTCACCTGACCGTCCGCGATGTTCCAGGTCGACGTCGTGCAGTGCGCTGCGACCTGATCGTCATGGGGCACGATCACGATCGCGCCCGGGTACGCCGCGAGCGCATCCACGAGCCGTTCGATCGACGGCAGGTCGAGATGGTTCGTCGGCTCGTCGAGCACGAGCCCCCACGCGTGCGTGCCAAGGCCGAGCGCGAGGGCGAGCTTGCGGCCTTCGCCCGGCGACGGCGCCGCTGACGCGAGGAGCCGATCGTGGATCCGGATCGTCGCGCTCGTCAGATCGTCGAGCAACGCGCGGTCGTGGGAGATCACCAGCGCGATGCCGGTGAACCGTCGCAGCATGCGGACGAGCCGCGCCCCGCCGCGTCATGGGGCACCGGTACTGACCCGGCGCATCTGCTGTAGGCTCGTCGCCGATGAAGCTCGCATGGCTACTCGTTATCGTGGTCGGGTGTGGAAGCGGCAAGGACGGGGAACGCGCCGCACCTGCGGCGTCCGGCGACCAGCGACCAGCGAGTGACCGGGTCGCGTGGGGTCGCGAGCTGCTGGCTGCGCTCGAGCGACTCGAGCCGGCAGCAACGCTCGGGTTCGATGACAGGGCGTTCGAGATCACCTACGAGGACAGCGAGTCGCGAGGTGTGGTCCCGCTTGGTAACTACTTCGAGGAAGCACGTCGCGACAAGTCCTCCGTGGAGGACGTCGCGGCGCGGATCCACCGCAGCCGGTCCGCCACGGCGGCCAGCGGGGTGCTTCCATCCTTGCGTGAGCGTGTCGTGATCGAGGTCGACGCGAACCTGCGCGCACGGCGCGATCCCAAGATCCACAGCAGTGATTCGCCGGCCGACACCGTGCCGTACCAGCCGGTGGGCGACGAGCTCGCGCTTGGACTGGTCGAAGATCGAGCAGAGACCATCACGTGGATCACGACCAAGGCGCTCGTACCGTACGGTGGGTCGTTCGATCCACTTCTGGCGAGCGCGACCCGCCAGCTGCTCGCGCGCAAGGCGCCGGCGATGACGACGATCCGGCCTGGCAGCTATCGCTTCGACGGTGACGAATACGGAGCGACCCACGTCGTGCTCGGTCGTCTGGATCGTGGACTGGAGGTCCAGGGAGATCCGATCGCGCTGTTCTCCTCACGCGAGACGGTGTTCGTCACCGGAAGCAAGGATGTCGAGGGTGTGGAAGCGATCCTGGCAGCGGCCGAGGTCGAAGCCGCGAAGCCGCGGGCATGGATCCCGCGCCTGCTGCGCGCGACCGCGAACGGATGGGAGCCGGTCACCGGCCTTCCGGCCTTCCTCGAGGTGCAACGAACGGCACAGGTTGCCGATTACGAACGGCAGACCGAGCTGCTGCGCGAGCTGGCGCAGGATGGGGGCACGTCCGACGAGGATGCGTTCACGGCCAAGGTCGTGGGGATGGAGAACAAGGCTCTCGGGCGCATCATCACCATGGCGACGCTCACACAGACCGTGGACACGCTCCTTCCACAGGTCGACCTCGTCGATCTCGCCTTGTGGGAGAACGAGGCGGCCCGTCACATCGGCCTCGTCACGTTCTCCTCCCTCCAGGCCACGCTCGGGACGCGGATGGTGAAGACGTCGCTGTGGCCGCCGCGCTATCGGATCTCGAGCTTTCCCACCGCCGCCGAGATCAAGAAGCTCGGCCCCAAGATGAGCTTCAAGGACTTCCCGTAGACGGTGGGCCGCGCGGCCTTGCAGTTGCTGGGCGCTGGTCTAGGGTGGAGGGGATGTCCGATGCCATCGACCTCGAGGCGGCGCTCCCATCACCCACTGCAAGCCGCGAGATCCGGCGCAGTGGCGGGCTCCGCGCTGAACGGACGCTCGCGTCAGCGCAGTACCGCGACGGGCTGTTCCACAACCCGAGTGGTGCTCGCGATGGCGTGAAGGGCGGGATGGGGCCGATGCTCGGCGAGTGGCTGTTCGGCAAGCAGGAACGCCGGCCACGCGTCACGCTGCCCCTCGATCGCCCGCACGATGCGTGGCGTCGTCCGGTCGACACCGGCATGCGCGTGACCTGGCTCGGTCACTCGACCGTCGTGCTCGAGCTCGATGGTCGTCGCGTACTGACGGATCCCGTGTTCGCGAACCGGATCGGTCCGCTCGGGTTCGTCGGACCCCGGCGGTTTCATCCGACCCCGGCATCCCTCGCGGAGCTGCCGCCGCTCGACGTCGTGCTGCTCTCGCACGACCACTTCGATCACCTGTGCGCGTCGACGATGCGCGAGATCGCGACGCTGAGCGTTCCGATCGTGACGGCGCTCGGCGTCGGCGCGCATCTCGAGCGCTGCGGCGTCGCGCCCGAGCGGATCACCGAGCTCGACTGGTTCGAGTCGGCCGTCGTCGGCGGGGTTCAGTTCACAGCCACGCCCGCGCAACACTTCTCGGGCCGCTCGCTCACGAGTCGTAACAAGACGCTGTGGGCGTCGTGGGTGATCCAGTCCGAGCGCCACAAGGTATTCTTCTCGGGCGACACCGGGCTCACCGATGCGTTCGCGAGCATCGGTGCGACGTATGGGCCGTTCGACCTGGTGATGCTCGAGATCGGCGCGTTTCATCCGAGCTGGGGGACGATTCATCTCGGACCCGAGAACGCGCTCGAGGTGTTCGGCATGCTCGGAGGCGGAACCCTGCTGCCGGTCCACTGGAGCACGTTCTCGCTCGGCTTCCATGCGTGGAACGAGCCCGGCGATCAGCTCGTCGAGCTCGCGCAACGCAGTGGTGCGCGGATCCTGACGCCGCGGATCGGCAGCGTGTTCGAGCCCGATCACGTCGAGGGTGCCACGACCTGGTGGCGTGACCTCGAGCGCAATTCCTAGGTCAGCTCACGCTGACGGTGCGTCGAACTTGTACGCCGTCGCCTGAGCCCACGGCCGCGCGGAGAGCTCCGCCGCGAAGGCGGCCAGCTTCGGATACGGCGTGATCGGCAGCGTGTCGCGAAACACCAGGTGCTCGATCAGGCAGAACAGCATGACCTCGAACAGGCTGAGGTCGCGCGGGGTCGGCAGCGCGCGCAGGGCATCGGCCAGGTTGGTATCGAGCCAGCGCAACGCGCCCTCGAAGCCACGGCGGCCCTTCACGAAGTAGATGTTCTCGGGCGGTAGCTGACCGATCACGATCCCGATCACGAGCTGCACCTGCGCGGCCATCGCGTGCGCCACCATCTCCTGTGCGTTCCGCGACACATCCTCGCGCAGCTGCTCGGGCCACACGATCCGCAGGTTGCGGTCCGACCTGTCCGCGAGCGCACGACAGATGTTCTCGGCGCCGAACACCTGCGAGCCTCCGCGGCGCAGGGTCGGCAGCTTGAGTGCCGGGTTGCCGCCGTACACGGCGGGCTCGAAGCCGGTCATGTCGTGGATCGGCACGAGCTCGACGGGTACGCCGAGCTCGTGCGCGAAGATCAACGCGACACGGGTGTACAGGGAGCTGCTGCGGCCGAGGATCTCGTTGGTCGTCACGGTGCTCGATTCTACACAGCCCTGGTGCGGAGAACGCCGATCGGTGGTCGATGGCGCCGGTGTTGCTTCACCGCTCGGGGTGAGCGCTGATGAGAGATCGCTCCTGATCTATGACGGCGACTGCCAGTTCTGCCGACGCTCGATCGAGCGCTGGCAGGGCAGGACCGGCGACCGCATCGACTATCGCCCACTCCAGCAACCCGGCCTGCTTCGCGCGCTCGGAGCTCCGCTGGCCGATGCGTTGCGATCCGTACAGCTCGTCACGGCCAGCGGCAGGCGCTACGAAGGCGCCGATGCCGCGCTCCGCGCGCTCGGAACGGCGCCGGGCCTACGGGGCATCACCCGCCTCGCGCGGTTGCCGCTCGCTCGGTGGATCGCCGAGGCGGTGTACCGGCGAATCGCACGACATCGCGATCTCGCCGACCGCATCGATGTCGCGCTGTTCGGGCGCTCGACGTTGCGCCCCGATGCCGCGCTGATCCGGTCGGTATTCATGCGTGCGCTCGGCGGCGTCTACCTGATCGCCTTCGCATCGCTGCGCCGGCAAGTCCTCGGGCTCTACGGTCGCGACGGGATCCAGCCGATTCATGAATTCCTCGCCGCGATGCGCGATGTGGCCGTGGCGCGCAGCCAGCGCGGCGAGCGCCGGTCGCGGCGCGCTCTCGATCACGTCCGGCTCGTTCCGAGCTGGTTCTGGCTCGATGCCTCCGACCTCGCGCTCGTCCGCGCGTGTGTCGCCGGTGAGCTCGGCGCGGCGTTGTTGATGCTCGGCATCGCCCCGCGCTGACGGCGCTCGCGGTGTGGAGCCTCTACCTCTCGTTCGTCTCCACCGGGCGCGAGTTCCTGTCGTTCCAGTGGGACGCTCTGCTGCTCGAGACCGGCCTTGCCGCGGCCATCGTGGCGCCGCCAGGCTGGCGCGGTCGCGCGAGCGAGTCGCCACCGTGGACCGCGATCGCGCTGATGCGCTGGCTCGTGTTCAAGCTCTACCTCGGATCGGGGTGGTGCAAGCTGGCGTCGCACGACCCGACGTGGCGCGACGGCACGGCGTGTTGTTACCACTACGCGTCGCAACCACTACCCACGCGGCTCGGCTGGTACGCGCACCAGTTGCCGCGGCGCGCGCAACGGATCTCGACGTTCGCGGTCCTCGCACTCGAGATCGGAGCTCCCTTCCTGACGTTCGCACCCCGCCGCGTGCGCCGGCTCGGATGGGCAGCGCTCACCGGCCTCCAGCTGTTGATCGCCGCGACCGGCAACTACGGGTTCTTCAACCTGCTGACCCTCGTCGATAGCCTGTGGATGCTGGACGACGAGCCGGTCGCGCGAGCGCTGCGCCGTCGCCCTCCCGTGGCGACCCGCGCCCCGTGGTGGCGCCGGCTGGCGGTGGCAGCGGCTGCGCTTCCCGTCCTGGCGCTCTCGGTGAGCAAGCTGGTCGCCAGGGTCCGCCCATCCATCGAGGTCCCACGTCCCGTGGCTCGCCTCGACCGTGAGCTCGCGCCGTTCGAGGCCGTGAGCAACTACGGGTTGTTCGCGGTGATGACGACGAAGCGACCGGAGATCATCGTCGAGGGATCGCTCGACGGGGTGGAGTGGCGTGAGTACCGGTTCCGCTACAAGCCCGGCGATCTCCACGCGCCTCCACGGTTCGCTGCTCCTCATCAGCCGCGCCTCGACTGGCAGATGTGGTTCGCCGCGCTCGGACCGCCTCCCGTGTGGTTCGAGAGGTTCCTCATCCGGATCCTCGAGGGCAAGCGCGAGGTGCTTGCCCTGCTCGCAGCCAATCCGTTCCCCGACGGGCCACCCACCTACGTGCGAGCGCTGCTCTACGACTACTGGATGACCCGTCGTGAGGAGCGACAGCGCACCGGGGCCTGGTGGAAGCGCGAGCTCCTCGGGACCTACCTCCCGCAGGTCAGGCTGGGCCGGCGACCGTGATCACGTCAGAACTCGAAGTAGTGCTGAACGCTGAGGTAGCGCTCGCCAGTATCGGGCAGCATCACGACGATTCGCTTGCCCGGTCCGAGGCGCGCAGCAAGCGCGAGCGCCGCATGAATCGCCGCGCCCGACGAGATGCCTGCGCTGATGCCTTCGCCCGAGGCGAGGCGCTTCATGCCCTCGAACGCATCGTCGTCGGATACCGTGATGATCTCGTCGATCACGCTGCGGTTCAGCACGGGTGGGACGAAGCCCGCACCGATGCCCTGGATCTTGTGGCGCCCGGGCTTGTTGCCGGTCAGCACCGCCGAGCTCGTCGGCTCGACGGCGACGATCCGGATCCCCGCGCACGCCTCCTTGAGCACGCGACCGACGCCCGTGATCGTCCCGCCAGTTCCCACGCCGGCGACAAAGCCGTCGATCCGGCCCTCGGTCGCCGTCAGGATCTCCTGCGCGGTCGTCACCATGTGGACGCCCGGATTCGCGGCGTTCTCGAACTGCCGCGGCATGAACACCTTCTTGGTCTTCGCCGCGAGCTCGTCGGCTTTCTTCACCGCGCCGGCGAGGTCGAGCTTGCCCGGCGTGAGCACGACCTCGGCGCCGAACCGCTTGATCAGGTAGATCCGCTCGAGGCTCATCGAGTCCGGCATCACGATGATGCAGCGGTAGCCCTTGGCTGCGCACACCATCGCGAGCCCGATGCCGGTGTTGCCACTGGTCGGTTCGATGATCGTGGTGTCGTGATCGATCAGGCCCTTCTGTTCGGCGAGCGCGACCATGTGTGCGGCGACGCGGTCCTTGACGCTGCCACCAGGGCTGAACGCTTCGAGCTTGGCGAGCACCTCGGCGCCGGTTGCTGGCGCGAGTCGCGATAGCCGCACGAGCGGGGTGTTGCCGAGCAGATCGAGCACGCTGTCGGCGATCACCCGTCCGGCCTTGCGATCGACGTTGTTCATGTGAGCACCGCGAGTGCGACCCAGGTCAGACCAGCGGCGAGCACCGGCGTCGCGACCCAGAGGAACAGCATTCGACGGGTGCCTCGACCATCGAACATGCCTGACGGTCCCTCCTTGATCAACGCGACGCCCAGCACGGCGGCCGCGTTGACCTGGACCAGCGACTGCGGCAGGCCCATGTACGAGGCGACGAGCAGCAGCGATGCGACGACCACATTGCACACGGTCGCGGCGAACAGTCCGAGCGGCACGACGTCACGGCCGATCGTCTTTGCCGGGCCGCCGAGCACGCGCGCGCCGATGCCGAACATGGGCGCCAGCAGGAGCATGCCGGTCATCACGCTGAACAACCCAGCCGCGGCGAGCGGGCCGACTGCGTTGGCGACGTTGTTGGCGCCGATCGCGAGCGAGACGTAGCAGGCACTCGCGAACGCGAGCGCCCGCAGCACGCCGCTGCGCTGGCTCAACCAGGCATGGAGACCGAACCGGCCTCCCTGCATCGGGTAGAGGACGCGCATCAGTGCTGCACTGAGGACGAAGCCGATCAGCGGCATCAACAGCCAGGCCGGCAGCAGGCGGTGCGTCAGGGTATGCGTGGTCAGGTCGCGGTGGTGGAGCCCGAGCGTGACGATCGCTGCGACCGTGACCCACGACGTCGATTGCGGCATGTTGAGCAGGTTGGCGAGCAGCAGCGCGACGTTTGCTGCACCGAGAACGATCAATGTCGTCCGTGCGTCGAAGGTCGCGGCGGGCACCAGCTCCGATCCGAGCGTCTTGGCCACGTTGGGGCCGAGCAACACCGCGCCCGCGACGACGAAGATGCCGAAGATCAGTGCCGCCCAGTGCGCGGAGATCACGCGCGCGCCCATGGTCGCGCCGAAGGCGGGTGCGAGCCCGCTCGCGCCCATGTTGAACGCGAACCAACCACCGATCGCGTAGAGCGCGAGATCGATCGGCGTCATGGAGGGAGCTACGCGGCGCCTGTGGAGGCAGGAGCGTGGCGATGCAGGCCGCACTCGCGGTTCTCTGGATCCTCCCACCACCAGCGTCCCGACCGAGGATCGGCGCCGGCGGCCACCGGGCGCGTGCACGGCGCGCATCCGATCGACGGATAGCCGGTGCGATGCAGAGCATGGATCAGCACGTTGCGGCGGGTGGCTTCGGCCCACAGCGCCTCGTCGGAGAGCTCCGCGAGTGGGTTCAGCTTCGCGATGCCGCCGTGATCGGCGTCTTGCTCGAGGATCGCCAGGTTCTGTCGCGTCGTCGACTGGGCGCGCCGCTGCCCGGTCATCCACGCACTCGCGCCGGCGAGCGCGCGCCCGAGTGGCTCGACCTTGCGGATCCCGCAACACTCGCGGCGATCGTCGATCGACGTGTAGAACGATAGCGGGCCCTTGGTCCGCAGCATCGGCTCGAGCCGCGCTGGGTCAGGGACGACGACCACGAACGACAGCCGGTAGCGCTCGCGCAGGGACTCGAGCAGCCGGTAGGACTCCTCGTGGAGCCGGCCGGTGTCGAGGACGAACACCGAGGGCGCGCGGTCACCCTCCAGCCCGAGCTCGGCGGCGCGCTCCGCGACGGCGTCGACCAGCAGGCTGTCCTCGACGCTGAGGCTGCACGCCACGCGGAGCGTCGCGCCGAACCTGTCGACGGCCCACGCGACCCACGTGCTCCACGCCGCTTCGGCAGGAGGCGCATCCTCGCTCATCCACTCCGTTATAACGGAACTTGTCTCTTATAACCAGGACGTTTGTCTGTTATATGAGAACGAGGCGTTTCGCGCGAGAGGTCCCATGCCCGCAGCCAATCACTGGATCGTGACCGGAAACTTCACCGACGACGGCGCCGTCGCCTGGCGGCGGGCCGACGGGACCTGGTCCCGCGCGATCGCGGAGGCCGGACTTCTCGCCGACGAGGCGAGCGCCAAGGCGATCGCTGCCAGGGCGGTCGCCGCGGAACAGCGCGAGATCTGCGACCCGTACGGCATCGAGGTGTTTGCCGAGGGCACCACGATCGATCCGTTGACGGCGCGCCAGCGGATCCGCGCCAACGGACCCACCACCCCCATCCGACGCCCCGATTCTGGGATTTCGCGTTGATCGAAAGGTGATCGCTTGTACCAGTACGACGACTACGACCGCCGCATCATCATCGAGCGTGCCCAGCAGTTCCGCGGGCAGGTAGCTCGGCGTCTCTCCGGCGAGATCACCGAAGAGGAGTTCAAGCCGCTGCGCCTGCAGAACGGGCTGTACATGCAGCTCCACGCGTACATGTTGCGCGTCGCGATCCCGTACGGCCTGCTCAGCTCGAAGCAGGTCCGCAAGCTCGCGCACATCGCACGCACCTACGACAAGGGATACGCGCACCTCACGACGCGGCAGAACATCCAGTACAACTGGCCGCGGCTGGCCAATGTCCCGGTGATCCTCGACGAGCTCGCGAGCGTCGAGATGCACGCCGTTCAGACCAGCGGTAACTGCGTCCGCAACATCACCTCGGATCACTTCGCCGGCATCGCGCGCGACGAGATCGAGGATCCGCGTCCGTACTGCGAGATCCTGCGCCAGTGGTCGACGTTCCACCCCGAGTTCGCCCACCTCCCGCGCAAGTTCAAGATCGCGGTGACCGCCGCGCCCGGCGAGGATCGCGCCGCGGTTCGGTTCCATGACATCGGGCTTCGCATGGTCGAGAACGCGCAAGGCGAGCGCGGGTTCGAGGTGCTCGTCGGTGGCGGCCTCGGTCGCACACCGGTGATCGCGGAGGTGGTCCGCGACTTCCTCCCCAAGCGGCACATGCTCTCGTACATCGAGAGCATCCTCCGCGTGTACAACCTGGCCGGGCGCCGCGACAACAAGCACAAGGCGCGCATCAAGATCCTCGTCACCGCGCTCGGTGTGGAGGAGTTCCGCCGCCGCGTCGAGGAGGACTGGGAGAAGTCGCGCACGCCCGCGCTCGAGCTTCCGGATGCCGAGGTCGCGCGCGTCAGCGCGTTCTTCGCGCCGCCACCCTATGAAAACATCGCCGCGGATCCCGATCGGTTGATCTCCCTCGGGCTCGGCCGTGACCGCGACCTCGGCAACTGGGTCAAGAACAACGTGTTCCCGCACAAGGTCCCCGGCTACAGCGCCGTGGTCATCTCGGTGAAGAAGCCAGGCATCCCACCGGGCGATGTCTCCGACACGCAGCTCGACGCGATCGCGGACATCGCCGATCGGTTCTCGTTCGGCCACACCGTGGTGACGCACACGCAGAACCTGGTGCTCCCCGACGTCAAGACCTCGGAGCTGCCGCGCCTGCACGCCGAGCTCCGCGCGCTCGACCTCGGCGAGGCCAACGTCGGCAAGCTGACCGACGTCATCACGTGCCCGGGCCTCGATTACTGCGACCTCGCCAACGCACGCAGCATTCCGCTCAGCCTCGAGATCGCCGAGAGGTTCGATCGGATCGACTACCTCAACGACGTCGGCGACGTCAGCATCAAGATCAGTGGCTGCATCAACGCGTGCGGTCATCATCACGTCGGCAACATCGGCATCCTCGGCATCGACAAGCGCGGCGAGGAGTTCTATCAGCTGATGCTCGGCGGCAGCCCCGGCAACGATGCGTCGATCGGCAAGATCCTCGGACGCGCACTCGCGCAGAACGAGATCGTCGATGCCGTCGAGAAGGTCCTTGGCCGCTACCTCGAGATTCGCGACTCGATCGATGAGCGCTTCCTCGACACGGTGCGACGCGTCGGCTTCGATCCGTTCAAGGAGGCGGTGTACGGCTCGGCCGACCCGCTCGAAGCGGCGGGAGGAGACTAGCCATGCAGATCATCCGTGACCGCAAGATCGTCGAGGACGACTTCATCCACGTTGCCGATGGCGCGGAGCTGCCCGAGAGTGGCAAGCCGATCGTGACGCTCGCGCGGTTCCTCAAGGAACGCGCGACACTGCTGCCTCGCTACCCGGCGGTCGGCGTCCGGATCGCGAGCGACAAGCTTCCGTCCGATGTTCCCGATCTCGCGAAGCTCGCGCTGATCGCGGTCGAGTTCCCGAAGTTCACGGATGGCCGCGGGTACTCGACCGGTCGCATGCTGCGCGATCGCCACGGGTTCACCGGCGAGCTCCGCGCGGTGGGCTGGGTGCTCCGCGACCAGCTGTTCTATCTCGAGCGCTGCGGCTTCAACGCGTTCGAGATGAAGCCGGGCAAGCCGCTCGAGAGCGGACTCGAAGCGTTCAAGGAGTTCACGGTGACGTATCAGGCCGCGGTCGACGATCCGCGGCCGTTCTATCGCCGACGCTAGCGGAGGGCTCACCGGTCGCGCTGCCAGCGCTCGACCGCTGCCTCGGCCGCTGCCGCGCGCGACTGGCTGGGGCGCCGCGTGAGCTCGTGCCCGAGGAGCCGCTCCATCTGTGCCTCGTCGCCCCTGCAGCGACGGAGCCGCTCCTGCTCGGCCCTCGACGGTCGTGGGCGGAACCATCGGGTGAACCGCTGAAGGAGCTGCATCCACAGGTCCGGACGGAGCCAGACCCAGGACCGTCGCATCCGGCGGAGGTGCATCAGGGTGGCCTACCGGAGTGGATCGCCGGGGCTCCTGTAGAACGATGCATGCCCCTCGTTACGGAGCCGACCTTCGTCGACAACCTGATCGCGACATCGCTGCCCGTCGCGCTCGATATCGGCACCAAGATCCTGGGCGCGCTCGCTCTCTGGATCGGTGGTCGCTTCGCGATTCGCCTCATCACGCGGACCGTGAAGTCGCGGCTCGTACATCGCAACATCGAGCCGACGCTCACGCGCTACGTCGACAGCATCCTGTCGGTCGTCCTCAAGCTGGTGCTTGTCATCCTCGTGCTCGGCGTGTTCGGCGTTCAGACCACGAGCTTCGCTGCGATCCTCGCCGCAGCCGGCATCGCGATCGGAATGGCGTGGTCGGGGCTCCTGGCGAACTTCGCGGCGGGCGTGTTCCTCGTCGTGCTCCGACCGTTCAAGGTCGGCGACATGATCACGGGCGGTGGTGTGACCGGCGTCGTCGAGGAGATCGCGCTGTTCGTGACCACGATCAACACGGCCGACAACATCAAGACGATCGTTGGCAACAGCAAGATCCTCGGTGACAGCATCCAGAACTTCTCCGCGAACCCGTATCGTCGCGTCGATCTGGTCGCCCAGCTCGCGCACACGGTCGACGTCGAGGATGCGATCCGCCGGCTGCGGATCCGGGTCGCTTCGATCCCGAACGTCGTGCTCGCCCCGGCGCCGGTGATCGAGATCATCGAGAGCACGGCGTCGGGTCCGGTGCTCGCGATCCGACCGTTCACCGCCAACGAGACGTACTGGGATGTCTACTTCGCCACATCGCGAGCGATCCGCGAGGAGCTCACCAGGGCGGGCTATCCGACACCCGCCGTTCACCAGATCGTGCACACGTCACAGGCGGCGTAGCCCACCGGGCCACGATTGACTGGATCGCTCGGTGGGCGGTCGGATTGGTGTGTAGGCGGGCGATCTGGCTACATTGACCAGAAGTTTCGATAGTTTAGGGTGGTTCCTTCGGCCCTCGGGTCGCTTTGCAGAAGGAACCTATGACTCATCCAATCACGATCAAGCTTCGACACACCGTCGCGTTGTTCGCTCTCGCCTTCGCGGGCTGCGGCGACAACCTCGCCGGTCCCTCCGACGGCGGCGACGACCCCGACAGCGGCGACACCGATGGGCCACAGGCCGATCAGGTCCCCATGGTGACGTCGAACGCGCCGTTCGGTGGAGCGCTCGACGTCCCGCTCAACGTGCGCCTGTCCGCGACCTTTGACCTCGAGATGGCGCTGCTGACGGACGCCACGTTCACGCTGAAGCAAGGCAGCACGCCGGTGACCGGTGTCGTCTCCAACGCATCCGATGGCCTGACCGTCACGTTTGCTCCGGCCGCGAACCTCGCTGCGAGCACCGAGTACACCGCGACCATCACGAACGGCGCGATGTCGCTCGCCGGCACGCCGCTCGCCAGCAACCATGTCTGGACGTTCACGACCGGCACCACGCTCGACATGACCGCACCGGTCGTCAACAGCACGATCCCGACCGCCGCGGCGACCGGCGTGCCGATCAACTCGAGCGTCAGCGCGACGTTCAGCAAGCAGATCAGCCCACAGTCGATCACCGCGACCTCGTTCACGGTCACGCAGGGCGCGACCCCTGTGATCGGCACGCTGTCGACCGCCGGCACGATCGTCCGCTTCACGCCGGCCGCACCGCTGGCGGCGAGCACCTCGTACACCGCGACGCTGACCACCGGCGTCACCGATCTGCAAGGCAACGCGCTCGCGAGCCCGTTCACCTGGATGTTCATGACCGGCACGATCGCAGCACAGGGCCCGGCTCCGGTTCTGCTCGGCGCGGCGGGCAACTTCACCGTGCTCGCGAAGACGGCGATCTCGACGGTGCCAGCCTCGGCGGTCACCGGGGACATCGGCGTCAGCCCGGCCGCCGCGACGTTCATCACCGGCTTTGACCTCGTGCTCGATGCGACGACCACGTTCTCGACGTCGACCCAGGTCGTCGGCGGCGGTCGCGTCTACGCGGCGAGCTACACGGCGCCCACGCCGACGATCATGACGACGTCGGTCAGCAACATGGAAGGCGCGTACACCGACGCAGCGAGCCGCCCGAACCCGAACTTCCTCGAGCTCGGCACCGGCAACATCGGTGGCCGTACGCTGGCACCGGGCCTCTACAAGTGGACGAGCACCGTGCGGATCCCGGAGAACGTCACGCTGTCGGGTGGCCCGAACGACGTGTGGATCTTCCAGACCACGGGCGACCTGACGATGGCCGTGGGCAAGCGCGTGATCCTGGCGGGCGGAGCACAGGCAAAGAACGTGTTCTGGCAGGTCGCGGGCAAGGTCACGTTCGCAGGTACGTCGCACTTCGAAGGCATCCTGCTGTGCAAGACCGACGTCACGCTGCAGACCGGCTCGACCATGAACGGCCGCATTCTCGCGCAGACGCAGGTCGCGCTCCAGAAGGCGACCGTGACCCGGCCAGCGCAGTAAGCGAGGACCGACCTCGTTCCGAGTACCGGCGATTCCTCGTCGGTACTCCTACGAGTGGGACTACCGGGATCACCGTAGTCCGCCGCGGAGCGCACCTGGATTGGCTGTAGTTTTCCGCCACCGAGCGTGAACGCTGCTCGCGTCGTACCGGTCAGAAGCGGTGATCGACGCGAAAGCTGTTTCCTCACGTGAAAGGGGTAGATGCCTGTGCGAGAAGTTGACGCGGGTAGTCAAACCATTCGAGGGAGTGTGCGTGGTGGGTGGAGATGGCAAGCGGTGGTTCCCGGGAGATAGCGAGGTCGCACGGCGGATGCGTGAGCTGGACTGGTCCCAGACCGAGGTCGGCGCGCCCGAGCAGTGGCCGGAAAGCCTCGGTGTTGCCGTCGGGCTCTGCTTGACGTCACTGCAACCCACCATCGTGTGGTGGGGCGCGTCGTTCGCGATGTTCTACAACGACGCGTGCCTTCCGTGGCTCGGCAGCGCCGATCACGCGCAGGTCCTCGGACGGTCCGCGCGAGGGTCGAGCGAGCTGTGGCCGCTGCTCGCACCGTCGCTCGAACGCGTGCGCGCGACGGGGCGAGCCATCACGACCGAGGTCGCGTGGGACCAGCGCAGCATCGAGCTCTCGCTCGGGGCGCTGCTCGCGCGTGACGGGCGTGTCGACGGCATCTTTGCACCGTGCCGCGATCTGACCTCGCAGCGCGCGAGCGCCCGACAGATGGAACTGTTGCATCACCTCGCGATCCAGACGACGAGTCGCCGCAGCGTGGACGGTGTGTGTGGCGAAGCGCTGCATCTCCTCGCGAAGCACGCGGCCGATGTTCCGTTCGCCGCGATCTATCTGTGCGACGAGTCAGCGCTCAGCGCACGGCTCGTCGGCGCCACGACGAACGAAGGTGATCTGCCGGCTTCGGTCGCGCTCTCCGAGCGAGGACGCGCATCGCTCGCCGGGCTCGGCGCGCCGAGGACCGCGGTGCCGATCCACGCGCCGGGACACGACGGCATCGAAGGATTGCTGGTCGCGCAGGCCGATCCGCGGCTGCTCGAGAGCATCGCCGCACTGCTCGGGTCGGCATTCGCGGCAGCCCACGCCTATGAAGTCGAGGCTCAACGAGCAGAGATGCTCGCGGACGTCGATCGCGTGAAGACAGCGTTCTTCAGCAACATCAGCCACGAGTTCCGGACGCCGTTGACGCTGGTCCTCGGTCCGCTGCGCGAGGCGCTCGCCCGCGCGGATCAGTCTCTCGTCGGTGATGAGCTGCGCAGTGTGGACCGCAATGCGCGGCGCCTGATGAAGCTCGTCAACTCGCTGCTCGACTTCTCGCGTCTCGAGGTGGGTGTCATCGAGGGGAGCTTCGTCCGGACGGATCTGTCCGCGCTGACGACGGAGCTCGCGACCACGTTCCGGTCGATGATCGAGACCGCCGGGCTCGAGCTCGTGATCGACTGCCCGACGCTGTCGCGCGCCGTCGAGATCGATCGCGACGCGTGGGAGAAGATCGTCCTGAACCTGGTCTCCAACGCGTGCAAGTTCACCCTCGAAGGATCGGTCTCGGTCTCGGTTCGCGAGGTCGGCGGCGCGGCGCAGCTGATCGTGCGCGATACCGGCGCAGGCATCGACGTCGCGCACTTGCCGCAGCTGTTCGAGCGGTTTCATCGCAGCGACGCCGGCGTCTCGCGCTCCCAGGAGAGCGCCGGCATCGGTCTGGCGATGGTGCAGGAGCTCGTGCGCATGCACGGGGGCAAGATCGATGTCGAGAGCACGCTCGGGATCGGCTCGGCGTTCATCGTGACGGTGCCGTTCGAGGAGCGCCGGCGTGGACCGGGCAGTGCCAAGGGCCACGGAGCGCCGGAGCGGAGCTTCGTCGACGAGGCGAGCGAGTGGATGCAGAAGTCGACGCGGATCGACCGGCGCGCCGCCAGCCCGAGCGAGCGGATCGTGGTGGCCGATGACAACTCCGACATGCGGGCCTACTTCGCCCGGTTGCTCGGACGGCGGTGGAAGGTCGAGACCACCGTCGATGGGGAGTCCGCGCTCGCCGCGATCCGCCGCGACCGTCCTGCACTCGTGATCACCGACGCGGTGATGCCGGGTCTCGATGGCTTCGAGCTGATCCGCAAGCTCCGGCGCGATACCAACCTGCGCACGATCCCGGTGATCATGGTGTCCGCACGCGCCGGCGAGGAGGCCCAGATCGAAGGGCTCGGCGCTGGCGCCGACGACTACCTGGTGAAGCCGTTCACCGGCCGCGAGCTCGTCGCGCGCGTGGCGGCACGGCTCGAGCTCAACCGCCTCGGGCGCGATCTCGAACAGCAGCGCTCTGCGATCTCCCAGCTGTTCGCGCACTGTCCGGTGCCAGTCGCGATGCTCACGGGGCCCGAGCTCGTCTACGTCAATGCGAACCCGGCGTACATGGAGTCGTGCGAGCGGGTCGGCGGCGACGCCGGACGACCGGTGCAAGGACGCACGATGCGCGAGGTGATGCCAGAGGTCGAGTCGAAGTGGGGTGACCTGCTGCGGCAAGTGTTGCGCACGGGGATTCCGCACGTCGACCGCGACGTCAAGCTCGAGTTCGAGCGTGATGGTGTTCTCCACGAATCGTACTGGACGTACATCTTCTCGCCGCTCAAGGGCGCCGGGGACGCCGAGGACGTGGTTGTCGTGATCACCAGCGAGACCACGGATCAGATGGTCGCCGCGCAGTGCCTCGAGCAGATGGCGGCCGAGGCCAACGCCGCGAATCGGACCAAGGACGAGTTCCTGGCGATGCTCGGGCACGAGCTGCGGAACCCGCTGTCGCCGATCCTGACCTCGCTGCAGGTCCTGCGGCTCCGTGGGATCGACAGCCAGGAGCAGCGGATTATCGAGCGCCAGGTCTGCCACCTGACGCGTCTCGTCGATGATTTGCTCGACGTCTCACGGATCACGCGCGGCAAGGTCGAGCTCCGCAAGGAACGGATCGAGCTTGGCACCGTGATCTCGCGAGCGGTCGAGATGACGACTCCGCTGCTCGAGCAGCGGCGACATCTGCTCACGCTGGAGGTTCCGCCGATCGATCTGATCGTCGAGGCCGATGCCGATCGGTTGGCCCAGGTGTTCTCCAATCTGTTGACCAACGCGGCGAAGTACACCGCGGAGGATGGCAAGATCCTCGTTCGGGTCGAGCACGGCGACGGCCGCGTCCGCGTGCGCATCGTGGACAACGGAGCCGGCATCGCAGAGGAGATGCTTGCGCGGGTGTTCGAGCTGTTCACCCAGCAGACCCAGACCCTCGATCGCGCCGAGGGCGGCCTGGGACTCGGGCTCGCGATCGTCAAGAGCCTGGTCGAGCTGCACGGCGGCACGGTCTCCGCCTACAGCTCGGGCCCGGGGCAGGGCAGCGAGTTCATGGTCGAGCTGCCGCTGCTCGCGGCCCACGTCGACATCGCCGTGACCGCGGTGCATGCCCACCCGATGAGTCCGACGTCGCTGAGCCGGATCCTCGTCGTCGACGACAATGATGACGCCGCCTATGCGCTGAAGAAGGCGCTCGAGGTCCTCGGCCACACGGTCGAGACCGCGCATGACGGGCCCGATGCGCTGCGGCGGGTCACCTCGTTCAAGCCCAACATCGCACTCGTCGACATCGGCTTGCCGGTGATGGACGGCTACGAGCTCGCACGGCGGCTACGTGAGCAACAGCCGGTGCACCTGGTCGCCGTGACCGGGTACGGCCAGGAGTCCGACTTCCGTCGATCAGCCGCGGCCGGGTTCGAGCAGCACCTCGTCAAGCCCGTCGATCTCGATCGGCTCCAGGAGGTGGTCAATCTGCTGAATCATTCAGCTGGTGCCTGATCGCGAGCACCGCGCCGCCGACGAGCAGAACGCCCGCGACGATGCCGGCCGCATAGAGTGGCTTGTCGCGAACGAACATACGGGCCTGGTCATAGAGATCGACCGCGATCTCTTGCCCGCGCGCGACGGCCTCGGCCGCCTGGTCCTTGCGCTTGTCGATCTCGGCGTCGACCTTGGCCTTGATGTCGACCTTCTCCATCAGCACGTCCTTGAGCTCACCCAGGTTCTGCTCGAGGTTCTGCTGGGCTTCGTCGATCTCGGTCTTGATCTCGTAACGGTCACGCATGGAATGTCCTTTCAGGAACGGTCAGGCGCTCAGGCCGTCTTTGATGGCTGCGACGGTCTGCTGCGCCTCGCGCGCGGGCAGATCCAGGTTCGGCTTGATGTCCTTCTGCAGCTTCTTGGCGAACACGCCTGCCACCGTGCCGCCGAGCGCCAGGTAGACCACCGCCATGATCAGAAGCCGCAGCCACAGCTGCGGGATCACGGGGGCCAGCGCGACCACCACCACGACGCACAGCAGACCGAGGCCGATCAGCGCGACGATGCCACCGAGCAGAATCACGGCGGCGTCCGCAGCGGCGCTCTTCGCGGTGTTCTCGATCTCGATCCGCGCGAGCTCGACCTCGTTCTTGGCGATCGTCTTCACGTCATCGGTGATGCGATGAAGGAGATCGCCGACCTTGGCTTGCGACTCACCGTTGGGTGCTTGCTGTCTGGTGTTCATGGCTGGTTCCCGCAGCCATCAGATGCACCGCGTGTGCCCGCGGGATCGCCCACTCCAGCGTGCGAAACCGCTGGTAAATCCGCAGGCCCGTGACATCAGCGCGCGCGCTGCTTCGCACCGCCGCACGAAACGCGCATCCGAATCCTTCGGAGCAGCGCGCCTCAGTCGCTGGCGGTCGGGCAGGCGGCGGGCGGCGCGGCACGGTCCGCGAGCTCGGCGCTGATGCTCACCAGATCGAACGCGAGGTTGTCCGAACGCAGACCGGCGGGGCCGTGCAACCCGCGCACTGACGCGGGCAGGGTGCCGCGCCACGCGACCCGATCGTCGACCCATGCGGTCAGCTGGTCACCCGCGATCGCCGCACGCAACGTGTGCTGGTCACCGCTTGCGAGCACCGGCAGCTTCCAGCTGCGGGTCGCACGGACCTTGGTGTAGCCGTCCGCGCCGCACTCGCTGTGATCTCTCGCGCCGCGGTTCAGCTTGACGGAGACCTCGAGCTTTGGCGTCGGGTCGAGTCGCCACATCACATAGACGAGGTTGCAGCCGTTCATCGCTCGGAGCTTGAGCCCGAGCTGGCGGCGTGGCTGCCCCGACGCGAGCTCGCGCACCGCCTCGGTGTCGCCGCGATAAATGAAGTCGACCGCCGCGGCATCACCGACGGAGCCTCGTGCGGTCGCCCGCATGGTGGGCTCGCGGACCGGATCTCCGATCGCAGCCTTGCCTCGCGTGACACATAGCTCGGTCGCCGGAGACAGCTTCGCGGTGCGGATCCGCTCGGGCGAGGCTTCGAGATCCGCGCCACACGCTGCGAGCCCGCAGGTCAGCGTCACCAGCAGGGTCCTGGTCACGGCTCGACGCCCCCGAGAATGTCCCGCAACGCACGGAGGTGGGTGGTCAGGTACGCCTGCTCCGCCTTGATCTTGATCCACTCGAACCACACGGTCTGCCGGTAGCGCTTGCTGTCCTCGCCGCCCAGCCGTTCGAGGGTCTGGAGCTGCTTCGCCAGATCGCCTTCCAGCGCAGACACTTCCTCGGCGCGCTGGGTCTCGGCTTCGATCAGCGCACGGACGCGGTCGGCGCTCGCATCGGCCGCCACTGGATCGCGACCGCTGCGCACCAGGCGCTGGCGGCCCGCCGCCGCACGGGCATTGGCGGCACCCTGCCACAGGGTTCCGAGGTTGATGCCCACGGCGACCACCGCGAAGTAGGGCGACGGGTTGCTGCGATCGAGGAACGAGTCGAGACCGACCCGCACGCTGACATCGAACGCCGACGCGCGCCGCAGCTTGCCCTCGATCCGCTCGACGTCATCGTCCGCGCGCTGGAACGCTCCGAGCGCGCCACCGAGCGGACCGGACGGTCGAGGCAACAGGCTCATCTCGCGCCGGGTCTGCGTCGCGATCTGACGGAGCTCCTCGACGCGCAATCGGGTCGCCGTCGCTTCCTGCGCCGTGGTTCGCCGCGCGTCCAGATCCGACGAGGTCTGCGCCAGGATCTTCTCGGCATCGGTCAGTGCCTTGTCGAGCACCTGGGCCCGCGCGTCGAGGGCGGCGTACACGGTCTCGCCGCGGACTCGCTCGAGAGCGGTGTGGCGCCGGCAGTCCGCACGCGCTCGATCGCGCGTGGCGAGTCCCTTGTAGATTCCGTCGAGGCTGACGCGGACGCCGGTGATCAAGCGCAGGCCACCGGACTGGGTATCGGGATTGACCGTACCCGCGGCTTGCTCGATCAGCCCGAACTGACCGAACACGGTCGGCGCGAACAGCGTCGCGCTCTGCGCGCCTGCGACGCCTTCGACGTAGTCGCAGTAGCCATCGGCTTCGGGGGCATCGTTACCCGTCTCGGCGTGCGCGATGCTGCCGAGATAGAGGAGCGTGAGCGTCGTGATGAAGGTGCGCATCAGAACAGGAACGGCTTGCCGCCGACGAACAGGTGCTCCTCCATCCCGGCGTCTGCCTCGTCATCGTCGAGCTTTAGCTCCACGAGCTGACCGCGGAGATTCTTGTCGCGGTGCGGGTGGCGGAACTGGACCTCGCCCGGGAGGACCTCGAGGACCTCACCGACGTGATAGCAGAACATCAACGTCAGCTTGCACGCGTACAGCGGCTCTCCCTTCTTGACGTCGGCGAGGTTGCCGTAGGGAACGAACGCGACGGTCGCCGCGTCGTTCACCGCACGCAGGTACGCCGAGCCCTTCAGCGAGGTCAGGATCTTGTCCTGTCGCGCGAGGCTCGACTTCAGCGAGTCCCGCATCTCGACCGCCTTCGCGAGCTCCAGTCGCGACGTCTCGTACTGCTGCTTGATCTGGAGGACGTCGTAGCTGAGGCCGATGTCCCCGCTGTCCTGCGCATTCTCGAGGATCACATCGAGCGAGCGAGCGGTCGCCTCGAGCTCGGCGGCCCGGGTCTCGTACTCCGCCTGCTTCTCCGCGAGCGACAGGTTGGAGCCCGAGATCTGGGCGAGCTGGAACTTGCCGCTCAGCATCGCATTGCGATCGATCATGCCGGCCGCGTACTCCTCGCGCATCCGCTTGCGGGCAGCGCTGGCATACGCGCTGTTCTGGTTCTGGATCGCTGCGCGCGTGCCGGCCGCGCTGTTCGCGAGCGACTTCATGCGCTGGAGCGCTGCCTTCCTGCCCGCGAGGTCGCCCTTGATCGCCTTCGCGAACTCGGCCTGAAAGCTCTGCTGCGCGAGGATCGCGCGCTCGGCCTGGTTGAGCTCGTCGGCGATTCGATCGCGCTGGTCCTGCTGGGTCGACAGCTGCGCCTGGAGCGTCAGCACCTTCTCGTCATTCGCGGTGACCGCCATCGGCACGACCCAGCTGTCGCTGACATAGAAGAACGCGGTCGTCGTGATGTAGCCGACCAGGACGACCACGATGATCGTGAGGATCGAGAACCCGAGCAGGCGATAGGCCGAGACCAGCCACTTCGATGCTTTCTGCGCATCGACCCTGGCGAGCTGCGCGAGCCTGGCCACCCAGGTGCGGGGCGAGAGCTGCCAGTCCCTCGGCTTGCCGAGGCCGAGCTTGTCGAACACCGCCCACGAGCCGCCTGCCGCGGGCACCTCGGTGTACTGGGTCGGCGCCTCCGACGCGAAGTCGTGAGACGACGGGGCCCTGACAGGGGCGGGCAACGGGCTGACAATCGTCGTGATCGGGTCCTTCGCCGGCCAGGCCGTGACAGGCCGCTGGGGCACCGCGTGGTGCTGCGGCGCATGGTGCTGCGGTGCGTGCTGCGGCAGCGGCGGCGCGTACTGCGGCTGCTGCGCGTAGGCGTGGCCCTGCGGCGAGACCACGGGCTGCGGTGCTTGCTGCGCGTACGGATGCGGCTGCGAAGGATGTGGCTGTGTGTACGCCGGCGGTGGAGCGTGCCACGGCTGCGCGAGCTGGGGCTGGGCCGGCACGTGGGAGGGAGCTGGTGGTCGCGCCTGCGTCTTCGCGAACGGATTGGTATGCGCGGTCGCGTTGTATCCGTGCTGAGCAACGGGGCCTGGGGGTGTCCACCCCTGGGCGCGGGCCGCGGATCCAAACGTGCTCGCGACCGGCGCTGCGTTCTCCGCCGCCGATCCGATCGGTGCAGCGTGCGTGACCGGTGCCGCGTTCTGTTGCGTCCTGACAGGTGCTGGCGCGATCGCCACGGTGCGCGGGTGGTCCGCGGCGACCGCGGCGATCGCTCGCGGCTTCGTGAATGGAATCACGTTGGGAGGCGGTGCCGACGCTTTCGGCATCCGCGCGGGCGGTGCCGGTTCCGAGCCGCGACGCACCGGCGTCGTGAACATCGGCGGCGCTGCCCTGACATCGACGGACGTGCGCTCACCGTCGTGATCGCGCGGCGTCGCCACGACACGAGGAATCGCACGACCAGGATTTCCGTCTCGCGACTTTGTGTGGCTCATGAACAGCTCGAACGTGCTGTGCAACGACCTCGCCACCGAGATCGATGACGTATGTGCGAGCAATCGAATCGGTGTGCAAGCTCTTCACTGGGGACGCAACGTTCCAGTTCGTTGCTGTTTTCCCCGGTAGGTCGCGAGCACCCTCGATCGCGTTCGTTCGCAACTAGCTCGAACCAACGCACTTCGTGAGTGCGCGAATTGTGCAACGCACGCGGCATTGCTCTTGCTGCCGATGACGTCGCGCGCGTGACGTCCTTCCCGATCTACCTGTTCATCTTCATCGTGTTCCTGAACCGCTATGTGTTCGGGTTCTACCTTACGATTCTTCGACGGAAACGGCTTGACGAGACGATCGAGGGCTACGAGCCGACGATCACGGTCGTGGTCCCGCTGTTCAATGAAGGGCGATCGATCTACGACACGATCAAGAGCCTCGTTCAGCTCGACTACCCCGCGGACAAGCTCGAGGTCACCGTGGTCGATGACTGCTCGACCGACGACTCGTACGAGTGGGCGTGCAAGGCCGCCAACGAGCACTCGAATGTTCGTGTGCTGCGCAACCCTTTCAATATGGGGAAGCGCAAGGGCATCAACCACGCGGTCCGCGAGTCGACCGCGGAGATCATCGTGTCGGTCGACTCCGACGTCATCGTGTACCCGACGGCGCTCCGCGAGCTCGTCGCGCGCTTCGTCGGTCCCGAGATCGCGGCGGTCGGCGGTCGCGTCCACGTCTCGAACCCCAACGAGAACTGGCTGACCCGGCTGCAGACCATCAAGTACTACTTCGGTCAGGAGCACCTGAAGAACCTCGAGCGCGGGCTGCGCCAGGTCCTCTGCCTGTCCGGCTGCCTCACCGCGTATCGCCGCCACGTGTTGATCGAGCTCGAGCCGCTGCTCGAGAACCGCAACATCCTCGGGATCCCGATCAAGTACGGCGAGGACCGCTTCCTCACCCATCAGATCGTCAAGCGTGGCTATCGCACGGTGATGACGATGAAGGCGATGTGCTTCACCAAGGCCGCGACCACGCTGCGCGCGTACTTCAATCAGCAGCTGCGGTGGAAGCGCTCGAACATCGTCGACTTCATCATCTTCGCGCCGAGCACGTGGAAGATGCACCCGCTGGTCTGCCTGCAGTACCTGTCGATGCTGCTGCTGCTGCTGGTCTATCCGTTCATCATCATCACGCACATCCAGCGGCATGACTTCCTGCAGCTCGCGATGTTCCACCTCGCGGTGATCGGGCTGCTCGCGTTCGTCTATCACTTTGCTCCGAGCGTGCGAGCGCTACCGCCGTGGCTGCGCGTCCATCCGATCGCCTTCCTGCCGATGGCCGTGCTGATGCCGGTCGCGTACCTGCTCCTGTCGCCGCTCGGGCTGTTCACGCTCGACAGCTCGAGCTGGGAGACCCGCGGTCACGGCGGCGCACCGCAAGCGCTGCCGGCCGTGACGCCGACCGGAGGTCCGTCGTGATCGTCGCCGCGCATCAGCCGCACTACCTGCCGTGGCTCGGCTACCTCGACAAGCTCGCGAAGTCCGATCTGTTCGTCGTCATGGACGACCTCCAGTTCGAGGACCAGAACTTCCAGAACCGGCAGCGCGTCAAGCTGGCGGCGGGCCCGCACTGGCTCAGCGTTCCGCTGTTGCGTGCCGAGCAGACCGCGCGGATCTGCGATCGCCGGATCGACAACACCGGTCGTGGCGGTCGCCATCACTGGCAGCACCGCCACTGGCGCAGTCTCGTGATCCACTACGGACGCGCGCCGTTCTTCGCGCAGTTCGCGCCGGCGCTCGAGGACGTCTACGCACGGCCCTGGGACTACCTGCTCGAGCTCGACCTCCACATGCTGGAGCTCGCACGCACCTGGATGCGGATCACGAAGCCGATCGTGCGCGCGTCCTCGCTCGGCCTGCGTGGCCAGAAGACCGAGCGGATCGTCTCGCTGTGCCAGGCGGTCGGGGCGCGGTCGTACCTCACCGGTCGCGGCGGCTCGGTCGGCTACCTCGACACCAACCTCATGGCGCGCGCCGGCATCTCGGTGATCTGGCAGCGCTTCCACCATCCGCACTATCCCCAGCGCTACCCCGGGCTCGGGTTCGCATCGCACCTCGGGTTTCTCGATCTGCTGTTCAACTGTGGCCCCGATGCGACCGCGATCGCGTGGTCGGGCGGCGAGGCCGTGACGGAAGGACCGACGCCATGAATCGTCTGCTCGAACAGAATGGTGGTCGCGTGCTCGCGTTCGGCGCTCACCCTGACGATCTCGAGGTCGGTGCCGGCGGATTGCTCGCGCGGCTCGCGGCCGAAGGCGCGGACGTCACGCTCGCGGTGGTCTCGATTCCGAGCAACGCGGAACAGCGCAAGCGCGAGGCGATCGCGGGCGCCGACCTGCTCGACGCCGAGCTGTTCATCCTCTACGAGGACCGGCCGTGCCGCGTCGAGGACATCCCGATGCACGAGCTCGTCCGCCGGTTCGACAACATCGTCGGCGACGTGCGCCCGGATCTCGTGATCACGCACTCCGCCCACGACCTCCACTGGGATCACAGCCTCGTCAATCGCGCCACGGTCTCGGCGCTGCGCCGCACGCCGTGTGATCTGCTCGCGTTCCTGTCGAGCCCCGAGATGAACGCGCAGTCGCGCTCGATCGGCCAGTGCTTCGCGGACATCACGAAGACGATCGACACCAAGATCCAGGCGATCGCCGCGCACGAGTCGCAGGCGTCCAAGCTCGGGCTCGAGTCGAGCCGCGACCTCGCTCGCGCCAACGGACGGATCAGCGGCTACGAGTACGCCGAGGCCTATGAGGTCCTGCGCGTCAGGATCTAGACACCCGGGAGCACCCCGCTTCGCTGGCCGAGAACCCGAGCGATTACGCGGGCGTTACCGCGCAGTGAGGCAGCTTAGCGCGGTAGGTGGTGGTGGGTGACCGGCGTCGCTGGAATCACCCGGGAGCCGGTGTTAGCGTCCCTGAAACATGCGGAATCGACTCCTGTTGCTCGTGTTGGTGAAGGTTTTGGCCCTCTCGCTCCTGGCAACGGCCTGTGGTGGAGGCGGCGCCGGCAAGATCATGGCGGATACGCCGGCGATCCCGTTCGAGGCGGCTGATGCCGACGAGATCGCGGGTGTCGAGCCCGACGAGGAGGAGGCCGAGGAAGCGGCAGAAACCCCAGCACCGGCGCCTACTCCGGCACCTGCGCCCGCGCCGACACCGGCCCCCACGGTGACCCCGGCCAAGGCCACGCCGGCCGCCACCCCGGCCAAGGCGACGCCCGCCAAGGCGACTCCCGCAAAGTCGGCACAGAACCCGCAGAAGTAGCGCCGACAATATGTGCGGCATCATCGGTTACATCGGAACGCGGCAAGCCACTCCCATCCTGATCAACGGGCTCCGCAAGCTCGAGTATCGCGGCTATGACTCGGCCGGCGTCAGCGTCCTCGACACGGGCGCAGGCGCGTCGCGGGTCGTGCGGTGCCGCGGCAAGCTGGCGGCGCTCGAGGACAAGCTGACGCGTGAGCCCGCGGCCGGCACCGTCGGCATGGGCCACACCCGGTGGGCCACCCACGGCAGGCCGTCCGAGGAGAACAGCCATCCGCACAAGTCCGGACCGATCAGCGTCATCCACAACGGCATCATCGAGAACCACCTGACGCTGCGCGCTGAGCTGGTCGCCGCCGGCGCCAAGTTCTCGTCGGAGACCGATACCGAGATCTTCGCTCACCTCGTCGAGCACGCGCTGATCGCGGGCGCCCCCGACCTGACGACGGCGGTCCGCCGCTCGATCGCCAAGGTTCGCGGCAGCTTCGCGTTCGTCGTGATGAGCGACAAGGAGCCCAACACGATCGTTGCGGCGAAGAACTCGTCGCCACTCGTCGTCGGCCTCGGCGATGGCGAGAACTACGTCGCTTCCGACGTCACCGCGATCCTCAACGAGACCCGCAAGGTGATCTTCCTGGAGGAGGGCGAGATGGTGACCGTCACGCGTACCGGCGTGGCGATCACCGACTTCGAAGGCAACCCGCGCACGCACGAGCCCAAGACCATCACGTGGTCGGCCGTGCAGGCAGAGAAGGGCGGCTTCAAGCACTACATGCTGAAGGAGATCCACGAGCAGCCCCGCGCGGTCGCGGACACGCTCGTCGGTCGCGTCAATCTCGAGGCGGATGACGTCTCGCTCGATGGCATCGAGCTCGATGTCTCGAAGATCAAGCGCATCATCTTCATCGCGTGCGGCACCTCGTATCACGCGTCGATGGTCGGCGAGTTCCTCGTCGAGTCGATGGCGCGGATCCCGACCGAGGTCGACCTCGCGTCGGAGTTCCGCTACCGCGACCCGATCCTTGGACCGGGTGACCTCGTGGTCGCCGTCAGCCAGTCGGGCGAGACGCTCGATACGATGGAGGCGATCCGCGAGGCCAAGCGCAAGGGCGCTCAGGTGTTTGCGATCTCGAACGTCGTCGAGTCATCGATCCCGCGGCTCGCGGACTACGCGTTCTACACGCACGCCGGTCCCGAGATCGGCGTCGCCTCGACCAAGGCGTTCACCACCCAGCTCGTCGCGATCTCGCTGTTCGCGATCCACCTCGGTCGCCGCACGGGCACGCTGTCGAAGGAGCGTGCTCGCGAGCTGCTCGCCGAGCTGGTCGCGCTGCCGAACAAGATGCGCGACATCGTCGAGAGTGGTGCGCAGATCCAGGCGATCGCGCGGCGCTACGGTGCCGCGAACGGCTTCCTGTTCCTCGGCCGCGGCTCGCAGTACCCGATCGCGCTCGAGGGTGCGCTCAAGCTGAAGGAGATCTCGTACATCCACGCCGAGGGCTATGCCGCCGGCGAGATGAAGCACGGTCCGATCGCGCTGATCGACGAGCATCTCCCCGTCGTCGTCCTCGTGCCGCGTGGCCCGAGCTACGAGAAGACGGTGTCGAACCTCGCCGAGGTTCGTGCACGCCAGGGCAAGGTCATCGCGATCGCGAGCCGTGGCGACAACGAGATCGGTGGGCACTCCGATGACGTGATCGTCGTCCCGGATACCGCGCTCGAGCTCCAGCCGATCCTGACCGTGCTGCCGCTGCAGATGCTGTCGTATTACGTCGCCGACTTCAAAGGCACGGACATCGACCAGCCTCGCAACCTGGCGAAGTCCGTCACCGTCGAGTAGCTTCGCCGGGTGGCGCCGAAGAAACCGAAGCTCACCCACTTCGACGACGCCGGCGCAGCTCACATGGTCGACGTCGGCGCGAAGCCGGAGACGGCACGCGTCGGGATCGCGAGTGGAACGATCACGATGCTGCCCGCCACCGCGAAGGCGGTGAAGGCCGGTGCGATCGGCAAGGGTGACGTCCTCGGCGTCGCCCGGCTCGCCGGCATCCAGGCCGCCAAGCGCGCCGCGGACTGGATCCCGCTGTGTCACCCGTTGCGACTGACCGGCGTGGACGTCGACCTCTGGGTCGAGGGCAGCGCGGTCAAGATCACCGCGACGGTGCGCGCGTTCGATCGGAGCGGCGTGGAGATGGAGGCGTTGACCGCGGTCTCGGCCGCGGCGCTCACCGTCTACGACATGTGCAAGGCGATCGACCGCGGCATGGTGATCGGCGAGGTTCGCCTCGACGAGAAGCGCGGCGGCAAGTCCGGCACTTGGAAGCGCTGACGCGCACGCCCAGGATGGTGCCGCGCGGCCTGCGGTGACCTCCTCACAGGCGACGCACGTATCGAGTGCAGGCCTCATCGCCCGACCGTGTACGTGCCCTCCACGATGCTCGTCGGTCCTGTGCATGCAGCGTTCGCCAGCCAACAGGAGGAATGCCGATGCTAGAAAGAGCTTTCGTCGTGATCGCGCTGTGTTTGGCCGCGTGTGGCGGCACCCCGAAGACTGCCGGGGAGCGCCAGAGTCTCGAGCAGAGCGCCAATGCCACGCTGCAGGCGATGATCCAGAAGGACCCTGGGTTGCGCCAGGTGATCGCCAACGCAGCGGGCTACGTGGTGTTCCCGGAGGTCGGAAAGGGCGGCGTGATCGTCGGCGGCGCCTACGGGGTGGGCATGCTCTACGAGCGCGGCCGTCCCGTCGGCTCCGTCAAGCTGCAGCAAGCCTCGATCGGTGCGCAGCTCGGCGGACAGACCTTCGCGGAGCTGCTCGTGCTGCACAACCCGATGGACGTCGCGAAGATCAAAGCTGGTGACTACGAGCTCGGTGCCGATGTCTCGGTCGTCGCGCTCACGGCCGGCGCCGCAGCGCAGGCCACCGCGTCCTCCGGCGTCACGGCCTTCATCATGCCGCGCGGTGGCGCGATGGTCGACGTGTCGGTCAATGGGCAGCGGCTGACGTTCGAGCCGATCCCGATGGGGTGACGTCGGAGCACGGCGCCCGTGTCAGGTCGAGCGGCGCTCGAACACCAGTAGCTCACCGAGCGTGTCGTGATCGCGGGTGCCGACGAGAACCATTCCGAGGCGCTTGATCACACCGAGCGACGCGTAGTGCCACGGAAACGTCGTCGCCTGCACCGCCACGATCTCGGGCTGCGCCAGCGCCCACTCGATGCACGCGCGGGTCGCCTCGACCGCGAACCCCTGGCAGCGCGACGACTCCTCGATCGAGTACGCGACCTCGGCCACACCATCACGTGGATGGCCGTGGAACACGACGCTACCGATCACGCGTGGCTCCTCGCGCAGGAGGACCAGCGAGTCACCCCACAGCCGGGACTCGGGCGACGCTCGTAGCGCCGCGCGCGAGAATGGAAATCCGAGCGCGACCAGGTCGTCGTTGGGCCATGCATCGGGGAACTGCGCCCCGACGACGGCTTCGGCCCGCGCCTTGTCATGATCGAGGACGGCCTCGATCGCCTCGAGCGAGATCGGGACGAGGCGGAGGCGATCGGTCACCAGCGCCGGCATGATCAGGGTCCGGTCTTCGCCCCGCCGATCACGAGGCCGAGGGTGGCGGGACCCGGGCCGATCAGGCCGTAGCGGACGTCGATGTTGATCAGCCAGCCGGAGAAGTACTGGTCGAGACCGATGCTGCCGACCGCGCCCGCGAACGCGCGCTGCATCTCGGGCGGGATCACCTGATCCGCGCGGAACAGCGCACCGCCGATCCGCGCCGACAGATAGCGGCTCTGATCGCCGGCGCGAATGCGCAGCCCGATCATCACGTCCATCTGCAGCGTCAGGAGCTCGTCCTTGACGCGTGCGGCGGACGCACCGCGCATCGAACCAAACAGCAGGGTCGACTTGATCGACCAGCCAAGCCGGCTCTCGGTGTTCATCGGCTGCCACGCGGCCTGCCCGCCGAGCAGGTAGCCGTAGCCGAGTGCCTTGGCGTCCTCGCCCGCGCCGCTGATCGCACCTACGGCGAGGCCGAGGCTGCCGGGTGGAAGCGGGTCCGCGGCGGCGGTGCCGAGCCCGGCCGCGGCCGTCACGATCGTCGAGGCGATCGTCGCTGCGATCGCCGCGATGCGCATCTAGAACTTCGAGGTGGTGGCGAGGAACGTCATCTTGTCGTTGGTCGCCCGCAGCCGGCGCGACAGCGTGCGCACCCAGTTCCACAGCAGCTCGTACGCGAGGTCGCGGTCGACGAACAGAAGATCCTCGAGGTCCTTGCGGTTGACCACGAACAGCTTGCAGCGCTCGTGACAGACCGCGGTCGCCGAGCGGGGAGCGTCGTCGATCAGCGACATCTCGCCGAAGTACGCGCCCGGTCGGAGCACGGCGAGCGCCTCTTCACCCATGCCGGGGACGATGCGGCTGATCCGAACCGCGCCATCGACGATCAGGTAGAACTTGTCGCCCGGAGAGCCCTCCGCGAAGATCGTCGCCGAGGATTTGTACTGCTCCTCGAGCCCGATATCGACCACCCGCTTGAGGTGGGTCGCGGGCAGCCCGCTGAACATGTCGATCGCAGCCAAGATCTCGATCGTGGACTTCCCCTTGAGATCCAGATCAGCCGGCTTGGCGTCGTCGTCGGGCATGCCACCTCAGCGTCCCATAGGCCCTCCCGAAACGCAAAATGGCCCGGGGTCGCCCCCGAGCCAGTCTGCAAACGGTGCCCGACGCGAAGGTGATCAGCCAACCTTGAGGACGAGCAGGAGCGAAATGATGAGGGCGTAGATGACCAGCGACTCGATGAGCGCGAGGCCGAGAATCATCGGGCCGCGGATCTGGCCAGCTGCACCCGGGTTACGGGCGATGCCGTCGAGCGCGGCGGCCGCAGCGCGGCCCTGACCGATGGAACCGCCGAGCGCGGCGATGCCGATGCCGAGACCGGCAGCGAGGGCGATGATGCCGTAGTTACCGGCGAGGCCATTGGCCTTGATCGCCTCGGCGTTGAAGCCACCGTCGGCCGGCTGCGCGAACGCAACCGCTGCCATGGCGGCGAGGACGAGGAGGGAGGTGATGCTCGTGAAGATGATCTTGCTGCTGCGCTTCATAATAATTTCCTTGGGTCGCGCGGGGCGCCGGTTGGGGGCGAGTGCGGGTCCAGATATCGTGGATTGGATGCAGGGTAAAGGTGGGTTGCGTCGGAAAAACGAGATCGCTAGTGCTCCTCGTGCTCCACGGCCATGGCGATATAGACCATCGTCAGGGTGCAGAACACGATTGCCTGGATCAGGCAAACGAGCAAACCGAGCAGGAGGAACGGGATCGGGACGAGGATCGGCACGAGGGCGAAGAACGACATGACGACCTTGTGGTCGGCCATCATGTTGCCCATGAGCCGCACGGCGAGCGACATCGGTCGCGCGATGTGGCTGATCAGCTCGATCGGGAGCATCAGGGGAATCAGCGGGATGCTCGGTCCGAGGAAGTGCTTGAAGTACGCGATGCCGTGCTCCTTGACCCCGTAGACGTGGGTCAGGAGGAACACGAACAGGGCGAGGCCGACGTTGGTCTTGAGCGTGTCCGTCGGCGCGCTGAAGCCCGGGATCAGCGCGAACATGTTGTTGAACAGGATGAACAGCCAGAGCGCGCCGATCAGCGGGAAGAAGCGCGCGGCGTTCTTCTCGCCCATCGCGCCTTCGACCATGCCGTAGACGCTCTCGGCGGTGTACTCGAAGAAGTTGCGCAGGTTCATCTTGCGCGGCGGAACGATGCCCTTGTCGGGGCCCTTGAGGCCGCGGAAGAACGCGATCGATCCCCACAGCACGAACAGCACGACGACCATGGAGATCAGGACGTGCGTGAGGGTCCAGCCGGACTCTCCGAACATCTGCCACTTCCACGACCGGCCGAGCTTGTGCTGGGCCCACTCGTTGACGTGGGTCCACCAGGAGAAGCGGTTGAGATAATCGAACCAGGTGCCGTGTTCACCCATTGGGACGCTCGCTGTCGGGGTCCTGCGCGGGCGCGCGCAGGGCGGTGTACGTGGTCTCGATGACGATCGAGAGGATGAAGATCGAGTAGCCGATTGTGAACGCGATGACGTCGAGAGGAAGGAACAGAACGGCGACCGCGACGGCCCCCATGAGCACGATCATCTTGGGCAGCATCAGCATCGACGCTGAACCGCCGCCCTTGCCGCTGGCGGCATCGGCCGTCCACTTCACGACCAGCCGGCGCAGGACGTAGAAGTTGATGCAGGTCAGACCCGAGCCGACAAGCAGGCCGAGCACGATCGACCGGCTCTGGGTCACCAGGCCGACCAGGACGACGATCGCCGCGAGCGCGTAGTTGATCCGCTCGATGCGGTGGATGCTCGGGGGGCTAGCCACGATCGTTGACCTCTCCGGCCTTCTCCGCGCGGCCGACCGCGCGCATCACGCCGCGGAAGCCGGCGATCAGGCCGAACACGAGGAACAGCAACATCATCCAGGGCTGGGTCCCGATCTGCTTGTCGAGCCACCAGCCGAACAGCAGGCCGACGATCACCGAGATGCCGAGCTCGAGGCCGACGGAGCTCGCCGACAGCGCGTCGTACGCGCGCTTGGTCGTGCGCGCCGCGGGGTCGATCGAACGCCGGCCGGTCACGACGCTGGGATGCAGCCGCTGCTCGTCGGAATCCTGCGACATTTCGCCGCGGTTGGAGGGCGCAGACTGCATCAACGGGGGCCCTGGTACCACGCCGAAAAAGCATCGTCAATCGTCAGCGACCACGTGGGTTTGGACGCAGATCTGCTCGAAATTCTTCGGACTACGCCGCCAGCGTTTCACGGGCGGCAGCCACGATCTGGTCCACGTCCTCGTCGGTGTGCGCCAGGCTGATGAACATCGCCTCGAATTGCGACGGTGGGAGGAACACGCCGCGCTCCCGCATACCCCGGAAGAACGCGCCGAACCGGTTGGTATCAGCGAGCTTTGCGGTCTCGTAGTTGGTGACCGGGCCCTTGGTGAAGAACAGGGTCAGCATCGAGCCGACACGGTTCATCACCGCAGGGACGTTGGCCGCGGTCGCCGCTGCGAGCAGCCCGTCGCCGAGGCGCCTGCCGAGGTGCTCGAGACGATCGTAGGTGCCGGGCCGCGCGAGGATCTCCATCATCTTCAGACCCGCCGCCATCGCGAGCGGATTTCCACTGAGCGTGCCCGCCTGATAGACGGGGCCGAGCGGCGCGAGCTTCTGCATGATCGCGGCGGCGCCACCGAACGCGGCAGCGGGCAGGCCGCCGCCGATGATCTTGCCGATCGTGGTCAGGTCGGGGACCACGCCGTAGCGCTCCTGCGCGCCACCATAGGCGACGCGGAACCCGGTCATCACCTCGTCGAAGATCAGCAGCGTGCCGTGCTTGCGGGTGATCTCGCGCAGGCCCTCCAGGTAGCCGGGCAGGGGCTCGACGAGGCCCATGTTGCCGGCGACCGGCTCGATGATCATCGCGGCGACATCCCCGCCCTGGCAGAACATCTCGACGGACGCGAGATCGTTGTACGGGACGACGATCGTGTCGCGAGCGGCACCCTCGGGGACGCCGGCCGAGCCGGGAATCCCGAGCGTCGCAGCGCCGGATCCGGCGGCGACGAGCAAGCAGTCAGCGTGACCGTGGTAGCCGCCATCGGCCTTGATGATCTTCGCGCGATTGGTGAAGCCGCGAGCGAGCCGCAGCGCGCTCATCGTGGCCTCGGTGCCCGAGGACACCGCGCGGACCATCTCCATCGACGGCACCGCCTCGCGCAGCGTCTCGGCGAACTTGACCTCGACCTCGGTCGGCGCGCCGAACGTGGTCCCCATCGACAGCATTTCCTTGATGGTGTCGAGGATGTCGCGATGAGCGTGGCCGAGGATCAGCGGCCCCCAGCTCCCGATCAGGTCGAGGTAGCGGTTGCCGTCGACATCCCAGATCGACGCGCCATCGCCCTGCGACACGAACACCGGATCGGCGCCGACCGAGCGGCATCCGCGGACCGGCGAGTTGACGCCGCCCGGGATGACCGCCTGCGCTCGCTCGTAGATCGACTGACTGCGTTGAATCGACATGCGGGGGGAACGTAGCGCGATTTCCCCCGCCGTATGCCGCTACTCGGCGGCGTCGTCGTCGGCCGTCTCGTCCTCGCCCTCGTCCTCGTCCTCGTCGACCACATCCTCTTCCAGGCTGTCGTTCGGGACGGTGTCACCCTCGTCGACGGCGATCGGGGTGCCCTCGGCGATCCCCGACTCCTCGCCCGGATCGGCGAGCCGCTCGATCGCGGCCACGTGCTCGCCATCGTCGACGCGCATCAGGCGAACACCCTGGGTCGCGCGACCCTGGACCGAGATATCCCGAACGCGGAGCCGGATCAGCTTGCCGCGATCGGAGATCAGGATCAGGTGGTCCTCGTCGGTGACGATGCGGACCGCCGAGACCTGACCGTTACGCGCGGTGGTCTTGATCGTGATCACGCCCTTGCCGCCACGATTCTTCGTCGGGTAGTCCTCGAGCGACGTCCGCTTGCCGTACCCGCGCTCGCACACCGTGATCAGCGATAGCGCCGCGGCCGGATCCTCGGTCGTCCGCGCGAACGTCACCATGCCGATCACGCGGTCGCCTTCGCGCAGCGAGATCCCGCGTACACCGCCGGCCGTGCGGCCCATCGGGCGCGCGCGATCTTCGGTGAACCGGACCGCGAAGCCCTTGGCCGACGTCAGCAGCACGTCGACGCCCTTGGTCGTGAGCGCGGCACCGACGAGGCGATCCCCGTCGTCGATCGCGATCGCCTTGATGCCGTTCTGCCGCACGTTCTGGAACTGCGACAGCTCCGTCTTCTTCACCGTGCCCGACTGGGTCGCGAAGAACACGTAGACGTCAGGCGCGTTGAACTGCTCGTCCTGGAACGGCAGCATGGCGACGACCTGCTCGCCTTCCTGGAGATCGAGCACGTTGATGATCGGCCGACCCTTGGCGGTCCGTGCACCCTCGGGCAGCTCGAACACCTTCTTGTAGTAGGCGCGGCCCTTGTCGGTGAACAGCAGCAGGTGGTCGTGGGTCGACGCCGCGAACATGTCGACGATGAAGTCGCCTTCGGTCGACGTCGCACCGGTGATTCCCCGACCGCCGCGGCCCTGCGCTTCGTACTCGCGGACCGGCGTTCGCTTGATGTAGCCGAGGTGCGTGCGGGTGACGACCATGTCCTCCTGGTCGATCAGCGCCTCGGTCAGGATCTCGCCTTCGGCGTCGACGATCTTCGTGCGGCGCTCGTCGGCGAAGTCCTCGCGGATCTGCCGCAGCTCGGCGACGATCGCTGCCATCAGCTTCTTCTCGTCGGCCAGGAGGCCCTCGAGATAGTCCGTCAGGACCCAGAGCTCCTTGTACTCGGCTTCCAGCTTCTCGCGCTCGAGGCCGGTGAGCCGGCCAAGGCGCATGTCGAGGATCGCCTGCGCCTGGCGGGCGCTGAGGGTCGTGAACCCCTTCTCCTTGGCGGCGTTGATCTCCTCGGGAGGACGGCCCGCGCGCTCGAGGAAGCCCTCGAGGCCACCCAGGCGCTCCGCCATCAAGCGGTCCTTGGCGATGTCGGTGTCCTTCGACGACCGGATGATCTCGATCACGCGATCGATATTGATCACCGCGAGGCCGAGGCCCTCGACGATCTCGCGGCGGGCACGGGCCTCGCGCAGATCGTACAGCGTGCGCCGCGTGACGATCTCGCGGCGGTGCTCGACGAACACCTGCAGCGCTCGCTTGAGCGACAGCATGACCGGGCGACCGTCGACGATCGCCAGCATGTTGCACGAGAACGACGACTGCAGCGCGGTGTACTTGAACAGGTTGTTCAGGACGACCGCATCCGAGGCGTCGCGTTTGAGCTCGAACACGACGCGCATGCCCGTGCGATCGGACTCGTCGCGGATGTCGCTGATGCCCTCGAGCTTCTTGTCGCGGACCATATCCGCGGTCGACTCGATCCACCGGGCCTTGTTGACCATGAACGGCAGCTCGGTGACGATGATCGCCATGCGATCCTTGCGGATCTCCTCGAGGGAGGCGACGCCGCGGACCTGGATCGCGCCGCGACCGGTCTTGTACGCGGACATGATGCCGACGCGACCCTGGATCACGCCGCCGGTCGGGAAGTCAGGCCCGGGGACGATCTTGATCAGCTCGTCGTCGGTGATCGCCGGCCGCTCGATGATCGCGAGGGTGGCGTCGATGATCTCGCCGATGTTGTGCGGCGGGATGTTGGTCGCCATGCCGACGGCGATGCCGGACGCTCCGTTGATCAGGAGGTTCGGAACCTTGGTCGGAAGGACCGTCGGCTCCTCTTCCTTGTCGTCGTAGTTCGGCTGCCAGTCGACGGTCTCTTTCTCGATGTCCGCGAGCATCTCCGAGGAGAGCCGCGACATCCGGCACTCCGTGTAGCGCATCGCTGCGGGCGGATCGCCGTCGACCGAGCCGAAGTTGCCCTGGCCGTCGACGAGCATGTACCGCATCGAGAAGTTCTGGGCCATGCGGACCAGGGCGTCGTAGACGGAGGCGTCGCCGTGCGGATGGTACTTGCCGATCACGTCGCCGACGATGCGGGCGCACTTCAGGTACGGCCGGTTGAACACGTTGTTCAGGCCGCGCTGGGCAAACAGGATCCGGCGGTGCACCGGTTTCAGGCCGTCGCGCGCGTCAGGTAACGCTCGCGAGACGATCACGCTCATGGCGTAGTCCATGAACGAGTTCTTCATCTCGGTTTCGATCGAGATCGGCGTGATATTCGAGGCGGTTACGTCGGACATCTGCGAGGTCAGGGTATAGCCCGCCCGACGGGCACGCTCAACGCGAGGCGGGGGTAGATCGCCCTCGACGATCGACTCTCGGCCCGCTTCTAGGGGAACGGATTTCAGCGCCGGTGGAGCCCGATTTGGGCCCCGTGACGTTGCGTTCGGCAACGCAGGAACGGCGGATCGGGCGGTCGCCCGCAGGCTCGCGATGGCACGTGCCTTGATGCTGATTTCTCGCGGCGCACGCAGGGAGAGTGGTCGTCGGGACGGGCAGTGCGCGCGCACTCGCTCTACGGCGTCGAGGGTAGGGCGCGGTCGCCGCTCGTTCAGCGCGGCTTGAGCTCGACCCGACGGTTCTTCGCACGTGCAGCGGTGAGCGCACGCCCACGCAGCCCGGTCGGATTCTCGAGCGGCATCGCCGCGCCATAGCCCTTCGCGGTGATCCGGTGGTCGCTGACGCCCTTGGCCACGACGTACGCACGGATCGCATCCGCGCGTGCCTGCGAGAGCTCGAGGTTGGTACCGAACTTCTTCGACCTGATCGGCAGGTCGTCGGTGTGGACCTCGATCTCGATCCGCAGGTCAGGCGTTGCGACCAGCACGGCGACCAACTCGTCGAGCGCCTTGCTCGACACGGACGAGAGCTCGGTGCTGTTGACCTTGAACTGGATGCCCGCGAGCGGCCGGCTCGCGATGTCCTGCACGCGCCCCGGCATCTGGTCCGGGCAGCCGTCTTCGTCGCGGTACCCGTTGATCGTCTCGGGTTCGGCATCGCAGCCGTCGGTCAGATCGGTGATGCCATCGGCGTCGTTGTCGGGCTCGGGGCAGCCATCGTCGTCCTGGAACCCGTCCTTGTCCTCGGCCTCCGCCGGGCAGCGGTCCGTGTTGTCGGTGATCCCGTCGCTGTCGTTGTCGTGCTCGGGGCAGCCATCGCCGTCCTGAAAGCCATCGCGATCCTCGGCGTCGAACGCGCACGTGTCCTCGCCGTCGACCAGCCCATCCGCATCGTTGTCGGGCTCGGGGCAGCCGTCGTCGTCGGAGAACCCGTCCGGATCCTCGGGCTCGGCGGGGCACTGGTCTTGCGCGCCGCGGATCGAATCGTGGTCGCCGTCGCCGTCGGGCGGGGGCTCGATGACATCGCGGCGGGCAGGGGCATCACCGCCGAGGACCGCGTAGACCGAGACCAGGGCCTCGAAGTCCGCCGTCACCTTGCGGTTGTTCGGATCCGCCGGAATCGTGTTCTCGCTGCTCGGCACGGCGAGCACTCGCGCATCCGCGCGCAGACCCCAGTGGTCGCCCGCACGGATCTTGACGCCGGCGCCGACGAAGTACGCAGCATCCGTGTCCTCGCTGATGTTGCGCATCGGATCACGGACGTAGTTCTCGTTCTTGCTGTTGACGACCGAGAACCCGCCCGCTCCCACGAACATGATCGGGAGCACGACGGCGTCGGGGTTCCGTGCCCGCGCCTGCGCCACGAGCTGCGCTCGGTACGTCAGGTCGGTGACCCCGAACTCGGTCTCGCGAGCGACCGTCGGGATCATCCCGACCTCCGCCTCGATCCCGAGGACCTCCGCGAAGTAGATGCCGATCCGGAGGCCGGCGAGCAGCGAGTTGCGCTGGCTCGGGCCGTCCGGCTGGTCCGCCACGCCCAGCTCGCTGCGCGAGTTGAACACGTGGACACCGGCCATTCCGCCGATCTCCACGTCCGCGTGGGCCACCGAGGTCGCCGCCACGCACGCCAACAGGATCGAGGCCGATCGAGTCATCCCCCGAGTCGTAACCGGTCTCAGACGCCTCGTTGAGCCGCCTGGACCGGTTTCACCCGGGATCGCTTACTTGACCGGGGCCGGCGTCGCCGTCGGCGTCGGCGTACCGCTGGTCAGCGAGCTCACGAGCTGGAACTCGACGCGGCGGTTCTTCGAGCGCGCGGTCGTCAGCTTGCGACCCTTGAGACCGGTCGGGCTCTCGACCGGCAGGCTGTCGCCATAACCCTTCGCGGTCAGGCGGCCCTGGTCGACGCCCTTCTTGATGAAGTACTCGCGAACCGTCTCGGCGCGCGCCTGCGACAGCTCGAGGTTGTCGGCGTACTTGCCGCCCTTCTTGATCAGCACGTCGTCCGTGTGGCCCTGGATCTCCATCTTGAGGTCCGGGAACTCCTTGAGCACCGCGACCGCCTTGTCGAGCGTACGGTTCGACACCGCGAGCAGCTCGGCCGAGTTGACGCGGAAGTTGATGCCCTGGATGGCGCCGACAAACTTCTTCAACTTGGCCGGGATCTCGTCCGGGCAGCCGTCGTCGTCCTGGTAGCCGTTCTTGGTCTCCGGCTGATCGGTGCACTTGTCGTTCGGGTCGAGCACGCCGTCACCGTCGTTGTCCGGATCCGGGCAACCGTCGTCGTCCTGGAAGTTGTCCTTGTCCTCGGCTTCGAGCGGGCAGCGATCCGAACCATCGTTGATGCCATCGCTGTCATTGTCGGGATCCGGGCAACCGTCGTCGTCCTGGAAGCCGTCCTTGTCCTCGGCGTCCGTCGGGCACTTGTCGCTGGCGTCGAGGATGCCATCGGCATCGTTGTCAGGCTCGGGGCAGCCGTCCTCGTCCTGGAACGCGTCCTTGTCCTCGGGGTCGGTCGGGCACTGATCCGCAGCGCCGCGGATGCCGTCGCGATCGGCGTCGTCGTCGGCCGGCGGTGCCGCCTCGACGATGGTCTGCTGCTTCTCGCCGCGACCAAACTCGACGTAGACCGAGGCGAGCGCCTCGAAGTCGGTCGTGGCGCGGTCGTCATCGGGATCCTGGTCGGGGTTCTCGCTGCTCGGCACCATCAGCAGGCGTGCGTCGAGCCGGAGGCCCCACTTGTCGCCGAGGCGGAACTTCGCGCCGAGACCCGCGTAGAACGCCGGGTCGGTGTCCTCGTCGATGTTCCTCGTCGGATCGTTCATCACGCTGTCGTTGCTCGAATCGACGACGGAGAACGCACCGGCGCCTGCGAGCACGAACGGAATGAACACGTTGTCCGGATTCGATGCGCGGAACTGCGCGATCAGGTGGGCCCGGTAGGTGAGATTGGTGATCCCGTACTCGAGCTCACGCGCGACGCTGGGGATGATCCCGAACTCGCCTTCGATCCCGATCACGTCGTTGAAGTAGAGGCCGAGCCGCAGGCCCAGGAGGAGCGAGTTGCGCTCGCTGGGTGCATTCGGGTCGTCGAGGACACCGAGCTCGTTCTGCTTGTTGAAGACGTGAACGCCGCCGGTCGCGCCGATCTCCACGTTGGCATGCGCCACCAGGGATGTAGTTGCGATGACGCCGCAGGACATCGCAGCAAGTAAGGTCGTTGAAGACAGTCGAGTCATAATCGATTGGTAACCCCGCTCAGTGGCAAACTCCACTGATCGGACCCGGTCTCATGTGATCTACGTAGTGATCTTCCATGAGGGGCTAGATAGGGTCGGGAGCGCGGTTGCAGCTCCGACGAGCGCAGCGTAAGAGCCGCCTATGCCGAATCGCCTCGGGGCCGAGAGCTCGCCGTACCTCCGGCAACACGCCGACAACCCGGTGGCGTGGTGGCCGTGGAGCGAGGAGGCGTTCGCCGAGGCTCGGCGCACCGGCAAGCCGGTGTTCGTCTCGATCGGTTATGCCGCGTGTCACTGGTGCCATGTCATGGCGCACGAGAGCTTCGAGGACGAAGCGACCGCGAAGCTGATGAACGAGCTGTTCGTCAACATCAAGGTCGACCGCGAAGAACGCCCGGACGTCGACGCGATCTACATGAACGCGATCATGGTGCAGGGCGAGGGCGGGGGCTGGCCGCTGTCCGCGTTCTGCCTCCCGGATGGTCGGCCGTACTTCATGGGTACCTACTTTCCGCCGGTCGCGAGGGCAGGGCGGCCGAGCTTCAAGGAGGCCCTCGAGGCGATGGCGGATGCGTTCCGCAGTCGCCGCGCGGATGCCGAGGACAACGCGCTCGCGCTGATCGATGGCCTGCAGCGGGTCGATGCGCACTACCGGCGCGGCGCACACGCCGCCGATCCCAGGGGGCTCGCGGCGTCGCTCGTGATCAGCGCCGGACGTCAGCTCGCGGAGCGCTGTGATCCAGTGCATGGCGGCCTCGGCGGCGCGCCGAAGTTTCCGTCGTGCTCGAGCCACGAGCTGCTCGCCCGCGCGGGTCGGTTCCCGCTCGGTCAACCGGCGCGTGAAGCGTTCGATCAGTGGGCGCGCGGCATGGCCGAGGGCGGCATCTACGATCACCTCGGCGGTGGGTTCTCGCGCTACTCCGTCGATGCGAAGTGGCTCGTTCCGCACTTCGAGAAGATGCTCTACGACCAGGGGCAGCTGCTGGCGATCTACGCGAGCGTGGTCGCGATGAACGGGCCGCTTGCGCCGCGTGCTCGCGAGGTGATCGCAGAGACGGTCGCGTTCCTCGAGCGCGAGCTCTCGGATCCCGCGGGTGGGCTGTGGTCCTCGCTCGACGCCGATAGCGAAGGCGAGGAGGGCAAGTTCTACGTGTGGACGCCGGCCGAGCTGCGCACTGTGCTCGGACCGATGAGTGGGCTCGTGTTCGCCGGCGCGTACGGCGTGACCGAGACGGGTAACTTCGAGCACCGCACGAGCGTGCTGTCGCGGATCACCCCACGAACGTCGCCGCACGAGGAGGAGCAGCTCGCCGAGCTCCGCGCGAAGCTGTTCGCCGCGCGCGAGCAGCGGATCCGGCCGGGCACCGACGACAAGGTGCTCGCGGCATGGAACGGTCTCGCGATCACCGGGCTGGTCGCGTCGTGGCGCTCGACCGGGCAAGCGCCGGCGCTCGCGCTCGCGCTTCGTGTCGCGACGTTCCTCCGCGATCGGATGGTGGAGGGAGACCGGATCGCCCGCGTGTTCCACGAGGGCGCGACCAAGCAGCTCGACGGTACGCTCGATGATTACGCGTTCTGCGGCGCGGCGTTCCTCGACCTCGCCGAGGCGACCGGCGATCGCGCGTGGTGGGACCTCGGTGCGGCGCTCCTGCGGTCCGCGCGTGAGCGGTTCGTCAGTGAGGAGGACGGCGTCGTCGTGTTCTATCTCGCACCCGCCGGCGATCCGCTGCTGGTGCATCGACCCGAGTCTCATCAGGATGGTGCGATTCCGTCGGGCGCTGCGATCGCGACGGCTGCGCTGGTCCGGCTCGGGCTGGTCGCCGAAGACGAGGCCGCGCTCGCGCTGGCGGAGAAGTATCTCGTGCAACGCCTGACCGGAGCGACCGGCGTCAATGCATGGGCGAATTCGGCGCTGCTCGCTGCGATGGATCTCCATCTCCACGCCAAGGTGCTGGTCGCGACCGAGGGCACCGGTCGCGAGGCGTTGCTCGCGGCCGCGCGCACGACGTACGCGCCGACCCTGTGTATCGCGGGGCCATGGGCGAGCGCGTCGATCCTCGAGGCCAAGACGCCGGCCGCGAACGGCGCGTCACGGGCGTTCGTGTGCACGGGGCCGACCTGCGCCCCACCGGTCACCGAGCCTGCAAAGCTCGTCGCGCTGCTCGCGACGTAGCCGCGCTCAGACGCTCTTCTTCATTCCGTACATCAGCAGCAGGGCGAACACCGCCATCGGGATCAAGTACGGCAGGACGATGAGTCCGAGCTCGAACTTGCTCCAGCCGACGATGATCTCCGCCCACGCGACCGAGCCCGCGATCAGGAACGCACCAAATCCTTCGGGCCAGTCGGTCTCCATCTTGAGACCGAGCCAGAAGATCAGTGCACCGGCGAGGAACATCACGGTCGCGCCGGCCCAGCTCGGCATGCCCATAAAGGTCTTCAGGCCTTCCTTCGCGCTCGTCGGGTTCTTCCACACGACGTTGACGATGATGATGAGCGCGACGAAGAGCACCATCAGGATCAGGTAGGTCCAGATCTTGGACCGGCCCTTGCCCATGAATTCGCGTTCGACGGTCTCTTCCCCCATATCAAGTCATCGTATGCGAATCACCGTCCGGCGCGGGCGCGATCGAGCAGGTTCTTCCGCGGCGCGGGCAAGCGGTTGCTCTTCGCGAGTGGCTCGAGCACATCGCGTGCGGTCTTCCACTCGGCGGCAGCCACCTTCGGATCGGTCGCGATCTGCGCGAGCCCGACGTGGATCTCCGCCACGTAGCCGGGCCAGTGCGCATTGCCGGGTGCGAGCTCGGCCTGTGCGTGTGCGAGCGTACGTGCCTCTGCGAGAGCGACGCCACGGGTCACCGGATCCTGCGAGGCACGTGCGAGCTCGGCCTGCGCGATCAGGCCCTGCGTCAGCGTCTCTTTCCACTCGCCGTTGATCGCATCGCCGGCGACCAGCTCACGCGCGCGGGTGAGACCGGCATCGATCAACGAGCGGCTGCGCTTGGCGTCGCGCGTTGCGAGCAGCCTGCCGAGCATGATCTCCGTCGATGCGAGCTCGTTGCGGAAGCCCGAGTGTGCGGGCGACTCCTCGACGAGCTTGAGCCGCAGGGCGAGCGCACGCTCGTGGGCCGCGATCGCCGCGGGCATGTCGCCCTTCACCTCGTACGCATTGGCGAGCTTGGCGTGCCCCCAGGCAACGCTGCGGCGATAGGGCGAGCTCCTCGGATCGGACTTCGCCAGCTTGACCCGGATCTCGAGCGCCTGCTTGTAGACGTCGAGCGCGCGGTCGATCTCGCCGACGTACACGTAGCCATCGCCGGCGCGGGCGTACGATCGCGACAGGTCGCCCTGCCAGGTCTGCGCCTTCGGATCCTGGCCGACGAGCTCCTTCTGGAGATCGAGCGAGATCTGGAGCTGGTCGAGACCCTGCTTGAAGTCGCCCGCATCGAGCTGTGCGAACCCGAGGTTCGAGAGCAGATAGCCACGCTGCCGCTTCCACGACGTGTTCGTCGGGTCGCGGCGCGCGAGTCCCTCCATCACCGGGATCGCCTCGCGATACGTCTCGATCGAGCTCTTGAGGTCGCCGAGCTGACGCTGGATCTCGGCGAGCTCGTTCTGGACCTCGAGCACCTTCTCGAGCACCTCGACGTTGTCGGGCTGCGTCTCGAGCAGCGAGTCGCGGAGCCGCAGCGACGCACGGAACGACTCGAGTGCCGTCGCGGACTCGCCGCGCGCGAGATACACGCTGCCGAGCTTCATGTGGCTCGTCGACAGCGCGAGCACTTCCTGCGACGGCCGGCTGCTCGCCTGGCTGCCGGCGCGCTCGCGCTCGGTCTTTGCCTCGGAGTACTCCTCCAGTGCCTGATCGAGCTTGCCGTCGTTGCGCAGCAGATCGCCGAGCCGGTCGTGGGTGTCGGCGGCGCCGAGCAACACGAACCGGTCGCCGGGCACCTCCTCGCGCAGCGCATCGAACTCGGACTTCGCGAGGGTGTAGGCCGTGACCGCTGCCGCGATCTTGCCCCGCTGCTGGTGCACCGTCCCGATCTCGAAGTCGAAGCGGGCGAGCATCCGCCGGCGCAGCAACGTCCGCGGTGAGGTGTCGGTCCCGACCGACGCCGCGAGCTTGGCGCGCGCATCGCCCCACGTCTTCAGCGCCTGATCGAGCCGGCCGGATTCGCGCTCGGCGAGACCGACAAGATCGACCGCGATCGCCATTCGATCGTTGTCGTCATCGGGCATCCCACCGGGGATCAATGCGAGCGTGTGGTAGTAGTCGCGGATCTCGCCGCCGAGGTTCGACAGCACGTCGAGCCGCCCGATCTGCTGCAGCCGGTCCTTCACGTCCGAGAGCATCTTGTCGATCAGCTTCTCCGCGGCCTGCCGGCGCGTATCGGCGATCCGGCGCTCGTAGTTGGCGGCATCTCGCTGCTCGACGATCTGCCGGATCGCCAGCGTGCCGAGCACGGCGAACGTGACGAGCGACAGCGCGGAGATCGTGACCGCGGCGCGATGCTTCTTGACGAACCTGACGACCTTCTGGACCGTCGTGTACCGGTGCGCATCGACGAGCTGCCCGGTCATGAACCGCCGCAGCTCGTCGGCGAGCTCGCCGGCGTCGGCGTACCGATCCGGCGGCTCCTGCGCCATCGCGCGGTTGACGATCGCGACGAGGTCCGCGGGCGTTCGCTTCTCGCGCTCGATCAGCGGCACGACGCGCCCGAGCGCCGCCGCGGCGATCACGTCGGTGGCGGTTCGCGCGTTGTACGGCGGGACCCCGGCGAGCACGTGATAGAGCATCGCGCCCAGCGCGAACACGTCGGCGCGCTGATCGAGCGGCTCGCCGCGTGCTTGCTCCGGCGCCATGTACGCGGGCGTGCCCATCACCGCGCCGGCGATCGTCAGCGTCGACGAGTCCGAGTCCGTGGTCACCTGGGCCTTCTTCGAGGTGACCCTGTGCGTGCGCTGTGCGGACTCGTGGGCATCGCCCGCATCGAGGTCCTTCGCCAACCCCCAGTCGATCACGACCGTCTCCCCGAAGTCACCGATCAGCACGTTGCCCGGCTTGAGGTCGCGATGGATGACGCGCTGGCTGTGCGCGTACGCGATCGCGTCCGCCGCGGCGGCGATCCGCGGCAGTAGTGCGAGCCGCTCCTGCAGGGTGCGGGTCTCCGCGATCACGCGATCGAGCGGACGGCCCGACACCATCTTCATCGCGAAGAACGGCTCGCCCGACGGCCAGCGACCCGCCTCGTAGACCGGGACGATACCGGGATGCTGGAGCCGCGCCGTGATCAGCGCCTCGCGCTCGAACCGCCCGATCTGCTCGGGCACCGGATCGATCAGCTCCTTGAGCGCGACCGGCCGGTGCAGGCGCTGGTCCTCGGCGGCGACGATCCGGCCCATGCCGCCACGTGCGATCTCCTTGTCGGGCTTGTAGAGGCTCTGCGAGACGAACGGCAACGAGCCGGAGCTGGCCGCGGCGGCGGTCGCTCCGGTGACCGGAGCAGCCATGGTCTGGTCCGATTCCATCTCCGCCGGGCGCCGGATCCGGGGCGTGGCGGGCGGCACGGGCGTCGGGGTGCCGACCACCGGCGGCAGCACACCTGGTGCGATCGTCGCGGCGAACGCATCGTCGGCGGCACCGGGCGCGGCGGCGGGCTCCGCGGCGCGCGGCTCCGCTGGAGCTGGCTCTCCGTCCTCGCGCACCATGTATAACCATCATAAGCCTCCATGCCTCCCCGTGTGCTGTTGATCCACGGAAGTGCGGCCGACCGCTCGACCTGGTCGATCCAGCTCGCAGGCCCGCTCAAGGACGCCTTCGCGCTGATCGCCTACGACCGGCGCGCCGATGCGTCGACCGTCGAGGCCCACGCGGACGATGCGATCGCGCAGCTCGGTGACGATCCGACGCCCGCGATCGTCATCGGGTCGAGCTTCGGCGCCGTGATCGCGCTCGATGCGGTTCGCAGGTACCCGGCGCGGTTCGCCGGGGCGGTCCTGATCGAGCCTCCGATGGCAGCGAGCGACGAGGCGCCTGCGGCGCCCACCGAGTTTCTCGCTCGGTTGGACCGTGCTGCCGAGACCGCGGGGGGACCTGCCGCGGCCGAGCTGTTCCTGCGCATGGTGCTCGGTGACACCGGCTTCGAGCGGATGCCGCGGGCGTATCAGGACCGTTCGAAGGCGATGTGGGCCGAGATCCGGGCCGACTCGCAGGCGCTGATCACGTACCGGCCGCGCTACGCAGAGCTGTCCACGGTGACCACCCCTGTGCAGCTACTCGGCGGCGAGCGCTCCCCGGCCTATTTCCGCCCCACGCTGGATGCGCTGTCCGCGGCCCTCCCGGATGCCCGGCTCGAGCTCATCGCGGGGGCCGGGCACATGCTGCACGCCGCAGCGCACCGCCGGTTCACGGAGGTCGTGCTCGCGTTCGCCGCCTCCCTTGCGTAGCGACGGCGGTTGAGCCAAGGTGCGCGCCCATGGCGTTCGACCTGACCTCGCGCCTGCTGACGACCGGCGAAGACAAGCCCACCGCGGTCGTCGTCGCGGTCCAGCTCCCCAACGTGACCGACGAGGAGCTCGACTCCTCGATGTCCGAGCTCGAGCGGCTCGCCAAGACGATGGGCCTTGACCCGGTCGGTCGGATGACCCAGCGGCGTGCGGGGCTCGCGACGGGGGTCGTGTTCGGCGAGGGCAAGCTCGAGGAGCTCGCGAGCTGGACCGGCGGGACCGGCAAGCTCGAGGCGTACGTCAAGCCCGGGACAAAGAAGCGGGACGAGGACGACGACGAAGATCTCGAGGACGACGATCGCGAGGACGCCGGCGACGCCGCGGCCGCCTCCGACGATGGCGCCGAGAAGCCCGCGCCGCGCGCGAAGGTCGTGCTCGTCGATCACGATCTGTCGCCGACCCAGCAGCGCAACCTCGAGAAGATCACCGGGGTGGTGGTCCTCGATCGCACGTCCGTCATCCTCGAGATCTTCCATCGCCACGCGAAGACCCGCGAGGCACGGCTCCAGGTCGAGATCGCGCGGCTCAAGTACCTGTCGCCGCGCCTGCGCGAAGGCGGGGGCGGTGGTGATCGCGTGCGCGGTGGCGTCGGTGCCAAGGGTGCCGGCGAGACGACGCTCGAGCTCGATCGCCGTCGGATCCGCGACCGGATCGCGGAGCTCAAGCAGGAGCTCTCGCAGATCGAAGGGGGCTCCAAGGTCCGTCGCGAGCGCCGCAGCGATCTCCCGACGGTGGCACTCGTCGGCTACACCAATGCCGGCAAGTCGTCGCTGATGCGCGCGCTGACCAGCTCGGAGGTCTACATCGCCGACAAGCTGTTCGCGACGCTCGACACGACGATCCGCCGGCTCGCGCCCGCGACCGAGCCGCCGATCCTGATCACCGACACGGTCGGCTTCATCAAGAAGCTGCCGCATGATCTCGTCGCGTCGTTCCGGTCGACCCTCGACGAAGCTGGCGATGCGGACCTCCTGCTGCACGTCGTCGATGCCGCTGATCCTGCGATCGCGGATCAGCTCGCGGTCACCCGCACCGTGCTGGCGGAGATCGGTGCCGATGCAGTCCCGACCTGGCTCGTGCTCAACAAGATCGACTGCGTCGACGAGGCGGGGCGCGCCGCACTCACCGATCACTATCCCGGGGCGCTCCAGCTGTCGGCCAAGGATCGGGCCGACGTCGCGACGTTGCGCGAGAAGCTGATCGAGCACTTCTCGGGTGCCCTCGAGGAAGCCGAGCTCGAGGTCCCGTACTCGATGCAGAAGGTGGCCCACCTGATCCACGAGCGGACGACCGTGCTGTCCGAGACCCACGAGGATGCGGGGACGCGATTCAAGGTCCGCGCTCCGGGCCGCGTGATCGAGTCGCTGCGCGACACGCTCAAGCCGACGAACTGATGGATCAGAACCGGGTCGCGAACCCGGCGACCGCGCCGTCCCCGGTCGGCAGCACGTACGCCGTCGTCGCTGCGGCCTTGGGACGCGTGACGATCAAGTAGACGGTCACGCCCGCGAACACCGCACCGGCCCCGAGCGAGATCCATCCGGGCGCTGCGGTCGAGTAGAGATTCGGGCAGTTCACATCGCTCTTGCCGCCTGGACACGTGCCGTCGAGCACGAGCAGTGCCGTCCCGGCGCCGAGCCCACCCACCGCCGCGACGCCGGTGATCCAGGTCCAGCCGCCCCACCGCCGTGAGGTCGTGGTCGTGCCGGCGCGGACCTGTTCCACGGCCTTGACCACCGTCGGGTCACCCGCGATCTGCACATCGATGTCCGCCGAGGCCTCCTCGCCAGCGAGGAACTTCGCGAGCGCGCGCAATCGATCCTGCGCCGGTGCGGGCTCGAGCGCGAGGCTCGCCCTCCGGATCTCGCGGCCGTTGACCAGGCTCACCAGTGAGCCGACGATCGACGGCCGCCCGCGCACCTGATCGATCCCGACCACCACGACGGCGCGCCCGTCGATCGCGTTCGCGAGCGCCGACGCGTATCCCGCTTCTGCCTTCTCGCGATCCGTGGTCGTCGCGAACTCGAAGCCGGTCCAGCCCGGCGAGCTCCGCACGGTGGCGTCGAACGCGAGGTCGACGGTCAGGGTGGCTTCTTCCTTCGCCTTGATCTGGACGCGGTGGGTGCGCGACTGCTGGTCACCGAGCTGGATGATCACGCGGTAGTCGCCGGGTGGCAGCTCCTTGACCGTGGTGCCCTTGCGCTCGAGGCGCTCGTTGATGAACACCTCGGCCGCTTCGTTCGCGAGCTTGACCAGCAACCGTCCGCGCGGCCCGGCCGCGAGCTCTTGCCGGGTCTGTTCGTACAGCGCCGCCGCCTCGGGCCCATACGTGCCCTTGGTGACCTTCGCCTCGGGGAAGCTGCGCAGCAGCTCCGCGAACGTCTCGCGCGCGGCCGTCGGATCGCCGTTGCGCTGGAGCGAAAGAGCGAGCGCGATCATCGCCTTCAGCAACCGATCGCGAACGCCCGGGTTCCTTGCGAACGTGCCGCTGTTCGCGTGAGCGGCGGTGACGATCGGCCCGAGGATCGCGACGGCCTCGTCGAACTTGCCCGAGATCCATGCGCGGTGGCCCTTCTCGATCTGCTCCGCGAAGTCCGGGGGGAGGCCCTGCGGCGTGATCGCGGGCCGCGAGACCTGCGCCTCGAACTTGCGACCGACGACGTCGGGTCCCGCGATGAACCCGCGAGCGGCGAGCTCGTCGAGCACGGGCGAGATGACCTCCTTCGCGTTCGCGGGTCGGGTCCCCGTGTACGACTCGAGCACGATCCCATCCCCCGCCTGCGCCGCGACGGGAACGAGCAGCGCAATGACCACGACCACGGCGAACGACCTCATACCCGGCCGAAATATCACACGTTCGTCGACACAGGACAGCCGCCACCCTTGAACGACGTCCGCCCGAACCAGGGACGCTTTCCACTGTCTCAACTCTCGTCACGTAACGCGCTGGAATGTGGACGGCACGTGGGGACGGTTTCCACTTTCACCGCCTCTGACCAAATTTGCACCAGGGGGGGGCGCGCGAGCGGCTTGCATGATCTCGCCGTTGTCGCCAACGGGAACGTGCGTGGTCGTGGCTGCCACCTTCTCCGGAGAAAGTGGAGACCGTCCCTTCTCAGCCTTGTGATCTCGCGCCTTTGACGATCGAGAGTTGAGACCGTGGAGAGCGTCCCTCAGAGCGGATGGACGGTGAACACGCCGGTCCCGTCGTAGGAGACGTTGTCGGTCGGGATCCGGCCACTTCCCGAGCTCTCGACCACGCTACCTTCGCTCACGTAGGGCTGGAGGTTGACGTCGTCGTTGACCGTGAAGTCGATCGTCGTGACGGCGCCGGGCGCGACGGTGCTCGCGATCTCGACGCGGGGCAGGGCGGTGCCGGCCTTGCTGCTCTTCACGAACACGCGGATCTCGTCGACGAAGCTCCAGTCATCGGTGTCGCCCGACGGCTGCGCGGTGTCGGTGATGGTGAGGGCCAGCGAGGTGAGCGTGACGCTGTCGATCGGTCCGGTCGTCTGCTTCTCGATCTGCGCCGAGAGATCGAGATCGAGGGGGAGCGGGAACAGGACCGCGAGCGGCGCCGGGATCCCCGAGCCCTGGACCTGCTGCTCGGGAATTGGCTGCACGACATCGAAGTCCGCGATCCCGCAGCCGGTCGCGACGATGGTGACGAGAATGAGGCGAAGGCAACGCATCCGTCCATGGTACGCGCCGCCGGCGGTGAGCCCCATGAGGCTCGGGTGAGGCTACGGTGTCAGCTCGTCGGCGCCGAGGTCGCATCCGAGCCCGTAAGGGCGCGGGTTGCCGTCGATGTCCTCGGGATTGGTCGCTTCGCAGGCGCCACCGGCATCGCGCACCGACGACGGGCTGGCGACCGTCAGGTGGAGATCGGGGGAGGTCGGGTTCGGGTTCGCGAAGCCGAGGTCGCCCATGCCGAGCTTGAGCGTCGTCCCGAAGGTGCAGTTGCCAGAGGCCTGCGTCGAGTCGAGGGCGACGAACCCCTCGCGATTGCCGAACACGATGTTCCCGGTCGCGCTCGAGCTGAGGCCGTAGCACGCGATCCCCGCGCGGTTCTGCAGGCCATCGCACTCGTTGAACGCGACGGTGTTGTACTCGGCCCTGCCCACCACCTGCTCGAGCAGAAGACCGCCGTAGAGCGTCGCGTTCGAGGTCGAGCCGCGCCCGTTCGAGTGGATGAAGTTGTTGCGGATGTCGTAGCCAGCGGCGCTGTTGCGAACGTGGATGCCGCCACCCAGGTTGTCGGCGATCGTCGAGCGATAGACGTTGAGCGTGCCCGCGTTGGCGCGAATCCCTGCGGTGGAATTGTTGATGACCCGGACGTGATGAAGCGTGAGTGAGCCCGTCGACGCATTGACGTCCACGCCGAGCGTCGGTGATGCGACCGTCGCCCCGATCTCGAGATCGTGAATCACGACGCGGCTCGATCCGCTGACCTGCAGGATCGTGTTCTGGGTCGACGCGAGCCGCGCACCCGGGCTCGCGAGGATCGTGATGTTGCGATCGTTGATCGACAGGTTCTCGACCACCGTGTTCGAGACCTTGATGAACAGCCGCGGAGGTCCTGCGACCAGGCCCTCGCTGATCCGGCGGCAGGGCGCCGCCTGGGTGCACGATGCGCTGGTGCCGGGCGCGCTGCCGTCCACGAACGCCACCGTCTCGTCCGTCCCGCAGCTGCCGTCGGGCAGGCACGCGCCGGACGCACACTCGGCATGCGCACGGCACCCGCGGCACACCTGGTCGTCACCACACACCGGATCGGTGCCGGTGCAGGCCGCCGTCTGCGAGGACGCCTGGTCACACTCGACGCAGGTCCCGCTGGTGGCGTTGCACACGAGCGTCTCCGGCGTGGCGGTGCAGTCATCGCTGGTCGTGCAGGTCGTGACCGCCGCATCGGGCGTGGGGCAGGTCGCGGTGTCCTCCGGGTGGAGCCCGCAGTACTTGCTGCTCGTCTTCGTGCAGCTGACGAGCAGGACCACAGCGAGCAGGGACCACGAGCGGATCATGAAACCTCCGAGCATCAGAACGTCCGTCCCCATCCGACGTAGGCGCCGCCCGGAAGCAGCGCGACGCTCGGACCTGACTCGCGTGGCGTCCCGCGCAGCAGGAGGTAGACGCCTGCGCCCGCGACCGCGAGCCCGGTGACGCCGAGCCCGATCCCCAGCGCCGTCGTATCGCGGTAGGTCGGGTTCTCGCCGGTATCTTCTTCGCTCGTCGCGACGAGCACGATGCCGACGAGCAGCAGCGCGCCACCGCCACCGATCACGGCGTACGGCAGCTTGCTGCGCCTGGCCGAGGACGACAGCTCGACCGTGAGCTCGGCGGTCGAGCCTTGCGTCACGGTGACCTTGCCGGTGGCGTCGGCGTGCCCTGCGAGCGTCATCGTGACCGCGTGTGCGCCGGGCGCGATCGACGTGGTGAGCGGTGTCACGCCCACGGACTTGCCGTCGATCGTGACCGTCGCGCCGGCGGGCGTCGATCGCACCGTGACCTGACCGACCTCCGCGCGGTTCTTGCCCGCGAGGGAGGTCATCAGCTCGTCGGTGGCGGTCCGCATCACCTCGTCGGTGCAGCGCTCGCACGTGCGACGGATCGCGCTGGCATCGGCGCCGGTCTCGAACCAGTACGCGGTGATCGTCACGTCGCGCATCCCGCTCTGCGAGTCGGTGATGTCGAACTTCGCGAACACCACCATCGGAGCCTTCGCGCGCTTCTCGACGATCGAGCGGGCGCACGCGAGGTCCTCGATCACGAGGCAATCGATCAGCGTGTTGAGCGCGTCGGACGGCAGCGGGGAGGGGACGAGCACGTGTCCGCCCTGGCGCAGCCAGTCCTCGATCTGCGCCGCGAGCTGCGGCTGGATCGTGGCATCCCCGGTGACGACCACACCGACACCGTCGGCGCGGGCCGAGGCGGTCCACAACACGAGCGCGAGAAAGAAGACTGGGATCCGCATGTCACTTCATTCGTTCGATGGTCTTGGTCTGGTTCTCGAGGATCTCGATCGCGAGCTTCTCGTCGTAGCGGGTCTCCGAGTTGGTCAGCCGGAGCTTGTGCGGACCGGTCAGCACCTGCTTGTTGACCGGGGTATCACCGAGGAGCTTTCCGTCCAGCCTGACGGTGAGGACCGGGAACGCCTTGACCTCGAGGCGGCCATACTTCCTGGTCACAGGGTGCGCCGGCTGTCCCGCGCTGGCATCTTTTTTCGGGGTCTCCGCGGGACCTCCGTCACGGCTCGGTGCGTCGAGAGGTGCATCGACCGGCCCGTCGACCGGCGCATCCGGCGCATCCGGCGCATGGCTGGGACCGACCGCAGCATCGACCGCCGCGGGGATCGGGGCTGCGCTCGCGGCATCGGCAGGCAGCACGGTCGCGAGCGCCGATCCTGCGGGCGCGACCGCCGAGCCCGTGGTCGCAGGCGCAGCGTCCCGCTTGCCGGCGGAGCTGACGAGCGCGAACGTGACCGCACCACTGGCGATCGTGAACAGTGCGACGAGGGCGATCTTGAGCGCGGTCCGGCTCGGCCGCGGCGCCTCGATCGTCCCGGTCGGCGCCGACATCTGCGCACCGATGCTCGGCAGGGCGGCGACCGGCGAGCCATCGGCATGCGTGTGCTGGATCACACGCGGGGGCGTGACGCCGGCGGGGCGGCTTGCCGGGCCACCACGCGATCGCGCGATGCTCTGGCGCACGCGTGCGTCGTTCGGGAACCGCTCGGCGAGGAGCCCGATCAGCGCCTCGCGACCGTTGCGTGGGGCGTCGGCACACTCGAGCAGGTCATGGATCGCAGCCTCGGCGGTCGGATAGCGCGCCGGGAGATCGCGCTCGAGCAGCTTCATCACCACGCGCTCGACGTCCTTCGGGATGTCGGGCCGGATCGAGCGTGGCCGCGGCACCTGGCCGAACAGGACGGCGGCGAGCGTCGCCCGGGTGTCCTCGCCGATGAACAACCGGTGGCCGACCAGCATCTCCCACAGCATGATCCCGACCGCGAACAGATCGCTGCGCCCATCGAGCCGCTGACCGTTCGCCTGCTCGGGGCTCATGTACGCGGGCTTGCCCTTGATGAACACCGATGCGGTCGCCTCGCTCGCCGACTTCGCCTTGGCGATGCCGAAGTCCGAGACCTTGACCGCGCCCTCCCACGACAGCAGGACGTTGTGCGGCGACACATCGCGATGAATGATGCCGCGCATGTCGGCGCCGATCGGCAGATCGTGCGCATAGCCGAGACCGCGGAGGGCCTCGCTGATCACGAAGATCACGACGGGCACCGGCAGGAGCCCGGTCGACACCAGCGCGTCGAGGTCGCGTCCTTCGACGAGCTCCATCACGAGGAACAGCCGGTTCTCGGCATCGCGATCGAAGTCGAGGACCGAGACGATGTTCGGATGAACGAGGCGCGAGCTGATCTGCGCCTCGGCGATGAACATCCCCGAGAACGCCGGGTTATCGGAGAACCCCGGCAGCACGCGCTTGATCGCGACCTTGCGCGAGAATCCTTCCGCGCCCTGCGTCGATGCGATGAACACCTCCGCCATCCCACCGCCGCCCAGGCGCGTGTCCAGGCGGTACTTCCCCAGGGCCCCTAGCATTCCCGTCGACGATAGCGCGAGTCAGCGCGCGCTGAACGAGTGAGAGCCGGTGATCCCGCGTTCGGCGAAGTACCGGCGAGCGGCCTCGACATGGAGCGGGAATGCGAACACGTCCTGGAGCCCGTCGGGTCCGTAGACCAGGCCGCGCTCCGACGTCTCGTGATCCTCGTGGAACGGCGGGAGCGCCGACACCGCGATCGGCGCGGCGATCGAGAACAGGAGCACGCGGTTGGGCCGCGGCGAGCTCGAGGCGAACCACATCGGCACCAGGGTCGTCGCGTCGACGGAGGCGCCGGTCTCCTCGAGGATCTCGCGTGCGCCGCCCTCCTGCCATGACTCGTGCTCCTCGAGAAACCCTCCGACCAGGCCGAGCTTGCCGAGCCTGGGCTCGATCGCGCGACGCACGACCAGTAGCCCGGTGCGACCGCCGTCCTCGACGGGGACCAGGACGACCGAGACCGGGACCGGGTTCGCCCATGTCTGCGTCTTGCAGCCCGGGCAGGTCCGCGGGTAGGTCCGCGGTTCGGGGAACTTCGTCCCGCAGAACGAACAGAACGCGTCCTTGATCAGCATCATCGTCTACCTCGGGCTCGGGCTCAGCGCGGGATCAAGGAATGCTGACCACGCTCGCGCATCACACCGCGCCAGGCGTCGATCAGCTTCACGAACGCGTCGGACAGCTCGGGGTCGAACTGGGTCCCCGCGCAGCGCTCGATCTCGCCGATCGCGACCTCGTGGGGCAGCGCGCGGCGATACGCGCGATCGCTCGTCATCGCATCGTAGGCATCGGCGATCGCGACGACGCGACCGACGAGCGGAATCTGATCGCCGGCGAGGCCGCGCGGATACCCGCCACCGTCGTACCACTCGTGGTGGCACCAGCAGCCGTCGATCAGCGGGTGCAGGCACGGGACCGGCTCGAGGATGCGCTTGCCCTTCTCGGGATGCTGGCGGAACACCGCCACTTCCTCGGGCGTCAGCTTGCCCGGCTTGTTGAGCATGTCGTAGCGCACGCCGATCTTGCCGACGTCGTGCATCACGCCCGCCTGCACGATCCGTCGGATCTCGGCATCGGGCAGCGTCAGCCCGCGGCCGAGGATCTCCGAGTACACCGCGACGCGCTCGGAGTGACCGCGCGTGTACATGTCGCTCTCCTCGAGCGCCTGCGCGAAGCCCGCGACCGTCTGCTGGAACATCTCCTCGAGAGACATGTTCGCGCGCGTGAGATCATCGTTCGAGTGGCGCAGCTCGCCGTAGAGCCGTGCGTTGTCGATCGCGCTCGCTGCGCGTGACGCGAGCACCGCGAGCATCTTGCGATGGCCCTCGTCGAACTTCTTGCCCGGCGTGAACGAGAACACGTTGAGCACGCCGACCATGTTCGCGCGGACCTGGAGTGGAACCGCGACGAACGAGGACAGCTCGGCGGGCGCGCTCGATTCGGTGAAGAACCGCGACGCCTTGCCACCGTGCGCGAGGATCGGCATCCCGAGCCCGAACTGCTCCATCATCACGCTGAACGCAGGGGAGGGCAGGCCGCCGTTCGCGAGGGTCCCGGCGTCGTTCGCCGCGACGATCTTGACGCGCTCCTCGTAGTGACCCGAGCGTGGATCGCGAAGGTGTAGGGTCGCGACGTCGGCCTTCACTTCGTCGAGTGCCGCGCGGAGCACGACGTCGAGGATGTGCTCGATGTCGTGCGATAGCGCGATCGCTTCGCTGACCTTGTAGATCGTGAGCGCCTCGCGCAGGCGGATGTTCTCGGTCTGCAAGCGCTGGCGATACAGCGCGCGCTCGACGACATGGATCACCTCCTCGACCTTGAACGGCTTGAGGAGGTAGTCGTACGCGCCCTTCTTCATCGCCTCGATCGCGGTCTCGACCGTGCCGAAGCCCGTCATCAATACCGTGAGCACGCCGAGCCGCTCCTGCTCGATCTTCTCGAGCAGCTGCAGCCCCGAGAGTCGCGGCATCTTGAGATCCGTGATCAACAGATCGTACGGATTCAGACGAAGCTCGGTCAGTGCCTTCTCGCCGTCTTCGACGGTGTGGACACTGAAGCCCTCGAGCGCGAGGAACTCGGCGAGGATCTCGCGGATGACCCGCTCGTCATCGACGACGAGGATCCGCGCGCCTTCGGTCGGCTCGGCCGACATCAGGGACGGGTCTTCACTCGGAGGGTGCCGGTGCCTGTGCGGGCGCCGGGGTGGCCTCACCGCCGGCCGTCGCCGCTGCCTTCGGCGCCATTGGATCCGGCAGCGCGCTCGGGCGACCGTTCTCCTTGTCCGCGCCCGCCTGCAGCTTGATCCACGTGTCACGTGCGGCCATCGCGCGCTGGCGCTCGGCGTCCGCCTTCTCCTTCGCCGAGCCAACGCGCTTGCCGCGCGACTGCTCCTGGGTCGGAAACCAGTTGTAGTCGACGCCCTTCGGGCTCTTGTTGTTCTTCTGCGCGAGCTGCGACTTCGCGAGCTCGAACTTCGCCTCGCGCCAGTACATGTTCTCCTGGGTGTAGCGCCAGTGGCGCTTCAGCCAGTTGCGGTATGCGTCGTGGTACTTCACGCGCGCATCAGCAGCCTTCGCGAGCTGCTCGGCGGCGTGGAGCTCCTTCGTCGCCTGGTTGATCCGGTTGTTGTCGGCCGAGCTCTCGGCCTGCTTCTTGTTGGAGATCGCGGTGTCGATCGCGAGGCGGGTGCCCTTCTGATCGTTGCGGACGCCGGTCAGCTGCGCGGTGGCCTCGTTGTAGTCGGCCTCGGCCTTGGCGTTCTCCATCTTCGCGATCGAGTAGTCCTGCTGGGTTTGGAGGACGGCCTGCTTCTGGTCCATCCCGACGTCGGCGATGAACATGTCGTCGAAGTGGCGCGCGAGCGGGGTCGGCGGGGAGTCATCGGACCCACCACCGCAGCTGGCCGCAAACCACAACACACCGATCGCAAGGAGCTTCGAGGGGAGGCGCATAGTGAACCCGAGCCTACTACGGGCGCTTCCGGCGAGCTACCATCGGGGCCGGGGGATCCAATGACCGTCCTTCTCGCCGTCGATGTCGGCAACACCAACACCGTCCTCGGCGTATTTCGTGATGACGTGCTCGCGGCGAGCTGGCGGATCCAGACCGTCGCCGAACGCACGTCTGACGAGTACGCGGTGCTGCTCAAGACGCTGCTCGATATGGAAGGGCCAGCCAGCTCGTTGGCCTGGAATTCGATCGATGCCGGCATCATCTCGTCGGTCGTACCGCCGGCGGTGTTCAGCCTGCAGCGGTTCTTCAAGCACTACTGCGGTGGTGCGGCCCTGCTGGTCGGGCCGGGGATCAAGACCGGGATGCCGATCCTCTACGAGAACCCGCGCGAGGTCGGTGCCGATCGCATCGTCAACTCGGTGGCTGCGTTCGAGCAGCTGAAGAGCGGGTGCATCGTCGTCGATTTCGGCACCGCGACGACGTGGGACGTCGTCAATCCCAAGGGCGAGTACCTCGGCGGTGTGATCGCGCCGGGCATCCAGATCAGCGCCGAGGCCCTCTACGAGCACGCGGCCAAGCTTCCGCGCGTCGAACTCGCGCGCCCGGGCAAGGTCGTCGCGCGCAACACGGTGGCCTCGATGCAGGCGGGCCTCGTCTATGGCTACGCCGGCATGGTCGATGCCCTCGTCGATCGAATCCGCGCCGAGATCGACTGGCCGGCGCGCTGTATCGCCACCGGTGGTCTCGCCGCGCTGATCGCGACCGAAACCCGAACGATCGAGTCAACCGATGATCTGTTGACGCTCAAGGGCCTTCAGATCCTGTATCACCGCAACGCATGATGGAGCTCACGCCCCTCGACCCGAGCCAGCTCTCGACCGCTGCGCAGCGCGCGCTCGGTCCGGGACCTGGTCGCATGATGGCGTCCAAGGGAATGCTGCCGCTGCCGCCGGCCGATCAGGTCGCGGTGCTCTACCAGCTCTCGCTCGACGCCGACCTCACGATCGCGACCGCGTCCAAGGCCACCGCGGGAACGCTTCCCGACAAGCTGCTGAGCGGCACGCTCGCGGATCCGACGCTCGATCCGCGGATCCTCCACTACTTCGGGACCGTTGCTGCCGACAAGCCGACGGTGTTCGACGCGATCGCGCTCAATCCCTCGGTCGCCGACGCAACGCTCGCGATGCTCGCGGGCAAAGGCGACGCACGTGCCGTCGATCAGATCGCGCAGAACGAGCAGCGGCTGCTCCGGCATCCCGAGATCATCGCCGCGATGTACATGAACCGCCGCGCCCGCATGTCGACGATCGATCGCGTCGTCGAGCTCGCGGTCCGCAACTCGGTCCGGGTTCCGGGGCTCGCCGCCTGGGACGAGGTCGCCCGCGCGTTGACCGGGTCATCCCCCGCGGATGCCAAGGTCGACGAGCTGTTCGCAACGGTCGCCGACAAGATCACCGCGGATGACAGCGCGCTCACCACCGGCGACGCCAACCAGGCACTGCCCGAGGATGCGCACACGGCCGAGGAAGACGATCGCGACATCCCGTTCGACGAGCTCTCGATCCCCGCGAAGATCCGCGCGGCCACGATCGGCAATGCGATCGCGCGTGGCATGGCGATCCGGTCGCCGATCAAGATGGTCGCGGCCGCTGCGATCAAGTCTCCCGGTGTCACCGAGATCGAGGCCGCGCGCTACGCCGGTAACCCGGGGCTCGGCGAGGACGTGATCCGCTACATTGCCGCCAAGCGAGAGTGGACCAAGCTGTACGGAGTGAAGGTCGCCCTGTGCCGCAACCCCAAGACACCGATCGCAGAGGCCGGCCGGATGCTGCCGTTCCTGCGCGAGCGCGACCTGCAGTCGGTAGGAAATTCTCGAGGCATTCCGTCGGCGCTGGTCGCACAGGCCAAGAAGCTGATCATGCAGCGACGGGGCGGCGCTAAATGACGGACGGGCCCGGGATCTCGCGCGGGGAACCTCCGGGCCCAGGTGGACCGCACGACGCGGGTCCACGGTTCTTCGCGCGGCTCGGCCTCGCGATCACGAACCCACGCTGGGCGCTGTCGATCGCCGCGGATCGCCGACACGCAGGACGCTCGGGCACCGATCTGCTCGTGCTGATGCTCGTGATCCTCGCGGCGACGCAGCTGCGTGGGCTGGTCGGTGCCGTGTGGCTCGGCACCGCGGTCGACCCGGCGCTCGGGCTTAGGTTCGCGATCCACGTGCTGACCCGCGCGCTCAGCGTGAAGCTCGGCTTCCTCGTCGTTGCCGCGATCATCGTCTGGCTGGCCTCGGGCTCGCGGCGCGATCTCGGTCGGTCCTTCGATCTCGCGTGTGTCGCCGCGCTACCGATCCTGATCGTCGATCTGATCGCGAGCGTGATCGTCCAGGCGTTCGATCTCGCGCCCCCGGATCTCGCGGCGATCCTGCTCGCCGGTGTCTCCTTCATGTGGGCCGGGGTGCTGATCGCGCTCTCGCTCCGTCCGGCGCGCCAGCGGGCGGTCACCGTGCCAGCGCCCCCGCCCGCGATCGAGCGGGTCGCGCGGAACGGGGGGCGTGCCGTGATCGCGGCGGCGGTGATCGGCGTCGTCCTCCAGGTCGTCGGCATCGTGCGCAACACCGAGCTGATCCGGCCGATGACCCAGGGCGATCCGGCCCCGGCGTTCTCGCTCCCCACGATCGCCGCGGGTGGCGAGCACGGCGAGCCCGTCTCGCTGCCGTCCATGCGCGGCAACGTCGTAGTGCTCGATTTCTGGGCGACCTGGTGCAACCCATGCCTGAAGATGATGCCGTCCCTCGACGCTCTCGCTCGCGCGCACCCCGAGCTGGTCGTGCTCGCGATCAACCTAGATGATCCCGCGGCGGCACGTGGGCTGTGGGACGAGCGCGGGTACCAGCTCCAGCTCCTGGCCGATGATGGTCAGGTCAGCGACCGGTATGGCGTGACGACGATCCCGCACTCGGTCGTGATCGATCGTGCCGGGGTGGTGCGGGCCGTCATCCGGGGCTCGAGCAGCGAGCTGGACAGCACGGTGATCCGCCTCCTGGCAGAGGAGATCCGGAAGTAGTTATCGAAGGCGTGTCGTGATACGAGAGGTCCATGGCCAGCCTGGTCTGCGCCACGTGCCGCAAGTTGATTCCGCCGGGTACCTCGGCGATCCGGTGCACGGTGGCCTCGTGCAATACCGGTAGGATGAAGCTGCGGTTCTGCACGATCGCGTGCTGGGAGAAGCACATCCCCACCGCGCGCCACCGCAAGGCCGCGTACGTCGTCGAGGACCGCCCCACGTCCGACTGAGCGGGCCTCTCGTTACGTCTTTTCGGGTCTCCGGCGATCGCGTGTTACCGTTTCGGCCGTGCGGCTCGGGACCTGTATCGCGCTCGAGCTCGTCGTCGCGGCGGGTGCCGTGGCCGGCGTGTGGGTCGGGGTCAGCCAGGCCTCCCGGCTCGCCGGTAACTACCTGATGAGTAGCGAGGCGGTGGCCGCGACCTCGTCGCCGTCGCCGCCGCGGATCCCCGAGGTCCCGGTTCGCCTGCCGCGTGCGACGCTCGAGATCTCGAGGCCGGTCGTCACGCCGAACAACGTGTTCGGCGCCCACGACGATGTCCTGCTCGCACCGCTCGGCGCGGCGCCGCTGACCCGGATCAAGCTCAACCACGGCGGCACCTCGCTGTCCCTGCGCGTCGACTTCGCGAACGGATCGCGCGCGTCGTTCAAGCCCGAGCAGATCCATCCACAGTCGGATCCTCGGCGCGAGATCGCCGCCTATCGCGTCGATCGCCTGCTCGGGTTCGGGCGCGTCCCGCCCGCGAAGGCGACGACGTTCACGCTCGACGAGATGATCGCGGCGGCCGACCCCAGCCGTCGCACGTACATCGGCGAGCGGCTCCGCGACGAAGGACTGATCCGCCGTGGCGGTCTGGTGCATGGCGAGCTGTCGTGGTGGGTGCCCGAGATCAAGCTCGCCAAGCTCGGTGCACAGCCGATCGACGACAAGGCAGGCAAGCTGCTGTGGACGTCGTACCTGCAGGTCGGCGCCACGATCCCCGCCGAGGTCCGGCCGCTCGTCGAACAGATCTCCGCGCTCGTGCTGTTCGATGTCCTGATCGACAACCCGGATCGGTGGAGCGGTGCGAACACGGTGATGTCACCCGACGGGCAGATCTTGTTCTTCATGGACAACTCGATGTCGTTCTCGAAGTTCGCGTTCGGGCATCACTCGAACCTGCTCGCGCTGCGGCGGATCCAGGTGTTTCCGCGCAAGCTCGTCGCACGGCTGCGCGAGCTCACCCTCCAGATGCTGACCGACTCCGTCGCCGTGCCGGGGCTCGCCGATCATGGCCTCGCGCCGCTGATCGATGACGAGGAGATCCGAGCAATCCTCGCGCGTCGCGACAACATGATGAGGTACATCGATCAGTTGATCGAGGAGCACGGAGAGGACACGGTGCTCGCGTTCCCATGAACACGATGTGCCCGACGTGCAACAAGCCGGTCGATCCGCTGCGCGCCCGCTCCGTGGGCGTGCGTGACGGCAAGGTCGTCGCCTACTGCAGCACCGAGTGCGCACGCGCGGCGGAGACCAAGCCGACCGTGGTCCCGAAGCGCACGCCCGCCACCGGTGTGGTCGCGGCGGCGGCACCGTTCGCGCTCGACAGCGGACCGGTGATCGAGATCGTGCGCGAGCCCGCCTCCGCGGCGATCGCCGAGGCCCACGACGAGCCGAAGGTCGGCGTCGATCTCGGGAAGATGCGCGAGCTCGACCGCCAGCATGGCCGTGCGTCGACGCCGGACCAGGTCGCGCCGGGCAGCAAGGCGCTCAAGGTCATCGTGCTCGTGCTCGTGCTCGTCGGTGCAGGCGCATATCTCGCCCATCGCTTCTTGCTGTCCAACCGCGATGGGTCGGCCTCGGCCACGACGCCGACTGCCGAGCAGGTCCCGGTCGTCGTGCCGGTGGCCGCCGACGCTGCCACTGCGGAGGTCGTCGTCGATCGCGACGCCAGTGTCGCCAAGGCCCGCGCGGTCCTGACCCAGAACCTCGACTCCGACTCGCCGCGCGTCCAGCGGGTCGCCGCGGCGGCGCTCGCACGGACCGGCGATGCACGAGCGCTCGAGTCGCTCGCGACGGCGCTGGCCAAGGAGACGAGCGACGTCGGCCGGCTCGAGCTCGCGTACGCGCTCGCGCGGGTCGGGGACAAGCGCGGCATGGATGCACTGGTCGCAGCGATCGGCTCCGCGCGTCGTGACGTCAAGCTCGAGGCAGGACGGATGCTCGCACGGCTCGGTGATGCGCGTGCGGTGCCTCCACTCGCGAGCTACCTCGCGGTCAGTCAGCTCCGGCTCGGTGCGTCCGAGCAGCTCGCGTACCTGGCCGAGCCGCGCGCGATCACCGCGCTGACCCAGATCCGCGACGACGCGAAGTCGTCGACCGACGACAAGGCCCGCGCGACGATCGCGCTCGGGATCGCCGGCAAGACCGAGGTCATCCCGGCCCTCCAGGAGCTCCTGAAGGACGGACGGTTCAACACGTTTGCCGCCGCCGCGCTGTCCGAGCTCCACGATCCGTCCGCGAAGTCACTGCTGCTCGAGCAGCTCTCGATTCCGTCGCTGCGCGTCCAGGCAGCGCGCTCGTTGCGCCGCCTCGAGCCAGCGCTCGATCCGAGCGCGCAGTTGACGCCGCTGCTCGCCGCACTCGACTCGAAGAAGGACACCGAGCTGATCCAGATCTCCGAGTCGATCCTCCTGCTCGCGGGACCGGTGAGCTGGTCGGAGCGTCCGTGACCGAGCACGCGATCGCGCGCAAGCTCCGCCTGTTCTATGTCTTCCGTGCCTGCTCCACGACGATCGGCCGGTGACGGGGCACGTCCACGCGAGTCAGCGCGTCCGCTCGTGGACCAACCAGATCGCGACGGCGCTCTCGCACGTCGGCAAGAACCCGCGACTCGCCTGGATCGTCGGGTACTCGGCGGTGGTGTTCGTGCTGCTGCGCGCGACGATCTACCTGTATCAGCCCTACCTCGAGGAGCGCGGCCTGGGGCCGGTCGCGATCGGCGTCCTGTTCGCGGGCGTCTACGGCCAGGCCGATGTCATGCTGGTGTGCGGTGCCGTCGGGATCCTCGGCCTCGCGCTGCTCGCGGTCGCGCGCATCCGGGTTCGGGCCGAGGCGCCGGCCGTCCCCCTCGGAACCGACGGCTCGGGACGCGCGTAATTGCTCAGCTTTCCGGCGCCGCTTTGGTCGTTGACACCTTCCGGATGGCAGAACAGACTGCCCCGCTCTTCATGGCCACTCGACGTACCCCCGTAGCCACGGCCCCCGCGGGCCAGCGGATCTATTTCGTCTCGCTCGGGTGCCCCAAGAACCAGGTCGATACCGAGCTGATGCTCGGCCAGGTCGAAGCCGCCGGTCACCAGCTCGTGCACGCGCCCGAGGGCGCTGACGTGATCGTGGTGAACACGTGCGCGTTCATCGATGCGGCGAAAGAGGAGAGCGTCGACACGATCCTCGAGATGGCGCAGCACAAGACCAAGGGCGGCAAGCTCGTGGTCACGGGCTGCCTCGCACAGCGCTACGCGGACGATCTCGCGAAGGACATTCCCGAGATCGATCACATCCTCGGCTCGGCCGATTTCCAGTCGCTCGCGAAGGCGCTGTCCCCGCAGCCCGCGTTCACCTTGCCGTCGGGCGGCTCCAAGAAGAAGCGCGCGCTGCCGGTGATCCAGGTCTCCGAGACGCCGACGTACATCTACGACCACGAGACCCCGCGCAAGCGGATCGGTGCGACGCACAGCGCGTACGTGAAGATCGCGGAGGGCTGCGATCGCCCGTGCTCGTTCTGCATCATCCCGAAGCTCCGCGGCCCGCAGCGCAGCCGGCAGATCGATGACATCGTCGCCGAGGCACGCGCGCTCGGCCGCGCCGGTACCCGCGAGATCAACCTGATCGCGCAGGACCTGACCCGCTACGGCTGGGACAAGGGCGTCGCACCTGCCGATCGCCAGACCCTCGCACAGCTGGTCCGCGCACTCGGCAAGGTCGACGAGCTCGATTGGGTCCGCCTCCACTACACGTTCCCGAGCGCGTTCGACGACGAGCTGATCGATGCGATCGCGAGCGAGCCCAAGGTCGTCAAGTACATCGACGTGCCGCTCCAGCACATCAGCGATCCGATGCTGAAGCGCATGCGCCGCGGTCACTCGAGCCGCGTCACCCGCGAGCTGATGAAGACGCTGCGCACGCGGATCGACAACGTCGTGATCCGCACGACGTTCATCGTCGGTCATCCCGGCGAGACCCAGGCTGAGTTCGACGAGCTCTGCGAGTTCGTCGCCGAGTCGAAGTTCGATCGTGCCGGCGCGTTCACGTACTCGGTCGAGCCGGGCACGACGTCCGCGATGCTCCCGCACCGCGTCGATGCCGACGTGATGGCGGAGCGCCAGCAGACGCTGATGGAGATCCAGCGCAAGATCAGCCGCGACCATCACGAGGCGATGGTCGGCAAGGAGATCGAGGTGCTCGTCGAGGGCGTGTCCTCCGAATCGGAGTACCTCCTCGAGGGTCGCTGGTACGGCCAGGCCCCCGGCATCGACGGCGTCACGTATCTCTCCGACGGTCAGGTTCCCGCGGGCTCGCTGGTGCGCGCACGCGTGACCCAGGCGAGCGACTACGACATCGCGGCGACGCTCGAGCTCTCGTAGTGAGCGAGGAGCTCGCACGCCTCGAGCAGGTGATCCTCCGCGTCCTGCGCGGTGAGCTCACCGAGCTGAATCACCCGGCGTACTTCGACGAGGACGTGTTCTTCCTCTGCGTGCGCCAGGTCGAGCGCGAGGACCGCGCCTGGTTGATGACCGTGCTTCGCGATCGAACCTATTCGCGCGACACCCGTGGGCTGGTCGCGATGCAGATGACGAACGAGGGTCACCGCGAGCTGATCGTCGAGCTGTTCGCCGAACGCGCGCCGAACTAGTCCGAGCGCGCAGCGCGGCACTCGGTCGGGCCGACGTCGCTGAGCCGATCGAGCGTCGGATCGAGCGCGGTGGGATGACCATCGGCGCCGCGGACCGCGGTCGCGAGCAGCCGGATCCAGCCGAGGTTGTCGGGATCACAGCCGGAGACCTGCAGCGCCTGGTCGAGGGCTTCGACGGTGAGCTCGTCCGACGAGGGAAGCGGACGAGCGCGATTGGCGAGCACCGCGATCCGCCACCACGTCTCGAACGTCGCAGGACCGCTCGGCCAGATGTCGCGCGCCTCGCGCAGCGCGTCCTCGCCCGACGGCATCCCCCCGCCGAGCGTGATCGGTAGCGACTCCGAGGGTTCCTCGGTGAGCTCGACCGGTGTCACCGGCGCAGGCCCGCTCGCGGCACACGCCGCGAACAACACCAGGCACGAGACGCGGACCATCCCCGCAGCATAGCGAGCATGGGCCCGGTGGCCAGTTCCCCAGGAAAGGGGGTCAGGCCACCATTTCTGCACAACCGGGGCAATGGTGGCCTGACCCCGTTTTCCGCATCACACGGCGGGCAGCAGGTAGCGATCGCGGAGCGCGACCGAGCCGAGCAGGGCGTCCCACATCGCCGGCGCGAGCTCGGCCCCCGGCGCGAGCGACATCGCTGCGCGGTCGAGCTCGGCGCGATCCGGCCGGCTGGCCTCGAGCCGCACGTGCTCGATCGGTCGCCGGGCAAATCCGGCGAGGGCAGCGTGGAGACGCGCGATCGTCGGGCCGTCGGCTCGTCGCACGTCGAGCACGGGGAGCTCGAGCGCGTCGTGCACCGTCCACTCGACGGCGCCATAGCCCATCGATCCGCGCCCGAGCGACTCGAGAGCGAGCGCGGTCGGCAGCGCGTTGAGCACCGCAGCGAGCGCGACCAGATCGACGCCCTCGCGCGGGTGCAGCGCATACACGCGCTGATCGGCGAGCATCGGCACGTCGGCGAACCGCTGCACGAAACGTGGACCGTACGCCTTCGCCAGGAACAGCCGGGCGGGGTGAACCGGCAACGACCACCACGGATCGCGTCGCGAGGCGCTGGTCGCCAGCGCCTCGGCCTCGTGGTCCGCGAGCCACGCGGCGATCCGCGGGACCTTGGCGAGCTCGAGGTCGGCCGGCAGCGCGATCGCGACCAGCGGCGATTCGTCGGGCGCGATCGCGATCGACGCGGGGGAGCCATTGAACGGCGAGCGAACCACCGGAGCGAGAAACCGGCGCTCGAGCCGGTGCGCCTTCGCGACGTCGCGTCGCAGGTAGAACACGTGGTTCGCGCCGGTCGTCAGGCCGCGTCGCACGTCGACCAGCTCGCGCAGCGGAACGACCGCGTCGCCGGCTGCCGCACGCCACGCAAACCACGCGGCGGGTGCGCGCAGGGCAGGGCCCCACGCCGCCGACGGATGATCCGGGGTGGCTGCCGCTCGGTGCGCATCGCTCGCGCGATCCTCGGCGTGGTGCGCGATGCCGTCGAGCCCGACCGAACCGGCGGCGATCTGCGTCGGCGAGGTCAACCGCAACAGGCGCGGTGAGCCCGAACGTCGGGTCGTGCCGCCGTGCCGTTCCGCGATCACGAGCATCGGATTGACGGCGGCCTCGGCAAACCAGCGCTCCTTTGGCGCGGTGATCAGCGCATGGACCCGTGCGATCCGCTCGACCGCGGTCCACAGCGCCGCAGCACCATCGGCGTCGAGCAACGCGGTCGACATCACGAGAGCCAGCGATCCACCGGGGCGTACGAGGCGCAGGGCGCGGAGCAGGCACGTCGCCGCGACATCCGCGTGCCGCGCGATCGCCTCGATCAGGTCCCGATCGAGCTCGGGCCAGTCCGCCGCGAGCAGCATCGCCCGAGCCCGTTTGATCGCCGGATCGACGCGCCCGGCGCGCACCCACGGCGGATTGCCGATCACGAGATCGAACGTGCCGAGCTGCGCGAGGAGCTCGGTCGCGAGCGCGTCGCCGTCGGTGATCGTCGCGCCGGGGACTCTCTCGCGCGCCCGATCGGCCGCCACGCGATCGATCTCCACGCCGGTGAGCGAACGGACCCCAGCGGCTGCGGCGGCGGCGAGGAACGCCCCGTCACCGCAGGTCGGATCGATGACGCGTGCGCCTCGCGCGAGCGGGCGAAGCGCTGCGATCGCGAGCTCGGCGACCGGTGCTGCCGTGAACCATTGCCCGAGAGCTCGTCGGTCCGAGAGCGCCGCCGTCTCCACGTCACGCCTCGAGGCGACGCACGCGCAGGGCGCCGATCAGCCCCCATAGCCCGCCGACGACGATGAGCCCGATCGTCGCCGACAGCGGCGTGCCCGCATCGAACGGGGTCCTCAGGCCGGACAGCACGCGGACGTGGTGCCCGATGCTGAGCTCCTGGAACGTCGCCGGGAGAACGCCGATCGGGAAGTCGAAGAACAGCATGTAGACGATCGTCAACGCCATGCCGTGCTTGGGCGCGAGGGTCGCGATGCCCGTCGCGACCATCGACATCGCGAGCGCGCCGCCCCCGATCGCGAGGATCGTTCTCGTCGGTGGTAGCGCGCTCCACGACAGCCACGCGGACGCCATCCAGCTCGCGAGCACGATCGCGGCGGTCACCGGCACCAGCGCGAGCAGCTTGCCCGCGAGCACGCTCCACCGCGGTAGCGGGCGCGACCACAGATAGGTCGTCGTGCGCTCCTCGATCTCCTCTGCGATCGACGCGCCGACGAACATCGGTGCGAGCAGTGCCAGGATCAGCACCTGGAACGTGAACAGCTCGGCGCCCATCTCGCTCGGGTCGCTGTCGCCGCCGAACCGGCGCCTGGCGGCGGCGTACAGCACGGGGAGAGCTGCGATCAGGCAGCTGACCCACAGCGCACGCCCGCGCAGCAGCCGCTTCCAGGTCAGCCCCGCCATCGTGGTCGTCGACGCGAGCGCGCTCGGAATCTTGCGATCGGAGGTGCTCATCGCCGGCCTCCATCGCCCGTGAGGTACTCGAACACGGCACCGAGGTCATTGTCCGGCGAGCTCAGGGCGGAGACCTGGACGTTGTTCGCGAGCACCGCGGTCGCGAGCTCGTCGTAGCAGCGATCCGGGTCCCGGGTCTCGATCAGCACGCCCTGGCGATCGAACACGATCCGCGCGACATGATCCGCGGAGGCGAGCGCCGCACCGATCGTGCGCGGCTGGTCGCACTCGACCCGGATCCGGTGGGGATGGCGATCGATCAGCTTCCGGATCTCGTAGACGTTGCCTTCCGCGAGCACCTGCCCGCGGTAGATCACGACGATCTCCGAGGTCAGCGCCTCGATCTCGTAGAGCACGTGGCTCGACACCACGATCGTCTTGCCGGCATCCGCGAGCGCGCGAATCCTCGCGATGATGTCGGCGCGCGCGATCGGGTCGACGCCCGTCAACGGCTCGTCGAGCAGCAGGAAGTCCGGGTCGTGGGCGATCGCGGTCGCGAGCTTGGTCCGCTGGCGCATGCCCTTGGAGAACCCGCGGACCCGGCGGTGCATCGCGTCGGTCATCCCCATCGCCGCGATCGCGGTCTTGGCGGCGAGCTCGGCCCGGTCCCGAGGCACGCCGGCGAGCTTCGCCATCACGGTGACCAGCTCGAGCGCCGTCAGCTCGTCCCACGTCTTCTCGTGCTCGGGCGCGTAGCCGATACGCCGCCGCACCGCGACGTCCTCGAACGGATTGGCGCCGAACACGGAGAGCGTTCCACGCGAGGGCAGGAGGAGACCCGACATCATCTTCATCAGGGTCGACTTGCCGGCGCCGTTCGGGCCGAGCAGGCCGACGATGCCGCCGCCGAGCTTCCAGCTGACGTCGGAGATGCCGAGCACGTGGCCGTACCACTTGCTGCAGTTGTCGACGACGACGACGTCGGTGCTCACGACGCGCCCCCGACACCCGAGCCGTGCGCGCGCCGGACCTGGACGTAGACGATCACGGCCGCGACCACGATGTGCGCACACACCGAGGCGAGAGCGATCTGCGGATCGAGTCTTCCCGCGCGCCCCGTGAACAGATGGAGATCGAACAGGTTGAGCGCGATCGCGTCGAGCGCGGTGGCCAGATCGAGCGCACCGACCCAGCTGTTCGCGGCCCGACCGATCTGGCTGACCATGAACCCGAACACGAGGTAGTAGGCGGCCCACAGCGCCATCGCGTAGCGGCCGTTCGACAGCAACGCGGAAAACGCGACCGGGACCGTCGCGAACACGAGGGTGCCGAGCAGCCCGACCGCGATCGCCTTCGGTACGAGATGGATGGTGGCGAGCAGGTCATCGGTGGACTGCGAGAGCCCGAGCCGCGACAGCGCGAGCACCACGGGGCCCGCGAGGTTGATCAGCGTCATCAGCAAGGCCATGCCGGCGATCTTGCCGATCACGTAGTCGCGCGGCCGCACCGAGCGCGCGAAGTAGAACGTGAACGCGCCGCTCTGCACGTCGCCCGCGACCACGCGCGCACCGATCGTGAGGGACACGAGAAACGCCGCGCGCGTGTACCACTGGATCGACTTGGGCAGCGCCGCATCGGCCATCGTCGTGGCCGCCGCGCCGGCGAAGTCACGCACGACCTTGTCGCTGAGGATGAACATCATGCCGCCGGCGAGGAACGTCGTGATCACCGCGAGCCCGAGCGCGGACTTGTAGCGCCACCACGTCTTCCACGACGACGCGACCTGGTTGCGCATGACGACGAGCCAGCGCGTGCCCGACGACCGTCGGGTTCCCGCGTACCGCTTGTAGCCGAGGTCGTGGATCGTTCCTGCGGGCGCGCTCATCACGATCCTCGTAGGCGTAGGGGTAGGGGTAGGCGTAGGCGAGCAGGGGAGTGGTCCGTGCGGACCGCTGTGTTGCGTGCACCGCTCGCGGGACGGGCGCTGCAGGTCGCATGACGCGTCTCTTCATACGCAGCATCAGACGTGTGCTCGCCTAGGCCTAGGCCTAGGCCAAGGCCTACGCCTACGCCTACGCCTACGTCTACGCCGGTCATCATGGCCGTGCCTCGGGGCTCTCGCCGATCACGCGGAGGAACGCGGCCTCGACGCTCTCGCGACGGACGCCGAGTGCGCGGATCTGGAGACCCGCATCCCGCGCACTGCGGAACACGAGCTCGTTCGTCGCGGTCAGCGGCAGGCTCACCGCGAGCGTCACCGGCGAGACCACGGTGCAGGTCGCGCCCGCCGCCGACAGCACCTCGCCGAGCTGCGCGGCGTCGGCCTTCACCTCGACGAGGATCTCGGTGTCGCGCCCGCGTGCACCGCGCAGCTCGTCGATGCTGCCCGAGAACCGCACGCGACCCTGGTGCATGATCACGGCCTGATCGCAGATCCGCTCGACATCGGGGAGCAGGTGCGTCGACAGCACGATCGCGCAGCCGCGCCGGCCGGGCAGCTCCGCGATCAGCTCGAGCATCTCGTCGCGCGACCGCGGATCGAGCCCGTTGGTCGGCTCGTCGAGAAACAGGATCTCGGGATCGTGGACCAGCGCCTGCGCGAGCTTCACCCGCTGCTTCATGCCGGTCGAGTAGCCATCGATCGGCTGGTAGCGCTTCTCCTCGAGACCGGCGTAGTAGAGCGCCGCGTGGGCCCGCTGCATCGCCTCGGTGCGCGGTAGCCCCGAAAGCTCGCCCGCGTACGTGCACATCTCGACCGCGCTCATCCCGGTGAGAAACGCTTCCTGCTCGGGCATGTACCCGACGCGATCGCGGATCTCGGCGCCATGCGTCGCCGCCTCGAGGCCGAGCACGCGTGCCCGGCCCTCGTAGGGAATGAGTCCGAGCAGCGCCTTCAGCAGCGTCGACTTGCCCGCGCCGTTGGGCCCGAGCAGACCGATGATCTTGCCATCGACGGTTGCGTCGAGATCGCGGATCGCGACGATCGCGCCGTAGCGCTTGGTCAGCTTGTCGAGCCTGATGAGCGGTGGAGCCCCGTCAGGCTCGCTCACCGGAGGACCTCGACCCGGACCTGCGCGATGCCGTCGTCGATCATGTCGAGCACCTTCGCCGCGGCTTCCGAGAGATCGATGATCGCGCGGCCATAGGGGCCTCGATCGTTGATCCGGACCACGACGGTGCGGCCGTTCTTCTTGCGCGTCACGCGAACCCGGGTCCCCATCCTCAGCGTGCGATGCGCCGCGGTCAGCTCATTCTTGTTGAACCGCTCGCCAGAGGCCGTCGGTCCGCCGTGGTGCTTGCCGCCGTACCAGCTCGCGAGCCCGAGCTGGACGCCGTCCGCGAGGGGAGGCGCGGGCCGCACGGGCCGCGGACGCTTGACCACGGCACCGGTGGTCGTCTTTTTCGGCGGCGTCTTCGGTGCGCACGCGCCGAGCGTGACCAGCGCAAGGATCACGAGCAGCGCAGCACGCTGCGTCCACCCGATCAGCGGACGCACCCGGCACCCAGCGTCCGTCCCGCCTTGTCGAGCGCCGCCTTGCGAAGCTCCCCACCCGTCGGCCCGTCGCCGAGCTGCTTGCGAAGATCCGCGCCGTGACCTGGACCGGTGACGTCGCGCAGGTACGGCTTCAGCTCGAAGGTATCGCTGTGCTCCTTCGTGTGGCACTGCGTCGCGCACAGGGTCTCGGGAGGCGATCGCCACACCGTCGGCGGTTTCTCCTCGCCGCCCTTGGCGACGTGGAGGGAGCCCGGGCCGTGGCAGGTCTCGCACTGGACGTCGCGGAGGTTGTCGTTGTGCGCGAGGTTCGCGCCGCCGGGCTTCTCCCACCCGGTGACGTGACAGCCGATGCAGTCGAAGTCGAACTGCTGGCTGCGCTTCTCGAGCGTCTCCCACGCATGGGCATGACGTGTCGTCTTCCAGAAGTCGACGGCATCCGAGTGGCAGTCCGAGCAGATCTCGCTGCCGACGTAGCCGGCCTGGCCCTTCGCCGGTGGAGCGACCGGCTTGCCGGCGGCGGCCTTGACGTTGACCTCGCCCGTCGCGCGGTTGTACGCGGTCACGCCGTCCTGCACCGCCGCGTTGCACGCGAGCGTCTTGTTGACGCGGATCTGTTCGAGCGTGAAGTAGCTGCCCGTCGCCGGCGCGGACAGCGGGCTGGCGATCAGCCGATCGCGATCCTTTGCGAGCTGGTCGCGCTCGGCCTGCTTCTGGGCCACGAACGCCTTGTCCGCATCCTTGTCGGCCTTGAACTTCGTGAGGTCCTCGTCGAGCGCCGCGAGCTGCTGATCGATCAACGCGGCTTTCGCCTTCGCCGCGCCGGCTCCGATCGCATCGACGAGCGGCGCCGTGCCGGGCCGCAGCGTGACATCGACGCGCGACACGACCTGGCCGCGGTTGGCCGGGATCACGAGCCAGCCGTCGCCGACCTTGGTCGGTTCGATCTCGACGCGCTCGGGCTCCGGTGCGTTGGCTCCGAGACCGGCGACCGCGATGTCGATGCCGCCGATCTCGCGAACGAGCTGGACCGCTTCCTTCTTGGTCGTTGCCTGGACCAGGCCGACCACGACCTGCGCACCCTGCGTGCGGAGCTCGGCGACGGTGCGCTTGCCGGCGGCGACCGGGTCCGTGACGGTGAGCCCGGGGATCGCGCCGGTCGCGACCACGCCGAACACCCCGACCTTGGACCCGCCGACATCGATCACCTTCGGCGCCTCGAGGGCGATCGGCCCTCCCGGCGGGCCACCTGGAGCGTCCGCCGGGACATTGATCGCCTGGCGCGGGAACCGGAGCTTGCCCGGGCCCTTCGCGAGATCCATCGGCCCGAGGCCGATCGCGGCCACGCCGAGCGTATCCTTGTAGGTCTGCGCGAGCAGGTCGGCCTTGAGCTCCTCCTGCGCATCGAGGTACCCGGGGATCGGCGACTTCGAGTAGAGCAGGGACCCGGCGTCGACCACGAGCGTCGGACCGTTCGCGCGGGCGGTCTCGACCAGCTTCGCAGTCCGCGACAGATCGCCCAGCGGGTCGCTGGTGCACCCGCAGGGGCCGATCTGGCCGCGGATCTCGGCCAGCGCGATCAGCGAGAAGCTCGTACCCGGTGGTGGGGCACTGCCCGTGCCTTTCACCTCAGATTTCGAGCAACAAGCTGCCGCAGCGAGCACGGCGAGCATCGCGACCCGGCCTGCCGGAACCACGGATCGCAGGCCACCCATGGCCAGCCATATAGCACGTTGACAGGGGGGGTTACGCTGAGTAGATTCCGCCGCTCTCGTTTCCTTGAGCTCGAGGATCTCCATGTCAGTCGCGATTCGTTTCTCTCGTCAGGGTAAGAAGAAGTCTCCGTTCTACCGGATCGTGGCCGCTGACAAGCGCAAGGCCCGCGACGGCAAGTTCATCGAGCTTCTCGGTACCTATCACCCGACCACCAAGGTCTTGAAGCTCGACAATGAGCGCTACGAGAAGTGGCTCAAGGTCGGCGCGCAGCCGAGCGGCACCGTGGCTGCCGTGATCCGTCGGACCGCGCGCAACGCGGCCAAGCCGGTCGCAGCGTAAATGCACGACGAGGATGACCGTGACGACCGCCGGGATCCGTCCCAGGGCGGTGATAACGGCAACCGGCCGCAGGCCGTTTCTCCCGATCTCGCCGAGCTGATCCGCTACATGGCGGTCAACCTCGTCGACAAGCCCGACGAGGTTCGCGTCGAGCTGGTCGAGGAACGTCAGGCCAACGTCTACGAGCTCGAGGTCGCTGAGCCGGATCTCGGCAAGGTGATCGGTCGCGGCGGCAAGACCGCTCGCGCGCTCCGCACCATCGTTCAGGCCTGCGCACCGCGTTCGCGGAAGCGCACGCTCGTCGAAATTCTCGAATAGAGCGGACGTCTCGTGCGCGGGGATCCCCGTCTCGAGATTGGCGGCGTCGCGCGGGTCCACGGGATCCGTGGCGAGGTCGTGGTGCACACGCACGACCCGGACTCGACGATCCTCGGCGAGGTCGAGACGATCTGGGTCGGCGGCGTGCAGCGCAAGATCCTCCAGGCCCGCGGCACGCACCGTGGCTGGTTGATGGCGTTCGAAGGCGTCACGACCCGCAACGAGGCCGAGCTGCTCAAGGGCCAGGTGGTCGAGGTCGACCGTGCCGATCTCGAGCTCGAGGAGGGCGACGTCCTGCTCGACGATCTCGTCGGCTGCAAGGTCGTCCGGCTCGACGGGAGCCCGTGGGGCACGATCGCCGCGGTCCTGCTCGGCCCGCAGGATCTGCTCGTGATCCACGATGGCGAGCTCGAGCGCCTGCTGCCGTTCGTCGACGAGTTCGTGAAGAACATCGATGTCGCGACCGGGATCGTCACCATCGATCCCCCCGAGGGCATGCCCGAGGATCGGATCCGGAAGTAGCGGATGAAGTTCTCGGTCGTGACGATCTTGCCCGAGCTGATCGAGCCGGCGCTCACGGCGGGGGTGGTCGGGCGCGCACGCGAGGCAGGGGTGATCACCGTCGAGACGGTGAACCCGCGAGACTTCACCACCGATCGGCACCGCACGGTCGACGACAATCCCTACGGCGGTGGACCGGGGATGGTGATGAAGGCGGAGCCGGTGCTCGCCGCGATCGCCAAGGCGTCGGGCGAGGACCCGGGATCGCCGCCCCATCGGATCTTCCTGTCGCCGGCGGGCGCTCCGCTGACCCAGGCGCGCGTCAAGCAGCTCGCGCAGCTGCCGCACCTCGTGCTGGTGTGTGGCCGCTACGAGGGCATCGACGATCGCGTGATCGAGCTCGCGATCGACGAGGAGATCTCGATCGGCGACTACGTGCTGTCGGGCGGTGAGCTCGGTGCGCTCGTGATCATCGATGCGTGCGCGCGCTACGTGCCGGGCGTGCTCGGCGAGGCGACATCCACCGACGAGGAATCGCATGCCGCGGGCCTGCTCGAGTATCCGCAGTACACGCGGCCGCCAAAGCTCGTCGCGACGCGCGCGGGCGCGCCCGTCGAGCTCGAGGTGCCCGCGATCCTGTCGTCGGGCAATCACGCGTCGATCGCGGCATGGCGCCGGGCCCAGTCCCTGGTCCGTACCGCGAAGCGCCGGCCCGACCTGTTCGCGAAGGTCGAGCTGACGGCCGCGGATCGCAAGCAGATGCCGCCGCTCCACGCGCGGACCCATCTCGCGCTCGTCCATCACCCGTGCGTCGATCGCACCGGCAAGATCGTCACGACGTCGTTGACCAACTTCGACGTCCACGACCTCGCGCGCTCGACGGCGACCTACGGCCTCGCCGCGTATCACATCGTCACGCCGATCACGTCGCAGCGCGAGAAGGCCGAGCACATCGCGGGCCTCTGGCTCGAGGATGAGCGGGCACGGATTGAAGCCGCGCGCGCCGAGGCGACGGCGCGCCGCGAGGCTGGATCACGCGCCCCGAAGGCGCCGAACAGCGCGAGCCGGGCCAGCGCGCTCTCGCTGGTGCGGACCGCGGACTCGATCGAGACCGTGATCGCCGAGCTGACCGCCGAGTACGGTCGGGCCCCGCTGGTGGTCGGGACCTCGGCCAAGGCCGAGTCGTTCCCCTCCGCACCGCGCCGATCCCCGAGCGAATTGTTCGCGGAGGCCTCGCTCGATCCGAGTCCGGTTCTGATCCTGCTCGGGACCGGCTGGGGTCTCGCCGACCCGCTGATTCCTTCGGTGTCTCGGGTGCTTACGCCGATCGAGGGCGTCGCCGGGTGGAATCATCTGTCGGTCCGGAGCGCGGGGGCGATCCTCCTCGATCGGCTGTTCGGCCGATGACCTGCCAATGGGTCGGGCACGCTGCTTGACGTGTCGGGGTGATCTCTGGCAGAACCCTGCGTCCCAGCGGCCTTTTTCTCGGCCGTTGGATGCCGGATCCAAATCATGACCGCCTCCCAGCGCATTATCGATTCCATCGAAAAAGCTCAACGTCGCACCACGACCCTTCCCGAGTTCCGCCCAGGCGACTCGATCAAGGTCTGGGTGAAGATTCGCGAAGGCGAGAAGTCTCGCCTCCAGGCGTTCGAGGGCGTGTGCATCAGCCGCGCCTCGAAGGGCGCTCGCTCGACGTTCACCGTCCGCAAGATCTCCTACGGCGTCGGCGTGGAGCGCGTGTTCCCCGACAACTCGCCGAACATCGAGAAGATCGATGTGATCCAGCGCGGCCGCGTCCACCAGGCCAAGCTCTATTACCTGCGTGACCTGTCGGGCAAGGCTGCCCGCATCAAGGAGCGCGAGGGCCAGAACGAGAACGAGGCTGCTGCCCCCGAGGCTGCTGCCGAGGGCGCCGAGCCGGCTGCTGCCGCCGAGCCCAAGAAGAAGGGCGCCCGCAAGGAGCGCAACCGCGCCAAGAAGGCGTCTGCCGCGTAACGACTCGCTGCGCTCACGCGCATCGAATCACAGGCTCGCTCGCGCGGGCCTGTTGTCGTTTTCGGCGAGCCGCCTGGCTGTCATGCCCCCTTGCTAGAACGCGGGGCAGGGAGGGCCGAAAGGCTCGTGCTGTGGCGACAACGAAGACGGTGGAGACAGCGGCGGCGGTGGAGACAGCGGCAGAGGACCGCACGACGACGGTGGAGCGCGGAGCGTCCGCCGAGGAGCGCGCTGCCGAGGCGCTGCGCGGCGCCGGCTACGACATCATCGAGCGCAACTTCCGCTGCAAGGGCGGCGAGCTCGACATCATCGCGAGGGACGGCGACATCCTGGTGTTCGTCGAGGTCCGTAGCCGCGACGACGGCCACCACGGCCATGCAGCCGAGATGGTGAGCCCGTCCAAGCGGGGGCAGGTCACGCGCGTCGCGCGGATCTACATCGAGGCGAGGCGGCCCGTGTTCGACGAATGCCGGTTCGACGTCGTCGCCATCACGGGCGAGACGATCGACATCCTGAAGGATGCCTGGCGCGTCGGCGGTCCCTGACGATGGGACCGCGTCGTTATCGAATCAGTTACAGAGCGGGTACGCGCTGTTGCCGGCGCGACCGCTGAGGTTGCAGCACGCGTTGTCGGCGTTGCTCGCGTCGCACGCTTCGGGCGTCGAGAGCTGACCCGACTCGGGGACGACCACGTAGTCCTTGCAGATGCAGAACTTGCGGCAGCAGAACGGACCGACGGTGACGGCGACGCCACACGTGAAGCCCGAGATGCACGGCGACTCGGGGACGCGATCGCAATCCTCGTCGGCGCTGCACTCGGCGGTGCACAGGCCGTTGGTTCCACCGGGGAACGAGCTACCCGGGGGCAGCTCCTTCGACAGCGGAACGCGAAGACACGTGCGCGACACGCAGTCGAGCGACGGTGACGCGACGACGACCTCGGTCGCGGCCGGCATTGCCGTACCGAGATCGCAGATACGTCCGACGGGTTCACCCGTGCACCCGACAAGCAAGGCACAGAGGAGCGTCCCCAACAGCACGGCGTGGCGTCGACTCATCGCGCCCGATAATATGGTGGGGGCTACCCAAGTCAAGGGAACGACAACCAACAACGCCTCGGGACGCTTTCGATTTTCGCGGATGACCGATGGGGCGTGGTTCTGGCAGTTCATGACCATTGGTGTCGCTCGAGGCGATATCCGTCAGTGCACGTTTACGCGCAACGATCCCGTTCCAGGCGTGTCCTGAGCCAGCGTCCAGCTACGTGGACCGCCGTTGCCTTGACAGGCCCCATCCCCTTGCCGATGATTCCGCCGGGTCACTTCCCTGCGGGACGCATGGGCGCTTGATGACTCGGAGGACTTGATGCGGTTTACCTCGAAGCTTTCACTCGTCGCGCTCTGCGCAACGTTCTCGCTCACGGCGGTCCACGCCGACGCCCAGCCCAAGAAGCCTGGCAAGAGCGCGGACATGGAGTTCGAGCCAGACAATGCGACGTCGACGCCGCCGAGCAAGACGCTCGAGCGCGCGATCAAGCTCTACGACAAGAAGGATTTCTTCTCGGCGTCGATCGAGCTGAAGAAGGTCCTCGACGGCGAGAGCGGTGATGACGCGAAGAACAAGCAGCGCGCTGAGTTCTTCATGGGCAAGACGCTCTATCAGATGGGATTTTACGCGGGCTCGCTCGCGTACTTCGACAAGATCGTCCAGGCCGGCGACGCGCACACCTATCACGGTGCCGCGCTCAAGTGGCTCGCCGCTCTGTCGCGCGTGCTGCCGGAGACCTCGGGCATCCTCGAGAAGATCGGCACGTATGATCCGAGCGCGCTCAACGACTCGAGCCTGCAGTCGGTCAAGGACGAGCTGCTGTTCCTCCTCGGTCGCCACTACTACACCAAGGGTGGCGACGGTGACTTCGACAAGGCGATCGGCCTGTTCCAGCAGGTCTCGCGCGACAGCGAGTTCTTCATCAAGGCGAAGTTCTTCGAGGGCGTGACGTTCGTCCGCAAGTACGAAGGCAAGCCGGCCGTCGACGCGTTCAAGGACATCTTGATCATCGGCGCCGAGCGCCCGCGCCAGTACAAGGCCGACGACATCTCCAACTACAACGAGCTCGCGCAGCTGCAGATGGCGCGCGTGTTCTACTCGACGCAGCAGTTCGACACGTCGATCAAGTACTTCGAGAAGCTCGACCAGAACTCGGCCGACTGGGCGGAGTCGCTGTTCGAGGCGAGCTGGGCGTACTTCATGAAGACGCTCAACTCGAAGGCGCTCGGCAACATCCACACGCTGAACGCGCCGTACTTCGAGGACCAGTTCTTCCCGGAGTCCGAGCTCCTGAAGAGCGTCATCTACTTCAAGTACTGCCTCTACGATCAGGCCGAAGAGGCGATCCAGGACTTCGGCGACAAGTACACGCCGCTCAAGAAGAACCTCGAGGAGCTGGTCAAGAAGTACGAGGACAACGCCGAGTTCTACGACTACGTCCGCAAGGTCAAGACCAACAAGGCCGGCCTCGACATCAAGACCCAGCGCCTCGTGATGAGCGTGCTCAACGACAAGACCCTGCTGAAGACGTTCGCATGGGTGGACGAGCTGAACCACGAGCTCGACATGCTGCAGAAGTCCGACAAGGCGTGGCAGACCACGCAGGTCGCCGCCGAGGTACTCCAGGAGCTCACGGTGCAGCAGTCGGTCGCCGCCGCCGAGGCCGGTAAGGTCGCCCGCGATCGCGTCGAGCGCCTCGCGCGCGAGCTGCGCCAGCTGTCGAACGACGGTCTCAAGATCAAGTTCGAGATCCTGAACGCCAAGGCCGAGAAGCTGTCGGCCGAGTCGCTCAAGGTCAACCGGGTGTCCGGTGGCCACAAGGAAGAGCCGATCCTCGTGGACGACGAGCACTTCCAGTGGAAGTTCAACGGCGAGTACTGGAAGGATGAGCTGGGTTACTACCGGTTCAAGATCCGCTCGCGCTGCCCGAAATGAGCTCGTAGAGAAAACCCGAAGGAGCCCGGTCGCTTACCGCCCGGGCTCACGACGTTTCGGGGAATGACAAACCCGTGACGACCTCGACAACGACCTTCGCTACTGTGACCGCTCGGATTGCCTCGCCAGCATCTCCAGCTCGTCCCGCCGGGAAAAAGGGAATCGCAATGAACAGAATGAAGCTCGCGACACTCGGAGTGCTCCTCGTGAGCACGGTGTCCTCTGTGGCCCTCGCGCAGAAGGCAAAGTACACGCGGACCCAGGACGTCAAGATCGACGTCAAGCTGTCGGATCGCGTCAAGCCGATCACGCCGAAGGCCGAGGACAAGAAAGATGTCCAGCCGTCGCTGTCGGCAGACGACATCCTCTCGATCGAAGGACTCGTCGGCAACATTCGCGGTGAGCAGGAGCAGATCCTTGCTCAGATCATCGCGAACACGCCGGACTCCGACGTCGAGGAGAAGAGCGATGCGTACTTCCGGCTCGGCGAGCTCTACGCCAAGCAGCAGCGCTACTGGCGCCTCAAGGCCGTCGAGCTGACGATCCGCGCGGACACCGCGAAGCCCGCCGACAAGGCGAAGTTCCAGAAGGAGTCGGTCGCCGGCGCGAACAAGGCGAAGGACTACCTCCTCAAGGCGGTGAAGACCTACAAGGGCCTCACCGACAACGAGGCGTTCCGCAACTATCCCAAGATGGATATGGCGCTGTTCTACTACGGGTACACGCTGCAGGGTGGCAAGTACCTGAAGGAAGCGCGCGCGGTCTACGACAAGCTGCTCAAGAACTATCCGAACAGCAAGTACGTCCCCGAGGCGCACCTCGCGTTCGCGGACTACTACTTCGAAGCGGGCCAGCTCGACGATGCCGAGAGCCGCTACAAGATGGTCCTCAAGTTCCCGAAGTCGTCGGCGTACTGGTACGCGATGTACAAGATGGGCTGGATCCATCTCAACAAGGCGCGCTTCCAGGACGCACTCGAGACGTTCTTCCAGGTCGCGCAGGCCACGAAGAACGACAAGAAGCAGGAGATCCTGAACCGCGCCGCGAAGAAGGACTTCGTTCGCGCGTACTCGGAGATCGGCAAGGCGGACAAGGCGTATCCCGCGTTCCAGCGCGTCGATAACAAGTACGCGTTCCAGATGCTCGAGATCCTCGCCGACCTCTATCTCGGCCAGGGCAAGAGCGACAAGGCGATCTTCGTGTTCCAGGAGCTGATGAAGACGCAGCCCCAGAACAAGAACGTCTGCCTGTGGCAGTACAACATCGCGCACGCGATGCTCTCGATGGCCGGCGCCGCCAACGGCGACAAGGTCAAGGAGATCGAGAACCTCGTCCGCCTGTGGGGCGCGCTCAAGGGCAAGAAGCTCCTCCCGGCATCCGAAGCGCAGGAGTGCCATGACAACGCCGCGGCGATGTCGGGTGAGCTCGCTCGCGCGTATCACTCGGAGTCGGCGAAGACCAAGAACCCCGAGACGCTCGCGTACGCCGAGAAGCTCTACAAGGTCTATCTCGACGTCTTCACCGACGCCGAGGACTACTCGCAGACGCAGTACTTCTACGCCGAGCTCGTGTGGAGCCGCGCGGAGAACGAGAAGAATGCGCGCCTGCAGACCGAGCTCTGGGAGAACGCGGCGATGGCGTTCACCGATGTCGTCAAGGCCGGCAAGCTCGACGCGAAGATGACGAAGGAAGCCGCGTACGCCGCGGTGCTCGGCTGGAAGAACGCGCTCAACGTCGATCCCCGCGTCAAGGGTCAGGCCGACAAGGTCGACGATCCAGGCAAGGACTACGACAAGACGCCGGAGCCGAAGACCATCCCCCCTCGCGAGGAGAAGATGCTCGCGGCCTTCGACATCTACATCAACTACATCAAGGACCCGAAGGACGACGAGCTGGTCGGCATGAAGTTCCTGAAGGCGAACATCTATCGCCGCTACAACCAGTTCGACAAGGCGATCCCCTTGTTCATGGACATCATCGACAAGCATCGCGAGCACGAGACCGCGGAGTACTCGGCGAACTTGCTCCTCGATACCTACAACCGCACGCAGAAGTACGACGAGATGCTCGCCCTCGCCGAGAAGCTCGGCAAGGACCCGAAGTTCCTCGACGGCAAGGATGACCTGAAGGAGACGCTCGCCACGATCAAGGCGCAGTCGATGCGCAAGAAGGCGGAGTCGCTCGAGAAGCAGGCGAAGGAAGGCAAGGACTTCGCCAAGTACATCCAGTGCGGCGACGCGTACCTCGACATCTACAACGCAAACCCGGAAGGCAAGCAGAACGACGAGGTCCTCTACAACTCCGGCGTCTGCTACGAGGAGGGCCGCTCGATCGGCGCCGCGATCACCGCCTTCAACCTGCTCCAGAAGTACTACGGCCAGAGCAAGCTGACCGCGAAGGCGCTCGCCCGGATCGGCAAGGCGTACGGCGACATCGCGTTCTACGACCGCGCGTCGGAGAAGCTCGAGGAGTACGCGAAGAAGTACGCCGGCGAGAAGGACGCGTACGACGCGATGAGCGACGCGGTGTTCTACCGCAAGGGCATCGGCGACGACGCGAAGGCGATCGAGAACACCAAGTACTTCATCAAGACGTTCGGCGCGAAGAAGCCGCAGGAGGCCGCGAACGCCGCGTTCTCGCTGACCTCCGTCTACGAGAAGCAGGGTGATGGCGACGTCGTCATCAAGTACCTCCGCGACTACATCCGCACGTACGGCGCCAAGGGTGGCGACGATCGCCTCGTGATCGCGCACGCCAAGATCGGACAGATCCTGTGGCAGCAGAGCTGCCCGGTGAAGCAGGTCGACGGCTCGTGCGTGAAGATCGTCCGCGAGCGCGCCATCAACATGAAGAAGAAGAAGGGCCGCAAGTCGGGCAACGATCAGCCCACCCAGTGCGGACCGGACTCGAAGATCAAGCTGACGGTCGTGAAGCGTGACGAGCGCAAGATGAAGGAAGCGCTCCAGGCGTTCGGCGCTGCGGCGAAGGCGTTCGAGAAGAGCGGCGGCAAGACCGGCGGCGACGAGGGTGGCGCTCGCTACTACTACGGCATGGCGAAGGTCGCCGATGCCGACAAGGACTTCGAGGCGTACCTCGCGCTGTCGTTCCCGGCGAACCTCAACTTCGATCCGGACCCGAAGAAGAAGGCGATCACGGAGAAGAGCCTCAAGCGGTTCAACGAGTGGGTCACCGCGAAGAAAACGGGTCGCGAGAAGGTCACCGCGAAGTACATGGGCGTCCTCGCGGTCAAGGACAACGCGAACTCGATCACCGCGACGGCGCGTATCGGTCAGATCGCGCAGAACTTCTCCGATGCACTGTTCACGGCCGAGATTCCGAAGGACGTGCGCACCGGCGAGTTCGCCGACGAGAAGGTCGAGGCCTACTGCGACAAGCTGACCGAGGTGGCCGAGCCGCTCGAGGCGGACTCGCTGACCGCGTTCGGCATCTGCCTCTCCAAGTCGACCGAGCTGGGCTGGTTCAGCGAGTGGTCGAAGATGTGCGAGCGCGAGCTCGGACAGATCAAGCCGGAAGACTACCCGTCCGCCTCGGAGCTCCGCGCTGATCCGACGCTCGTCGCGCCGGTCATTGCGGTCGAGCCCCCCGTCGCGAAGTTGGACTGAAAGGGATCATGACCATGCGTACAACCAAGCTGATTTCCAGCGCGGCCTTCGCTGCGCTCCTCGTTGCGTGCGGTGGCGGTTCCAAGGGCTCGGGCCTCGCGAAGGGTGGCGGCGTGCCACCCCCGCCGGCCGTGATCGGCGATGGCAATGCCAAGCCGGGCCAGCCCGTGGAGAAGCGCGAGCTGTCCAAGGACGCTCGCAAGGACTACGAGTCCGCCGTCGCGTTCTTCCAGCAGAACGACAAGGGCTCGTGGAACGAGTCGGCGTGCCGTGGCGCGGCCGATCGGTTCCAGGCCGTCGCGCGCGAGCACTCGGACCTCGTCGAGGCCCAGTTCATGGCGGGCCTCTCGTTCCATCGCTGCAACCTGCTGAAGGACGCCGAGACGGCGTACCAGGCGGCGTCGCGGATGAAGGGCGACCCGGCGAAGATCGCGATGTCGCTGTCGAACCTCGGCGAGCTCTACTACCGCGCAGGCAAGCTCGACGGTGCCAAGCAGTACTGGGAGAGCGCGGTCAAGGCGAACGGAAAGCTGATCGCCGCCCGCATCAACCTCGCGACGCTCGAGCTCGAGCAGATGCGCAAGATCGGCGACAAGGACTCGAAGTGGAAGGCGCTCGAAGAAGACGCGCGCTTCAACCTGTCGAACGTCCTCGGCGTCGACTCCGATAGCTACCAGGCCTACACGGTGTACGGCCTGATCTACATGGAGGGCTACCAGCGCAACCGCAACCGGCTCGACCTCGCCAAGCTGCTGCTCGAGGAGGGCAAGAAGCGGAACGAGAAGTACGCGCCGCTCCAGAACGCGTTCGGTCTGCTCAACATGCGGAAGAACGCGCTCTCGCTCGCGCTCCAGAACTTCCAGGCGGCGGTCGAGCTCGACCCCAAGTTCGCCGAGGCGCGGATGAACGTCGGTCTCACGACCCTCGGCTTCCGCAACTACGAGGTCGCCAAGGAGCAGTTCTCCAAGGTGATCGAGCTGCAGCCCAAGAACTACGACGCGCACATCGGTCTGGGCGCGGCGCTCCGCGGGCTCAAGGATCTCGATGGCGCCGAGGCCAACTACAAGAAGGCCAAGGACATCGATCCCAAGCGCGGCGAGGCCTATTACAACCTCGCGGTCCTCTACAAGGACTTCCGCGCGAGCAAGCAGGACGACCTCAAGGCGTCGCTCGGCACCTACAACACGGCCAAGGACTTCTTCCGCCAGTTCCTCGACAAGCAGGCGGACGAGACCGACAAGGCCGAGGCGAAGGAGCAGATCACGCTGATCGACAAGACGACCACGCAGATCCAGAGCTTCATCAAGGCCCAGGCGAACATGCCGCCGCCGCCGCCGACCCCGGCGCCGGCCCCGGCTGCCGCTCCCGCTCCTGCGGCGCCCAAGAAGTAACTAGCTGAAACTACTCGGGCCAGGGGCGGCAACCTGGCCCGGGATCTTGTGTCTGGTCATCACGGAACTTTTTGGAAAGAATCTCGGAACCGGAATCCAGCCTCGTTGTCTGTAGCTCCGTGGTCACGGATCTCAGCAGCAAGGCGCACCTGAAAGGGTCGACTCGTATGCGGAAGATTTTTGGCTCACTCGCGCTCGTCCTCATCCTCTCGGCCACCGCGTTCGCCCAGAAGAAGGGCGGGGGCGATGCCGGCAAGGTGAAGGTCTACGACTTCTCGGGCGACACGATCGAGGGTGACCTCGTCAAGCCCGAGGGTACCGACCTCAACGCGCGCGACTTCGCGAAGCACTCGTCTCTGATCCGCATCCGCAAAGACTTCATCCCCGAGATCATCAAGTCGGCTGAGGATTTGTAGTCATTGGGCGCGCCATCTCGGCGCGCTTGTTTGACTATCCCGGCCATCGTACGAAGCTCCTCAAACGGAGAAGTGATTCATGGCCGGCGCAAAAGTACCCCTCACGTTCCGCATCTTCAAAGGCGACACGCTTCTCCGCGAGGAGCGGCTGAGCCTGAGCGTGATCAAGCTCGGCAAGGTCCCGTCGGCGCACCTCAAGCTCGACGACGAGACGGTCAGCCGGATGCACGCGATCATCGAGGTCAACGGACCCGGTGACGTCAGCATCATCGACCTCGGCTCGACGAAGGGCACCTTCGTCAACGGCCAGAAGGTCAACAAGGCCAAGCTGCAGTCCGGCGACACGATCGTGGTCGGCGAGACGCGGATCGAGCTCGCGATTGGCGCGGGCGAAGAAGAGGACGTCGCCACCTCGGTGGGGATGTCCGCTGCGCCGCCCGCCGCCGAGGTGATGTCGTCCGCGCCGCGTCCGCCGGTCGGCGCGCCGCCGCCGGCTCCGCGCGCTCCGGCGCCGCCGGCTCCGGCC
>JAQBQE010000037.1 GCA_028287135.1 Myxococcales bacterium
ACGAGGTGGCCGCGGGGCTGAGCGCTTGGCAATGACACTGCCTGCCCGCGATCGCGACCGCGAACTGCTGTCTCGCTCGTGCGTGACCACGGACGTTCGGTCGAGTCGGATCGACACGACGCGTTCAGGGCGGACCGACACGACGTGTTCATGGCGCCATCAGCGAACGGAGGCGACGTTCCAGCAGTTCGCGCGCTCAGTGCGCCAGCAACCCACGCGCCCGATCATCCGTCGCGCGCTCGGTAAGCCGAGGGTGGTCACGCACGAACGAACCAGACCGAGGTGTCCGCAACTACGCAGCCGCGCGATCGTCGATCACTACGGAGTCGACGGCTGGTGCCGTCGCGCCGTCTCGATCCGGACTCGATCGACCGCCTGTGCTCACGCACGAACGAGCTAGACCGAGGTGTCCGCGAGGGACGGCGCTTGTGACTTGCACTCCGCCCGCGCGACAGCAGTGCGCGGTCGCAGGCGCGGGCAAACCGTGTCATCGCCAAGCGCTCGGCCCGCGGCCACCTCGGGTCAGCGAGTGACGTGCGCGCAGGCGCGGCAGACGCCAGGGGATCCACGTGTTTAGCCGAACCGGCGAAACGCGAGGGAGTCTGGATGCGCAGCAGCCAGACTCCCTCGCAGCGTACGTGCGTCGCGAACAAACCCGAGCAGCCCAGGAGCAGCACCGGGAACCTACGCTGCGGATCGTGGACGTGGGACGGGACGTGCACGTGCACGAACGCCCTTAACTGAGCAGCATTGCGACTAAATTATATTAGATCTCGAGCGGCTGCACGCCGAGGAGGACGTGGTCCTCGGACACCGCGTCGAGCCACAGCAGTAGACGGCGAACCTCGCCCTCGGCGACATCGATCTCGATGATCCGGCGGATCGGATTGCCGTCGATCGTGCGCTGGATGTCCTTCTGCGAGGAGGTCCACGCGTTCGCGAGCGCGGTCGACTTCACGGGCAGGCCCTCGACCTCGACCGAGAGCCCCATCACGAACTTTGCAAACGCGGGGTTCGCCGAGACGATCACGCCCTGCGACGTCAACAGCGCGAGCGGCAGCCGGCACGCATCGAACGCGACCCGTGCGAGCTCGTCGCGCGGGTTTCCCTCGGCACGCTGCTCGATCACGACGCGCTTGGCGGGACCGCGCGCGCGGCGGCCAAACCCCATCATGTCCATCACGGTGCGCAGCTCGTAGATGAATGCCGCCATGTCCTTGTGGCGGTTCGCCGGGTGCTTCTCGAGGGCGTGGAGGATCAGCCGCTCGAGCGCGACGTCGAGACCGTCGACGATCTGCGACGGCGGCCGTGGAATCTCGTCGAGGTGACCGGCGAGGATTTTCTGGACCGGGCCATCCCACGGCACCGCACCGCAGATCAGCTCGTAGAGTAGAATGCCGACGCCGTAGACGTCACTCGCCGGCGACGCGGGCTGCCCGCGGATCCGCTCGGGCGCCACGTAGTGCGGCGTGCCCGACAGCGACGTCGAGGCCCGGCTCGCGATCAGGGAGCGGGCGAGCCCGAAGTCGAGGAGCTTGGCGACCATCTTCGAGCGCTTGCCCTCGTGGTCCTCCTCGGAGATCAGGATGTTCTCGGTCTTGATGTCGCAGTGGACGACGTTCTGCTTGTGGATGTAGTGCAGCGCCTCGGCGACCTGGAGCACGATCTCACAGGCCTTGCGCACGCCGATCCGCTTCTCGCGGAACAGGATCTTGTTCAGGGGCTCGCCATCGACGAACTCCATCACCATGAACATCCCGACCTTCTCGTCCTCGCCGAAATCGACGACGGCCGTGATGCTCGGATGGCTCATCGCCGAGGCAAACCGCGCCTCGCGATAGAACAGCTCGCGCGCCTCATCCGTCTCGGCGACCGTGTTCGAGATGATCTTGAGAGCAAACGTTCGCGACAGGTGCGCGTGCGTGACCTTGTAGACCTTGCCCATCCCGCCCTGCCCGATCCGCGAGACGATCTGGTAGCGGCCACCGATCAGCGACGAGTGCTGGGCCGTCTGCTCGCGCGGACCGGCACTGCGCGGCGGCGGCATCGGCGTGTTCATCGCCGAGCGTGACGCGACGACATTGCGGCTGACGAGCTTGTCGGGCTGGGTCGGCCGAGCGGGTACGCCGCGCCCGGGCATCGGCGGCGGGTGGGTCGGAAACGCGCGTGCCCCGGCGATTGTCCGCTGGTTGGGGTGCAGCGCGCGGTGGTCGACCCGGACCTCGCTCGAGTCGTCGTGCAGGTTGACCTCGGGGAGCCGGGGCATCTCCGCGGTCAGCTCCTTGGTCGGCGGCCGGGTGCGCGAGCGATGCCGTGGCAGCTCGTCCTCGCCGGGTGGAGCAGGCAGCGGCAAGACAGGCGGCCTTCGCCCCGATGGATTGCGCGGATCCGCCACGTCAAAATCCTACACGAGTTACAGTTCGAGCGTCGATGCACGACCTGTGGTCGAGCGCGAGCTACGAAGCGCACCTGTTGTCGTTGCCGTTCGCACTCGCGCCGGCCGCGATGCTGATCGTGATCGCCTACACGGCGGTCATGCGAGGCGCACCTGCGCTCCGCGGGTGGTTGCTCGCACATTGCCTCTCGCTCCTGCCCTACGCGGTGGTGATGATGCTGTCGCCATCGATCGTCGAGGGCTCGGTCGCACTGGTCCTGTTTCAGGCCGCCGCCTCGTTCATCCCGATGGCCGCGATCTGCGGCACCGCGTTCCAGCTGACGCTGATCCGCAAATATCGCAGGTTCCGGGTACTGATCTGGATCGGGGTCGCGAGCGCCGCGGCGTGGATCGTCGTCAGCAGCACGACCGCTCTGGCGGTCAGCGGCGTGCGCCGCCTCGACGCGGGCCTGTGGTACGCGAACGCCGGTTCCGGAGCGTGGATCGCGCTCGTCCACACCGTGGTCCTGTCGATCGGCGGCTTCCTCGCGCTCGGCTGGGTCGCCCTGCGCAGCCGCCCGTCCGACGAGCGCCGGCAGCTCCGGCTCGCCCTCCTCGCCAACATCGTGACCTACGCCGGCCTGATCGACGTCGGGCTCGCCTATGGCATCGGCGTGTTCCCCCTCGGCTGGCTGCTGTCCGGGATCGGCAGCCTGCTCGTCGTCCGCGCGCTGATCGTCGAGGATCTCCTCCGCGTCCGCGCGGTCGATAACCGCGCCCCGTTGCTCGTCGTTCACGTCGCCGCCGGCATCCTCCTTGGCTGGGTCGTGCTCGAGCAGCTCGGGCGGGATCTGCCGTGGTGGCTGCTGACGGTCGGGCTGTGCATCTGCTTTGGCGCGGTGCGCGCCTCGGTCGCGACGGTCGACCTGGTCGGCCGCAACGCCCGCGGCGGCGAAGGTCCGCTCGAGCGCCTGCAGGCGCAGCTCGTCGCCCGCGCACGCACGATGACCGAGGCGCCTCTGATCGCGCAGCTCGCGATCGATATCGTCGAGCTCGGGATCGGCGTGCGCGCATCCATCCTGCTCGCGTCCGCCGAGGACTGGGGCTGGACGACCGAGACCGGTGCGCGGGTCGACGACGAGCTCGCACCGGATCCGCTGCTGATGAGCTGGCTCGCCGAGCGACGCAGCACGGTGTTCGCCGACGATCTCGATCCGGTCCCGGCGGATCTGCGCGAGCTGCTGTCGACCTTGTTCGAGCGCCACGACGCCCGCGCGATCGTCCCGGTCGGCAGCGCGGACGAGCTGATCGGCCTGGTCATCCTCGCGGTCGAGCCGCGCAAGCTGCGCGGGCGCACGCTCGCCTTCCTCGAGCGCACCGCCGAGCGGCTCGCGGAGGCGCTGCTCCACGCGCGCATGGCGCAGCGCGCCGCCGAACGCGCGAGCCTGGCGCGTGAAGTCGAGCTCGCCGCGACCGTGCAGGGCGAGCTGCTCCCCGGCAAGGGTCCTCACGTCCATGGCGAATTCACCGTGATCGGTTCGTGGCAACCCGCGACCCGGTGCGCCGGCGACTTCTGGGGCGTCTATCCTCTCGGTGCTGCGAGCGAGGGTCGCGTGCTGATCGCGATCGGCGATGTCACCGGCCACGGCGTCGCCTCGGCGATGGTCACCGCGGCTGCGGTAGGTGCCGTCGATGTCTGCGTGCGGCGCAGCGGCGCCGACCTCGATCTCCGCGAGCTGACGGCTGCGCTCGATGCCGCCGTGCGCCGCGTCGGTGGTGGCGAGCTCGCGATGACCTGCTTCGCCGCGATCCTGGACGCGCCTGCCCGCGAAGTGAGGTTCGTCTCGTGCGGTCACACCTCGCCGTACCTCTGCCGCGCCAGCGACAAGGGCGTCGAGCTGCAGGCCCTCGTCGGGCGTGGTAACCCGCTCGGGGCCGGTGTCCCCGCCGCTCCGAAGTTGCTGCACCGGCCGATCGCTCCCGGTGATCTCCTGGTCTGGTATACGGATGGTGTGATCGAGGCGCAGGATCCGGCCGGGACGCCGTTCGGAGATCGCAAGCTGCAGCATCTGCTACGTCGGCTCGACAAGAACCGCGTGACACCCGCTGCCGTGCACGATGTCGTTCAGGCCAGCGTCGCCGCGCATCGCGCCGGCCATCCGCTCGCCGACGACGAGACCGTCGTGGTCGCGCAGCTCGCACGCGAGGCCACACCATGAAGCTTCGCATCCTCAGCTACAACATCCACAAGTGCATCGGCGGCATGGACCGCAAGTATGAGCCGACCCGGATCGCGGAGGTGATCCGCAAGCTCGATGTCGACGTGCTGATGCTGCAGGAGGTCGATGCCGGCGTCAGCCGCTCGAAGGGTGACCGGCAGACCGAGGTCCTCGGCGAGGAGCTCGGCCTTCGCTATCGCACCTGGTTCCCCAACGTCGATGTCCGCGGCGGTGGCCAGTACGGCAACGCGATCCTGTCGCGCTATCCGATCATCGAGAGCACGAACATCGACCTCTCGGTTCGGTTCAAGAAGAAGCGCAGCGTGCTGCACGGCGTGCTTCGCGTCCGCCACGACGACATCGATCGCACGGTCCACGTCTTCAACATGCACCTCGGGCTCGCGGGCTACGAGCGCAAGCTCCAGCTCAAGATGTTCCTCGAGAGCCATCCGTTCGCGCATCTCCACCACGACACGCCGGTCCTCGTCGGCGGCGACCTCAACGATGTCTATGGTGGGCTTGGCTCGCTGCTCGCGCCGTCGGGTTTCCGCGGGATCGATCGCCGCCCGCTGACGTTCCCGGCGTGGGGCCCGATGCGCGCGCTCGACGCGATCTTCGTGCGTGGCGATGTCGACTTCATGCGGCTGTCTCGCTGCGATAGCGACCTCGCGCGCCGGGCCAGCGACCACCGGCCGATCGTCGCCGACGTCCGCCTGCGCGCACACCATCCGCACCACGACGCGCACCACAAGCCGCCGTCTCCACGCCCGTGACCATCACGGTGCGGCGACGGTGTGATGCCACCTACATGACAGGCGCTGCTCGATGGTGTACGCGACCTGCGCAGTGGTGACCGTCATCCCGAGCTAACCGCGCGGTACTACAGGATGAGGCTCTGGTACAACACTCGCAGCATGACTGCGTCGATGTCCGTGTGCTCGATCTGCCGGCGTGCCTGGGACGCCTCGGCAGGGCCCTGCCCCCATGAGGGTGGAGCATTTGTGGAGGTATCCTCGACGGGCGCCGTGGCGAAGGTCGACGTCGCACCGTACAGCGAGGAGCTGGCCGAGGGGACCCTCGTCGGCGAGTACCGGATCGAGAAGATGATCGGCCTCGGTGGCATGGGCATCGTCTACGGCGCGCGCCATCCGCTGATCGGCAAGCGAGCCGCGATCAAGGTCCTCAACGCGAAGTACTGCGCGGATCATGCCGCGGTGGAGCGGTTCGTCCACGAGGCCCAGTCCGTGAACCAGATCGGCCACGCGAACATCGTCGATATCTTCGCGTTCGGGACGCTCACCGACGGTCGCTCCTACCTCGTCATGGAGTGGCTCTCCGGCGAGACCCTGCAGGATCGGATCGAACGAGGGCCGCGGCTGTCGACCGACGAGGCGATCGCCATCCTGATCCCCCTGACACGCGCGCTCGATGCCGCGCATGCCGCGGGCGTGATCCACCGGGATCTCAAGCCGGAGAACATCTTTCTGATCCCCGAGGAGGATGGCGTGCGGATCAAGCTGCTCGACTTCGGTATCGCGAAGCTGTCGACGTCGTCGACATCCGCGAGCCGTACGGCGACGGGCATGACCATGGGCACACCGTTGTTCATGTCCCCCGAGCAGGCGCGTGGCATGCAGATCGACGCCGCGAGTGACGGCTACTCGCTCGGGATCCTCGCGTACTCGATGGTGTGCGGCAGGACTCCGTTCGAAGATGAGGCCTCTCCCGTCGAGGTCTTGCACGCTCACATCAACAAGCCACCGCAACCTCCGCGCGAGCTCGATGACACCATCCCGATCGAGCTCGAGGACGTGATCCTCCGATTGCTGGCGAAGGCACCCGCGGCACGGCCCCCGCTGGCCGAGGTGCGCCATCGCCTCAAGCGGGTCGCGGCAGGTTCCATTCCCGGCGTGAGCTTCGAGAGCGTGACCGGCGTCGGCGCCACACCGGGCTCGCGTTACGCATCCTCCGCGTCGATGGCGAGCGTGCCGCGACGCAGCCGCTGGATCGTCCCGGCCGTGATCGGTGCGCTCGCGCTCGCGGCCGTGACGGTGGTCGCCTATCGTGCGACGCGTCCAGCTCCGGCGGGTCCGGCGGTGCCCATGACGACCGCGCCCGCACCCGCGCTCGCATCCGGCACGCCTTCTCCCGCCCCGGAGCCAGCTCCTCCTTCTTCGGTCGTCCCGCAACCCTCGGCGATCCCCGCGGCCGTGATTGCCGAAGGAACCATCGATCTGGTCGTCTCGCCCGCCTCGGCGCGCGTGAAGATCGATGGCGACGCTGTCGCCGCCGTGCGTGGACGTGCACGCGTCGATCTCGCGGCTGGCGACCACTCGATCGAGGTGACGGCACCGGGGTTTCGTACGTTCTCCGAGACGGTGACGATCGACCCGGAGAAGGTGACCTCGCTCACCGCTCGACTTCGGCCGCGCAGTAGTCGCCAGGGCCCGACCAAGCCCGGCAACGTCGACGGCATCGTCAATCCGTTCGCGCCCAAGGGAAAAGGCAAGTGATGTCACCGCTCGCTCGCGCCGCCGCGATCGCATTGCTGCTCGCTCGGACGGTCGCGGCACAGCCCGCGCCCGAACCGCAGCCTCTGGACCAGACCGCGAAGCTCGCGCGCGCCGCGGAGCTCTACGACGCGGGTCGACGTGCGTTCGATATCGCCGAGTATCCGGCCGCGATCGCGAACTGGAAGGAAGCGTACCTGCTGTCGAGTGCGCCGCTGTTGCTGTTCAACATCGCGCAGGCTCATCGACTGTCCGGAAACTGTGCGCAGGCGAATCGCTTCTACTTGAACTACAAGCGCGTCGAGCCACGGCCGCAGAACCAGGCCGAGCTCGACGCAGCGATGGCGAGCTGCGCCGGCATCGAGCCCGCCGTAGGGGATGCAGCGCCGCCGCCGGCACCGGTCGAGCCGCCTCCTGTCGTCGCGTTGATCGAGCCGCCGCTCACCGTCCCGGCAGAGCGTGCGAAGCGCGACGGAGATCCTGGGAGGACGTACAAGATCGCCGGCTACATCGCCGCCGGCATCGGTGGCACCGCCGGCATCGTCGCGATCGTCTCGACGGTTGGTGCGCGCAACAAGGCGAACACGATCGAACGCCTACCGGCCGGTACGCCATGGACTCCCGCGCTGAGACAGACCGAGCGCGACGGCAAGAGCGCGCAGACGCGTGCCCGTGTGTTCGGCTTGATCAGCGTCGCTGCCGTGGCCGCCGGAGGCGCGCTGTGGTGGCACGGCTGGACCACCTCGCGATCGCGCACGCACGTCGACGTCTCGATCGGTCCCGGTGCAACGGAGGTATTCCTGTCATGCGTCTTCTGATCCTCGCGGCGCTCGCGACCTCGTGCTATTCGCCGGCCGTCGAGGACTGCCAGTTCTCGTGCGGCGCCGATGGATCGTGCCCGTCGGGAACCACCTGTATGGGTGGCATGTGCCGGAGCGGCGCCGGCACATGCTCGGCGAGCATGGTCGATGCCAACCCGCCTGCGGACGCGTCCATGGACGCGCCGGCCTGTCCCGCTCCGCCGGCCGGCTGCGGAGCTGCCTTTCGACTGCCGAGCCAGAGGTGCGCGGTCATCTGCACACAGGCCCAGGTCAACTGGGGTGACGCCGACGGTCGATGCGCCGGCCCCTGGCGGCTGGGTATCCTCGATTCGGCGGCGGCGCTGGCCGCGGTGCCGGCGGCCGACAAGCTGTGGGTGGGCGCGCGACGAAACGGCATGGTGTGGCGGTGGGAGACCGGCGTCGATGTCTCCGCCGCTGCATGGACCGTGGGATCGCCGGTGCTCGTCGAGGACGACTGCGCGTACCTCACGACGCAGCGCAAGCTCTCGAACATCGGGACGTGCGACGACAACTTCGGCTTCGTCTGCACCGCGCGGGCGCTCTAGAACCGCGTCGACGCCCAGCAGGCAACCGCTCAGGTGCGGATCGGCTTGTACTTGATCCGGTGCGGCTGATCCGCGTCGTCGCCGAGGCGGCGCTTGCGATCGGCCTCGTAGTCCGCGAAGTTGCCCTCGAACCACTCGACGTGGCTGTCGCCCTCGAACGCGAGGATGTGGGTCGCGATCCGATCGAGGAACCACCGATCGTGGCTGATGACGACAGCGCAGCCCGGGAACCGCTCGAGGCCGTCCTCGAGAGCGCGCAGGGTGTCGACATCGAGATCGTTGGACGGCTCATCGAGCAGCAGCAGATTTCCGCCGCGCTTGATCATCTTCGCGAGGTGGACGCGGTTGCGCTCACCGCCCGACAGGATGCCGACCTTCTTCTGCTGATCCTGACCCTTGAAGTTGAAGCTCGAGACGTACGAGCGCGCCAGGATCGAGCGCTCACCCATCTGCAGGTGCTCGATGCCCTCGCTGATCTCGTCGAAGATCGTGGCGTCGTCCGACAGCGCATCGCGGCTCTGATCGACGAAGCCAAGCTTGACGGTCTCGCCGACCTTGATCGTGCCCTTGTCGGGCTTCTCGAGGCCCATGATCATGCGGAACAGCGTGGTCTTGCCCGCGCCGTTCGGTCCGATCACACCGACGATGCCGCCGCGCGGCAGCTTGAAGGTCAGGTTGTCGATCAGCATGCGATCGCCGAACGACTTGGTGACGCCCTCGAACGAGACCACCTCGCCACCGAGACGCGGTCCCGGCGGGATCACGATCTCGAGCGACGCGTCGATGCGCTCCTTGCCGGCCTCGGCGACCATCTCCTCGTAGCGGTTGAGGCGGGCCTTGCTCTTGGCCTGACGGGCCTTGGGCGACAGCCGAACCCACTCGAGCTCGCGAGCGAGCATCTTCTGACGAGCGTCCTGCTGGCGCTCCTCGTCCTTCATCCGCTTCGCCTTGAGCTCGAGCCAGCCCGAGTAGTTACCCTCGAACGGGTGACCCTCGCCGCGATCGAGCTCGAGGATCCACTTGGCGACGTTATCGAGGAAGTACCGATCGTGGGTGATGGCCACGACCGTGCCCTTGAACTCCTCGAGCATGCGCTCGAGCCACGCGACGCTCTCGGCATCGAGGTGGTTGGTGGGCTCGTCGAGCAGCAGCATGTCGGGGCGCGACAGCAGCAGGCGGCACAGCGCCACGCGGCGCCGCTCACCACCGGAGATCTTGGTGACGTCGGCGTCGCCCGGCGGGCAGCGCAGCGCGTCCATGGCCATCTCGACGGTGTGGTCGAGCTCCCATGCGTTGGCGGCCTCGATCTGATCCTGGAGCCGGCCCTGCTCGGCGAGCAGCTTGTCCATCTCCTTCTCGGGCATATCCTCGCCGAGCTTCATCGAGACTTCCTCGAAGCGCGTCAGCAGGGCCCGGGTCTCGGCGACGCCCTCGTCGACGTTCTCCTTGACCGTCTTGGTCGGGTCGAGCTGCGGCTCCTGGGGCAGGTAGCCGATCTTGAGTCCCGGGGCCGGCCAGGCCTCACCGAGGAACTCCTTGTCGACTCCCGCCATGATGCGGAGGAGCGTGCTCTTGCCTGCGCCGTTGTTTCCGAGCACGCCGATCTTGGCGCCCGGATAGAACGACAGCCAGATTCCCTTGAGGATCTCGCGCTTCGGCGGAACCAGCTTGCGCAGGTCCTTCATCACAAACGTGTACTGGGCCGTCATCGGCGGCGGTTATACCCGCGGCCGGCGGGCTCGGCTACCCTCGTCTGGTGGCGTATCGCGACGATACCGGCGACACCCTGGAGGCACGGACCGCCCAGGGGACGCTCCGGGTGGAGCTCGCACCGCGCCAGACCAAGCTCGCCATCGCCGACCGTACGTTGTTGATCTCCGAGAGGTTCGCGACCCTCGTCGAGCACCACCGGAAGCATACGTCCCGCGACCGTCGGGTCTCGATCGAGCTGACGGGACGGCTGGTGGTCGCGCGAGATGTCCCCCGCGAGGACCTCGGAATCTGGATCGAGGTCGAGCCCGGAACGCCGCGCGAAGGCATGCGCAGGATCTTCGGGGTCGAGCCAGTCAGCCTGTTCGATCCCGCAGGCCTCGAGGCGCTCGACTCGCTCGATCGGCTCGCCCATCGGTTGCGGGTCCAGCTCTCGGATCTCGCCAGGGAGGTCCGCCGCGCCGTCGAGATCGGGTCGTCGTCCTCCGGCGGCGTCGACAAGGTCCTGATCGCAGACCACGGCGACCGGTTCGTGGTCTACGCGCGGCGGCTGTTTCGCGACCGCGCCCGGTTCGTGATGTCGATCCACGAGGATGGTCGGATCACGATCCCGGACGGTAAGCAGACCACCGAGGTCACGGTCCGCTCCCGGTTCGGCGTCACCGTGTGGGGCGATTACATCCGGTTCGGCGATCCCAAGGGCACCGACCTCGCGCGCGTGTCGATCCCGTGGATCTCTCCCGAGGACCGCAACGAGCTCGCCCGCCGGATCGGTCAGCTCATCGACCGCGATCAGAAGCAGGAGCTGATCGCTTGGCCACCGCGCCTGGCTGCGGGGGCAGATCCGCCCGGCTGATCAGCCCGGCGGTGAGCACGGGCTCGCCGCGGGCGTGGCTCCGTGCCGCGACCGCCTTGAGGCCGGCCCGGGTGCCCCACACGACGACCTTGCGGTTGCGCGTGCTCTTCGGTCCCGTCTCACCGAACGCGGCGATCACGATCTGGTTGGGGTCGACATCGAGCGAGACCAGGCGCTCGCGCACGATCTTCGCGCGCTCGAGCGACAGCCGCTTGTTGACCCGCTGCGGTCCGCTGCGGTCGGCGTGACCGTCGAGCACCAGCAATCCGTCGGGGTTCTCCGCGGCCCAGGCCGCGACCTCACCGAGATCGCGAGCGAGCTCGGTGTCGCTCCGCACTGCGAGCTCTGCCGATCCGTGAGCAAAGTCCACGGACGCGAGTTGCCCGACGCGCGGATGCTGCGAGGATTTCGGCCCGGCCACCGCAGGTGTGGCGGCGATGGCGAGCGCGAGCGTGACGATCCAGGTGGTCTTCATACGGCCCTCGATGTGGTGAGGAGGTCGTACGAAGGAGGAGCAAGGGGTGTGCCGCCGGGACCACGGCTAGACCCAATGCTGGTCAGTGCGGGTTCCGTCGTCGTGCACGTGCACGTGTCACGTGCTCGTCCACGTCCACGGACTCGGTAGCAACCGGGCTGAAGCACGGCCGATACGTCCGGCATGCTCGACTACGAGAAGATTGACGTCTATC